>NZ_JAQWCQ010000060.1 GCF_028705895.1 Massilibacteroides sp. | reverse complement strand
TCAAAGATGGTGTGTGGCAAATACAGATACCGGCAAAATATCGCGTAGGGCATGAAGCTCATTTCGGACAGGTTACCGAAAACTTCCTGCAATACCTGAAAGACGGCAAACTACCCGAATGGGAAGTACCAAATATGATTAAAGATGGAACGGCCGAATCAAATATAATGAAGCTAACAGGCCATAAGTCAAGCCAATGCTTTGCGCGCTATAACCGTATGACTATTGAGGAGAATGCAAGAGCTTTGTCCGGTACGGGATTTTTATCCTAAAGAGTATTAATAATTGCGTTATAAAAGTTCGTCCTGTCTGTGAAGATAGGGCGGACTTTTTTTTTGTGAACAAAAAATGCAGAAATGAGACTATCTGTTTGTTAGTTTTGTAAAAAGAGGGAATTTGATGGCTTATAACAATAGAAATGTGTTAAAACGGATGATTAAGGTGCAGGATATCGTGCTGGAATATAAGCGGCGTGGTGTATCCCAGCTCTTCGTGTATCAGAATATCATTGAGCCTACATTCCACATTTCTTACTCTACCTTCAATCGATATCTTGCTTACCCCGCCAAACTTGAGTTGAAGAATGGTAAACGACAGGAGGAAGATAAACGTCAGTTAAGTCTGTTTTGATCTAAAAACGAACTTCGTAGTCTAACCGAGAGATAAGAAAGCCGCTATCAATTGGCTGGATTGCATAGCCGATCAGGTCTGTTCGCTTTCCGATTTCCAGCCTTTTTTTATCGACTACTTCCGTAATTTTTTTGAACAAGTCATCATGTTTCAAGATCGATTCGTCCGGGATTGATCCGTCTGTCCCGGATAGGACTTTCGTCGCTATATATAAATGTACAGAAACTCGATTGGACTTGTTTTCCTTAATCAGCTGGCTGATGTTGACCGGCTCAAAGGCAACGAACACGGCGTTTCCGGTAGTGATTACAGACTCGAATTGCTTGCTGTATAGTTGCACGGTCGTGATGCCTTGTACGTCGTTTAAACACTGTTTAAATTGTAAGTAAATTGGGTATAACATATTGTTTTTTTATTTAAAAAGATTATCCATCAATTTATCGGTTTCGTCCGATATTTTTTTGTCTAATTCGATGCTCTCGCCTACGAATGGGCGCGCGGGAAGCATCACGCTGCCTCGTCCGAATATTTTTATCGCCCCGCCTTCGTTCTGTACTTCCGCATATGGTTTGTCTGATACGATTGCGACCTGATCCGTACCAGCCACGTAGCGCAGGCTCCGTTTTAGTTCGTGTGTGCTTCCGGACAATATTTGGCGTTTTGTAGCAGCATTAGAAAAGTTTGTTTTGTTCCTTCCACCGGACTGGTATCCTTTTGCTCCTTTTTTCTTTTTCAGACGATGTGTCGTCCGGTCACCTTTGTATTCGAATCCATACCACGGACTTTTTGCGTCGCGTCGCTTCACATCTTTCCATTTTTCAACCCCGCCATTTACAAAGCCCTCCTTGTCAAAGTTTTCTTTGTAGTGATCTACCGCCGTTTTACCCACAATCCGGGGTAGATCGTTCCGCACTTTGCTTACAGCCCGGACTATCTCTGATTTGATTTGTTGGAATGGATTCATTTCTTCAATAGTTTTTTAACGATTGGGATTAACAGCTTGCGCAGTTTCTTTTCCGGCAAATACGCATCCGTGACGTATGGATGCGTACGGGAAAAAATACTCTTCGTATAGTAGGGGTTATGATCAAGTCCTGGTGCGGCAGCTGGTCCGGCGGTATTGACTTGAGTAGCGACAGGCATATTGCCCTGGTGAGTGATCGGATCGCTTGTGCTGGTCGTGTCGCACTGGCATCCCCAAAGGCAACCGGGATAGTGCGTTTTCCACCAACCGTCACGCAGGCTGCGTATGGTATTATAATAGAGCATGTGCGCGGCACGTGGTTCCACGGCCGATGACGGTAGCCACTTTAAATTGGGGAATAAATCTTCGTCTTGTTCGTAATCAACAAACTGGGCGGCCGTACGAGCGTTTTTTATTGCTGTGTCATATTCGGTCTTGAGCCAGTTTGAATTATAGTCGCCGATTACAGGTTCCGTGTCACGACGGAAGCGAGCGAAGTCTTTCTGTTTTCCGTTTTCGTCTAATAACAGCCTATGCAGGTCGTTCTGTTCCCGGTGTGTTTTAAAGGCGGAAAACACGGCATTGTTATACTTCAGTGCGTCCACGAACGCTTTGTTTTCATCTACCCACTTGGGCGAAGGTAAGCCTTCATCCACGGCACTGTTTAGTTCGTTCAGCGTTTGATAGAACAGTTCCTCGAGAATGTCGTTCGAGACATCGAATCCGTCATAAATGCGTCTCAGTATCCGCTCCTCTAAGTCGGGCGGGAGCTGGATATTCTTAGCCGCAATGCGCATACCGGCACAACGGGTGCAGGCGTGGCCGTAATACAGATCGTTAACTATTGCCTGAAAGCCCCCGCGTGGAGGGCTTACGCGAAAAAACCGATCGTGTCCCCTGTCGTGTCGTCGTCATTATCATCGTCGTCATCGCTGTTCGGATCGTTTGGATCGTTCGGCTGTTGGGGTTCGGTTTCCTCTCTGCGGCGTTCCTGTTCTTTCGGATCGAGAGACAAGAAGCGTACTTCGTCTTCGTCCGTGAGCGGGTAGCCGTGTTCACGCAGGAACGGGATCAGGCGATAATTAATGATGTTCTGAATCAATACCAGTCTTGCTTCAGTGAATCTATCCAAAACGCGCTCGTGCACTTCCGCCGATCCTACAAAACTCTTCTCTTCCCCGGTGCCGGTCTGGCCGTTAAATAACAGTGCGATCTGGTTGTCGCAAAATGTCGCCAAGTCTCTGAAGTTTTCCGCTCCCGCTTTGGATGCGATCGCCGTGATTTTCACCTCTTCGTCTAAGTCCCGAATCACATACCCGTTCGATCCGAAATTTTCCGCCATTTCCACCTTTGCCTTTATTTCCTCGTCGTTCGTTGTATCTACAGCGAAGTCAAGGAAAGGCTTACCAAAGCGTTCGTTGTATTCAGACCAATCCGATCGCGCGAATGTTTTCCAGATGATTTCTCGCGATACTGTCTCCAGCTTGCCGAGTTCTTCCGGGTCGCCCAGTTCCAACAGGAAGTAGGCGGTTTCGTTACCGGCATAAGACACGCCATCCTTGCGTGATGGTTCGGGAACAATTAGTTTCTCAAACGGGCGAACATACTTGCGTGGAAAGACTTTCACTCCTGTAAATTCTCCGTGCTCATCTTGCTCCTGAAATTCGATCAGGGTATATCCCCAAAATTCCACGTGCAGCGCGATTTTAAGAAATTCTGTGAACCAGGGGCGGGAAAATAGCTTTTGTTTCTCCTTATTTACAGTCTCGCCGCTTCGGACCTCGAACGGCTCGGTGATCAGGTAGCTGTCCGCCTTCTCGCGTTCTGAGATCACTTTGCTGTCTTTCCAAGCGTTTTCATAGGTCGTCAGCAAGTCGATCCGGTCGCTGTTGTTCGGATCAAGGGCGCTTTCCACGGCTGAGTTCAGATTACTCATGTCCATCTTTACGCGATCCATCGGCTGCTTGATTAACGACGCGGATTGTCGTGCTGTATTTTTTTTGCCTTTAGAGGCTCCGATTATGCTTTGTATATAACTTTGTATCTTATTCATATTACATTTTAAATTTCGGACGTTTAAACAGTGTTTAAACGGGTTGATTAATACGGACTATGTGTTCGCTTCGGGGATGAACCCCAGCGGAACGTTGTTTTCGCTTTTCCGGATTCCAATATCGGAATTAGATCGGTGGGCATCTTGCCTGCGGCAACAGCTGTAATTTCCTTACGGGCATCGTCGTAGTTCTTGGTTATCCGCTCTGGAATCTCCAGGTCTTGCACCGTGTTGTAAAGGTTATAGACCGAAATATATAGCATCCAACGAAGTAGCGTCAAGTTACGTGCAGTGCCTTCGCGGGCAAACTCAGCATCGAGATCGAAACGCTGGCGGAGGTTGCTGTAAATGTATCCCTTTGCCATCTCTTCGCCGCGTTCCGGGTTACTCCCTTTTTCGAGAAATAAATTCAAAATACCTGTGTCTATTACGGAACTGTAATCTTCTTCTGTTAGATAAAACATTTTTACCCCCTTCTTTTAGAATTATGTTTGTATTTCCCCGTACGGGCTGTTGTTTTGCCCTTCAGCGTCGGACGGTTTATTTTGTATATGCCTCCTTCTACGGCATCCGGGCCGTCGTCATGGTCGGCGTCCGGGAAACCGAGAAACTGGTCGCGTAGCTCTTGCATGTCTGGGTTCTGTTTTTCTTCGATGTTAAATCGGATATGCTGCAGTTCTGTATAGGCAGACAAGTCTTCGATACGTGTCAGCTTATCCGGCTTTTTGCGTTTATCTCCCCGGATCGCGATCGCATAGCCGCGCTCTTCGCTCTCCGTCTCGTACTGCTTGAGCATAATGTCTTGTATGAAGTTTGCCTCCATATAATGCTTACAAATCCGGTTTTGTGGTACCAGCTCCGCTAAGGCGTAATGTCCGCGTACCATTTCCGGTGTAGTGCATTGCCGGCAAAAAACCTTTATAATATCGAAGTAAATGCCGATTTTCCCGAGTAGTACGATCGCCTTGAAGTCGTTTTTCTTCGTATCCTTATACGACGGGTCGCAGTAGGTGACTAACTGTTCGTACGCCGTTAGCGATGGCAATTTCGACCAGGGTAGGTGTTCGTCCCGGAATATACGGCCGATAACTAAGTGTTTGTGAAAGTATTCCCGAAGCGAAAGCCGAAGTCCCATCGCCTCCATTTTGTCGTCAATAACCTTTCTTGTATAATTCTCTTTCCAAGCCGGGACTCCCTTTTCAGATAAATCCGCCTTATGCGTGCGCGGGTTTTCAAGGGCAAACACCTTAATGTGGGTGACGATCTTCCGCTTCGGATCGTCCTCTTCAACATCTCCGACAATTTTGGCCAGAATGGACTTTTTATGTATTCTGTTTCCGCAGACGATTAGACGGCTTGCCTTTGTTGGCATAGCTCCGTATAAATCCCCTAAACACCAATCTACCGCTTCGTCGGTTCTCTGTTCGTTTTTAACGATTTCAGCATCGTCAATATCATCGATAACCCCGTAATTTGGGCGAAGTCCTCCTTCTCGAATACCACGCGGGCTTTGTCCCCGACCAAACGCCCAGAACCCTAATCCATCCGCCGTAACAAACTGCCCAGTCTCCCATTTGCCAGAACGGTATTGTACGCCGAAGTCGGCAATATACCGTTTGTTAAACAGCAATTGTTCCTGAATATCGGACAGTAGCTTGTTCGCTTTTGCCTGATTGGCGGAAGCAATAACAACACCTGTCAGTTCGCCTCTTGCCTTTAAGAACATGGGTACGAAAATGTCTATAAGCACGGATTTTGCGTGCTCACGTGGCCACTCACAGACTAAGAATAGATTTTCGTTTTTGATGATCTCGTTAACGGCTTTTAAGTGAAACCAGCCAAACGGGGCTAATTCAAAATCGTCTCCAAAATAATATTGACAGAATGCCTCGAAGTTGTTTAGCAGCTTTTGAATCCTTTTCTCTTGTTGTACGCCTGTTTCCGCAATAGGCTCACTGCGTTTTATAGCCTCTTTCTCCGCAAACCACTCGTCGTACGACTGTTGCTCTTTCCTGTTTAACGGCTTTGAGATCATAAGTTTTTGCGTTTAGAATTAAGGAAATCATCCATCAGGTCAACGACCAGCTGCGCTACCTGCATATTCTCTTTTCTCAAAAAGCCAGTCAGTTCCCGGATTACGCGTACGTACGTGGTCCATTCTATCTCGCGGGACTTGGTCACATTGTATAAGTCACGCACACCGTCAATGAGTCCTTTTGCCAACAGGCGCGGCTGGCCATCGGCGGCCGTCTGCTGTTCGTTTTGTTCTTTAATTTGCTTCAATGTGCGCAACTGGTAGCGGAGCAACTCGGATGCATCCTCCTGGATCGTCTGCTCGCTCATCATTTCGTCCGTGGCTTTTTTATCCCATTCCCCGGCATTCTTCCAGCGCGTGACGGTTTGCTCGGACTTACCCATCATGCGGGCTATTTCCTTTTGCGGAATACCCTCGCGATATAAGATGTATGCATGTTCCTGATCGGTCATAATGCAGTCTTTTTGTCGTAAAGTTCACCCGGTTGTGGTCGAAAAAAAAGAAAAGTTACTACCGTTGCAATCTTTGTTACGACCCTTGAAACTTCGCTTGTTATCAGCTTTTTATCTCTATTCCTTTGCGGTGATTAGTATTAATAAAAGTGTTCACGTATGTACATTTACATAAGCAACATCGACAAGGAAAAACGAAAAGCTACAATCCGGCTCTTTGGCCAGATCGGGCAAAAAGTGGATGGTGATCAATTCGCTAAAGAATTAGCGCTGCTGGACGAACAGGCAGATGTAATCGATTTGCATGTCAATTCGCCGGGAGGTGATGTGGCGCAAGGTTATTCGATTGTGTCGGTCATGTTGTCGATGAAGGCTTATGTAAATGTGTACGTGGTTGGCATTGCGGCCAGCATGGCGGCTGTGGTCGCTGTCTGTGGTGACCGGGTGCACATGTACGATTACAGCAAGCTGATGATTCATGATCCGTTCTTTGCCGGCGCTAATCCTGAAAAACTGAGCGACAAGCAAAAGAAAAGCTTGGCAAGCGTAACGGATAGTCTCCGGATAATCTTGTCTCGGCGAGGAAAAGCAAAAGAAGAGATTGCGAAGCTGATGCAGGAGGAAACCTGGTTCTCGGCAGACGAAGCCAAAGCGGCCGGACTGGCGGACGAGGTAATTTCTACGAAGCACAAAGAAGAATTTAAAGGGCTAAGCGCTGATGATATCCTACTTCGCGTGGCGGCCGAATATTTACCTAATAATAACGATTCTATGGATTTAAAAAAGATCGCAAAGGAACTCGGGTTGCCGGATAACGCGACCGAGGCGGATATCCTTGCCGCTATCAAAAAGGATAGAGATGCGCTAAAAAAGCAGGAGCAGGACGCGCTGGATGCTTTGTTGGCACGCGGTGTGAAAGCAGGAGTAGTAACGGAGAAAAACAAGGAAAAGATGGCCAAACTGGCTGCGGCTGATGTGGAGCTGTTGACTTCCTTAATAGAAGATGCGGAAGCGTCAGCTACTCCGGAAGGGGAAACAAAAGAAGAAACGAAGCCGGAAGAAACGAAAGCTGCCGGAACAGGTTTTAATCGCCTGTCTCAAGCTCTGCTGGACTTACGCAAGTCGTCACCTGCAGCGTCTGCCGCAGGCGGAACGGATAAAACGTACGACTGGTATCAGAAACATGATCCTCGCGCCCTGGCGGATATGGAGAAATCAGACCCGAAGAAATTCGAGGCATTGTTGAACGCTTATGAAAATTCAATTTAAGAGATGGAAAATCAAAATCCTATCGTAAAATGGCCATACGGACTGGCAACCATGTTTGTTTTAGTGGCTGCGGGAGCTATAGAACTCTCAATTGTTAACAATCTGACGATTGTTGATGGTGTAAGTGTGTCGGCTACGGGAGACCGTATGCTGAGCTTGATCCCCGATGCTGAACTGTCCGCAGGAGCAAGAGTCGTTGTTAAGACAAAGTCAACCGCTACGGAAAAGTTCAATCCGGGAACTAATATGAAAGGTGAGGTAATCACCGGTGTGGCGGGAAAAACGCAGGTTGTGGAATATGTCTATGATGGCACTGCGTTCATTCAAACTGGCAAATTTATACAAATAGACTAAGATGGCAGAGATTAGACCAACGCTCTATTCAAGAGAGCTTCAAAAACAAATCTTTCCGAACAACGAATTTTACAAAAAATCTGTTGCGGAAACGGGAGTTGCGGATACGACTGAAACGGTAGAAAAACCGGTGCAGACGAAAATTAGCAAGGCGAAGGAAGGCGCGCCTAAGTCGCTTCCGTTATCAATTGAAGTGTCAACTGATACGAAGAAAACGTACCAGACTACGCTGATCTATTGTAGTCCGCTACTAATCGATTCGCAAAGCGAGTTGATGGTGAATTACAACAAGCGGGCGACTAAACAGGCACAGCAGGCAGGCGAGATCAACGTGAAGGTTGCGAATTACGCCGCGTTCCACTGGGCGCCGACGAAATCGGATAACCTGGTAAAAACAACCGGTGCTGGACGAGGTAGCAATATTGTAGGCTTGACCGGGAATCGTAAGGCTCTCGTTAAGGCTGATATACTGGGTATCTACAACCTGATGCTGCGTATGAACGTATCGGGATTGGGGGGCAAGTGGTACGGCTTGTTAACAGCAGATGCCTACACAGACTTGTTGAGCATTCCTGAATTTGTGGATTTCCAAAAGACAGGTAATACTACCAAGCTGGAGCAAGGAATTATTGGAACCTTGATGGGTATCGAATTCCTAACTCGTTCTACAGACGAAGGTCATGCAGGGCTGTTGTACAAGGCAGACGGAAAAACACCGATCTCGGCAGATGCCACAATCGACAACGCCTTTCTTCCTGCAAACCTATTTTGGAACGACAAAATGGTTTGTCGGGCAGAAGGAACTTTACGTACGGTGGTGAATGAGGCTGCGCCCGGTTACTTGGGTGGCACGATCCTGGAAGCCTTTACCCGCTTTGGAGCGGATATTGTGCGAGATGATCAGAAAGGCGTAATCGCATTGTTGGAGGATAAGGTATGATAACCTCTTACGCCGGCATAGAGTTGATTAAAAGGCATGAGAGCCTGCAGCTGCAGGCTTATCGTTGCCCCGCCGGCGTGTGGACAATCGGTTATGGCCATACGCGTGGCGTACGGCGTGGGGATACCTGTACCCCAGCCGAAGCGGAAGCCTTCCTGAAGGATGATCTTCGAGACGCTGAAGCGGTTGTAAATCGTGAGTGTTCCGGCCTTCGGCAGAACCAATTCGATGCCTTGGTGTCGTTTGTGTTCAATGTTGGCAGTGGGGCTTTCGTCAAGTCAACACTTCTGAAATGCGTGAAGGCGAATCCGGACAATCTGAATATTCGTTACGAATTGTCCCGGTGGACAAAGAGTAAAGGTATGCAGTTGGCAGGACTGCTGCGCCGTCGTCGAGAGGAAGCTGATTTATATTTTTCTTAATAACTAACCTGGTATGGATTGGACTTATCTAATCACGTCGATACTCTCTTCGACCGGAGTTCTTGCATTGATTCAATGGCTGTTTAATCGGCGTTTATATAATGCTAAGTCAAAGCGGGATGAAGAGGGCGTGTGGCGCGAGATGTATGAGTCGAACAACCAGGCAATACTTGACTTGAATGAGGAAAATAGAAAACTCAGATTGGCATTTGCGCGCGTGGAACGGATGGCGTATAAGGCTTTGGCCTGTCGTTATTATGACAATTGCCCTATTCGTAGTGAGTTGCAAAAGTACCACGACGACATCGCGAGGCGCGCAAAAAGAGATAGGATTATTTACAGAACGCCTGACCGGCACGCTCGCGACGATCCCGGTCGAGAGGGTGCCATTGATAATCCAGATATCGAGCCTCCATAACGTTCCGCCGGGAGCACGTTTTGTTGCTAAATCAGGACGGGCGACAGCGGAACTGAAGGTTAAGGGAGACACGCTGATTGTTACCGCAACTTGCGATTCGCTGCAGCAGCTGATCTATACGTATGAGGCGGAATTGCAGAACTACCAGGAGGCGGAACAGCAAACTATAACTAAGGCGGAATATAATCCGTTTTCGATCAAATCATTTATATACGGCCTTATGGCTGGTGTTCTAATTATTTTTTTTATTAAACTTATATTATATGTCAAGAACAAATGGTGATATAATTGAAGGAAGAGACCTTATGCTTTTTGTCAATACCGGAACTTCAGACACGCCGGTATGGAAAGCGCAAGCGGCGGCAACAAGTCATACGATTACGTATTCAGGCGAAACAAAAGAACGTACGACGAAAGACACGGCTTCAGGTGCGTATTCGAAAAAGAAGGTGACTAAGCTATCTGTCTCAATCAAGTGCGAGGCATTGGTTTCGTATGGTGATACAGCCGGTTACGATGCTCTGCTGACAGCGCTCAAATCACGTGAGGAGGTGATGCTTAAGTATGGATTCTCGGATGAGGACAGTGGAGATAAGTACGAAGAAGGGATGTTTGTAATTACGTCTCTGGAGCAGTCTTCACCAGCAGGTGAAGATGCTACGTACTCGGCTACTTTTGAAAATTCCGGAGGAGTTGATACTAAAACGGTTGCGTGATGAAAAAGAATACGGTTTTGATTGATGGGGAAAAGTATCCCTGTGCGCTCACGCTCGGAGCGATGAAGGCCTTCAGGGAAGAGACAGGAAAAGAGGTAAGTGAGATCGATAAGGCTACAGATAGCGATAAGATTGATCTCACGATGATGCTTGTTTTCTGTTGCATTCAGAGCGCATCAAGGCGCGACAAGGTGGTACTGCCTTTCTCTTCAGTAGATGAAATGCTCGACTTCATTACTCCGGATGAACTCCCCGATGTGGTCGCTTCTGTGTTTACTTCGCAAGACACAGATGCACAGATTCCGGATCCAGCAAAAAAAAAGCGGCCAAAGTCGATGAGCTGATAGGCATAGCGGTAGGCGTAATCGGGCTAAGCCTGGATGACGCCTACCGATTAACGATACCAGACTTTGAATCCATCTACGAACAATACATGATTCGGGAAACGGCCAGACACCGAACCGCTTGGGAACAGGTGCGCTTCATGTCGCATTGCGCGATGGCGCCACACATGAAAAAAGGTTTCCTCCTGCATGACGTGTGTGTGTTCGAATGGGAAACCGAGGCAGAAAAACCGAAAGAGATAAAAGTCTGTACGGAACAGGATTTCGAACGGATGAAGAAAAAATACGGGGTTATTTAAAACAACGTTTCGCGGCCTGGAAAAGGGCGATAACCGCTCCGGCAAACATGAGGATAAGAATTGTATAGGCTATGATACTTAACATCTGATTAACGTTTGACACAAAAATATGAAAAGTTTTCAATATATCATTAACTTATGGCTTAAAGATAACAATATATCTGCAAGCATAGGCAAGATGCAGGCAAACTTTACCTCGCTTGACAATAGCGTGAATAAGGTGAGCAGCACGGTTAATCAGGTGTCGGCGCAGATGAGCGAGAATCTAACTGAGGTTAATACGAATATTCAGAACGTGGCAAACTCAGTTGAAGATGCTGTTGACAATGTGAGCGACAAGTTGACAACGGTAACATTTACATCTCTTGTTGATATGGCGAAGAATTTAGCCGATGCTTTTAAAGATTTATCCGGGCCAGGAATGGAGTTAGAGCAATCACTTGCCGATCTATCTGCGATAACGGGTATTGTCGGTGATGATTTGAAGATGCTGGAAAAAGTGGCACGAAAGACTGGTGTTGAGTCGGGTTTAGGCGCGGCGGGGGCAGCAAACGCATTCGCTATTTTGGCTGGACAGATCGAATACAGCACGATCGGGATGGAGGGCTTGCTTACGCTTCAAGAGAAAACTATCACACTGGCTCAGGCTGGTGGTGTAAGTATGGAGGAAGCGGCTACAGCGTTAGCCGGGACAATCAACCAGTTCGGCTTGTCTGCTGCTGAAGCTGACAGGGTAATTAATGTTCTTGCTGCTGGTAGTAAGTTGGGGGCCGCAGAAATCGAACACCTGATTATGTCATTTAAGGTGGCCGGTGCGTCAGCGGCAGCCGCGGGAGTATCGGTTGAGCAAGCTACTGCTGCACTTGAGGTGCTGTCTCAAAGTAACCTGAAGGGGGTAGAGTCGGGTACAGCGTTGCGTAATATTATTCTGAAACTACAGACGCAACTTGGTATTGATCTTGGCGAGACTTCGCTATCTCAAGCCCTTGAGGGGTTAAAACCTAAGCTCCAGGATGTGACTTATTTGGCAAAACTATTTGGCGTGGAGAATGTAGCTGCTGCGCAATTCCTGATCACGAACGCTCAGGCCGTAGATGATTTAACGACTGCGGTGACGGGAACTAATACGGCAGAAGAACAGGCGGCAATTAGAATGGATACGGCTGCGGAAAAAGCAAAGCGTATGCAGGCCGCAATCGATGATGCCAAGATAGGTTTTTTTCAACTTACAGGAGGATTGTCAGCATACGGAGCCGCTATGGGTGATACAGCTATTTTGGCAACCCAGTTGTTACCTGTTTTGGCGGCTCTAAAGAGTTCATTGGTGTTAGTTACTACAGCCACAGGACGTGCTACGGTTGCAGCCACAGCCAAGATGATTGCAGAGAAAGGTGCAACGGCGGCCACAGTGGCTCTTACTGCTGTTCAGGCAGCATTAAATGCCGTGTTTAAAGCTAACCCCATTGGTCTAATCGTGATTGCAATAGGAGCTTTTGTTGCCGGTCTTAGAGTTGCTTATGTTCATAGCGAGTCGTTCCGGAATATTGTAGATAAGTGCTGGATGGCAATCAAAGAATTCGGAAACTTTCTGCTTGGAAAGTTTAAAGAAGCTATGGAGTGGCTTGAGGAGGCTGCCAAAGATGTGAGTGATGCTTGGTCTGATGTGACAGATTTTTTTGGATGGCTATTTGGTGTAGAGAAAAAGGTTGTAGAAGTAACTGATGATCTTGCTGACGCCAATAAGGATGCCGCGTCGGGAACTAAAGAATTAGTAGATGAAACTAAGGATTTAGGTAAAGAGTTGAATGATAATTCTTTAACGATAAAGGATGTTGAGGATAAAATAAACAGCCTGAAAGAGGCTCAAAAAACGGCTTCTGGAGAGCTTGCGAAATTGTTTAGTCTCGAAATCCAGGCCTGGCAAGAAAAACTGGACGCCATGAATGCTGAAATTAATGCGGCCAATATAAATTTGAAGACCATCGGCGGCATTGAACAGAAGATATCAGACTTAAAGACGGCACAAAAAGCGGCAATGGGAGATCAAGCTATTGCGCTGCAAAGGGAAATCGGACTTTGGGAGCAGAAGCTGAACCTGATGAACCTGTCTATCACCAAGGCTACGTCCGGCAATATAGCTAATGTAACGACCGAAAAGCTCAATATACCGGATGTTAAAGGAGTGAAGACGAAGCCAATTCAGTTACCGCTATCACTTAACAATAAAGATATAAAGGATGCTGTGAGGCGTTCTGCGGAAGAAGCGTCGGCAGCGTTAAGCCTTGCTTTTGAAAACAAGAAGGAGGTGTTTGCTGCATATCAGGAGGGCGTAATGGGTATTGCTTCGGCTATGCAAAACCTCTCCGGAGTGTTGAATGAAAGTGCAGGAGCCTGGTTGTCATGGGGCGCTAATCTGTTACAGACAATCGCTCAGGCCATACCAGCTATTATTGCATTGGGCAATGTGCAGGTTACATCTGCTATTGCTCAAACTACCGGAAATACGGCTGTAGCCGCGTCAGGTGGTGCTGCTGCCGTAGCAGCAATTCCTGTCGTTGGTCCGATTATGGCTGTAGCTGCAATAGCGTCTATTATAGCTGCGTTGGCTTCTATCCCCAAGCCGAAAAAGTTTGCTACCGGCGGAGTCGTTTACGGCAGCACATTCGCCCAGGTCGGCGAATATCCCGGTGCGGCAAACAACCCGGAAGTTATCGCTCCCTTGAGCAAACTGCGTGATCTGATTGAGCCTCAAGGAAGCGGCTTCGGACAGGTTCGATTTCGCATCGAGGGCCGCGACCTGGTCGGCGTTTTGGATAAGATTAATACGGTAAACAGAAGGACACGGTAATGAAGTATCTACGATATAATGGCGGATTCAGAAGCGTGAACAATACGTTGTACACGTTTGAAATATGGCAGGAATCGGAGGCGCCTTTTGTCGTTCAGGATATTGCAGTTACCGGAGATGAACATATAGAGATCGAATGGCAGGAAGTGGACAAGCTGGAACCTGTGCGCAGTTCTAAGGCTACCTTAACGTTGTTTTCGGATACCGACAGGCAATTTGTTGACTTATATACTATAGCGGCTGATGGTGTGCGCTTAGACGTAATGCGTGACGGTGCCCTATACTGGTCGGGATACCTTGATCCGGAACTATACGAAGAGCCATTTTCATATAAAAAAAACTATGAAGTGTCACTGACTTTCTCGGACTTTGCAATATTAGACCGCCTAAAGTGGTCGTACGCTGGTTTTCTTACGCTTCAGGCGATTCTTGATCGTTGCCTGGCAGCTTCAGGGATTAATTATATAGGAGTTGTTAAGTATATATCGACAAAACTAACTCAATACACGGAAGATGATATTACGAGCGCAATATCTGTACTTGGAGAAAATTTCTTTGACGAAGACGGTGAGGCAATGACCTATCGTGAGGTGTTGGATGAAGTATTACGCGCCTTCTCGCTACATCTGCAACAAAAAGCCGGCAACGTGTTTGTTTTTGATTTAAACGCTGTTAAAACAGCTCTTAATCCGGAGCCGGTGGCTTGGAGTAGTGACGATGCTGTCTTGTCTGTAGATAAGGTTTATAACAATGTGACAATGGAATACAGCCCTTACGAACAGCTTGAAGTCATATCCGGGAAAGTGGACGAAGAGTCGATCGGAGACGGGACAGACGGCTATCTCGTTCGTACTGATACTGCTGTGAATGATTATGGCTCAATGTCGTCACCTGAGGGGTTTAGAATAAAGCTGTCGGACGCGGCTAAAGGTAATGTGGTCAAAGGGGTGGACGCTAAATATTTCAGAATTAATCCGGTTTATTCAGGAAATAGTGAGGCTGGCGTGGCTTGGACTGTTAAAATAATGAATGCTTCTGGTAGCTACACTAATTACCTTAATGCAATCAGTGAAGTGGTTGGACGAACGGTGCTGACGGTCGATAAAAAATCTTATATAGCTGATTCGGGTTATTTTACAAGACAAAAATACCAATTGCGGGTAAATCTCAGCTTATTATTTGATACACGCTACAATCCGTTCGAGCAAGATTCGCGCGAAAACGAAAGCGGCGATTATGATGACTTGCAGAACTGGTGTAATTTTTCCTATGTTCCTTTCTTGCTAACTCTACGTGATGAATCCGGAAATGCGTTGTATCACTGGGAAAACAAAGGCGTAATGAATACGAATAGTTATGTTCATAGCGCATCAAATTGCAAGTGGGTTGCCGGTGAAGGACAGATGGGTGATGCCTTCCTTTGTTGGTACGATTATGCAAATAGACAGGGAAGTACAGGTCTTGGGGGCTGGCAGACAAACAAACATATAATTGGCTATTACCGCAAAGGGGAGCTGCCCAGTTTGGTAAGAAAAAAAGATGATGGTGAGTATATAGACTTACCTCCGGTTCCGGGATGGCTTGAACTCAAAATAGGTTCGGGAGTACAGTGCTATGATTATAAATCAAGCAGTGAGTGGAAACTTCGTGATGATATCTATTCCAAAACACGTTGGGTTCTGTATAAGGACGCAGCCGTTACGCTTGTGGATAAGTATGGGCGTGAGGTTGAAAAAACAGATATTATTCATAATGCCTGGATAAATAAGAATGCAAAGGAGTCGCTTGAGGTAAAAACTATACTTGGAACGCTCTCTGATCCTAATCCGGTAGCCTATGGACAGATTTTTAAAACATCGGATAAAAGCGTGATTACGGAACTTCATCGGGCAGGACGTACAGATCGGGTTGAAAGATTAAATATCGGTACTATCTACAGCAACTACGCATCAAGACATAACATTCTAACCGGAACGGCCGAGATTGTTCCTTTATTCTGCGTTTTTAGTGACATAAACGAGCAAGGTGTATATCTCTCTTTAAGTGAGGTGCAGCATTTGCGACAGGATGAGAGCGTAATGAAGATTGTAGCTATTTCATCGGATGAATATGAAGCAATAGAATATCAGGAATAGTATTATGATAAAGCAGTATAACATAAAAGAACAGCTAATTCCGGCACAGACCAGGAGTGGAAGGAATAGTGACTCAAAACAGCAGATTTCGGGAGGTGTCTCTGTCATCTCTGGGGAAGGTGGTGCAGGTGGCGGTGTGACAAATCACAGTCAGCTTTCCGGTGTGGTTAGTATCGCTGATGTTTATGCAGATACAGCTCGCGACATACACCTTACTGCTGCTGAAGCCGACCGGTTGAAAAATTTGAATATTGATGAGTTTGATGATCGTTACTTGCGCAAGGATATCGACGATACAGCCGCAGGAAACATCACGTTCCTACAGTCAATTCACAGTAAGGATTTCTCAATTACAGATCAAGGTTGGCAAATAAACCAAAACGGCGACTCATGGTTTGATACAACCTTTATCCGTGATAATATCTACTCTGATACAGAAGCCAACTCATTCGCGCATGAAAATGGCTTTAAAATCTGGTCAGATGGCGATGCTTGGTTTCGCAATTTATACACAAAGAAAGACGCTATGTTTCAGGGCACCCTGTCATCGCCTTTTTTTGTGTCCGGATTTCCTGCCGGCAGCGGCTGGGCATTAACCTGGCGTGACATTGTTAATGCTGCCGGAGTCGCAGCTAAAAAGGCACATTTTGAAATAGATGATATAACCGTACGCGGTATTCTGCGTGTCTATGAGATGGTGATCTCACAGCTACTCGGTGAGAATGGTACACATCTGACTACAGATATGATGAAGATTAAATCTGTTGACACAGAGAATAAAATTATCTATCTGGATACGGAAGAAGGCGCACTATATAACCCATTTTGGACGGATGACATCATTATGGTGCAGCGATTTAACGGGATGCCAACTCCGGAAAATGACTACTATGTCACCCGGCAATATGAATTTGCCATTGAGGAGACACATATAGGCTCTTTAGATGACGGTGAAGGACGTATTGACTGGATTAAATATAAAAATTTTACCGGAAACGAGTCCGATATAACTGAACGTGATACACTTGTTCGCGTTGACAACCTGAGTAATGCAGACCGGAAGGGTGTGATCAAGCAAACGTCCGTCGAGCCTGGCTCTCCTTACATGGACGTCGTGTACGGCATGAAGACTGATCCTGATAATGCGGTTCGAACGCGTGTCGGAAAGTTAGAGGGGCTTATTACACCATATTGGGGGCAACTGCAGGACTACGGATTGATGAGTGACAACGCCTATTTGAAAGGCCGATTCATGCTGCATAACGGAGATGATGTTTTTCAGAAGTTTGAAATAATAGAGGGGCGATTGGAGAGTGAGATATCAGCTATCCGGGCAGAAATATCCGATGCGGACAATTGCTTTACAAACTCTTCTTTCTCTTCAGATTTGATAGCCTGGGAAACATCTTCAGATATCAATCTATATACAGTCAATAGCAGATTCTTGTATTTCAACAGCAATTTTTATTCGTATAAAAACAGGCTGGGCGCTATCATCCAGGACGGCGGTCGTAAAGCCTTGCGCCTAAAAAATAATACGATTAAGCAGCTGAATGAATACTTAAAAAATAAACCGGAGGAGCAACTGGAATTAGAGGACGGTACACTTGTCTGGCCATCATATTATATATCATTTAGATATAAGGTCGTTAAGGCCGGGACGTTGACGGTTGGTTTCTCAGGACAGGATTTATATCATACGGAAGAGTTAGACGTTAATTCGGCCTATGAGGATAAAGAATATACAGGGCGTTGGGATGGTTTGTCCGATTTCGAATTGTCATTTACAGGAGATATCTATATCTATTCGTTGGCTATGACATCCAATCCGCTGGAAGATTTTAAAATTCAGTTTTTGACACGCATATCGCAAACGGAGAAACAAATACTGTTGCAGGCTTCAGCGATCCAAACAATCGGTAATCGTGTGACAACAACTGAGGGGAATATATCTGTGATGGCAGGTAATATAGAATTGTGGGCATCCAGGGTGACGTCAGTAGAAGGAAGGGTGTTAAGTGTTGAGCATTCGACTATCAATGTCATCCCATCTCAGATTAGTGCCGTGTCCTCACGTCTGACTACTGCGGAAAACGGATTACAAAGCGTTTGGAATGCAGGATTTATCACAACACCTACGGCTGCGTCACTATTCGCAAGTAAAGATGATGTGACAGCGGCGAGCATCACGGCTACAATCAACTCTGCAGGACAGGGTGTAGTGAAGATTGCTGCAGACAGAATAGAACTTGACGGAACAGCTATAATAGATATAATACAAGCAAACAATATTACTACGTCAAAATTGACTGTGACGCAGGGCGCTAAGATTGGTCAATTTGAAGTGAATGCGTCTTCAGGGCTAACATGGAAGGGGTTTGATTATTTTGGCGGCACGCAATTTTCATTGTCGCTGGGCACAACTTCTCTTGAAACAAGTACCGATGTGGGTGGTATTATCGTCGCAAAATCCAGCACAGCTCAACGTACGGTATGTCTTGCCGGCATTGTATCGGCATTCGGTATTGGCGTGTATGGTTCGTCGGATGGTTTTGGATCAAATTTTCCGCCCTTATACACGAAATGGGCGGGATTTTTCTCTGGGAGCACGAGAACGACAGGAACTACACAGACGGGTATAATAGCAGCATCGGAATTTCGAATAGTCACGTCGTTCAATACGGATGGCAGTTACAGTTACTTCGAGGGTATCTCGTTTGATCCAGGAGCATATGATTTAGATAGTGTACGATTCAGGGTGCGTAAGGGACTGATAGTCGGCGTGACAAATGACAGTGGTTCTGTTTTACAAGGCGTTTAATTAAAAAAAATAGATTATGAAAATTGATTTTAGTAAAGTGTATGTGCAGGCAACGATTGAGGGCGAGCCTCTTCTTGTTGATTTTAAAAAAGAACTGGGTAATTTGATTTACTCTCGTGCGGCTGATGTAGCATTGAGTGATCTCGGTAAGGATATATACTACAAAGGAGTTGTTGATATGCCGGAAACCCTTATTCATCCTTTGACGGAGTTGATCTCTGCATCACCTCTTGTTTATCCTGTAAAAAAAGCATTGTTTGACTTGTTAATAGAAAAAGAAAATGGAACTAAAAAAACTAAAACAAACAAGTAACTACGAAAGTAGTCTCAGTGAGGACTTAATCTTGACGTTAAGTATAGCATTAGATGTAGAGACGTCTCTTAAGTCTGTTTCAGGACATATTATTAAAAATAACACTCCGGTAGCATTCCTTACCTCTGATAGCCGTCACAATTACAATATAAGCATCTCTAAAGGCGAAGAATTGACGCCTGAAGAGCGTCTGTTGATTGTTACTAAGAGTTTTGAATTGCTTGAAAATGATCTAATAGGAGAGTAATGGCACTAACAAATGAAGAAATACAGCAGGTTGCAGTACAGGTTGCAGAGATACTTTCAGCATCCTCACAGGGTGTATCGGAGGTTCCGGTCGTTGAGTCAGTCGCCGGCATTGTCTCTCTCCCGGCGATCAAGAGGGTTGGAACAATAGAGTCAGTCGTTAGTGCTCCAATCTCGTTGCTGAAGGGTAAAGACGGACGTGAGATATTATTGCGTCTCACTGATACTGCAATTCAATGGCAGTACGCTGGTGGTGCGTGGGCTGATCTAATCACGCGTGAAGTATTGCTGCTACCGGCTACTGAGATCATTGGGCAATTGACTGTAGCCCTGAATGCCGCTACTGGCCGGCTGAATGATATTAATATTGAATGGTCTGCCTTGTCGGATAATGTCTCTACAGCTGTAGCATATGCTATAGAGATAGCCTCACATCCGACTCATGTTGGAGAAGATAATTACGTGTACGAATGGGATGTTGAAAATAAAGAGTACGTTAAGACAAGTGTTAACGTGCGTGGTGAGCGTGGTCAGTCAGGAGTGCAGTTAGTTGATGATTTATCTGAGGATGACGGAGTTTCCGAAGTCGTAATTCTTCAGACGGGAGAACCTTCTGTTTTTGAAAATTGGACTAAAGAATGGTGAGATGAAAATACGTAAAGGCAATAGTTTTGAGGTGTTGTACACGGCGCTCCTTGCGGATGGTTCAATCATCGACTTGGGGGCTGTTGATGATTTGACTGTAAAGTTGTATCATGTGTTCAACAGAAAATCATATTCTCTCGATCCGATATTTGAGGGAGGTAAGCTTCGTGTTAAGGTTTCTCCAGACCTTCCGGTGGGAGATTATAGGCTGGTCTTGAGCTTTAAATTTCACAACGAATCTTTTGAGCGCGATCCGCGCGTGTTCAGTATTGTATCGAACGTTGAAGATGAACACGCAAAACAGCCATGTCGCAGTATAGAAGTTCACCCGATCAGCGTATCGGATTGCATATCCGGATTGGGCCTTCCGGGCGTCAACGGAAAATCTGCCTACGAAATCTGGCTACAGGAGGGTTTCGAAGGATCACCTGAAGCTTTTCTGTCCTGGCTGAAACTGAACTTCGACGAATTAACAGAGGAAGACATTGCGGTTTTGCAGCAACCTGCTGCTCAGGCGGCAATATCAGCCGGTCAGACAGTGACAGAAATCGTAAGGGTATGGCAGACATTAAAGCTTCAGTTGCAAACGTCTATCGAAGCGGCTAATACGGCAAAAAATGAAACGA
>NZ_JAQWCQ010000102.1 GCF_028705895.1 Massilibacteroides sp. | reverse complement strand
AGCCATGAAAATGAAAAGGCATACCGTACCATTTAAACTGGATAGTAGAAATTAGGTGTAGTGTCTAAACAAAAACAAAAGACACTGAAAATCATTCGTTTTCGAAAATAAACCGTCAAAGTCAGGACCTCTTTAAATATATATTCCAGAAAAAAACCAAAGTGTACCAAATGTGACATCTTTGAAGGATACCGGCCTCCTATCTTTGCTCAAAAGGATAGGAGGTCTTTTTTGTTTTACCGTAGTATTTTCCTTTTTCCATATATATGGAAAAACTTTTCGACAGTTGTGGTAAAGTTTTTCGACAACTGTCAAACAACTTTACGACCTATATGGGAACAAAGAAGAATCAGGGAGAAAAGAGAAAAAGATCTTTAAGAGTTCAATGAAAAACTTAGTCATAAACCAATAAAAAGGAATTATCATGAACATGTTTTGTTATCAATGCCAGGAAACAGCGAAAGGAACGGGTTGTTCTATTATGGGTGTATGTGGAAAAACACCGGAAGTATCTAATATGCAAGACTTACTGCTCTTTGTAGCTCGCGGTATAGCGGTCTATAATGACGCGTTAAGGAAACTTGGGAAAGCGTCTTCTGTAGCAGATAAATTTATCGTCGATGCGCTGTTTATCAGCATCACAAATGCTAATTTCGATCTTGAGGCAATCAAAAACAAAGTAAAAGAAGGATTAGTTCTTAAGGCGGAAATGACTACGGAATTAGGTGAAACCGACAGACAGTTTCCCGATGAATGCACATGGAATGGTGACGAATCCGAGTTCATGGATAAAGCCTTGGAAGTAGGTGTATTACGCACTCCGAATGAAGACATTCGTTCTCTGAAGGAACTGATTCACTACGGATTGAAGGGGATGGCTGCGTATGCCGAACACGCTTACAATTTGGACAAGACCGATGATGCCATTTTTATGTTTATGCAAAAGGCTTTATCGGAAATCACGCGTGAAGATATTTCTGCTGATGAATTAGTAGCCTTAGCTCTTGAAACAGGAAAATACGGAGTTCAGGCAATGGCTTTACTTGATGCGGCAAATACCGGTCGTTATGGTAATCCGGAGATTACTCAGGTGAATATCGGAGTTGGCAAGAATCCGGGTATTCTGATCAGCGGACATGATCTTCGGGATATTGAGGAGTTATTACAGCAAACAGAGAGTACCGGAATAGATGTCTATACGCATAGTGAAATGCTTCCGGCGCATTACTATCCACATTTGAAGAAATACAAACATTTAGTTGGTAATTATGGTGGTGCCTGGTGGCAACAAAAAGAAGATTTCGAGTCTTTTAACGGGCCTGTTCTTTTTACGACCAATTGTATTGTTCCTCCTTCAAAAAATGCAAGCTACAAACATCGGATATTTACAACAGGGGCAGCCGGATTAGATGGCGCAATGCATATTGCGGAACGTAAGAACGGACAACAAAAAGATTTTTCTCCTATTATTGAAATGGCCAAACAGTGTCAGGCGCCTCGTGAAATAGAGAACGGCAGCATCACCGGAGGATTTGCTCACGCCCAGGTATTAGCATTGGCTGATAAAGTAGTAGAAGCGGTTAAGTCGGGAGCTATTAAGAAGTTTTTCGTTATGGCCGGTTGCGATGGACGAATGAGCAAACGTAATTATTATACCGACTTTGCTCAGGCATTACCCAATGACACCGTTATCCTGACAGCAGGTTGCGCCAAATACAGATATAACAAATTGCCATTAGGCGACATCGGTGGTATTCCACGCGTATTGGATGCCGGGCAATGCAACGACAGTTATTCATTGGCCGTAATTGCTCTTAAATTAAAGGAAGTGTTTGGATTGGAAGACATTAACCAATTACCTATAGCCTTCAATATTGCCTGGTACGAACAAAAAGCAGTAATCGTTTTATTGGCTCTTTTGCACTTAGGCGTAAAAAACATCCACCTCGGTCCCACGCTGCCTGGATTTCTTTCCCCTAACGTGGCAAAAGTATTGGTGGAAAACTTCGGTATCGCAGGTATTTCTACTGTAGAAGAAGACATTGAAATGTTTATGGCCGTATAAACTTCTAAGGTAAATTTATTCGAGAAACTCGTTATTCCGTTTTAAATCTGGGATAACGAGTTTTTTGTATTCTTCAGGAAACACTTGGTTTTAAGTTTTTATCGTGTAATTTTGTCATTCATGAGCCTATTGTTTTGATGATCTAATTATACTCTAAAAATATGAAAAAACAACATCCCTTTATTAAATGCAGTCCGGTTGTATTGATACCTTTTGTCGTAGCGTGTAACCATAATAGTAATAAAGCAGAAGTGAAGAAAACGCCCAATGTGATTATTATTTGTGCGGACGATATTGGTTATGGAGACCTTAGTTGTAATGGAGAACGAACTATCCTTACTCCTCATGTAGATAGGTTGGCCAATACAGGGCTTCGTTTCACGGATGCACATGCTGTTGCTGCTACAAGTACTCCGTCACGCTACTCACTACTTACGGGGCATTATGCCTGGAGAAGAAATGATACGGGAATTGCAACAGGAGACGCAGGGATGATTATCCGGCCAGAACAAACAACAATAGGAGACGCATTCAGAAATGCGGGATACACCACCGGAGCCATCGGGAAATGGCATTTAGGTCTTGGTACAGAACAAGGAACTCAGGATTGGAATGGCTTTATTACTCCCGGACCAGAAGATATCGGCTTTGATTACTCCTATATTATGGCTGCAACAGGAGACCGCGTTCCTTGTGTTTTTGTAGAAAATCAGCGAGTTGTGAATCTTGATCCGAACGATCCGATAGCTGTCAGCTATAAAGAACCATTTCAAGGAGAACCACTCGGGAAAGATCATCCGGAAATGCTGACGGTATTAAAACCAAGTCACGGACACGATATGGCAATTGTAAACGGAGTTTCCCGTATCGGATATATGAAAGGAGGAAAACAAGCGTTATGGAAAGATGAAAACATAGCCGACAGCATCACAAATAAGGCTGTGCAGTTCATTGAAAAGAATCTTGACAAACCTTTCTTCCTGTATTTTGCGACCAACGACATCCATGTTCCCCGCGTTCCCCATCCTCGTTTCGCAGGGAAAAGTGGTATGGGACCACGAGGAGATGCTATACTGGAGTTTGATTGGAGTGTAGGGCAGATCATTTCCACTCTTGAAAAAAACGGTTTAACAGAAAACACCCTCATAATTTTAAGCAGTGATAACGGTCCGGTTGTTGATGACGGATATCAGGATCAGGCCGTTGAACTATTAGGTGAACATCGTCCATGGGGCGATTTCCGCGGAGGCAAATACAGTAACTTTGAAGCGGGAACACGCGTTCCCTTTATTGTCAATTGCCCTGGAAAGGTAAAAGAAGGCGTTTCCGATGCACTTGTTTCACATATCGACATTTTCGCCTCATTAGCAAAATTGATCGGTGCAGAATTAACACCAGAAGCTGCTATCGATAGCAAGAACTATATAGAAACTTTCTTAGGCAAAGAGCAAAAAGGACGAGAGTATATTGTTGAACAAGCCGGTGCATTATCTATCTCAACTAAAGAGTGGAAGTATATCTCCCCAAGTAATGGAGGTGTTTTTAACAAAAACACGAATACCGAGTTAGGAAACAGCAAAGAGCCTCAACTATATAATTTATTAAAAGACAAAGGAGAAAAGAATAATGTAGCCAAAGAATATCCAGACAAAACAGAACAACTTAAAGCTATTTTAGAGGGAGAACGCAACAACAAATAAAAGGGGCTCTCCTTGTTTTAGTTTACAGAAGCAGGAACACATCCCAAAATCATTCAGACAGGGAGGTCGCGATATAGTTAAACCTCCCTCCTGGTGCCGTATCACCATTGACGTACCAATCCATAGGATCTTCGTTCACCCAATTATCGCACCATTTAAACTCCAGATTTAATCGATCCGGATCAAGACTCAAGGCTTTTAAAGGAACGGAAATCATCATCTGATTTATATCAACATAAAATTTAACATCAATGTATTTTATCCATTTACCCTCTTTGTATAATTCACAATATTTTCCATCGATTACCCGATAATCATATCCATTCCATCCTGTCAGAAAAGAACGATCCGAATTAATATAAAGCGTCATCCAATTTTCCCCCGCAGAGGTTATAATAGGTTCTTTCGTTTTCGCCAGAAAGTAAATAAACTGATTATCCCTTGCTACTTTTAATGTCATAAAATCGTTTCTTCCCGTCTCGTTTACATAAGAGTATGACGGAGAGGACAAAGCACTTGGATGATTTCTTTTTAAAACATCGCCTGTATAATCCGTGTACCTTGGAAACACATCATCCCAATCGTTCCTTTTTTTTATTGTTTTCTTTTGGCTAAGCAACTGCAAAGGTGGAGTCCCTTTATAACGTCTGATATTATTTACCATTTGCATATAATAATGATCTTTTAATCCGGCTGTTAATGTCGGCTCAATATCCCGACTATATTCAGGGCTTGCCTGATCACAAAACCATGAATGTTCAGGATTACTGTCGTGACTTGGCCATTTTCCGGCAATCCATTCATTCCAACCGGTAATAAAAACAAAAGGAGGATTTTCTCGTAAGGCAACATCCCATTGTTCCTGAAAATTATACCCATATAGAATATCGTCATTAATATTCTCCGAGTTTTTACCATTCCTAAAACTACGTCCTCAATTATCTTTATTTCCATAGAAAGCCGACCCTCCCATTCCTGCGGTAGGATTGGGATGTTGAGCAACTGAAACATTGATTATCTCTTTTTCTCCTCTATCATTTTTATATACTTTTTCACTACTGACTGACTAAAATTTGCATAAAAAAAGGCTACTCCCTTTCGGTTTCGCCTTAGGTGTGTAATTTTGTTGTTCCACCAATAAAAATTACCACATGGGCAAAAGTAGTGATAAAAGATTAGTCGGTCAGCCGA
>NZ_JAQWCQ010000101.1 GCF_028705895.1 Massilibacteroides sp. | reverse complement strand
ACTATTCTCATAAGCTATATTGTTGAAGTTAACACTCTGTTATTCTTGTAAATACAAAGTTAACTAAAATGATATAGCTTATTTCTTGCCTATCTAACTGGAATCTCCTTTTTCAAACATAGGAACTTTATTATAGTTAGTTTCTTCTCGTATTAGTCAATAGAAATACCCTCTATCTCAATCAACAACTCATCGCGGCAGACATCCGCCCACATATAGGAAACGGGAACTTCCGGTACGAGTTTGTTCATTAAGGCTTCCACCTTTGAAAAATCATCTTTATGTTTTATATATACACGCAATATCGAAAGATTCGAATCACCGGTCAACTCCGCTATATTCTCCATTGTTATGCGTAATTGTTCTTCAACGCCTACATTTTTCAGGCTGTCCTCTCCCCGGATAGCTGCTGTACCGGAGATATAAACCAACCGTTTTTCTGAAATAGTAAGACTTTTAGCCCGTTCAAACTTGGGCGTTTCTTTTTTTTCTGAAGCATTTTTCAACACTTCTTTGGAATAAGCATGAGCAGATACCTGAAGTCTGTTATCTATTGGAGTTATGACATCTTTCGGATGTTTTATAACAACAGCATCAAAATCTATCAAAATTCCCCCAAGATTAGCACCGATTCCTGTTGCTGCAGGATAACCCAACGGCCATTCCGTTTTTTTGTAAAAAGCTGCGCGGGCATTATTGAAAGATTGATAGTGTTGGTCTTTTTCATCAAAGAAGGTTATCTGTTCAATATAATTCCATTGGCGAACAATACTATTGATAGGGAATCCTTCTTTATGTAACAGCCTTTCTATTTTGTTAAAGACAAAACCGGATTGTTCGTGAATAGAAGTATTCATCACATCCCCCTGAAATCCTCCTGCAAAAAGGAAACGTCCTCTCTGATTCTCCAATATAACATAGGGTAGTCCTTCTTCTGAACGATAGCTTATCGTATCGTCTTTCTCCGGCAAATAACTGTGTACTTCCAATAACAATGGCGTATTTAAAGGAGGTTGAGAAACATAACTCAATACAGGACGATCTGCCCCAAAATAGTGTTTTAGTTGGTCAAACAAGACTGAACGACGTATTACGTACTCTTGATTGTCTGCAGGCGTTCCGAAAAACGCCAACCGCAGGATTGTTTCATTTGCCGGCAGTTGTTCCAGTAAATCAGCTACCATAGTTGGGAAATCAGCTTGGGTAGTAGTCAATAAATGATACCGTATATTATTGCAATAACTCATTATATTATATATGTTTACAAAGAATTTACATACTCCACTAATGCCTCAAGATCTTTCTTGGACACTTTCTTGTCTATTCCATGTTTATGTACTTCAAAAACTTCTTCTATGGTTGCCGCACGACCATCAAACAAATAGGGAGCCGTACGCCAGACTTCGATTAAAGTCGGTGTATCCCATCCTTTTTCAAACTCTACATCATCACCAATACGATGCATCTTCATATCTGTAAAGTAAGGGCCACTATGACATTCGTGACATTTTAGTTTTTCAAAAACTTTTCTGCCCTCTTTTGCTTTTTCGGAAAGTTGTCCATTTACCAGAAAAGGACTGGGAACAGGACGTAACCCCTTCAGGTATTCGTCAACAAACGTAGCACTTTCATCATCAATTTTAAAAAACTGAATAAATTCAAAACCTGTCCTTACAGCACGGAAAGCAGACTCACGTATTCCGGAAATCATAGCGGGAGGAGTTACGTGACTATACAATAAACTCTTACAATTTTTGGAATTTCCCACGCCATCGTTCATCAAATCCCAGTTCATACCATCCGTGCGACCATCTCCAGGGTGACAGCCATTACAGCTTTGCCATTCCTGAAAACAGTTTGCCGCATCATTAAATATACGCTCTCCTTTATGAGCCATTGTTTCTGTTCGTCCCGGATTAAGGTCAACTGCAATGATTTCATTTGTTTTAAGATCAAGAAAGTTTAACTGATCCGCAAAATACGTAGAAATAATCAACCTATTGTCAGTCAGAATCAAGTTGCGCGGACCATTACCCACAACAGGAATACGCTCACGCAATCCATATAAAAAGTGAAGATCATAATTCAGGTTTTCTTTTTCAGGATACGCCTCAAACTTATGAATCATTGCCTGATGGTCTATCACACTCACCTCATGTGTACCGGAATGAGAGATATAGAGTGATTTTTCATTACATGCAATACTCCAGACACCGGCTGCACCTCTTTCTGCCTCATCAACTAAAATTGCTCCTAAATATTCCTGTGCAGCTACATCAATAACGCTGAATGCACTGGTATTCATCCAGCCTTGTTGCAACTGCGATGTAGGCACAGTAAAGCGACCGAGATTATGAGATACATAAATATATTTCCCATCAGGAGTCAGACATATACCACGCAACGCATTACTACCATTCGCTAATTGTATATCTTTTACTTTGGTAAATGTTTTCATGTCTATAACAGATACACAAGCCGCTACAACATCAACATCAGCTCTTTGAGCCGGCAGATAGTTTGTTACAAACAAAAAACGGCCGTCTTTACTAAATATCATAGATTTAGGTTCACGCAACACGTTCACGGAACGTACCACCTTTCGTTTCTCCAGATCTACTTCCACTACCGTATTTTGAAACTGATTGCTAACATAAACATTCTTCCCATCTGTAGAAAGCAAGGGTGAACATGCCCCTGATCCGGTCGGAATAGATGCTTCCACCCTACCCGTTTCTAATTGCATAACGTGAAGTCTGCCTACAGCTTCAAAAGTTGTCACATAAGCTTTGTTGCCGTTAATAACTAATCCGGTGGGTATTTCATCCAAAGGGAATGAGTGTAACAACGTCTTTCCGTCAGCAGAGAAGACATCTACACTTTTCTTCCCTTTTTGAGTCATCAAAAGTTCTCCGCGGGAGTTTAACTTCATATCTGTTGTAAACAAAGGAGTCTGTGCTATCGCATAAGAACAACAACTGCAAACAACTAAAAGGCTAAATAATTTCGTTATTGTGTTTTTCTGTATCATGATCATAGTTACGTCTTTCTATATCCTAATTCTGATGAAATAAGCCGCGTTATTTCTTTTATATGAGTGGCGGCGCTACGTATAGCCTCCGGCGTTAAGCGATCCTTGGGACCGGATATCCAAATTGCCCCGGCCGGGTATCCTGTATAATTAAACAACGGTGCACCAATACAAATCACACCACTCAATTCTTCCTCGTTATCTAAAGCATATCCCTTTTTCCGCACCTTCTCTAATTCTTCCAGATAAGCTTCTTCCGTCGTTATCGTACGTGAATTATACCGGGTGAATTTCATATAAGAGAGATATCTGTTCCTCACAATATTAGGCAAATAAGCCATTATTGCCTTTCCGGGTGCAGAACAATGCAATTCAAAAGGTTTACCCGGAGACAGAAAGAACCGAAATGTATGAATCCCCAATGCTTGTTCAATAAAGATTCCTTTTTCTTCGCCGAGCACTCCAAAACAGGCGGTCTCTTTCACTCTGTCTCTCAATTCCTGAAGACGAGGTAATACAATCTCAAGCAAATTTTGTTCATCTAATGAACGGAAACCAAGCGTAAGTAATTTACGCGATATCCTGTAACGCTTTGAATCGTCATTATATACCAAATACTCCAAACGAACTAATGTATTCAAAATACGATAAGCTGTAGTCTGAGAAATATTCAAATCATTCTTAATGACCGGAAGCGTTTCCCCTCCTTTTCTCAAAGATAAATATTCTAATACAGCAATCCCTTTTTCTAAATTGGGTACCTTATAATTATCTTCCCCTTTTTCCATATGCGGAAGTGTGTTTTCCATATTTGAAACAAGTATTCGTATTTGAACCTAATATAAGTTACCAGGTCAGACAGGCACCAATAAATATGTAAAAATTAGTTAAGTATGCTTTTTAGCATACTTATCCTAAAACTTTATTCTTCCCTACAGTAGCTTGAAACTCTTTCAGATAGAATGGTTCAAAATAGGCGGCACTTTCAACATTCCCTGATTTATAGGCTTCTTCAGCCAAATCAGACATATCTTTTGCCAAAGGATATACATTATCTATAATAACAACACGGGGTGAGTTAACAACTTCTTTACACTTGGCAGCACCATCGCCTAATAAATAAATCGTCTGATCTCCCGGAATATCATTTAAAATATCGGGCGTTATTATCTCTGCTTTTGTTTCCCGTATTTCACGTCCTTCATTATCATACATCGCAGAATAAACCTCCATCCTACGCGCATCAAGCATAGGATAATAAATACCTGTAGCTTTATTATGCTCACGAATAACAGCCTGCGCCATGATCTTCAAGGTAGAGATTCCAATTATCGGTATGCCATACCCGAAACAAAGTCCTTTTGCCAGCGATACACCTATACGCAATCCTGTATAAGAACCCGGTCCGCTGCTAACAGCAACTGCATCCATACCACCTCTCAACTTTACCTCTTTAAGTGCCTTTTCCACAAAAACGCCAAGTAAAACAGCATGCGAAGGACCTTCCGAAGAAATTTCACTGAATACCGTCACTCCATCAACAGCTAAAGCAACCGAACAAACACGTGTTGACGTTTCAATATTTATTATACAAGCCATAGAATACATTAATTATATATTGTGCAAAAATACATTATTTCTTAATAACTAATATTTGATTAGACGCACCAATCCTCCTGTCTCAACAATTGAAAAATAAAATATTTCATATTGAGGGTACTTTTTTGATTAGATTGTAGTACTTTCGTTCATAGAGAAAGAGCTTAATAACGAGACATACTCCTTTTTTAGAAACAATTCAGCATAAATAGTTCCTATGTTTGAAAAAGGAGATTCCAGTTAGATAGGCAAGAAATAAGCTATATCATTTTAGTTAACTTTGTATTTACAAGAATAACAGAGTGTTAACTTCAACAATATAGCTTATGAGAA
>NZ_JAQWCQ010000011.1 GCF_028705895.1 Massilibacteroides sp. | reverse complement strand
TTGATTTACAATACATTAAAATCAATCGAATAGTTTTGATTTTTTGTGTTTTATTTTGACAAATAGATACTTTTTTCGTCCTTTTACTTACGCGTAAAAAAATGTCCATCCTTGTTTTTTGATTTATGGTATCGTTTTAGACCAATAGATATTGTATTTAGACTAAAATAGCCCGTTTTTTACCAAAAATATAAAGGTTATTTTCTGAAAAATATCCTTTATCTTCAAAAAAAGAATAGAGTCTTTTTTCAAAAAGAATAGGGAGATTTTATCCATTGCCTTTTTTTGTTCAATTTTGATAATTCAAAAAAAACGAGCATGCCGTATCGCGCGTTTTAAGTGTGGTTTTTCAGCGTTTGTTTTTCGGGGGCACATATTGTCATTTTATTTAATAAAGCGTATTAAAACAACGCTATTGAGGCTGGCGACAATTTGTCTGAAAATGACAGATTTTGCTATTATTTTGTTTTGGAACAATACAATGAGTTTCGCGCCAATGAAATGCGGTTGCTTGGAATAGAAGAGAAGAAGGGGGATTAAGTTCCCCTTTTTTTGTTCTAACGCCCTGTAATTATTCTATTTTTTGGAATTATATTTTGTTTAATGGAAATTGATTCGTGGTTTTGTATTAAATAATTGATATATGGTATGCGAATTATCACAAAGAAACAAATCGAAGACTTTTCAAAAGATTATCCAGACGCTAAAATAGCTCTTGAGGATTGGCACAGTAAAACCAAGCAAGCCAAATGGGATAACTTTTCCGATGTAAAGAAAACGTTTAACAGCGTCGATTCTGTGGGTAATGGTCGGTTTGTTTTTAATGTAAAGGGTAATTCATATCGCCTAATAGCTTTGATTAAATTCACCTTAAAAATGGTTTATATCCGACTTATAGGCACTCATAAAGAATATGACAAGATTAATGATTGTTCAAAAGAGTAAAATTTATTGGTATGAAAAAGATAAAGAATGAAATAGAATATGATGCAATCATGGCAAGGATTGACGAACTTGTCGAGATTGTAGGAGAAGATACACCCCAAACAGACAGAAGTTATATTGAGCTGGATATCCTTACTGATTTAGTTGTTGCGTACGAGGAAGAGCATTTCCCTGTAAATGAACCGTCACTTGTGGATGTAATAAAGCTCCGTATGTATGAGATGAATTTAACCCAGAAATCCGTAGCGGAAATGCTGGGTGTCAGTCCATCAAGGGTAAGCGAAATTTTATCCGGCAAGAGTGAACCTACCCTACCGGTAGCCCGAACTATAAGCCAAAAACTAAATATTAATGCCTCTATTGTGTTGGGCGTATAACTTTGGTCATTTGTACACATAAAGCCTTATCCCTTACCGGAGTAGGGCTTTTCTGTTATTGATGGGGTTGCGGAAAATTCCGCAGACCTACGAGAACACAACTTCGTGCTGTCCTAAACAGGGCGTTAACTTCTTCACACCCTACGAGGGCGCAAAATTACGCTGTCCTAAACAGGGTATCACCAAAATTGGGGACACCTTGACTAATCCTCTTTTTCACCCCTTGACTGAAAACCCCTTTTTTCGCACTATTTTGGAGCAACACGATTCTTACAAATTTACAGTCAACCTTGACTTATGTTCAAAGTGCTATTTTCGAACTTTGCCAGATTTGTTTTAGAAGGGATTTTAAATCCCCTTTAGAAAAAGTATGACGATCATGACGAGGAAATAATAACTTTTTTTTGTTCAGTATCTTCGGAAAGTTATTCTACTGTATGATGTAGATAGAAAAACCTATGTACATCCAGCGATGCTACGCAAAAGAAAGGTATAATAGACTATAAAACAATCTATTACACAAATTAATCCCGTAGCCGTAGCACCGTAGCACGACATCATTACGAGAATATTCTCGCTATGATAAGAGATATGTTCTACCAAACTATATATATTTTCGGAATACTGTTTTACTTTTGATAAGGGGAAAAAAGGAGATCGAAATGTCGAAAGGAAAGGATTCTGCGGAAATACTCGAAAATACCATCACAAGGCGTTACGTGCTGCTTACAACAAAGCAATAAGTGCTGGTGAAGCTGATGAACGCTTTTATCCTTATGGAAAAGGTAAATTTGAAGTGAATAAACTTACTGAAACAACAGCTAAGCGTTACTTGTCTGATAATTATATTGGACTAATCAAATCGACTACTTGTGAGGCAGTCTCTGCTGAAATTGCTCGGAAACTATTCTTATTCTCATACTATTGTCACGGCATCAGTTATATTGATATGGCGCAACTATCTACGAAGAATATTTACGAAGTCGAAAACGAAAGGTATATTGTGTATAAACGGTATAAATTGAGACATAACAAATCAGCCAAGCTTATGTATGTGAAAATAACTCTGGAATTAGAATCTCTTATTGAATGGTTTAAGCATAACACTCTTTTAATCGCTAACTATCTTACTCCCTGTATCACTCGTGACTATGAGGGAGCAAAACTATATGAACATATCAAGAACAGACGTGGTCGGTACAATGATGCCCTTAAGGAAGTTGCTAAAGAACTTAATATACCTATAAATCTGACAACCTATGTTTCTCGCCATTCTGTAGCAATGAGACTTCGGAATAATGATGTTGCTATCGATAAAATAGCACAAGTGTTCGGGCATACAGATGTAGCTACAACCAGCATTTATTTGGATAGCTTTGGGAATAAGGTTATTGATGAAATTGTGGGGGTACTGTGAAAGAATAAGAATTGTTTTATAACCTACTTTTCTATTTTTTTCAAGAAAAGTGAGTAGTATAGTGGGATGAAAAAATATAGAAGGCTTACGAGTTTTGGAATTGTGCGGTTGAATCATAAAAATTCTTGTTTTTCAGTAGTGGCAAAGCGTGGAATTAGTTAATGTGTTATAATTAAGTTAGTTTCTGAGGTTCAATAGATAAATGGATCAAATAACGTCTTTAATTCCGTCAGGGTTCGTTCCATAGGTATAATACTAGGCCCTATAAACTGTGGGCTTTCAATCTCTGACTCAACATAACGTTTTACTGTTGCTCTTGGGAATTTTGTTATATAACTTTTCCAAAAAGAATCTGTGATTTTTAAAAAGCTGGCATCAATATGGTAGAAGTTTCCCCATTTTTTCCAAAGCTTATTCTGATCTGCTATATCTATTATTTCAATTCTGTCTAATCTATGTCCATTATTTTCCTTATTATATATTGATCGAATAAGATCCATAGCGTCTATATCACTTTCCGGTGCACTATAACCGAAAAAAGTGATGATCCCGGCATAATCAATATATTTTTTCACCAACTGCCATTGCTTGTAAATGAATTCATCAGAGCTATAATTCTTCTTTTTAATGGGGAATAAAAGCTTGGTATTCACATAGTCAAGACCACATTTCTTACAATGGGACTCTATATGCCCGTAGTTTTTGCATGCAGGGCATATTCCAGCTGAAACATTTCCATGCAAAAAAGCGAGCCGAGGAAGTTTTTTTTCAGGAAATCCCAAATCGATCACTCTATTATATGCTTCAATCAATAATGGATCCCAATTAAATGTTGCGATCAAATCTTTTTTAGTAAGACAAAGAATTAGATAATCATAAATTGTTGCTTTGTCAGGGAGTCTAAGTTTGGAGAAATAATCAAATATATTTTTCTCTAATGTTTTTCTGACCTTTACATATTCTTTTCTTTCATATAACTCGGAGTAAATATCTTCAAGATTTTGACTTGTTGTTTTAATATTACAGTTGTCAATTAAAGGAAGAAGGTTTAATTCTTCTAAGAAATTATTCATTACAGAGCATTTATTCCCATTTTTATCTCCATTAAGGATCGCTGCCATTGTCGCACCTGCCCCTAAAAAAACAAGATGAGAACGTTCTTTTAATTTGGAGATTGTCTTATCCCATTCTTGATTAGTATCTTTTTGGTGCTCAGAATTCATATATCTACCTTTCCTTTATACTTACTTCCAATACCTTACCTAAATGATATTTTATCATTTGATTGTCCTCATCGTATGTTGTATCTGTAATTTCAACTAAGGCCAAATCCCGGTCTTTGTGATAGCCCACATAAAAACGTATGGCATCGTATTTTTTTAGATAACGAATGCCACTTTCCTGTTCTACCCAGGTATAGGACGAAAGTTTATTTTGTTTCAATTCTCTGTATTCAATCGTTTTTTCACCCGAAAGGATTTCCTTAAAATACTTTTCTTTAATGATTAAGGAAAGTATATGCCAGCCAGCTGTATCAATTTTATCCGATTGTAGCTGTTCCGACTGTTCATCCACTTCTTCCAACATCTGCAACTGGGTATTATAGTGATACTTGATTATCGATCCATCGATAATACGTTGAATCACTGTTTGAATAATTGGAAGAGGAACGACAAACCATTCTTTAGGTTTATGCTCATTGCCTGCTAAATCATACACCTTTACATTAAATCGGGCAGCTGCAAAAAATTGGTGTATGATAGACTCGAAGGCCTGTGTCTTTAAATTGTAGGTTTTCCATTCTCTGACAATTTCGACTTTGTCCATTAGATAGGTTGGCTCGTATTCTGAGTTTTTCGTTCTTTCTTTTACTGAAGTTGTTGAAAAACCTATTTTATACAAGTCTTTCTGATTGGCGATCTCCGGTTCTTCAGACAATGAACGTAGAATATAAATCCATCCGTCATGGATATCTTCATCTCCTACTTTAAAAGAGTCCAATGACCAATTGTCGTATTCTTTGCTTTCCGTAACCACAAAACCGTCGTGTTGAATATTCTTTCCTAATGTTCGCAGCTTTATATCCGACTCCGTCCCATTCTCATAAACGATCCGTGTACGTCCATCTGTATGGCCACTTTTATCCACATGTACGTTGATTATTTTTTCCAAAAAAGCAAGAACACCACTGACAATATAAAATCCACCTTCTTTCAGATTCTTTTCGCTATATCGAACTAATGACCGCTTACCTCTGCTGAGTTCCTGATGAACTTGTTTAAACAACGGAGCATACAAATAAAAATCTTGACATTCCTTTTTCTGTGCAACATAGTCCGTTTTCTGTTTATTCGCTTTTAATATCAATATCTCAGACAAAGAGAAAAGCTTTTTTTCTGTATCCGTAATATTAAACAACGGATCATTCAATATATCGTCTAATTCATCTTTGTTGATCATACCTCTCCATCTAAAAGATTAAACTCATCCAACGTTCGTAAATATTCCCGTTTCCAATCCGTCTCACGTATTCCCTTCAATTGCATAGCGTACGTTCGTTCGGGTCTGTCGGCATCTATGGAGGGCTCCCTGCGATGTACACTATACCATTCGTTAATTGCTAAGAAAGCTTCTTTTATCCGATCATCTGCCGTCATTTTGGGAGAAATCGGATGGGTATTGGCGAACTCCGGTTCGTCAAATATATCCAATAAATCTTTTGGCCAATCCATTAGGCGTCTCCTTTCTGCTTAATGGACGGTTCAAACTCTAATCCCATTTCTTTTCTGATCTTATAATTCTTCAACACATTGATAGCCTGAGCCAGTCTTCTGATTTTGGGATCTGGATCATCAAATGAAGGTGGAGTATTGTGGGACTGTTTATAGAGTTGATAAGGCCCTTTAAATAAAATAACCGCCTCTTCAATCGTCATCGGCATTTTCTTCTCAGCTATTGTGTTTTGAATTACTTTTAAAACAGGAGCCGTCACTTCTTTAGACATAATCTCATAAGCTCGTTGGAAAGGGTTTACACGGTCTATCATATTGATGGTCAAGCCATCAATGTTGATGAATGTGTTGGTTAATTTAATTAATCGATTCCCATCCGGCCGAATCTCTTCCTCCTTTCCCTTGAGTACCATATCCAACACCAACCGTTGGCGAATTTCCTCATTTTCCTCATTCGATAAATCCGGATATGTTTCCTGAATGATCTTAGGAATAATTACTTTGTTGATTACTTCAGGCGGAGTATCCCCTCCCAAAGCTTTCGCAATCATAGGACTTTGAAGAATGGTTGCTTTCAGATCATCAAGTTGTTCCGTGACAATTTGACTCGACCGGACAGACGATAGAGGTTTAAGTCCTTCGACAACAATTGTACGCTCTTTATTTGAGAAGTCTTCCATCTGATCTTTTTTTGTTCTGAAATTCCAGGATGGAGCCATAACCTGTTCCATCAGCAATGAAGCGGTTATCGCTTTCAACATATCATTAACAGCTATTGTTACATCATCCTGAGTCGCATCCGGGGCGGCAATCAGATTTGTAAATTGCGCATGTTCCTTTCCTTTACAGTCTCGAGTACAACGCCCTATAATCTGGACAACTTCTGTTAACGAACCACGTACCCCAATTGTCAGACAGTGTTCGCACCACTCCCAGTCAAAGCCTTCTTTGGCCGTACCTAAGGCTATAATGATATCTACATCATCTTTACTCTTCATACGTTGTAAATAAGATTGAACAACCGAGCGCTGATCCCCTCTATCCTCTACCAGATTCGCAATTTTGAGATATCTCCCATCTTTGGATTGAACACTAGTCAATCCTTTATTATAGTCTGTTTCTATTTTATTCCCACAAAGATCGATAATTTGATTTACCTGATGATATTTATCGACCGCACCTGACGCCCTGGCATTTACGGAGGGTATGTGAATAATCGTTTTCTTTGTTGTATCCAAAACTTTCCCTAATGCGGTAAGGTAATGTCCCTGATAAAAATGATAACCAAGTCCAAGGCTTTTCAGATATTTATATCCGTCTAACTGTTGGTAATAATCGTAGGTAATCGGATAAAATAAGACCTCGTCTTCCGAACGCAAAACAGGCACGCCATCTCCTCGGAAATAAGAGCCAGTCATAGCTAAAATGTGTGCGTTTGTTTGATTCATGATGCGTCTGATATTTTCACCCAACCCATTGTTTACATCGGCCGAAGTATGATGAAACTCATCAATTCCAAACAGGGCATCTTGTAATTGTTCGTTTTCCAAATCCTCCAAGCCAAACCGAAGCGTCGCATGGGTACAAACTAATATTTGAGCCTTTGTTTCCGAAACAAAAAATTCACGAAAACGCTTAATCTTATCTTTCTCATTTGAAGAATCACATAGATTAAAATAAGGAGTAACAGTCCAATCTGCAAAGAAACCAAAAGGCTTTAATGAAGTACTTTGAAACGAACGGCCAATACTCTTTTCTGGAACAGCAACCACGATTCGCTTCAAGCCTTGATGTATTAATTTGTCTAAAGCGACAAACATCAAAGCACGTGATTTTCCGGAAGCCGGAGGAGCTTTGACTAACAAAAAGCGCCGGTGTCGTTCCTTATACACTTTTGCTTGCATCTCACGCATTCCCAAGCCGTCTGTCTGACTTGATTTTCCTGTTTGAGAATAGGTTATTTCCACTACATTATTCATCCCGTTTTTCCCTTCCTTTCGTTTTTCCACCTTTTAGCTTCTTAATATCCTGATCAAGCTCTTTTATACTGTTCAGATGGTCGAGCTTTCTCAGCTCTTCTTTATATTGATTGTATTCACTTGAAGCTTTTTCTAAGGCCAGTTGATGAGATATCTGTCCTGCATGTTCCAAAACGCTCCGTTCATTCAAGGTCAAAACTAAGCGAAGTTTCTCTATCCAGTCTTTCATATACATGGGCTTGTGCGCCAAGGCTTGTGCTTCGGCGAAAGCCAGAAACTGTTCAACGATCAACTTCAGCGACTGAATTTCTTCTTCAGACAGATAATTTTTGCCAATGCTAACATCGGATTTCAAGACCTTTCCGGTTTTCTCGGTAGAAGTCAGCCCCATCATGGGTAGAGCCGCATTGGATCGATAATAGATCAACTCCGCAGACGTTTTACCACTTACTGCCCAAAGAAGTTTGTTTTGCACCTCCTTATAAAACATCATGGTTTTTTCGTCAGACGGATCATAATCAATACTGGTTGCGTAAATATCCTTAATTTGTTGATAAAAAACACGTTCAGAAAGACGAATTTCCCGAATCCGGTCTAACAGCTCTTTAAAATAATTCATTGAAGAGCCTGTCTTGAATCGTTCGTCGTTTAATGTAAAACCTTTAATGATATACTCTCGCAAACGCTGTGTTGCCCAGATTCTGAATTGCGTACCTTGTTTTGATTTCACCCGATAACCAACAGAAATAATCACATCAAGATTATAGTAATCTACCTGGTACGATTTCCCATCGGAAGCAGTTGTTGCAAAATTTGCAACAACTGAATCAGGTCTTAATTCCCCTTCATCAAAAATATTTTTAATATGGCGGGAGATAACAGATTTATCTCTGTTAAAAAGAGTGGTCAGTTGGTTTAATGATAGCCAGACTGTTTCTCCCTGGAATAAAACATCTATTTTGATGCTTCCATCTGGGGATTGATATAGGATGATTTCGTTATTCATTGCTATATACTTTACACAATATTAATCGGTTAATAGTTCTTGTGGAAACTTCCTTTGTAAAACAAGTCTTGCTTTTTCATTCTTTCTTAGAAAATCTATCGCTTTATTTCTGAACTCATTACTTTTATAGCCTAACAGATTTTCGATTATTGTATGCAACCCTTTATTGTTATAAAGCTCAACAACCTTCTCATAGTCTTGTTGTTTAATAAGATCATCAATTTCTTTTGATCTTTCAGAATACCATTCTTCGATCATTATCTGGTCTCTAAAATCATTGAAGCTTGAATAGATTTCATCTTTAGAGTTTCCTCCTTTTAAGTGGCTTTCTTTGAAATAAAAATTAATTTTATTTGAAAGAAAATTGGCAACCTGTCTTTCTTTGTCATGAGTTAATTTTTCAATCGTTTTTTGTTTAAGTTTTTGAATAGTTATAGTTTCTGCCTTATAATCAACAAAAGCAGAAATGAAACCTTCTGTGAGGAATAAATTCTCCACCTCTGCAACCTGCAAGCAATAGATATTATCTTCTCTGAGCTTTTTAAATTGCTCTTCTGTTCTGAAATCTCGATCTATTAGCCCATAAGCCTTTGCATTTTTATTAGCTATTTTATTAAATGCCCGTGTGTAAGAAATTACATCCTTACAGCTCCTTACAGCTCTTATGGTATAATCAGGAAACAACAGTTCATATATTGACAAATCAAGACTTCTCTCATTGTTTTCTCCTTCACAAAATAATATTTTTTTTCTACTACCCAGTAATTCCATTAATAAGCTCTCCGGAATATTATTCTCTGGTATAGGTTCAATACTCCAAGAATGATTATATTTAAAATTCTGAATCCAAAACTTTTTAGCATTTCTACTCGACGCAAAATCTAAGTCATGAGTCATATAGATAAAAATGCAGTCTTGACGTTCAAGCTCTAGTTGATTCCAAAGTTTATCCACTATAGCCCTATGTAAATAAAGTTCCGGCTCGTCAACTATAATATACCCATTCAAAGGAGCTTTAATTACTCTGGAAGTTAAATACAATATAACTTTCTCTCCATCACTCATTTGATATGCAGGATAAACTGCATCAGAACCTTTTGTTTTTACTATTAGATTATTCTCATTATCACAAGACAATTCACGATGCTCAATCAAAGAGTTCCATATTTTAATTATTCTATCTAAAGTACAAAACAAATCTTCAGGGTCAGCCTGTTCTTTGTTTTTTATTTTGTCACAATAAGTATTATTCACATTTATACGTTCCGCAATAAGACTTCTCAATATGACATTAAATTCAGCTGAAAATTTTTTCACTTCACTATAAGGGAAGTCATCACTTTTGGTAGTCTTATAGGTTACTTTGTAGTCGTATGTATCTTGTTGATATGAATTGTATTCAGAAATTATGTCTTTATCATTGGGAATACTACTTAGGGTAGGAATTATTAATATTTTCTGCGAAGGAATTACAATACCATTTTTAGACGGTAATTGTTGTTTTAACATCGTTGCTAAAGAAGTTTTACCACTGCCATTTGCGCCGACTACTACAGTGCTAACTCTAGCAAATCCCAATGATTTAAAAAATAAGTAAATATGCCTATCCCAAATTGCTCTATCTAAACTCGTTTGAGATAACTTTTTTTCTATATCAAAAAGCTGTATTTCTCCTTTCTTTAATAACTCAGATAGATCTAATGAACCAATTTTGAATTCTTTAATATTTTCAATTATGAAATCATAAAAAGTCTCGGGTATTACCGAATACTCCACATCTTCCATGATATGATTAAGGTAATCAAGAGTATGGAAGATACTTCTTAGATTTGTATTGTTGGAATTATCGACAAAAAAAGGTGAAGATAAGTTGAATATATCATTTACCTTATTTAATGCCTCCTGCACATTCTTTTTGAATTCTTCCGTTGTCATAATTATAGTTTTTTTTAGTCATTTTCTCGTATAGTCGGAATAAATACTCCAACCGTTCCTCGTCATTAAGAAATGGCATGTCTTGGTAACAACCATCCACTATTAAATCCAATTGATGGTGCGCTTCCCGAAGATCTTCCGGCATTTTATCCGGATCATACAATTCAGCTAAAGTTTTTTCGCAGTGATAGTCACGAACGTCCAAGACTTGGTTTGCAGCATCTTCTATTTGTTGCTTTTTCTCTTTGGATATTTTGGGGAAAGGGAAAGTGTTATAGCATAGAGTCACGGAATATCTTATACTTGTACCTAAATATCCTCCAATTTTCTTTGTCCAAACCATATGCATTTTTGATGTTAGTAGCCCAAAAATCCAAATATCAGAATTATAAATAGCTAAAGCTAGATTTGATATTATAGTATTAGAATCAAGAATACCAATTGGTATATACTCCCTTTTTTCAGAAGACACCGAAGGAATAATTATTGACAAACCGTCCTTGTGCCTTATTTCTCCAAACGTCCACGGTTTATCGGCAAGTTTTCGTGTGGCATTTCTCTTACTTTTTTCTCTTTCAGTTCGGCACAAAAGAATTCTCTTTTTTAATGGTGGACATTTATCTAAATTAATTCTATCAATCTCATCTATCCAGAAGCAAAATCGTCTTTCTCCTCTTATGAATTCTTGTGATCCCAAAAAAGCTTTTATTAAGTTTGAATAAAAGGGATATTCTTGTATAAAGCTATTTTTCTCTAATTCTGACAATAGTAAAAATCCACCATCATTAGGCATACTACCAAAACACATGGTCGGTAATTTACTAATACTTTTATTAGTCTTTCTAACAATTAAATTATCAGCCTCTATTAAATAAGGGCTAATATTGGCAACAACTTTTGAGGAGGTTTCATCAAATATCTTTTTTATAATATTTTTTTCTGCTGCAACACCTATTACGGAAACAGTAACACCAGCATTGTTTTTCGCATTATTAGTCCATTTAAAAGGTCTGTGCATAAAAAAAATCGAACATCCAGCATTAATGATTAAAGGCCAAATAAGTTCCACTTGTTCCCCTTGGCAGATTGAATTTGTAGAAACAAAAGCATAACGAGCAACTATATCTTTTATATATTGAGCGCCTTTATAAAACCAACATGCAATATAATCCAGATTATTAAATCCTTTTACTTCTTTAAATACGAATGCCATATCATCCTTATGAGGCTTTTCTTGAAGTCTCGCTCCAAAATACGGGGGATTCCCCATAACAAAAACCTCTTCTTCCGCTGAATGTGGACAAACCTCATTCCAATTTAACCGGCAAGCATTTCCCTGTCGTATATTAGAGTTTGTTTTTAGAGGTAGCGCATCAATGGTGACACCAAATTTATCGGTAAACAAACGATTCATTTGATGTTCGGCCAACCATAAAGAGAGAATCGCTGTTTCGGAGGCGAAGTCATCTATTTCAATACCATAAAATTGTGATATCTGAATTAGACTAAATACATTATTAAAAGAGGTTTGTTTATCAATAGAAAGGATCAATTCCAGGATCCGGTTTTCTAATTGCCGAAGACTTTTATAAGTAATAATCAAAAAATTACCACTGCCACAAGCCGGATCGAAGAATTTCATTTTGCTCATACGTAATAGCAGTTTTCGACAAGCAGCTATAATTCCCTTTGTTTCTTTTTCAAATTCTTTTTGTGTCCAAGCGCCAATATCAAATTTTCGCTTTTTCTCGTCAAACAATCGCTCAATCTGATAAAATTCTTCGTATAGTTCGTCTAAGAACAGAGGCCCAATGAGCTTCATAATATTCGGCACACTGGTATAATGCAAACCCAAGCCACTGCGTAACTGTGGAGTTACGACCGCCTGAATCATCGAGCCAAAAATATCCGGATTGATATTTTTCCAATTCAGTTTTCCGCAATCTAAAATCAGATTACGAGCTTTCATTCCTAAATGAGGAATTTGTATTTGTTTGCTGAATAAACCTCCGTTTACATAAGGGAATCGATACGCTTTGTTGAGATGAGCAGCCCGTTCCGAATGCTCCATAAGATTAAATATCGTGGATAAATACGCTGTTAAGTCGCTACCATCCGGTTGGGTATATTGGCGGATCGAAGAGGTAAATAAATCTTTTTCAAAAATGCCGGTATCTTCTGCAAAGAAACAAAACAATAGCCGACTCATAAACAGATTCAGATCATGCATGTCGGATTCATTAGAGATTTTATTCTCACGACGTATCTCATCATGCAATTTCGCCATTTTATAAGCCGCTTTTACATCCGCGTCACTTTCTTCTAGTACACGATATTTTCCAACACCCCAAATGGGAGAAAAGAAATTATAATCGGTATAGAGTAAATCTAATCTATTTTCATAAGATTCATCCATAGAAGGATCATAGGCTAGGATGGACACTCCATCACTAACAGCGAGAATGGGCGGTTGATTCTTCTGAACTTTTTCATCTTTCTTTAGAAGCTCCAATTCATCTTTCATTTGATCGGTATCAGCCAAGCGAAAGCCCAGTACCTTCCGTATCAATAAACCATCAAAAGAAGCTACCGTATTTTTTCCATCTTTATAACGTTTAATCAAAGTTTGACTTACGCCTATAGATGATAACAAGATATAAGGTATATCCTGTTTATTAACTGGCTGTATGAAAACTTCCAGATTTTTCCCGATCTGATTATATGTCAATGCTGTCTTTATAGCCATCGTTTTATTGTTTATTCTCAAACATTCTATGTTTAAATACAAATGTAATAAATTTTATGTGGTTAAAATTTGTTTTAGAAAAGTCTAAGCGAGTTGTATGAAAAAAGATATCTTTGTAAAAGAAATAACAGCGAAGCGCCGCGAATAAGAATATAACATTAGCGTTCACATAAACCTCGAAACGAAAAACTGGTAATTTTTAGAGAAACGAGGAGACTGTGCAATGCTCATGCCGTATAGGCGTGGGCTTGCTTTGTTTCGTTTCTCGGGTATACCAGTACCTTCGTTTCGGACTTGGCGAGTACCACGTCTTCTTTTTGTGGTTATATGAACGCTACTTATTACAGGTAGTACTTTATTAATCACAAAATGATAGAACAATGAAAACAAAAAGAATTTTTCCCTTATTGATGTTTATGCTATCCTTTACATTTTCTTCTTGTAGTAAAGACGATGACCCAATAGAGGAAATGACGTTGGGTATTCATAAAATCGTCTTAAATGTAGTTTCAAATGATGTTACCGATATTTCAATCGCAATAGCTTCAAACGCTTTCAATAACAAAGAATTAGCACCAACAAGGCAAAGAATGGGGAGTATTTGAGTCGGTTTTAGATATAGCAATTGTAAATAATCTACCCGTTGGCGGAATTAAATTAGAGCATATTTAATCTGTCCAATGGGCTTATTATTAATTTTGTTGATATATTGAAAGATTGTAAGAGCACTTATCTTAGCAATAATTCTGGCAAACAAACCTTTGGTTCCTTTTGCGTAATTACGGATCAGCATAAACTGATCGTCAAGTTGAGAAAATACAGTTTCTATTCTTTTTCTCGCTTTTGCGAACGGAATAAATAACGGCTTCCATTCTTTCTGATTCAAGCGATAAGGACATTCAAGCTTTATATTTGCCGTTTCAAATAAATCTAATTGGATCTCTTTTCCTATATATCCTCGGTCTCCAAAAATGTTACAATCATGGTATAAGTCTTTAATATCATGCAAATAATTGATATCATGAACGCTGGCTTTTGTTAAGTCATAAGAATGTATTACGCCGTTTAATCCACATAAAGCATGTAGTTTATAGCCATAATAATACGTACATTGAGAGGCACAATAACCAAAGCTTGGGGCTTTGGTGAAATTCTCTTTCCCCATCTTGCATCGTTTTCCACGAGCTATTCTACACACCTCTATTGGTTTAGAATCAACACAGAAGAAGCTCTCTCCACCATCAATAAACTCAGCAATTTGTTTGCGGATAGCTTCACAAAGCGTACTGGTTAGTTTCCTTCTGTCATTAAATTGACGACGAGAGATTAGATTTGGAAATTCCTTTTTATACTCTGAAAGCCTCGAAAAAAGCAGATTTTCACTGTCTATACTCACCGTTTCAGCCGTCAGACTTAGAGCGATCACCTCTAAGTCAGAAAATCGAGATACGACACCACAACGAGGGATATTACCCTGTTCATTCACCAAATTGCCTGCAATTTGTTTGCAGACATGATGAAATTTTGCGAATATTGTATATAAGTTGTGCATAAAATGATTTAATATTAAAAGATTTGAGACCTATAATATAATGAAAATAAATGATATGCACAACTTTTTAAGCATTAATAGTCTGTTTTATTTTAATTCCGCCAACGGGTATATATATATATTCGGAGTACTATTTTACTTTTAAGCCGGAAACTAAAATAGCAGGTATCTTTATTTTACTTTTGATAAGGAGAAATCCGCTGATCCCTAAAACCTATGAATTAACATTAATTAAATCCAAATGTTTTAATAATGCTTCAATAGCCTCAATAAAAAAGGACTTACATTTTACCGTAAGTCCTTAATTATCAGCAGTCGGGGTGAGACGATTCGAACGTCCGACCACACGCCCCCCAGACGCGTACTCTAACCGGGCTGAGCTACACCCCGCTTTATTTGTGAGTGCAAAAGTATCTCTTTTTTATCAGATTCCAAAGCTTTCTCTGTAAAAATCCAGAGCGCATAACACCAGCTGCTTGTCAACTGATTGATTAATTTGCACTTCCCCGATATCGGATAGTAACGTAAAATTAATGATACCTCCTTCATTCTTTTTGTCGTGCGTCATTAGTTCATATAAGGCTTCATAATCATCACAATCATGAACAAATGGAGGATAATTATTTTTTATGTAATAAACGACTTGAGACAATTCTTTCATGGGGAATCCACAAACTTTGTGCGAAAGATAGAGTTCTCCCACAAGACCTGCAGCTACGGCATGCCCATGTAGTAACGCACGGTTCTTTCTGAAAGACAAACTTTCATAAGCGTGCCCTATGGTATGCCCTAAATTCAATGCTTTCCGAATACCTTTTTCTTTAGGGTCTTCTTCTACTATTCGCTCTTTAATGGCCACCGACTGAGCAACTAATCTATCGAGATCATTTAAATTATCGGAAGCCGGATCAAAAGAAAAGACTGCAGAGTAAACTTCCGGGGATGAAATCAAGGCATGTTTAATCATTTCTGCATAGCCCGATAGTATATTAGCGTGATCTAACGTACGAAGAAAGACATTGTAAATAATAACGCAGAGCGGAGGATAAAAAGAACCTATTTCGTTCTTCAATCCATTAAAGTTTATGCCTGTCTTACCTCCTACTGCGGCATCTACGGAAGCCATCAACGTTGTAGGAATATTGATTGTTTGAATACCTCGTTTGAACGTAGCTCCGACGAACCCGCCCATATCTGTTATCATCCCTCCTCCAAGGTTTACCAAGAGGGAATTTCTCGAGGCTCCTCCTTCGCAGAGTTTTACCCAAAGCTTAGTTACTTCATCTATATTTTTATGAATGTCTCCGGCTCCGACAGTAAAAACCGGAGCCTGAGACAAAGAGGGAATATCTTGTAAAACCGGATAACAGTTTTTAAACGTATTTTCATCCGTAAGGATAAATACTTTATCAAACTTCAGGGTATCTAAATAAGTTCTTAATTCGCTTTTTAAATCCTTACAAATAACAATTTTCCGATTTTCCATTAGCTATTATTCATTATTTATTTAATGACTCGATAATCTCGTTAATTGCAATTGTCAATCCGTCAGGGTTCTTACCTCCTGCTGTTGCAAAATGAGGTTGTCCGCCACCACCGCCTTGGATATGCCTTGAAGCATCTTTCACTAATTTTGAGGCATTAGAACCTTCAGCAACCAAGTCATCACTCAACATCACCATCAAAGTGCATTTGGGAGACTCAATAAATCCTCCGACGAAAGCAAACGGTTCATTTATTTCTCCTTTTAACTGAAATGCAATATCTTTCCCCATATCCGCATTGCCTACTCCACAGTATCTTACAATCAAAACACCATTTTTGTTTTCGGCTCTTGCTAATAATTCTTCCTTCAAACGCTTTGTTTTTTCTTTTACAAACAGATCCAGTTTGTTTTTCATTTCCGCGTTTTCTTCAATCGATTTCTTTACTGCCTGAACCACATTCGGCATATTATTCATCAACTGACGCAACTCACTCAGGATATCTTGTAGTGTAAAAGTATATTCTTCCGCCTTTTCTGCTGTAACAGCTTCAATACGTCGCACACCGGCGGCGATAGAACTTTCTCCAACAATGCGCAATGATCCGATCATTCCTGTAGAAGGAATATGTGTTCCTCCGCATAACTCTATTGAATTACCGTATTTTATTACACGTACCTCATCTCCATATTTTTCGCCAAACAAAGCCATTGCGCCCATTTCTTTAGCTTGCTTAATGGGCACAGAGCGGAATTCTTCCATTTTGTAGTTTTCACGAATCTTCTTTCCCACCAGCTTTTCGATCTCACGGATTTCTTCATCAGTCACTTTCTGGTAATGAGAAAAGTCAAAACGCAATGTTTCCGGTGAAACAAACGACCCTTTTTGTTCTACATGAGTACCCAGCACTTCACGAAGAGCTTCATGCAACAAGTGGGTTCCTGTATGGTTGCATTCGCATTGGACACGTTTTTCAACGTTTATTTTTGCTGTAAACGATGCGGTTATATCTTTTGGCAAACGAGCGGTCAAATGTACTGGTAGATTATTCTCACGCTTTGTATCAATGATATCTATTTTTTCATCTCCGTTGATTAACCATCCGATATCACCTACTTGCCCACCCATTTCCGCATAAAAAGGAGTTTTATCTAAAACAAGCTGGTATAATTCCTTATTCTTTTGTTTGATTTTACGATAACGGAGAATTTCGACATCGCATTCAAAATGGTCATAACCAACAAACTGACTATCTCCATTCTTAACAATCATCCAATCTCCGGTTTCGATTGCTGCAGCATTTCTTGCGCGTTCCTTTTGCTTCTGCATTTCAGCATTGAATGCATCAAGATCAACCTCCATCTTATTTTCACGAAGGATAAGTTCCGTCAGATCCAACGGGAAACCATATGTATCATACAAAGTAAAAGCATCCGTGCCATTCAGCACGTTAATTCCTGCAGCAGTAGCCTCCGCTATTTTTTTATCAAGCAGACGAATACCTGTCTCCAACGTACGCAAGAAAGACTCTTCTTCTTCTTTAATAACTTTTTCAATCAATGTCTTTTGGGAGATCAATTCCGGATATGCATCCCCCATTGTTTCAATCAGTACCGGAAGCAACTTATACATGAACGCCTCACGACGATCAAGGAAGGTATAACCATAACGCACCGCCCGACGCAAGATACGACGTATCACATACCCGGCTTTTGCATTTGAAGGCAACTGACCGTCTGTTATGGAAAAGGCTATTGTACGAATGTGATCCGCAATCACACGCATGGCTATATCTTTTTGCTTATCACGTCCATAAGCAAATCCACTCTTTGATGCAATATCCTGAATTATGGGTTGGAATGCGTCCGTGTCATAATTAGACGTTTTTCCTTGTAAAGCCATACATAAACGCTCAAAACCCATTCCGGTATCAATCACCTTTGCAGGCAACGGATCAAGTGAGCCATCTGCTTTTCTATTGTATTGCATGAATACCAGATTCCATATTTCAATCACCTGCGGGTGATCTTTATTCACCATTTCCGCACCGCTCATGGCTGCCCGTTCCTTGTCCGAGCGGAGGTCTATATGTATTTCCGAACAGGGACCACAAGGGCCTGTATCGCCCATCTCCCAGAAATTATCTTTTTTATTTCCGTTCAGGATATGATCCTCAGGAAGAAACTGCTCCCAATATCCGGCAGCTTCGTCATCCCGGCTTAGTCCTTCTTTCGGACTTCCTTCAAATACTGTAGCATATAAGCGATCAGGATCCAGTTTCAGGACATCTACTAAATATTCCCATGCCCAACTTATGGCCTCTTTCTTGAAATAATCTCCAAAAGACCAGTTACCAAGCATTTCAAACATGGTATGATGGTAGGTATCGTGACCTACTTCTTCCAGGTCATTATGTTTTCCGCTAACGCGAAGGCATTTTTGCGAGTCGGCTATGCGAGGGTATTTGATCGGAACATTTCCCAGAATTATATCTTTAAATTGATTCATTCCTGCATTAGTAAACATCAATGTAGGATCGCCTTTTATCACCATCGGGGCTGAAGGCACAATCTGATGCCCCTTAGAAGCGAAAAACGCTTTAAATGATTCGCGGGTTTCTTTTGCTGTCAACATACGTCTGTATAGTCTCGTTAATATTCTGAAAAACAATTTGCAAAAGTACGCCATTTTATTATTTTTGCCAGTGTTTAAACAATAAAATATTATAATGAAGCTGTTTAAAACCCGGAAGACGTACTATTTATATAATCCCAATACGCTTAGTTACGAACGGGTATATCCTTCGGCCAAAGACCGTTTCTTTACCATTCTTCGTCACTTAAGCACCGGTATTGCATTTGGGGTAGCCACTTTCTTTGTCATGATGTATCTGATCGACTCTCCCAAAGAAGCTTTATTAAATAAAGAAAACAAATTACTCCAAACCCAATATGAAATTTTGTCTCTTCGCCTGAATGACGCATTAGAAGTACTTAGCGACATTCAGCAACGTGACGAAAATTTATACCGTTCAATCTTCCAGGCAGAATCAATCCCTGAATCCATCCGGAAATCAGGATTTGGCGGTACAAACCGGTATGAACATCTGATGAACCTTCCAAACTCTGAATTAGTAGTTGCCACAACACAGAAAATGGATATTCTACGAAAACAACTATATGTACAGTCTAATTCTTTAGAAGAACTTATTAACATCGGTAAAAGCCAGGAAGAGAGACTTAGTTGCATTCCGGCCATACAGCCTATTTCAAATAAAGATTTAAGGAGAACTGCATCCGGCTATGGAATGCGTATTGATCCGATATATAGAACAAGGCGCTTTCATGCAGGAATGGACTTTTCCGCAAAAATAGGGACTGATATATATGCAACAGGCAATGGTGTAGTCACATTCTCCGGATGGAAACAAGGATATGGTAATTGTCTTATCATCGATCATGGATTTGGCTTCCAAACGTTGTATGGACATATGCAGAAGTTTAAAGCACGGGTAGGACAAAAAGTCAAAAGAGGAGAAGTTATCGGTTATGTTGGCAATACCGGGAAATCAACCGGTCCTCACCTGCACTACGAAGTTATTGTGCGGGGGAAAAATGACAATCCTTCCAAATATTACTTCATGGACTTAACTCCGGAAGAATACGACAGGATGATACAGATTGCAGAAAATCATGGACAGGTAATGGACTGATGTATGGAAGATAAAGACAAAAACAATAAAAAGCTCTATTATTCGATCAGTGAAGTGGCGGCCATGTTCAACCTGAACGAATCGACTTTACGTTTCTGGGAAAAGGAATTTAATATTATCCGTCCGCGAAAAACAGGTAAAGGGACAAGATTTTATAAAACAGAGGACATTGAAGCAATCAGGCTGGTATATTTTCTCGTTAAGGAACGAGGAATGACTCTTGCAGGAGCACGCCAGAAGTTAAAAGACAACAAAGAAACAACCGTAAAACAAGAAGAAATCGTAAATCGCCTGAAACAAATTAAGGCAGAATTACTTTCTATCCGTGATGCTTTCGACTCGATTGAGAGTGAGTCGTAGGAATTAAGCCAAAACGAACAAGAAACAATTAGCGACTTACGACAGAAAAGCGTAAATTCGCGTCCAATATAAAAACAGAAACATGGAAATTACAGGAAAAATCATTGCGGTTCTTCCCGAACAAGGAGGAACAAGCAAAAATGGGAATGAGTGGAAAAAGCAAGAATATGTATTGGAGACTTACGATCAATATCCTAAAAAAGTTTGCTTTCAGATATTTGGGGCAGATCGTATCGCTCAGGCGGATATAAAACTTGGAGAAGATGTAAATGTCTTTTTCGACATCGACAGCAGAGAATATCAGGGACGTTGGTATACGAATATCAGTGCGTGGAAAGTAGATCGTGTAGCTATGCAAAATACGGCAGCAGCGCCGGCTTCTCCATTAGATAATCCCACACCGGCAGCTCCGGATTTCGGTCCGGCTAATCCGGTAGATGATCTTCCTTTTTAATGATTATATCAAAGATGTATCAGCAAGATAGAATCCCGGATCAAGTCCGGGATTTTTTTTTTAAACAAACGGCATAGATCACTCGGCAACGCGACCAACGGACTTAATGTTCTTGATCTTAGATAGGCGCACACACATCTTCTGAATATCTTCGACATCATGCACTTTCATTTTTATCTTACCTTCAAACATGCCATCTTTTGCTTCTATGAGCAATCGTTGTATGTTTACATTAAAATCTTCCGATATAATTTTTGCGATAGTACTCAAAACACCCAGAGAGTCGATTCCTTTAACTTCAAGTGTTGCTTCGAAAGATGCGGTTTTATGGCTACTCCATTCCGTTGATAAAATTCTTTCTCCGAAACTACTTTTCAAACGCATTGCAATCGGACACGAACGTTTGTGCACCACCACATTCCCGTCGTCATTTATAAAGCCAAGCGCATCATCACCCGGAATAGGTTTACAACAATCCGCGATCACATAGTTTCGATTGAGTGCTTCTTCCCGGAGAACGTAAGGTCTTTTTTTATCGTAATGAGGCATCTCTTTCGCTTCATCCTCTACAGGCGGCAAATCAACCAATGGCCCCTTCCCCACTCCTAATGCTTGTTTCAAGTATTTAAAGAAGCGATTATCCGTTTTCTCTTTTAATATTTTCTTTATACTCTCAGACAGTACAGTTTCTCCTTTTTCCACCGAATAGAAAAAATCTTCTCTCTTAGGAAATCCGTAGTAAAGGGACAGTTTATCAAAATCGTTTGTATTCGGCTCTATATCTGCATTTTTAAACAACTCAACGACCTTTTGTTCTCCTTCTCGAGCAGCTTCACGACGAGATCGCTTTAATGCATAATCCACCTTAGCTCTTGCTTTTGCCGTCGTCACAAAGTTCAACCATTCCGGCTGAGGTTCTTGGGATCTGGAGGTTAAAATTTCTACCTGATCACCACTTGCTAACGGATGGCTCAATGGAACAAGCCGATGATTTACCTTTGCTCCGATACATTTATTACCGATATTGGTATGCAAAGCATAAGCAAAGTCCAATGCCGTTGCTCCCTGAGGAAGTGTTTTTATATCTCCTTTAGGAGTAAAGACAAAGATTTCGGCACTAAATAGATTCAGTTTTATTGTGTCTAAGAAGTCTAATGCGTTCGGATTCGGATTTTCAAGAATTTCGGTAATCGTATGCAACCATTTATCCAATTCCGTATCTTCTTCTATATTATGTTCTTTATATTTCCAATGAGCAGCAAATCCTTTTTCGGCAATATCATCCATTCGACGACTACGGATCTGAATTTCCACCCATTGGCCGTCAGGTCCCATCACAGTCAGGTGAAGCGCTTGATAACCATTTGCTTTCGGGCGGCTCACCCAATCCCGGATTCGATCCGGCCGTATCCGGTATATATCGGTAATCGCAGAATAAATTTCCCAGCACTGCGTTTTCTCATCTACACCTTGTTGCGCTTCAAAAATAACCCGGACAGCGTATAAATCATATATCTCGTCAAAGGAAATCCCTTTTGTCTGCATTTTACTCCAAATAGAATAAGCAGATTTCACACGGGCACGCATTTCATATTTCAGCCCCATGCTTTGTAACTTCCGGTCAACAGGTATAGCGAAACGTTCAAACAAGGCATTCCGATTAGCCTCTGTAGCTTCTAAACGCTCTTGTATATACGCATATTCTTGTGGATGTTCGTACTTAAAACTAAGATCTTCTAATTCTGTTTTAATAGAAAAAAGCCCCAGACGATGAGCCATAGGAGCATATAAATACAGCGTTTCGCCGGCTATTTTAAACTGTTTGGCGGGAAGAAGAGAACCGAGTGTCCGCATATTATGAAGTCGATCGGCAATTTTGATCAGGATTACGCGGATATCATCACTCATCGTCAGCAATAATTTCCTGAAATTCTCCGCTTGAGCTGAAGCCTGTTCTCCAAAAATCCCTCCGGAAATTTTGGTTAGGCCGTCCACAATCTGCGCAATCTTCGGGCCGAACATATTGTTAATGTCTTCAACCGTATATTCAGTATCCTCTACCACATCGTGCAATAACGCCGAACAAATCGATGTAGATCCGAGTCCCATTTCTTTACAAACGATACGGGCAACGGCCAAGGGATGTAAAATATAAGGTTCACCCGAACGACGTTTCACACCGGCATGTGCTTGATTCGCAAACTCAAACGCTTTCGTTATCAATTCCACCTTTCGCCTGTGGTTCGAGTTCAGATAATCCTGAAGAAGCGCATCAAACTCAGCGCGAATAAGTTTTTCATCAGGAGACATCTCTTCAAGCCCTGTCTTATTGTCATCACTCATAATCGACCTCTTTCTTTGTTACTGTATTAATATACAAATATATAAATTCGTGTGATTATTCCATCAAAATCGTTTCTGTATCTACGTTCTGTAATAAAAAAACCGTTGTCCGACTTACACGCAGACAACGGATCTTAAGACGAACCCGTAAGGGAAACATATTTCCCTTGATTTATTTACCGAACAAACCTCCTAAAAGACCACTTGCCTTGTCTAAAAGACTTCCTCCGGAACTTTCACCTCCTGCAAGTGAAGAGATAACTGAAGCTATATCCAATCCACCATCAGATGCAGTCTTTTTCGTTAACGCTTCAATAATTGTAGGCAAAAAAGCCTGTACCGTACTTGCCAACGAACTGCTCAAGCCTAATTTAGGCGCGATATTCTGCACGAAGAAAGATTGGATCATCTGGGTAACCGGACTGCTTGAAGCCGCTGTTTTCCCGCTGAAAAGAGAGGTGATATTTTCCAGTCCGTTTGTTTCACCTGCCGACTGCTTCAGGCCTCCAAGAATAGCATCACTGATTCCACCTAAGACACTACTCTCTTTTTCTTTCGGGAGCTCCACCTGACCTTTGATTGATTCTGCAACCTGGGTCTTAATTAAATCTAAAAAGTCCATAATTTACGTTGTTAAATGTGTCAAAATAATATTACAAAACAGGTTCTACAGAACCGGTATTTTTAGTATTTGTCCGGGGCGCAATCTGGTACTCGTCAAATCATTTGTCTTCTGAATCAGAGCGATGGTCACACCTGGATATTTCTTTGAAATCGAATAAAGTGAATCTCCGGATTGCACAGTATAAGAGAAGAAATCATCTCCTTCTTTGATAACACTTGCAACCGTTTTTTTGTTTTTATCAGATACCGACTGATTTGATTTTGATGCGAATGCGATACCTCCGTTATCGACATATAAGACCAGTTTTTTTCCGGATGCAACCCTGTTACTGCTTAGTTTATTCCATTTCCGGATATCTTTGGCTGTCACTCCGTATTTATTCCCGATAACATGCAAATTTTCGCCTCGTTGCGCTATATGAATAATTCGTTCACGCGAGGATTTCGTTTCAGCTATATTTATTCGCTCTTCCAACAACGAATCTGCCCCGTGTACATAAATGGTATCCTCTTTATCAACAAAAGCATAAGTGTAAGCTGCAGGCAGTTTCAGAACACAAGGCTCCGTATTTCCAGGAATAATATCTCGCTTATATTGTGGATTTAACGCTCTGAGATGTTCTATATTTATAGAGAGCATATCTGACACCTGATCGAAACGGAGTGCTTTATTTACCATGATTGTATCTGTTGCCAACGGGAGAGTTGTCTCTACAGGACAAATATTATGGTCGCAATGATAGTTCATAATGTAATTCGCGGCTATAAATAAAGGAACATAAGAACGGGTTTCTTTGGGCAAATACGGATAGATATCCCAGAAATCTGTTTTCCCCGAACGTCGCATAGCTTTATTTACATTACCGGGTCCGCAATTATACGCTGCCATAACTAAGCTCCAATCGTGATATATTTCATACATATCCTGAAAATAACGACATGCTGCATGAGTTGATTTTACAGGATCAAGGCGTTCATCAACCAAACTGTTTATCGTCAAGCCATATATCTTACCGGTAGGCAACATAAATTGCCATAACCCCGATGCTCCCACCCGAGATAAAGCTTTCGGGTTTAAAGCACTCTCCACGACTGCAAGATATTTTAATTCAAGCGGCAGATCGTATTCATCAAGCACCTGTTCTATGATCGGAAAATAATAATCCGCCATTCCCAGCATATAACGCACTAAACCTCTGCGTCTCTCAGCGTACAGGTCAATACATTTACGTACAACATTATTATATGTCATAGGCAATAGACGGGGAAGTCTGTCCAAACGTTCTTTAATTATAGAATCAGGAAAATACACATTCTTTTCATCATCCTGACAATAGCCAACAGACGAAGTAAAATACCCTACATGCCAGGAATGAAGCAAACTGTCGATATTAGCATCTAAACTTTCCGGGATATAACCAACTTCTTCTATCAACTCTTCCTGAGAGAGGACAGAATAATGTTCTTCTTCCGTTATTTCTTCCTGAGATAAAACCAGATTTACACTAAAGAACAAACAAGTTATAATCAAAAGCTGTTTTATCATTGATTCAGAATTTTATACTGCAATTAATTCCATAAACATGGGGAGTCTGACTGTTTCCCGGAGAAACCACCGGTTCTACACGCATTGATAAATCCGGAGAGATATCAAAATCAAACAAATGAGCATCAACATAAGCATCCAAAATTCCTAACACATATACACCAACTCCAATAAAGATACTCATGTCCCTATACCTTCGAAAATAATCTTTTTTACGTTTCAACTGACTCTGAAAAGTAGCATCCTGCGCTTTTTCCAACATGGCGTCATCGTCATCCCAGTCGATTGTTCCCTGCACAAAATGCTTCCACAAATCTTTATATTCAAGAGGATCCTGTTGCACTGTAGCCCAATACGCATTAGAATAATCCGAATAATTCTTATTATTCCAGGTTACAGCATACAAACACCCCATCAAACCTCCATACAATATCGGAAGTTTCCAATATTTCCGGTTATATATCTGCCCCAGACCCGGAACAAGAGCCGAAAGAAGCAAAGCCTTATTCGGGTTCGGTTTAAAAGGCTCAATCACAATCACCTCCTCAGGCGCAGGAAGAGCTATTGAATCAGCCGATCGCAACACCGCCTGCGTTAATGAATCAACGGTCTCAGAAACAGCCACAAGAGTATCTCTCACTTCAACATGAACTGTATCTCCCGCCTGTATATGTTCCTCAACAGAAATAACCTCCTGCGATACCCCCTTAAAGACAAAACAGACAGAACAGACGAGGCAGACTATTATTTTATTTATAAAAACACTGTTATTCACTTTTAATAGCTTATCGTTTCAGTTTGTCCAACAAACCGACCAGTTCCTCCAATTCTTCTTCGGAACCAAAAGGAATAGTTATCTTCCCTTTTCCTTTATCATTATAAGTTAACTGCACCTTCGTTTTAAAGAAAGACGACAAATGATCTTTCAGTAAATTATACTCTTCCGGCAACAGAGCCTTTGTTGTTTTCTTAGTCTTCTTTGAATCAACAGAAGTATTCCTTACAGAATCTTCTACATTTCTTACCGACAACCCTTCTTTCAGAATGCGCTCATACAGCTTCAGTTGTTCTTTCGGATTCTCAACCGGAACTAACGCGCGAGCATGCCCCATATCTATCTTCTTATCTTTCAGCCCCATCTGTATCTCAGCAGGCAATTTAAGTAAGCGTAAATAGTTAGCGATAGTAGCCCGTTTCTTTCCCACCCGTTCACTTAATCGTTCCTGAGTAAGGCCGTATGTATCAATCAACTTCTGATAAGCCAATGCAATTTCTATTGAATTAAGATCTTCACGCTGAATATTCTCAATCAAGGCCATTTCCACCACATTCTCGTCGTCTGCAGTCTTTATATAAGCCGGGATTTGCGTTAACCCGGCTTTCAGAGACGCACGATAACGTCTTTCCCCGGAAATAATCATATATTTATCCGGAGCAAGTTCCCGAAGCGTAATCGGCTGTATCACCCCTAACGCACGTATCGAGGTTGCAAGTTCTTCCAAAGCATCTTCTTCAAAGACCGAACGGGGCTGTTCTGGATTAGGTTGAATTTTGCTCAACTCTATTTCACTGATAGAAGAAGAACCGCCCGTTTTCAAGTCGTCCATCGTTATCAGCGCATCTAATCCGCGGCCAAGCGGCGATCTTTTAGGTCCTGCCATATTATTATAATCTTTTGATTTACTTATTTTTTATTCTTCTCTATCAACTCGTGTGCCAATTGAATATGATTGAGCGCTCCCTTTGATTCCGCATCATACAACAAAGCCGGTTTACCATAACTCGATGCTTCACTAAGCTTAATATTACGCTGGATAACCGTATTGAACACCAAATCCCTAAAAGGCTTTTTCACTTCTTCATAAATCTGATTAGCTAATCGAAGACGTGAATCATACATTGTCATCAGAAAACCTTCAATCTCTAAAAAAGGATTCAGACGAGACTTTATTATCTTAATCGTATTCAACAATTTGCTGATTCCTTCCAAAGCGAAATATTCGCATTGTACAGGAATAATAACAGAATCGGCAGCAGTCAAAGCATTCACTGTTATCAGCCCAAGGGAAGGCGAACAATCGATCAATATATAATCATACCGCGTTTTCAAAGGTGTAAGCACCTGTCTGAGTAACTGTTCGCGATTCTCAAGATTCAACATTTCGATTTCTGCACCAACCAGATCAATATGAGAAGGAATGATATCCAGCTTATCCACTTCAGTAGAAACAATGGCTTCCTCCGCAGGATTTCCATTGATCAGACATTCATAAATAGATAGTTTAACATTCCGTATATCCACACTCAAACCGGACGATGCATTCGCCTGAGGGTCAGCATCTACAATCAGAACTTTCTTATCGAGCACAGCTAACGATGCGCCCAGATTTATAGTCGTTGTGGTTTTACCCACCCCTCCTTTTTGATTTGCTAAAGCTATTATTTTCCCCATTACACAAAGCTTTAAATGTTTCGGTCGCAAAACTATACTAAAAAACGAGAATCAATCAAACCACATGCCACCAAATAAGCTAACTGTTGAAAAGTCAACAGAATTGTTGATAACATGCAAATATAAACAGAATAAGCATATTCCGCCAATTCTTTATTTTTTATTCACATTATCAGGGGAATCCCAAAAGCACTAAAGACCTCTTTACTTCCCATAATTCATTTGAATATAATCTTCCAGACTAAAGTCAGTTTTTACGACATCTTTTCCTATCTTTTTTACCATCGTATGAATTTGCAGGCCTTCTTTTGCGACAACTTCTCTTTGGATAAAATTAGTTATCAGTTCTAATTGGTTCTGCATCGGGGTGTCTGCTAATTCATGGGCAGCATATTCTTCATCATAGAATTGGTACGGTATGGCTAATTCTTCAAGTTGTTTTACAATATATTTACTTCCATAAAAGCCGGCACCTTCTAATTCGACAGCGTCATAGGGAACATTCTTGTCGGCATTACCATGAAACAGCAACATAGGTGCAGGCGGTTCTTTCCACTTTAAAGGAGACTCCGTTGTAAAAACAGCGCCTGCAAATGAGACTACTCCGGCATATCGAAAATCGGATGGCAAAATGGTAGCAAGCGGATGTCTATTAATCAGGAAGTACTCTCCTTGCAATACGGTTATGGCGCCGGCACTTGAGCCGCTAATAATTATAGCAGTCGTGTCTATGCCGAATTCATCCGCTTGTTTCAGGATAAATGATGTGGCGTTGAACAAATCTTCAGTTGCCACATTAATGGTCTGCACTAACAGCTTAGCAAATTCCTCCTTATTAGATAAAGAAATTGTACTGAAATCAAATCCATGAAGGTATTTTCTGTAATCAATAGAAACAACGATGTTTCCCCGCTCCGTCAACTCATGAAAATAACTCGTATATCTTTCGCTGTCGCGCTCCCCATTTACAAATCCTCCACCAAACAGAAAGATTACACAAGGCTTTAATGGCTGAGCTGGCCGGCCTGTAAGATCATATTTATCAAGTTTAAGTTCAATACCATCTTTCACGGCATAGGTATAAGTATCTTTTGTTATTTGTCTTTGCGCCCATGAGTAAGTACTAAGAAATAGGGCAAGAAGTATAAAAATGTATTTTTTCATATCATCGTTCTTTTCGATCTTCAAACTTACATAAAAACAATCACTGTTTTTCGTATAAGTCAATGTTTATACTCATAAGAACATGTCTTTTTTACGATAACCGTCAGAAAGTTTTTCCACAGTTGTCGTAAAACTTTTCTATATCTGTGATAAAGTTTTTCTACAGTTGTGGAAAAAGAAAAAAAACGCGTCTCTATTCTGTTGTCCTTACAGGGCGCAAAGAAACTTTTCTCTACTACCCAATGCGCTGCATTGGCTAAATTAGTTAAGGCTTTCAGCCTATTTTCTAAAGCAATCTCCTTGACTTCAAAAACGTTGTAATCCTTTGGAGTAAAGGCAGCTGCTTATATATTGAGCTGTAAGACAGGAGTCTTTCGCAAAACGGGAACAATATGAGGTATTATATGGCGTTTATTCTTTAACTTTGTCGCATTAAAACAGAATTAGCATGGCGGAGTCTATTTACGGAGAATTATTAAGCAAAATTAACTCGCCGGAAGATCTGAGGAAATTACCTCAGGAAGAATTGATAAAAGTATGCGCGGATATACGTCAGTATATCATTGATGTCCTTTCAGTTAATCCTGGACATTTAGGCGCCAGCCTTGGGACGGTTGAGCTTACGGTGGCTCTTCATTATGTATTCAACACACCTTTCGACAGGATTGTGTGGGACGTAGGACATCAGGCTTACGGGCATAAAATTCTTACGGGTAGGAAAGAGGTTTTCCAAACGCTCAGGAAGTTTGGAGGGATAAGCGGTTTTCCTAATCCGAACGAAAGTGAGTATGATGCTTTTATTGCCGGTCATGCTTCGACCTCTATATCGGCTGCATTAGGGATGTCTGTTGCTTCTAATCTGAAGCAGGAGGAAGATCGCCATGTCGTAGCAGTAATAGGAGATGGGTCTATGACGGGCGGATTGGCGTTCGAAGGGTTGAATAATGCGGCGTCAGACCCGAACAATTTACTGATCATATTAAATGATAATAATATGGCCATCGACAATAATGTGGGTGCCATCAATCAATATTTAGTAGATATCACGACCAGTTATGCGTATAACAAAATGCGCTATGATGTCTATAAAGGCTTAAAGAAGATGAATCTCATTTCGGAAAAAAGAAGAGGTAGCATTCTTCGTTTTAACAATAGCCTGAAAGCGTTAATTACTCAACAACATAATTTCTTCGAGGGGTTTAGCATCCGCTATTTCGGGCCAGTAAACGGGCATGATGTAAATTATTTAGTAAAAATACTGAATGACATCAAAGATATGCAGGGACCCAAATTACTGCATATTAAAACGAAAAAGGGGAAAGGCTTCGAGCCGGCCGAGAAATCAGCAATCGAATGGCATGCCCCGGGTAAATTCAATAAAGAAACCGGGAAACGTATTATTCCGGACAATCTGAATCAACCCCAATTGTATCAGGAAGTATTCGGTCACACCTTAGTGGAACTGGCAGAACAAGATAAACGCGTTGTGGGAGTAACACCGGCAATGCCTACGGGCTGTTCGATGTGCTACCTGATGAAGGCCTTCCCGGAGCGGGCATTTGACGTTGGTATAGCCGAAGCACATGCTGTCACGTTCTCTGCAGGAATGGCAAAAGAGGGACTAATCCCCTTCTGTAATATCTATTCTTCTTTTATGCAACGTGCATACGATCAGGTAATACATGATGTTGCCATACAAAAGCTTCATATTATCATGTGCCTTGACCGTGGCGGGTTAGTGGGAGAAGATGGAGCGACCCACCACGGTGTGTTTGATTTGGCTTATCTTCGTCCGATTCCGAATCTGGTCATTGCCTCTCCTTTTAACGAATGGGAGCTACGTAATCTGATGTATTCTGCATATAAAGGAAATGATCCGTTCGTGATCCGTTATCCAAGAGGGAAAGGCGAAAAGACTGATTGGCACAACACCCCGGAAATGCGTCCTGTGGGCAAAGGGCGAAAACTACGGGATGGAAAAGATATCGCTATTCTGTCTATCGGGCCAATCGGGAATGATGTTGTAAAAGCGATTGAGCAACTTAACGGAGAAGCGGGTTCAATTGCACATTACGATATGATTTACCTCAAACCGTTAGATGAAGAATTGCTTCATGAGGTGGGTGAGAATTTTTCGAAAGTAATTACGGTTGAAAACGGTGTTCGTAAAGGAGGTTTTGGTAGTGCTGTGATCGAGTTTATGGCAGACAATGAATATACACCTCGTATAAAACGGATTGGGGTTCCGGATGAATTTATTGAACAAGGTTCTGTTCCGGAACTACTTCGTCTCTGTGAAATGGATGTAGAAGGAATAATCAAGGTTATTCGTTCATTTTAAAAAGAAAATTAGTATATGAAGATCATTATTGCCGGAGCCGGTGAAGTTGGGACTCATCTCGCGAAAATGTTGTCGCAGGAGAATCATGATATCATATTAATGGATCCGGATGAAAAACGGCTACTCTTGCCGGGATCAAATTCAGAGATACTACCAATGGTTGGCGATCCGACCTCATTACGAGATCTGGAAAACGCCGGTATATCAAAAACAGATTTATTCATAAGTGTAACTCCTTATGAACCAACAAACATAACCGCCTGTATTTTAGCGTCAAATTTAGGCGCAATTAAAACATTTGCCCGCATTAACAACTATGAATACCTTCTTCCCAAGAACAAGGAGCGTTTTGAGAAATTAGGCATTAATGCAATGATTTACCCGGAAATGTTAGCCGCAAGAGAAATTGTTACTGCAGTACAACATCCTTGGGCAAGGCAATATTGGGAATTATTTGGAGGGATGCTAATCTTAGTTGGTGTGAAAATCCGTAGTAATTCCCGCTTGGTTGGTAAATATTTGTACGAACTGAAAGAAGACGACAAGCTCTTTCACGTCGTCGCAATAAAGAGGCGAAACAGTACGATTATCCCTAATGGAACAGACTGTATTTCAGATGGGGATATCGTATTTTTCACGACCACAAAAGCACACGTAAAAGATGTGCAAACGCAAGCAGGGAAAAACAATCCCGAAGTAAAAAAGATTTTCATTATGGGAGCAAGCCGTATCGCCTTGCGTTCCTGTCAATATCTACCGAATAATATACGAATCAAGGTTTTAGAAACAAATGACGAAACAAGTCAGTCGTTTGCCGAAGTAGCCCCGGGTAATGTACTCGTCATTAATGGAGACGGTAGAAATACAGAATTACTGATACAAGAAGGGATACGGGATGCGCAAGCGTTTATCGCGTTAACGGATAATCCCAGCACGAATATTCTGGCTTGTCTTGCAGCCAAGCAATTCGGCGTTTCTAAAACAATTGCGCAGGTAGAGAATCTCGATTATATACCTTTGGCAAACGACATGGATATTGGCTCTGTAATCAACAAAAAGCTAATTACGGCAGGAAATATTTATCAGTTCCTTTTGGATGCGGATGTTGCAAACATGAAGTTCTTAGCTTTTTCGAACGCTGATGTAGCAGAAGTCATTGTGAAACCAGGTTCAAAAGTGACCAAAAAACCAATTAAGGATTTAGGACTACCTAAAGATCTTACTCTTGGAGGACTAATCCGTAATGGAGAGCCAATGATCATTCATGGAGACATCCAGTTGCAGGAGAATGATCATGTAGTTATTTTCTGTCTCGAGAATGTAATACATGAATTAGAGAAAATTTTTAGATAACCCCGGTTTTAATTATGCCTAATATTCGTTTTGTCATAAAGATTTTGGGTATGATGCTGATCCTTGAATCTTTATTCATGTCATCAGCAGTTTTAGTTGCATTATACTACAAAGGAGATGATTTTATACCCTTATTGACATCGTGTATAATTATGCTGTCAACAGGCTTTGTCTTTTTCTTATTCGGAAGGAAAACAAAAGACCCCGGGAACGGAAGAAGAGAAGGTATGCTTATCGTAACACTAACCTGGTTATTACTTTCTTTTGTTGGGATGTTGCCTTATTATTTAGGAGGATATGTAAATTCTATTGCCGATGCTTATTTTGAGACTATTTCTGGTTTTACAACAACCGGTGCATCAATACTGACAGACATTGAAGCTTTACCTCACGGAATCCTATTCTGGCGTAGTTTGACACAATGGCAGGGAGGTATAGGAGTAATTGTCTTTACGGTAGCCATACTTCCTATATTCGGGGTAAGTGCTTCTCAAATGTTTGAAGCTGAAACAACAGGTATTACACATGAACGTTTTCTACCACGCATCACGCAAGTAGCAAAACGCATATGGGGGGTATATCTTCTTCTTACGGTTGTTGTTTTTCTCTTATTACTGGCAGGACCAATGGAAACTTTCGACGCTTTAAATCATGCACTTACATCTATTTCCACAGGCGGTTATTCAACAAAAAACACCAGCTTAGCTTATTGGCATTCAGCATACATTGAATATGTTACTATTTTTGCAATGTTTATTGGAGCGGTAAATATGAGCTTAATCTATTTCTGCTTCAAAGCGCAGTTCCAAAAACTTTTTAAAGACGAAGAGTTCCGCTGGTTTGTCGGTATCATCGTATTTACTGCGACAATTATTGCTGTTTGGATTAATGTAAATAATTTTGAGTCAGGTGAACGATCAATAAGAAGTGCACTTTTTCAGGTAATTACTTTAATATCCAGTACTGGTTTTGCGACTGACAATTACATTGAATGGGGACCTTTTATTTGGTTTATCGTGTTAATACTTATGTTTATCTCAGGATGTGCCGGTTCAACAAGTGGAGGACTAAAAGTTTCCCGATTCGTTGTTTTATCAAAAAATTTATCTAATGCGTTTAAGAAACAAACACATCCACATGCAGTTATACCGGTCAGAATTAATGGTCGAGCCATATCTGCAGATTTAGTACACCGTATCTTAGCTTTCGTCTTTGCTTATTTAACCTTAATAGTGGTTAGTTGTTTAATTCTGACATTTATGGGGGTTGGTTTTGAAGAAGCTACCGGAGCTGCTGTTTCCTGTATCGGAAACATTGGTCCAGGATTAGGTGAGCTCGGTCCTATATCCAATTATGCGTCAATTCCTGATGCAGCAAAATGGTACCTTGGTTTCCTAATGATGGTAGGACGTTTAGAGATATTTACTGTTTTAACAATTCTGGTTCCGGGCTTCTGGAAACAATAGCCGAACAACGAGTAAAACTAATTTGGCTTCTATATACGCTTTTGCTCATTTTTACGTTATAATAGATACGAGATTTTTATAATCAGAAGAAAATGATTGAATATATTAGAGGTGAAATCGCCGAATTAACCCCAACGCGTATGATTCTGGAATGTGCGGGCATTGGTTATGAATTGAATATTTCACTAAACACATACAGCGCATTTAATGGCAAAAAGAACGGGTTGGTTTATGTTTATGAGGTAATCCGCGAAGATGCTCATTTATTATTTGGTTTTTCTGAAAAGACAGAACGGGAATTATTCCTTATGTTGATCACAGTATCGGGTGTAGGTCCGAATACGGCAAGAATGATTTTATCATCATTCCCACCCGTAGATCTGATTCAGGTCATTGCCAATAAAAATGAAACCGCATTGACTTCAGTAAAAGGTATTGGATTAAAAACAGCACAACGTATTTTAGTTGATCTGAAGAACAAAGTACAGACCGCTTCTATAGCTAGCGACACGGCACAAACAAATAGTCCTTTTGCCGGCGGCGCTTTAGCAGAAGAGGCTATTGCGGCACTTACGATGTTGGGATTTCAGAAAAACCCATCTCAAAAAGCGGTTGTTGCTATTTTAAAAGAATCTCCGGGGTTGTCGGTAGAACAGGTTATAAAGGCGGCATTAAGAATGCTGTAAGTCCACTTTTTAAAGGATGGATTGCTAAGGTGCAATGAAACAAAAGTTTTTTAAATATATTGTATGGCTGGTGCTGCTTCTATTCGGCGTAAGTCTGTATTCTCTGAATGCGGACTTCTTAGTGTCTTCCTTGACCTCGCCGGAAATAACATTAGCAGAAGGTTTTGCGCCGGAAGATTCTATTACTCCACGCTATCCGGTCACCAAAACTATTCCTGAAGAATACAATGATTTAAAAAATCAAGCTCCTCTTGACCTCAAGAATCCGGACAATATAAAGACAACGATTGAATATGATCTTAAATCGGGAACGTATATCGTCCGTACTCGTTTAGGCGATATGGAGCTGGGCACTCCGATGACACTTACTCCGGAAGAATACCAAAACTACAGTATGCAGGAATCACTTCGTTCCTATTTCCGTCAACGGAATGAGGAAGAATTCAGAAAAGAAGCGGAGAAAGAATTCAACCTGACGGATATGCAGTTTGATCTTGGGATTGGGGAACGTATCTTCGGAGCGGGTGGAGTGAAGGTTAAAACGCAGGGTAGCGCGGACATTACTTTAGGAATGAAACGAAATTCCACCAAAAACCCGTCGCTTCCCGAACGCGCCAGAACACGTACGTTCTTTAACTTTGATGAAACGGTTCAGCTAAATGTAAATGCAAGCGTTGGAACAAAGGTGAACTTCGGAATGAATTATAATACGGAAACGTCATTTGATTTTGATTCCAAACGTTTAAAATTAGCTTATACGGGTGAAGAAGACGAGATCATAAAATCGTTAGAGGCCGGAAATGTTAGTATGACCACCAATAATTCACTTATTAATGGCGGGGCGGCATTATTTGGGATGAAAGCGGATCTTCAGTTCGGAAAATTGAGGATCAATGCATTATTAGCCCAACAGGAGTCACAATCGAAAACAGTTAATTCGCGAGGGGGAGTGCAAACTCAGTCATTCGAGATCAAAGCAGATTCTTATGATGAGAACCGTCACTTCTTCTTATCTCATTACTTCCGTGACACATACGATAACTATTCCAATCAGGCTCCGAATGTTCGTTCCGGGATATTGATCAGCCGTATTGAAGTATGGGTGACAAACAAACGAAGTAATTATGAGCAGGCACGTAATATTGTAGCTTTCTCTGATCTGGCTGAAAGTAAACATATTTCGAATCCTCAGTTCATATCGAATGGAGGCAGTGTAAATCCTCGAAACAAGGCAAATTCACTCTATGAAACCATCGTGAACAACTACTCTGAAGCACGTGACAAAAGCAAGGTAAATCAAACATTTTCCGGATTTATTGAAGAAGGCGTAGATTATGAAAACATTGAAAGTGCCCGTCTGCTCGAAGAGACAGAATATACATTCAATAAATATTTAGGATATATCTCATTAAAATCTCAACTACAGGCAGATGAAGTATTAGCGGTTGCGTATGAATATACATACAATGGGCAAGCATATCAGGTAGGAGAGTTTTCCACAGACGATACTGAACAGACAACAAGTAATTTGTACGTTAAATTACTAAAGGGAACTAACATGTCACCCGTCATGCCGTTCTGGGATTTAATGATGAAGAACATTTATTCTCTGGGGGCTTACTCTGTGCAATCAGAAAAATTTAAATTGGACATCCTATACCAAAGTGACACAACAGGTACTTATCTGAATTATTTATCTGAGGGGGCAATTAAGGATTCAATTCTTTTACGGGTAATGAACTTGGACCGTCTTAACTCTCAGAGACAAGCTTATCCGGATGGGATTTATGACTTCCTTGAAGGTTATACGATTCTATCAGAAAACGGTAAGGTCATCTTCCCCGTAGTCGAACCGTTTGGTTCGCATCTGCGTAAAAAGATAAACAATGATGTACTGGCAGACAAATATGTATTCCAGGAGCTATATGATACAACACAAACTGCAGCTCAACAGATAGCAGAAAAAAACAAGTTCATTCTTCGGGGAGAGTACAAGGCTTCTTCCGCAGCAGAGATAGATTTAGGGGCAAGTAATGTGCCCAGAGGTTCCGTTCGTGTTACTGCGGGTGGTGTTGTGCTGACAGAGAATGTGGATTATACCGTAGATTATACGTCAGGACGCGTAACCTTATTGAACGAAGCCATTATCTCAAGCGGAACAGATGTCAGCGTAACACTGGAAGACAGGAGCATGTTCAGCATGCAACGAAAAACGATGATGGGACTTGACCTCAATTATGAGCTTAGTAAGAACCTGACCTTAGGTGGAACAATCATGCACTTATCCGAAATGCCCCTCACTACAAAAACGGCTTTTGGAGACGAATCAATCAAAAATACACTCTGGGGGTTAAACATGTCATACAGGTCAGAGAGTCAGTGGCTCACGAACTTAGTAGATAAACTTCCTCTTCTTACGCTTACTAAGCCGAGTCAGATTTCGTTCAATGCAGAATTTGCGAATTTAATAGCTGGTCATTACGAAAACAAAAACACAGGTGGTTATTCGTATTTAGATGACTTTGAATCTACACAAACCGGTTTTGACCTGCTTAATCCTTATCCGTGGACATTGGCCAGCACTCCAAATGGAGCAACAGATGGGGATTCCGAAACAGAGCTTTTCCCCGAATCTTCGTTTACGAACGATATTGCATACGGTAAGAACAGGGCATTATTGGCTTGGTACTATATTGATGGCATTTTCACCCGTGAAAACTCCACGCTTATGCCGGGTCATATTAAGAATGATAAAGACATGCGCTCCAATCACTACATGCGTGGTGTAAAAACAACCGAACTATACCCGAATAGAGATCAGAGCGTCTATTCTGATAATAATTTATCTATTTTAAACTTGGCTTATTACCCCAATGAAAGAGGGCCATACAATTTAGATGCAGATTTAGTCAATCCGGACGGAACACTACAAAATCCGGAGAAACGTTGGGGAGGTATTATGCGCAAAATCGACCAAAGCGATTTTGAAACAGCCAATATTGAATACATAGAGTTCTGGATGATGGATCCGTTTATCTATGACAACACGGTGGACGGTGGAGATTTGTATTTTAACCTCGGAGATATTTCGGAAGACATTCTCAAAGATGAAATGAAATTCTTTGAAAACGGTCTGCCGATTGACGGAGACACGTCAAAGGTCGAACTTACGCCCTGGGGTAAAGTTCCTCGAATACAAAGCACAGTGTACGCCTTTGACAATACAGCCGGTGCCAGAGCACTACAGGATGTCGGATTAAATGGTCTATCTTCTGATGAAGAGAAAGAATATCCTACCTATGTAGAATACCTGAATAAGCTCCAGACAAAATTGTCAGGAGATACCTGGAATAATATGCTAAACGATCCTTTTTCGCAAAGGAATGATCCGGCAGGAGACACGTTCAGTTATTTCCGTAGTTCATACTATGATTCTCAGGAAGCAGATATTCTTACTCGTTACAAACGATATAACGGAACGGAAGGTAATTCCGCAGAAAGTTCAGGAAGTTATAATGCTGCCGCAAAGACATTACCGGATGTAGAAGACCTAAACCAAGACAATACGTTAAGCAAGAACGAACGATATTTCCAATACAAGGTGGAATTACGTCCTTCTAAGATGAAAGTTGGTAGTAATTACATTGTAAACGTACAACAGGTAAAAGTTGATTTACCTAATGGCGATAAGGAACATGAAACGATTAACTGGTATCAATTTAAGATCCCAATCAAACAACCTCAGAAAAAAGTAGGTTCGATTCAGGACTTTAAGTCAATCCGTTTTATGCGTATGTTTATGACCGATTTTAAAGAAACCACCATTCTTCGTTTTGGGAAATTTGAGTTGGTTCGTGGTGAGTGGCGTACATATGAACAGGACTTATCAGCTCCGGGAACCTTGCCAACGAACAAAGGTACTTTAGACGTTTCGACTGTCAACATTGAGGAAAACGGCAGCAAACAACCGGTAAGTTATGTACTACCTCCGGGAATCAGCCGTACATACGATCCGGGACAACCACAGATACAATTACAAAATGAGCAAGCAATTTCACTTAAAGTAACGGATCTGGCTTCACAAGACGCACGTGCTATTTATAAAAACACGAGCTATGACTTGAGACAATATAAGCGTTTGCAATTGTTCACTCATGCCGAAGCGCTGGAAGATAATTCGACTAATTTGCGAGACGGCGAATTCTCGGTATTTCTTCGTTTAGGATCGGATTACAAAAACAACTATTACGAATATGAAGTAATGACGAAACTAACTCCTCCGGGAAGTTATTCGTCCAACAACGAAGGAGATCAGGAGACTGTCTGGCCGGATGTTAATAAATTGAACTTTAATCTGGAGGTATTAACAGATTTGAAGCAGCAGCGTAATAAAGCAAAGAGAGAAGGAGATACAGGAGTTAGTTTTCAGCAAATATACTCCGGATATGACCCGGACAACCCCAATAATATCATCAGTGTAGTAGGTAATCCAAGTCTGGCGGAAGTAAAGACAATCATGATCGGAGTCCGCAATAACTCTAAAGATCGGAAAAGTGGAGAAATATGGGTTAACGAATTACGTCTGACTGATTATAATGAAGAAGGAGGCTGGGCGGCAAATGCAAATCTGAATGTTAATCTATCTGATTTAGGTTCAGTAAACCTCTCCGGACGAATCGAGACAGCAGGGTTCGGCGCATTGGACCAGTCGGTTAATGAGCGCCGTTTGGACGACTACTCTCAATTCAATGTGGCAACCAATATCGAATTAGGAAAATTCTTTCCTGAAAAAGCAAAAGTAAGTATCCCGTTGTATTATTCTTACTCGAAGGAAATAACCTCTCCGAAATACAACCCGTTGGACAAAGACATTGAACTAAAAGATGCATTAAATAATCTTACGACAGAAGCAGAAAAAGATTCTGTGAAGTCACTTTCTCAAGATGTTACCGTATCCAAAGGAATCGCGTTCAATAATGTACGAGTAAATATAAGAAGTAAGACACCGATGCCTTATGACCCGGCAAACTTCTCTTTTGGTTATTCTTTCCGAGAAAGCAATATACGAAATCCGGAAACCGTTTATGAGACGACAAAAGATTACAATGGTAATTTTGCCTACACTTATGTGCCTTATGTTAAACAGTTCAAGCCGTTTGAAAAGATGGCATCCAATGCCGGTTATACAAGATTCCTGAAACAACTGGGGATAAACTACCTGCCTTCAAATATTAGTTTTCAGACAGCCATGACGCGTAATTATTACGAGATACAATTACGTGATCTGACGAATTTGGAAAACTCAAATATACCGGCATCGTTCAGTCAGAACTTCAATTGGGACAGAGCTTTTAATCTTTCCTGGGCATTAACGAATAACCTGAATTTCTCGTTCACCTCTGGGACGAATGCACGTATAGAAGAGCCTTATATGCAGGTAAACAAGAAATTGAATCCTGACCAATACCAGGTTTGGAAAGATTCCGTGATACAAAGTATCCTTGATTTAGGAACACCTATGAAATACGACCAGAGCTTCGTTGCCACATATAATATGCCTTTCCAGTTTATTCCTGTTTTAGACTGGGTTACGGGATCGGCAACATATAACTCGACATACAACTGGGAACGTGTAACAACGGTTGATGAGACAGAAGTGGGAAACACAATCCGAAACCAACGTCAAGTTGATATACAAGGCGGATTGAATTTGCTTAACCTGTACAATAAAAATAAGTTTCTGAAAGATATCAACCAGAAATTTGGTGCTACGCGTTCTACGACTCAAAGAGGAAAACAGCAAACAACCAAACGCAAACCAACTGTCTTAGAAAGAGAAGTGACTCTTAATACGGACAGTGGAACGATCGTTCAACATGGATTACTAACAAAAAAACTGTATGTCAGAGCTAAGGGAGCCGATGGTAAGGTGTATAATATAAAATACAAAACGCTTGACTTCGCCCGGATACAGATTCTCAATAAAGATACGGTAACGCTGAAGTTAAGCATTAAGCCCGGTCTGCCGCCAACAGAAGATTTTGCTTATAAATCACTCCAGCATCTTACTCGTTTTGCAATGATGGTACGCAGAATAAACATCCAGTATAGTCTTACCGATGGAATGATGCTCCCGGGCTTTTTGCCGGAGATAGGTTCTGTTTTCGGGCAAAAGAATTATACTGCAGGCATGGCTCCGGGATTAGGATTTGCTTTTGGAGATGTAAGACGTTCGTACATCGACGATGCTGCTGACAAAGGTTGGTTGGTGATGGACGAATCTATTCTTACGCCGGCCATGATAAGTAAGGCCACCACGCTGAATGTCCGGGCAAATCTGGAGCCAATAAACGGGTTAAAGATCGATCTGAATGCAAACCGTGTGGAAACCAAGACGTCCGACATTAAGTTTATGTTGAGCGGGATGCCTGAAACGTTGGGTGGAAATTTCACCATGACCACCATTACATTCGGAACGGCATTCCAAAGTATAGGAAATCAGGAAAACGGATACAATTCAAAAGCATTTGAACAACTACGAAGTAACCGGGAAATAATAGGTACCCGAATAGACAATAATTATGCCGCACTGAACGGTAGTTCAACTAAGATCAGCAGAAACTCGTCTGACGTACTGATACCGGCCTTCCTTTCCGCTTATACGGGACAGAGTGCAAACAAGGTGGGACTTACTCCTTTCCCATCCTTATCTAATCTGCGTCCGAATTGGAGAATCACATACGATGGTCTGGTAAAACTGCCTTTCATCAAAGACCGTTTTAAAAGTGTGGTATTAAGCCATCAATACAGGTCTTCATACAACGTAGGATCATATACTTCTTTCCTTCAGTGGGAAAATGCAGGTAACGGAATGGGGTACGTGAACGGGCTTCCTTCTTCTCCCTATTCTATTTCGTCAGTAAGTATCTCAGAGAGTTTCACTCCTCTGTTCGGAGTAGATGCTACATTCTTAAATAATATCACATCAAAATTAGAATACCGGAAAATCCGAAACCTCAGCCTCAATTTATCCTCTTACCAGATAGTCGAGGCGTTAACAAACGAATTTATTGTTGGTGTTGGCTATAAACTAACAGAATTCAACAAGGTGTTGAACATGAAGAAGACAGAGAATTTCAGCAATGACCTGACTATCCGTCTGGACTTTTCACATCGACGCATACAATCTCTTATCCGAAAGATAGAAGATGGGCTTACACAACCAACAACCGGCAACATAGCAAAGACACTCCAATTCTCGGCTGATTATGGATTCAGTCGCTCTCTCACCTTACGTGCCTTTTACGATTTACAGATCAATGAGCCCTTGGTTTCAAGCACCACCTACCCTACATCCAATTCAAACTACGGTGTTACCGTCCGGTTCTCTTTATCTCAATAAATGAGACATATGCTATATCGTATGGTAATTCTTTAACTGCGCACGGAGTAACTTCGCCTTATTATCCGTCACGCTATCCATCAAACGCCAGAAATGTTCATTGTGACTCATCTCCATGGTATGACAAAGTTCATGCAAAAGGACATAATCAATCAAATGATCCGGTAAGAACATCAATGAGCGAGACAGATTTATCCCCTTCCGGGCGTTACAACTCCCCCAATTGGTTTTACTTTTTGTAATTTTCACATCGGTATAAGAAAAATGATATTTGCGAGCTAATTCCCTCAAACGAAATGGCAACACACGGTTGGCTTCATGCCGTAAAGCTCTGCCAAGCAAATCCTGTAGTATTTCCTGAACCTGCTCTTTTGCAAAATCCGTATTTACAGGACAAGCGATATGCAATATACCATCTTCAAGCGTCATATAATAATTCGTCCTCTCGGCACAAAAAATATGAAGTTTAAATGTATTTGTCTGCAAATCGGTCGATTCATCAAGCACAGTCTTTGCCGGTCGTTTGTCAAGAGCTTTGAGCAATTGTTTTCGCTTATCTTCGATAAAAGATAACATTTTCTTCTCATCCCCGTCCCAGGGTAGAACAGCAACAATCCCTCCCTCGGATATTTTAAGTGTATATCGACTGGCTCTCGGACTTCTACGAAAGGTTATCGTTCCTAATTCTTTATCTTCAATTTCCCATTCCATTCAGAAAACAAAAATAATACATTGTCAAGAAGAAGCGATACAGTCGGTGTCTGTATTTAAATAAACAATTAGAAAGTATGTATTTTCACAACAGTACTATTCTTTTATTTCCTCCCGTAATAAATCGGAAATGGCTATCTTTGCGGTGATTATACGAAATAGTAACTAAAATTGAATATCTGAAATTATGGGCAAAAAGGCACTCTTAATCATTTGCGATGGTTGGGGAATTGGTAATCAAAGTAAAAATGATGTTATCTTTTCAACCCCTACTCCTTATTGGGACAGTTTATTAGAGAATTATCCAAACTCCCAGTTGCAGGCGTCGGGTGAGAACGTAGGGCTTCCTGACGGGCAAATGGGTAACTCTGAAGTTGGACATCTCAACATTGGAGCAGGACGCGTGGTTTATCAGGACTTAGTAAAGATCAATATCGCTTGTCGCGACAATTCGATTCTTCAGAATCCTGAAATCGTACGTGCTTATAGTTATGCAAAAGAAAACAATAAGAATATACATTTCCTTGGTTTGGTTTCTGATGGTGGTGTTCACAGTTCTCTGGAACATCTGATGAAGCTGACAGATATTGCGAAGGAATACGGTATCACAAAATCATACGTACATTGCTTTATGGACGGACGAGATACCGACCCGAAGAGTGGAAAAGGGTTTATTGAAGAACTGGAGAAACATCTGGAATCAACAGGTGGTAAGATTGCCTCCATAGTAGGTCGCTATTATGCGATGGACAGAGACAAACGCTGGGAGCGCGTAAAAGTGGCTTATGATCTTTTAGTACATGGCACCGGGAAACCCGCCGAATCTATGGTAAAGGCTGTAGAAGAATCTTATGCGGAAGGGGTTACGGATGAATTTATTAATCCGATCGTTCATACGGAGAACGGCAAGCCGGTGGCTGTGATCGAAGAAGGGGACGTGGTTATTTTCTTCAACTACCGCAACGACCGCGCAAAAGAATTGACAGTGGTACTTACTCAACAAGATATGCCTGAAGCAGGGATGAAAACAATCCCAGGTTTGCATTATTTCTGTATGACTCCTTACGATGCCAATTTCAAAGGAGTACATATCCTGTTCGATAAAGATAACGTAAGCAACACGTTAGGTGAATACATCGCAGAGCAAAAGAAAACGCAGCTTCACATTGCTGAAACTGAAAAATATGCGCACGTGACCTTCTTCTTTAACGGTGGACGTGAAGAGCCGTTTGAAGGAGAAGACCGTATTCTTGTTCCTTCTCCAAAAGTAGCAACTTACGATCTGAAACCGGAGATGAGTGCATACGAGGTAAAAGATAAATTGGTAGAAGCAATCAATACAGAGAAATACGACTGCATCATCTGCAACTATGCAAACGGAGACATGGTAGGCCATACCGGTATATATGAGGCTATTGAGAAAGCGGTAGTTGCTGTAGATGCTTGTCTTCGCGATACCGTAGAAGCAGCAAAAGCCAAAGGGTATGAAGTGATTATCATTGCAGACCATGGAAATGCGGATAATGCAGTAAATGCAGATGGTAGCCCGAACACCGCGCACTCGCTGAATCCGGTTCCCTTCGTTTACGTAACAGAACGCAAAGATGCGAAAGTAGAAAACGGTATTCTGGCAGACGTAGCGCCATCATTATTGGCAATCATGGGATTATCCCAGCCATCAGAAATGACGGGACGTTCGTTAATTAAATAAATGACAATATCATCATTGTAGAGACAAGGTATATCTTGTCTCTACAATTTATATATTTATCCATGATTCAAATAGAAGACACGCTGATCAGTTTAGACATCATTGAAAAAAAGTTCATCTGTGATCTGGTACAATGCAAAGGGGCATGTTGCGTGGAAGGTGATTCTGGCGCACCACTTGAAGGTAGTGAATACCAAATTATTAAAAAAATATTACCTCAAGTATGGGAGTATTTGTCTCCCGAAGCTCAGGCTGTTATCAATAAGCAAGGTGTAGGCTATGTGGATGAAGATGGGGAAATTGTAACTTCATTAGTGAACGGACGTGATTGTGTATTTACTTATTATGATGAAAAAGGCATCTGCAAATGTGCGATAGAGAAGGCTTATCGTGAAGGGAAAATTGATTTTCACAAACCGGTATCATGTCATTTGTATCCGATACGCGTTGCCAAGTATAACACTTTCCGTGCGCTTAATTACAATAAATGGAAAATCTGTAAACCGGCAGAACTACTGGGAAACAAAGAAGGAGTTCCGATATATAAGTTTTTAAAAGGACCTTTAATCCGGAAATTTGGAGAAGCCTGGTATTCTGAGCTTGAGACAGTGGCAACAGAATGGGAAAAACAAAAAAAAGATGAAATGTAAAAATTGCAATTCAGAAGTCAACACGCCGTATTGTCCATACTGCGGACAGGAAAGCGACACCTCTTCTCTCACTTACAAGTCATTGGCTCAAAGTGTAATGTTGAGTTTCGGTACGGTTGACAGGGGTATGATTCGTACGCTGATTGATCTTTTCGTACGGCCGGCACGTATGTCAATCGAGTATATTCATGGCAGGCGGGTTACGTTTTTTGCCCCCTTCCAATTGCTTTTCATTATGGCTACTGCCTACATGATTATTTATTTCTGGAGTGGAGAAAATAGTGATTTCACGTTTAACGATGATATTAAGGATTTACTATCTCCGGCGTTGAATACTTTTGCCACCAAATTAATTCGCTTTTTTCAGAACAACAGAGGCATCATGTGGGTCTGTTGCATTCCTTTACAAGTCTTTGTGTTTCGTATGTTATACAAAGAGGTGCGTTATCGCTTCACATGGGTAGAAACGTGTTTCATTGCGGCTTACTTCTTTTCTCAGATTATTATCGTTGAACTACTTGCCGTGTTATACAATCTTGTATTTTCATCTTATTCTATAAGTGACAACACGCTCATGTTTACTTATCTGTTATTGTTAAGCTATGATATGAAGCAATTAACAGGAGGCACATGGAAGAAAAACATCTTCAAATGCATCTATAGTCAGCTATTGTTTTACATTCTCTTGGGAATTCTTGCTATCGTAGCAATAGGAATAGCTATTGCATTTTATGAAGCAATAGTAATACCGGAAGATATATTTGAGTAAGACTTCTTCCGGCATTTTTTAATTATTCTGCATTCTTAATCAACCCGGTTGATTGCAGTTCCTCTTTCAGATAAGTTTCGATGTGACGCTTCTTCTTATCTTCCAGAATTTCATTGATCGCAATAAGAATGCCGGTTTCTTCTACTTCTCCGAACTCATGATTAATTGCGGTTCCGAACACACGCATACGAGGAGAAAGACTCATATAAGCGTTCACCAAAGGAGGTACATTGATACCTAATTTACGCACCTCTGTGTTCAGTATTTTATAGTTCTCTTTAAAATCTTTATGCGGGAAAAGAGTTTTCATCTTCTCCATGTCCATGTCGGTCTGAAGTGGATAGATCGGAGTAATCAGATTATCTTTGTCCGGGAAATGCAAACCCAGGAAATACAAAAGCATATTACGGGCTTCCGTATTGTATGTATTATACATCGTAACTTTCCCGAAATAATATTTCAGCGTAGGATCAACCACAGACAAAGCACCCAGTCCATCCCACAGGTTGTCTAAAACAAATAAACCTTTGGAACCAGCACGCGTCGATTGATATTCAAGAGTAACAAATGAACGCCCGAGCTCCACAATATAAGGAAGGTAGTCTTTTACAAATCTCTCTGAAAAATTGAACAGATGAGAAGTTGCTAACATCGGCTTTCCGGCTGCATCAAATTTCACATCAGAACCGCATAAAAAGCGGTAACCACCTAATATCATATCGTCTTCCGGACTCCACACCACAAGCTGCCGATAAGCATTATCCATCGTGTCGTATTCGTCAATATCCATCTCAAGACCTGTCCCGCCTCCATACCAACGAAATGCAATCTCGCGCAATCTCGCAATCTCGCGCATAACGTTAGGCGAATCATGAGCCGTAACAATATAAATCTCATTGTTGGATTTATTGGTTCTTCGTAAGAGTTTATCCTTTGTTAATTCAGCTTTAAGCAATTTCTTATCAACCGGACTTATTATCTCCTGCATCTGCATAGTGCTATTTACTAAAGTTTATATACGATTTCTTTCACCCATTCAGCCCACTCGGCAGGCTTTTTACTCTTGTCAAACGTCTGCCAGGGAATAGGCCTTCCAAAATATATTTTAAACGTTTTGTGTTTTGATTTAAACATTTCATCCGGCAAATAGATCATTTCATAGTTCATCTTTATTCCTAAAGCTTTCCTGACATTAGCTAAACGATAAAAGAAAGAAGAATTCTTTCCTTCAAAACGAATAGGAATAATATCACGTTTATATTCTACCGCTTTCTGAATAAAAGATTTTTTCCACTCCAGATCAACAATCTCTCCTTTTATCTTACGGGAACAAAGCCCTGCGGGAAAAGTGACAATCTGATTATCCGAAGCATAGGCTTCTTCGATAAGTCGGGCAGCATCTTTCCCTTGCGCCCCATGTTTATTAACCGGAACAAAGATCGTTTTCAGGTTAGAAAGATAAAGAAGAAGATCGTTCACAAGATATTTTATCTTGCCTTCAAACTTATTCCCTATAACAGCAGATAGACATATCCCATCCAATCCTCCCAATGGGTGATTAGAGGCAAAAATGAACCGTCCTTCATCAGGCACATTTTCTTCATTTACAAGTTTTAATGTCAGGTCAAAATACCCAATCAATTCTTGCATGAAGTCCACACCTTGCTTATCCTGATAGATAGTCAGAATATGGTTTAGTTCATCTTGATGGACTGTTTTCACCAAATAGTCGACAATAAATCCCGGTATTTTCCCTGCAAGGGAAGGTGACTTTTGCCTTAAGATTTGTTTGATATCTATTCTGCAAATATTATTTTTATCTGCCATACACTGAATTATATCTTGTCGCAAAGATAGGGTTATTAATCAAAACAACACTTTCTTAACATCTTTATTTATCTTAATGAGCAGGCGACATCCTTCAGAAACATAAAAGATTAGAAAAAAAGCGGAGAATGAATTGACCATTCTCCGCTTTAGCAAATTATTTATTTAACTTCTTATCTGCAATTTCTACAGGCAGAACATGTCGCCAATTCTCCACGGAAACGTTTTTCTATCAGACCCTTCAGTCGCTCCTGCAATGGTTCAAGACGTACATGATCAAGCACATCGGCAGTAAAAGCGACACTCAGCATCATACGGGCTTCAGCTTCGGGAATACCACGACTTCTTAAATAGAAAAGCGCATTTTCATCTAATTGTCCGGTTGTCATCCCATGCGAGCATTTTACATCATCCGCATAAATTTCTAATTGGGGCTTACTGTACATACGAGCTTCACGAGAAGTACATAAGTTACGGTTACTTTGATAGGCACGGGTTTTCTGCGCATCTTTTTTTACTAAGATTCGAGCACAGAAAGCTCCCGTAGATTTGTCATTCAGAACGTTTTTAAACAGTTCCGTACTATGGCAATTGGGAACAGCATGCGTTATGTGACTATAGACATCGATATGTTTTTCTTTGTCCATTATCCCCATGCCAGACAAGGTCGTTTCTGCATGCTCACCATTTAGTTCTACATAGTAATTATTTCTGCTAATGCCGTTTATCAATGTAATATCATTAATAAGGACATTAGAATTTGCAGCTTGTTGAACATGCAGGGAAGAAAATCGGGTAGTAAGATCGTTCGTCTCTTCAAGCTCATAATAATCGAAAACCGCCCCCTCTTCCGCAAAAATCTCAACAACCTGCGTAGTAAGAAATTTTTTATAATCAAGACAATGATCACACACCAACAAGCGAGCCTGAGAATGGGGTTCTATAATAATCAGAATACGACGGTTAGCCATCATTTCTACATTACTACGCAAAATATTGATTAATTGCATTGGTTTCTCTACGACTACTCCCTTAGGCACATAGATAACAAATCCGTCCTGCGCTAACATCGTATTCAGAGCAATCAGACCATCATGTGAAGAAGATGCTGCTTTTCCGTAGTAACGGGCAGCCACTTCGGGATAGTTTTCAGAAAACTTCTTAAACCCACCTATATATACGCCTTCCGGCAGATTTTTATCTTTATGCGTCTTTTCCACATAGGCGTCGTTGACCACAAAATAAAGCGATGTTCCAAGATTCGGCACATCACAATGAAATACATCCTCTGGTTTAAAGGAAATATCCAAACGATTCAAGTTTACCCCATAGTCAGGAGTAAATGCCTTCTGTACATCCGTATATTTGTAGTTTTCGTCTTTCACGGATGGAAAGCCCATCTGTTTAAAGTCTTCGAAGGCCTGAGTCCGAAGATTATTCATCACCTCAGGAGAATGTTTACGAATTAGTTTCTCATGTTGGGCGAATAAATCAATATATTGTTTTTCTGCTCCCATATCACGCTTCTGTTTCAATCTCTTTAACCCAATCGTATCCTTTTTCTTCCAGTTCCAATGCTAATTCCGGCCCGGCACTCTTTACGATACGTCCATTATAAAGGACATGTACAAAATCCGGTTTAATATATTCTAATAACCGTTGGTAGTGTGTAATCACGATCGCAGCATTTTCTGCCGTTCTCATCTGGTTCACACCACGTGCCACAATACGCAAGGCGTCGATATCCAAACCACTATCCGTTTCATCCAGAATAGACAACTTTGGTTCGAGCATCGCCATCTGGAATATTTCATTTCTCTTCTTCTCACCGCCTGAGAACCCTTCATTTACGCTACGGCCGGCCAATTTATTATCCAACTCTACAATTGCGCGTTTTTCACGCATCAATTTAAGAAAATCCGTTGCCGAAACAGGTTCCAATCCATTGTATTTACGGTGTTCGTTTAATGCTGCACGCATAAAGTTAACCATACTCACTCCAGGTATTTCAACCGGATACTGGAAACTAAGGAAAATTCCTTCACGGCTACGATCTTCCGGTTCAAGTTCAAGAAGATCCTTACCATTATATATCACTTTTCCTTCTGTTACTTCAAAAGCAGGGTTACCAACCAAGACACTACTCAGTGTACTCTTACCGGAACCGTTCGGCCCCATAATCGCGTGAATTTCGCCTGCATTTACTGTCAGATTTATTCCCTTTAATATCTCTTTACCGTCCACATTGGCGTGTAAGTTCTTTATCTCTAACATAGTTTTATATAGCTTTACTGATTATCCGACACTGCCTTCTAATGATATACTAAGCAGCTTTTGCGCCTCAACCGCAAATTCCATCGGTAATTTATTCATAACTTCTTTTGCATATCCATTTACGATCAGTCCAACAGCTTCTTCAACCGAGATACCGCGTTGCTGACAATAAAACAACTGCTCTTCACTGATTTTACTTGTTGTTGCTTCATGTTCGATTACTGCTGTTTCGTTTTGCACGTCTGCATAAGGGTAAGTATGTGCACCACAGGTAGAGCTCAACAATAAACTGTCGCATTGACTATGGTTACGAGCTCCTTCAGCACGAGACGAGATCTTCACCAATCCGCGATAGCTATTATGGCTGAATCCCGCAGATATTCCTTTCGATACAATACGACTTCTGGTATTCTTACCTAGATGAATCATCTTTGTTCCGGTATCTGCCTGCTGGTAATTATTCGTTACCGCAACGGAGTAAAATTCTCCAACCGAGTTATCTCCAGCTAAAATACAGCTTGGATATTTCCAGGTAATGGCAGAGCCGGTTTCTACCTGCGTCCAGGATATCTTACTGTTTTCGCCTTTGCAAAGACCTCTTTTGGTCACAAAATTATAGATCCCCCCCTTACCTTCTTTATCACCGGGATACCAGTTTTGCACAGTCGAATATTTAACTTCGGCATTTTTCTGCGCCACAATTTCTACGATTGCAGCATGCAGTTGATTCTCATCACGCATCGGTGCAGTGCAACCTTCCAGATAGCTTACATATGAGTCATCATCAGCTACGATAAGTGTCCTTTCAAACTGACCTGTGTTTGCCGCATTTATCCGGAAATATGTACTTAGTTCCATAGGACATCTAACCCCTTTGGGTATATAGACAAAAGACCCATCCGAGAAGACGGCAGAGTTTAACGCTGCGAAAAAGTTATCACGATAACTTACCACACTTCCTAAATATTGCTGCACTAAATCAGGGTGATGCAATACTGCCTCACTAAACGAACAAAAGATTATACCTTTCTCCGCCAGAGTTTCTTTAAAGGTCGTTTTCACGGAAACACTATCCATGACCGCATCTACAGCCATGCCACTCAATATCTTTTGTTCTTCCAACGGAATACCCAGCTTATTAAACGTATTAAGCAATTCCGGATCTACCTCATCCAGACTTTTCGGTCCTTCTTTCTTCTTCGGAGCTGCATAATAAATGATGTCCTGATAATCTATTGGAGGGATAGTGAGATGTGGCCAGGTAGGCATCTCTAAAGTAAGCCAGTGACGAAATGCTTTCAATCTAAAATCCAGCAACCATTCAGGCTCATTCTTTTTTGCGGAAATAATACGAACCGTTTCTTCATCTAAACCTTTATGAATCGTCTCCGTATCAATATCAGTAACAAATCCGTACTTATATTCATTGGTTGTTACCTCATTTAATATATCATTTGATTCCTGCATTATACTTTATTTAAAAAACAATCATTTACTCATTATTAAACAACTTGTACGGGTAAATGGTTGGCACGATTTCCTTTATTGGGAAATAAAAACGGGATTCTATCTTAACTTCAGGCGAAAGAAGTTTATTCTTCTTGTCAATAAATTCAAGTGTGTTCAGACATAAACTCAAAAAAAGGAGCATAACTAACAGTCCGAATGCTCCTCCTCCTAAATGATTTACTATACTAAGTGGTGTGGCTCCGATCACTCTGTGTACGATCTCACCCGCCAGAATAATAAGTCCTAAGATTAAAATAAATCCTGCTACACAACTGATTATTGAAACCGAATCTTCCGGGAACCATCCCAATTGAGTAATATATACTTCAAGCCAAGTTGCCACTTTCGAACAGAAAAAGATAGCAACAATCAAGGCTATAAGCGAAACAACCTGTTTGATCATTCCATCAAACAGGCCTTTCATTAATCCCACTCCTGCCAGACATACAAATACAATGTCCAACCAGTTCATGTTTTTGTTTTATAATGTTTTTTTAACTTCAACCTCTTCGTATGCTTCGATTATATCGCCCACCTTAATATCATTATAGTTCGTGATATTAAGTCCGCATTCATATCCGAAAGCAACCTCTTTCACATCGTCTTTAAAGCGCTTCAAAGATCCTAATTCACCAGAATAGATAACAATACCGTCACGTATCAGGCGTATCTTGTTAGAACGTTTGATCTTTCCTTCTTTCACCATACAACCGGCTACAGAACCGACCTTAGTAATCTTGAAGACTTCACGTACTTCCACATTCGCTGTAATTTCTTCTTTAACTTCAGGCGCAAGCATACCCTCCATAGCGCTCTTCACATCTTCGATCGTATCGTAGATAATTGAATATAAACGAATCTCCACTCCTTCTTTGTCTGCCTGGCGTCTTGCCGATTGAGACGGGCGTACCTGGAATCCGATTATAATGGCATTAGAAGCAGCAGCAAGTACTACATCCGATTCTGAAATCTGTCCAACCGCTTTATGAATTACATTCACCTGGATTTCCGGTGTGGATAGACGGATAAGAGAGTCAGACAAGGCCTCTACAGAACCGTCCACGTCTCCCTTCACAATCACATTCAATTCCTGGAAGTTTCCGATAGCTATACGGCGACCGATATCATCCAACGTAAGCATTTTCTGCGTACGAAGACTAAGTTCACGTTGCAACTGTTCTCTACGATTAGCGATATCGCGTGCTTCCTGTTCTGTTTCTAATACATTAAATGTATCACCTGCCTGAGGAGCACCGTTCAATCCCAAAATCAATGCAGGTTCAGATGGACCTGCCTGTTCGGAACGTTGATTACGTTCATTAAACATAGCCTTTACGCGGCCATAATGCGTACCGGCAAGAACAATATCACCCATTTTAAGCGTACCATTCTCAACAAGAACCGTCGAAACATAACCACGTCCTTTATCAAGAGAAGACTCGATAATAGACCCTGTAGCTCTACGTTTCGGATTAGCCTTTAAATCAAGCAAATCAGCTTCAAGCAATACCTTTTCAAGCAATTCTTCTACACCGGTACCTTTCTTGGCTGATATTTCCTGACTCTGATATTTACCACCCCAGTCTTCGACCAGGTAGTTCATATTCGCAAGCTCTTCCTTAATCTTTTCGGGATTTGCATGCGGTTTATCTATCTTATTAATAGCAAATACAATCGGAACGCCGGCTGCAGCAGCATGATTAATGGCTTCTACTGTTTGAGGCATGACATTATCGTCCGCAGCCACGATGATGATTGCGATATCTGTCACCTTAGCTCCACGAGCACGCATAGCGGTAAACGCTTCATGACCCGGAGTGTCCAAGAATGTGATACGACGTCCGCTTCTCGGCAACTTCACATTATACGCTCCGATATGCTGCGTAATACCTCCGGCCTCACCGGCAATCACATTAGCATTACGGATACCGTCTAATAGTGACGTTTTACCGTGGTCAACGTGTCCCATAACCGTAACAATAGGTGGACGGGCAACCAAATCTTCTTCCGTATCCTCCTCCTCGTCCGCATTAATGGCTTCAACCACTTCTGCACTTACATACTCTGTTTTATAGCCAAATTCATCAGCAACGATATTGATCGTTTCAGCATCCAAACGTTGGTTTATAGAAACCATCATACCGATACTCATACAAGTACCGATAACTTGAGTAACCGGAACATCCATCATATTAGCCAAGTCGTTTGCTGTAACAAACTCCGTCAACTTCAATACTTTGCTTTCCTTTTCCTCTTGTTCCTGCAGTTCATGCTCACGCTTTACGGCAGCATCACGCTTGTCACGTCTGTATTTAGCACCTTTGTTCGTCTTATTACCTCTGTTGGTCAGACGAGCCAGTGTTTCTTTTACTTGTTTTTGTACATCCTCCTCACTTACTTCTGCCTTAACCGGCTTTTTCAGACGAGGCTTACGGAAGTCTTTATTTCCGCCACTGTTATGATGATGTCCTCCTCCTTGCGGAGCATTTGTACCCAACGTATTATTTACATCAACACGATCTTTCTTGATACGTTTACGTTTTTTCTTGGGATCTCCTTCGCCGGCTTTAATTGGACTTGCCTTAACCGGATTAGAAGAATTGTCTTTTCCACCACCTTGAGGATGAGATACTCCACCTTGGGGTTTATTATGACTATATCTTTCACGCTTATCTTCTCGTTCTTTTTTCCGTTCCTCTTTCGTTTTTTTCTTCGGACGGGTAGATTGATTAAGCGTATCCAGATCTATTTTTCCTGTAACTTTGATGTTGGACTCAAATTTCGGAGTATTTAACCGGAACAAAGAATCAGAAGCATCAGAGTTAGTAGTAGCCTCTTCTTTGTCTGTAGAATCGTTCTCCGGCTGTCTCTTTAATATCGGTTTAGAGACAACTTCAGGGTGTGCTTTTTTAACAATCTCTGTTTCCACAGTTATTTTATTTTCATCATTTAGTTTTTCTGCAGACGATTGTTTCTCAACAGCAGGTACCACCTCTTCCTTTTTTTCATGAACTACAGGCTTCTGCACAGGCAATTCCTGCACAGGCGTTTCGGGTTCAGGAGCAGAGGTCGGTGCTGACGAAACAGGTGTCTCCACCACTTCCGGACTCTTATTCAATTCATCCAGATCTATCTTTCCTTTTGTTACAAGCTTAGGTTTAAACTCCTCTGGAATTTCTGTTTTAATAACTTCCGGAGTCTCTTTTTTTGTGATATGCACTTTTTTAACAGGGCGTTCAAATGCAGGGCGTTCCCGTCCTCCGACATGCGAAGGTTTCCCAAACTCGTTTACGAGTAAAGTATATTGTTCATCACTGATCTTCGTGTTAGGATTACTCTCAACCTGATGACCTTTCTTATTCAGAAACTCCACAACCGTGGTGATCCCTACGTTTAAATCTCTTGTTACTTTTATTAATTTTATAGGCATATCAAAATTTATCGTAATACTTTATGCGTTTTCCTCGTCTTCAAATTCCGCAGCTAAAACAGCTAACACTTCATCAATAGTAGATTCTTCCAGATCAGTACGCTCAATTAGTTCGGCGCGGTCCATAGTCAACACATTCTTAGCCGTGTTACATCCAGTATTTTTCAATATATCCAGTACCCATGAATCGATTTCATCCGAGAATTCATCTAAATAAATATCTTCTTCATCTACACTATCAATATCACGGAATACATCAATTGTATATTCGGTCAGCATGCAGGCAAGCTTTATATTCAAACCACCCTTTCCGATTGCCAGCGAAACTTCCTCCGGACGTAAAGACACTTCTGCTTTATGTTCTTCTTCGTTGACACGAATTGAAGTAATCTTAGCCGGACTCAAAGAACGCTGAATAAAAAGAGAAATATTAGACGTATAATTAATCACGTCAATATTTTCATTTCTCAATTCGCGAACAATACCATGAATACGAGAACCTTTCATACCAACACAAGCGCCCACAGGATCAATACGGTCATCATAGGATTCTACAGCGACTTTTGCTCTTTCTCCCGGAATACGGGCAATCGCCTTGATTGTAATTAATCCGTCATTGATTTCGGGCACTTCTAATTCGAACAAACGTTGCAGAAATACTTTATCCGTACGGGATAAAATAATCTTCGGATTATTATTAATATTTTCCACACGTTGCACAATTGCCCGTACGGTTTCTCCTTTACGATAGAAGTCTGTCGGTATTTGCTCTGACTTCGGAAGAAGCAATTCATTCCCTTCATCATCAAGCAACAGAATTTCCTTTTTCCATACCTGATACACATCAGCAGCAATAATCGTCCCGATACGATCTTTATATTTTGCAAACAAACTGTCTTTCTGAAGTTCAAGTATCTTAGACGCTAAAGTTTGTCTCAGATTTAAGATAGCCCGTCTTCCGAATTTAGCAAAATGCACTTCATCCGTCACCTCTTCTCCTACTTCGCAGTCCGGATCTATCTCACGGGCTTGCGTCAGTGTCAATTGCAAATTCGAATCCTCCAGCTGGTCATCAGCTACCACCACGCGGTTTCTCCAAATTTCAAAGTCTCCTTTTTCAGGATTGATGATAACGTCATAGTTTTCATCCGTCCCAAACATTTTGGCTATTACATTACGGAATGACTCTTCAAGTACACTGATCATAGTGTCCTTGTCGATGTTCTTTAATTCTTTAAATTCCGCGAGCGTATCAATCATACTGACTGTTTCCTCTTTCTTGGCCATAATCTTTTACTTGAATCTTAGTAAATATTTTGTATGTTTTATTTCGTCAAAAGCATATGCCTGCTCTTCTTCAACAAGCACTTTCCTTTTTGCGCCTTCCGGTTTTATCCTTTTCTCCACAACGACAACAAGACCGTTCTCGTCTGCAAACTTCAGAATACCGGTAACCTTAATTCCTTTTACCAGCAATAACTCTACCTCTTTCCCAATATACTTTTTATATTGGCGAAACACTTTCAACGGTGAAGTTATTCCGGCCGATCCTACTTCCAGTTCAAAATCTTCCTTTTCCCTGTCTAAAGCATTTTCAATATAACGGCTCAATTCGGCACAATCATCAATCCCAATAGCATCGTCGCTATCTATCTCAACAACAATCATATTACCCGGCTTAATCTGAACATCTACCAGAAAAATCGTAGATGAAGCCAGTTTTTCCTCAGCGAGTCGAACTATTTCGTTTTTATCAATCATAGGTTCTAAATATGAGAATAAAGAAGGGGACTATCCGCCCCCTCCTCATCCTCGCCTCTTTTCAAGGTGCAAATATACAAATATTCAGAGACTTCGCAAAAGTTTTTCTTTTTTTATTCAGGCATAAGCTGAGAGACAAACCGAAGTAGAATAAACTCGTTTTTCTATTGAAATCTGCTAAATACCACGAATATGGTATTTAGCAGACTTTACTATTTAATTTACTTTGCGTCTCGAACAAACAAATGCAAAGAATGAAAAAGATACTCTCTAACACCAGTGTATTGTTGATCCTATCCGTGATTGCCGGATTTATTATCGGTCATTTTGCCAATGAAACAGTTATCAGCGTTATTCTTCCGATAAAGCATGTATTAGGGCAAATAATCTTTTTTCTGATTCCGTTGCTTATATTCGGATTCATTACTCCTTCCATCACGCGATTAAAGAAAAATGCATCGAAACTACTGGTTGCCGCCGTTTTATTAGCTTATGCGTCATGTGTAGGAAGTGCGTCATTGGCTGCTGTCGTAGGCTATACGAGCATTCCGTTGCTGAATATCATTCCCGTAACGGACGCGGGCAAAGCATTACCTGAGATGATATTCCGATTAGACATTCCGCCTCTGATGTCTGTGTTAAGCGCATTAGTGCTTGCCTTTATGTTAGGGCTGTCCATTATCTGGACGAAAGCAGAGCGAATTGAAGCAGCACTTTATGAGTTTCAGTCTTTGGTATTCACAATGGTTAAACGTTTTTTGTTACCAATACTCCCCCTGTTTATTGCTTCTAATTTCAGTGTCTTAGCTTATGAAGGTGCTTTGGCTTCCCGTTTACCTGTTTTCTTCGCTATTTTATTGATTACACTGCTTTGTCATATAACCTGGATCAGTTTTCTTTACATTACCGCGGGTCTGTATTCAGGTAAAAATCCCTGGCAAGTTCTGAAATTTTACGGACCTGTTATATTGACTGCCTTGGGAACACAGTCTTCTGCCGCAAGTCTTGGTGTGGCGATAGAGGAAACAAAGAAAAGCCCCGTACTTCGCAAGGATGTCAGAGAGTTTGCGATTCCTTTGCTCGGTAACATCCACTTTGTCGGTTCAATTCTCGATGTTGTCTTCCTCACAATTGCGGTTTCTCAATTGCTTTACGGCTCGATGCCCGGACTCGACAAAATGATCATTTTTATTCCCTTGTTAGGAATATTCGCCATTGCTGCGCCCGGACTTCCGGGAGGTACGCTTATCACTTCTCTGGGGCTTATTCATGCGGTATTAGGAATAGACGAAGTGGGCACAGCCCTGATGATTAGCATATTTGCACTTTTAGATAGTTTTGGGACGACCCACAACATTACGTCCGACGGCGCTCTGACTCTAATTCTTAATTCATATGCTGATAAGAAGAAACTAAGTAGCACGGATATTGACTGACGCAGTTCTATTCATCTTCAGACAAGGTTAGTTCAATCTTGTATTGCGACTTTCCATTGTAGTGTGAAAGAGAGTCCATCGAAGCAGTCTCTACCGTTATGTTTTCTATCGGGATGCCTCCGGTGCCTACTAAATAGTTTTTAATGTATTCATCTCTGTTTTTGAGTTTTTCAACAAGCAGACTTTGCATTGAATCTTTCGGGAAAATCAAGTATAGCTTGTCTCTCAAAGAAAGGTTTTTAACGATATTCTTTTCTCCATCTGCGCTTCTTTTCTCTATATAGTTTTTCAGATTATCATCGTCATCTGCAACTCTGTCGCTCGCCTCTTCATAGGAAAATAACTGATTATTTTTCTCCGGAGTACGGGAGATCAGATAATCATTTTTAGCCTGATACAGGACATAATCATCCAGCGCATCAGACAGATTTACGTATTGCTTCAATTGCAAAACCATTTCCGGTTTTTGTGAATAAATACCTGCCAGCTCGTTTAATTGACTATATTGCCGGGCATTTATTTCCGTTTGCAATGCATCAACAGGCATCGAAGCCATTTCATCGGGATTCATTCCTAAAGAACCGGCGATAAATCGTACAGGGGAGACGGCTACTTTCACAATCAGATTAACAATTGTTTTGAGTACGATCTTTTTATATGAAAATTCCGGATCATTGATCTTTCCTTTGACTGGAATATCAAATTCTATTTTTTCATCCTTATCTCTCAAAATATACAAACCCAACTTGAGCGGGATATTGTATTCCGGCTTTATATCATTCCGTTTTTTCCCTACCCGCATGTTATATACATCTATTTTATTCTCACTTTGAATATAGTTGTTTTGTATTTTATTATTCGTTGTGAAATTCATATTACCTTTTGTTATATCATACGCCGTGTAGTCTAAGCAAAAAGGCGTAAACAAGCCCAAGTTGATATTACGGAAATTACCCGCTATCTCCTGATCCGACAAGTTATTAAAATTCGCCTTCCAGCTGAAATCAATTTTGCCTCCATGAGGTACAGTCGCCTTCACATCATATTTGTTTGTTGAATTCAAATCAAAATCCGACGACGTAAAATCAACATTTGAAAGAGGCAGACTGAATTCCGAACTCCGCAATGTATGATCCAGATATGTCAATTGAGACTCCGTGACATGTAGTTTTGCAACCTTAAACACGATTTGTTCCTCAGCAGTCGTATCAACCGAAGCGATGTCTGCAGCCGCTTTGAAAAGAGAATTGATATTATCTGTTGAATCTTTATGAAGAATAAAATCAAGTTTACCTCCCTTCACTTCAATCGAATCAAAAAGATAGGTAGAAGTCGGCAGATGAATTTTATTCATACTTACAACAGCTTCATTCATAGCAAGAACAGGCTCATGTTGGCCGTTGGTCATATTAAAATTTTCAGCTTTTGCCGTCCCACTAACAGTAAAGTCCATCATATGATCCGTATTCCCGTTAATCTTCAGATCGGTATTCAGCGTTCCATCAAAAGAATCTATATTGAAGCGTTCTGCCATATAGGGTTTTATTATTTCGACAGGCAGGTTCTCTAATTGTAATGCCAACAAGTATTCATTTGTTTGCATATTCATGGTTAATTCACTGTTCAGGGTAGCAGAATCTCCGATTTTCAGATGTATCCCCGCTTTTGTATTTCCCCGTTCAAAAGCCAGTTCGGGTATCGCGACTCCTAAATCGTTCATCCGGATCGTATTATTCAGCTGTTGGTCGGTATAAGCCAATCTGCCGCCGTCAACATAAATATTACGGACCAATACAGACTCCGGAAAAGAAGAAGGAGTTTTTTCCTTCTCTACCGTATCCCCTTCAGCGAAAAAATCATCAAAATTAAACACATCACCATCCTGAAGAATTGCAGCATAAGGACGAATAAAGCGCAATTGAGCAATCTCTATTTTACTTTTCAAGAGCTGTAACAGTTCCAGATTTACGTAAAAAGAGTCGATTGAAGCAAAGATCGTAGTATCATCTTTCTCGTATAAACGTATTGAATCAAGATAAAGGGTTCCCGTAAAAATATTCAAGTCCAAATCATTCATCAGCACTTTTCTTCCGATCAACTCCTTACTGTTTTTCTCCACGTAATTTTTTGCAAAAGTAGAGATTCCTAAAGCTAAGACAACAAGTAAAACAACAACAATTGCGAGGCCAATCAAAAGGATTCTAACTATTTTCATCACATTTATTCGTTTAGATTAAAACAAGCTCTAACCGATGGTGAAATTACAGAATATTATTTTTAGTGAATACTCTTTTAAATGAATTTGACAGGCTATTTTTGCCAACTCACAGACGACAAAAGATTATTATCCTCACCGGTCTCGTTGAACAGGTCAAATATATACTTATTTAACCCCGTTTTTAACCCCATTTTTAACCCCGTAAATGGGGCATTTTTTCTCTCTTGAAAATCAAAGAAAAAATTGCCACAAAAATATAAAGGTTATTTTTCCAATTATAAAGGATATTTTTGGAAAAATATCCTTTATATTTTTTTATTTATTCTAATGATTATTTTTTTTCATTTTTATGCCTTGTGAAGAGAGTAAAAAATTACGGTGCGAAAGATTTCGTATCTTTGTGTCTTCAAAAAAAGAGAACGGGTACAGGTTATGGCAAAAGAGAACAATATCCTTATTAAAGGAGCCAGAATTAATAATCTAAAAAATATTGATGTAGAAATCCCCCGCAATAAGTTAGTCGTTATTACGGGACTTTCAGGCAGCGGAAAATCATCGTTGGCGTTTGATACGTTATATGCAGAAGGGCAACGGCGATACGTAGAAAGCCTGTCGTCTTATGCGCGCCAGTTTCTTGGAAGGATGAGCAAACCGGAATGCGATTACATCAAAGGAATCCCCCCTGCCATAGCCATCGAACAGAAAGTGAACACCCGCAATCCGCGTTCTACGGTTGGTACGTCAACTGAAATATACGAATATCTACGCCTTCTTTATGCTCGTATAGGTAAAACCATTTCACCGGTTTCGGGTACAGAGGTCAAGAAACATCAGGTTAGTGATATCCGTAACGAGGTACTTGTCTATCCTGAGGGAACTCGTTTTGCCGTCTTTGCGTCTGTCATTCCTCCTGAGGGGCGTTCTTTAAAAGAGCAATTGGAAATTTTACAGAAGGAAGGATATAATCGTTTACTCGTAAAGGATACGGTATATCGCATTCCGGAAGTTTTGGAAAATGAGTCTCTTATGTCTGAAAAGGATATGGAGCTGGTGATTGACCGTCTGACGGTATCCAATGATAAGATTTTAAAAAGCCGGTTAGCGGATTCGGTTGAAACAGCATTTTTCGAAGGACATGGGGCTTGTCGTATTCGTATTTATACGGAGCAGGAGACTGTTACAAAGGATTATTCTAAGAAATTTGAGGCCGACGGGATTACGTTTATGGAACCGACGGATATGATGTTTAGCTTCAACAATCCATTGGGGGCTTGCCCTAAATGCGAGGGGTATGGAAAAGTACTTGGAATCGATGAAAACTTGGTGGTTCCGGACAAAGGTCTTTCTGTTTTCGAAGGTGCAGTGGTTTGTTGGAAGGGGGATGTGATGGGTGAATGGCTGAAAGATTTTGTAAAATCGGCAAGTGATTTTCCGATTCATCGTCCCTATTATGCACTATCTGAAGAGGAGAAAGAGCTGCTTTGGAACGGGACAAAAAACATTCATGGCATTTACGACTTCTTCAAGTTCGTAGAAGAGAATCAATACAAAATTCAATACCGCGTAATGTTAGCACGTTACCGGGGAAAAACAACCTGTCCGATGTGTAAAGGAAGCCGGTTAAAGCCGGAGGCTCTTTATGTGAAAGTGGACGGACAGAATATTGCGCAATTGGTAAGCCGTCCGATTACGGAAGTAAAGGACTTTTTTGATCATTTAGAGTTGAATGAAACCGATGCGGCCATTGCCAAACGGCTGTTGACGGAGATAAACAGCCGTCTGCAATTTTTAATAGATGTCGGGCTGGGATACCTTACGCTTGACAGGTTGTCGTCTTCTCTTTCGGGAGGAGAAAGTCAGCGTATTAATCTGGCGACATCGTTAGGCAGCAGCTTAGTCGGTTCTTTGTATATCTTGGACGAACCGAGTATCGGGTTACATTCCAGAGATACGGATTTATTGATCAAAGTATTGCGTCAGCTACAATCATTAGGCAATACGGTAATCATTGTTGAGCATGATGAAGAGATCATCCGGGCGGCAGATTACATTATAGATATTGGGCCTAAAGCCGGTCGCCTCGGTGGTGAAGTGGTTTATCAGGGTAACGTCAACAATTTACAAAAAGACAGCAATAGCTATACGGTTAAATACCTGACAGGAGAAGACAAAATTGACCTCCCTCCCTTTCGTCGTCCATGGAACAACTACATAGAGGTAAAAGGCGTGCGAAAAAACAATCTGAAAGGAGTAACCGTCAAATTTCCGCTTAACTGTATGACCGTGGTAACCGGTGTGAGTGGATCCGGCAAAAGTACATTAGTCCGTGATATATTCTATACGGGAGTAAAAAATGCGATTGAAGGAAACGAACGGGCAAGTGTAGATTGTACCGGTCTGGAAGGAGATCTGAAATTAGTCAAACAAGTGGAATTTGTTGATCAGAACTCAATTGGTAAAAGTTCACGTTCCAATCCGGTTACATATATCGGCGCATATGATGAGATACGAAAACTTTACGCCGAACAAGCCTTATCTAAACAAATGAACTTTACCCCGGCTTATTTTTCGTTTAACAAAGAAGGAGGACGCTGTGAAGAATGTAAAGGAGAAGGCAAGATAACGGTAGAAATGCAGTTTATGGCCGATATTACATTAGTATGCGAGGCTTGTCATGGAAAACGTTTTCGTTCGGATTTATTGGAAGTTGAATATCGTGGAGCGAATATCTATGATATATTAGAGATGACCATTAATCAGGCCGTTGAATTCTTTAGTGTAAAACAAGGTAGCCAGGAGAAGAAAATCGTCAAAAAACTGAAACCGTTGCAAGACGTAGGTTTAGGTTATCTCAAATTAGGTCAAACCTCTTCAACATTGTCGGGAGGCGAAAATCAACGTGTAAAGCTGGCCTATTATTTAGGACAAGAGAAACAACAATCTACTTTATTTATTTTTGACGAGCCAACCACTGGTTTGCATTTCCATGACATAAAAACCTTATTAAAAGCATTCAATGCACTGCTGGAGAACGGACACTCAATTGTTATTATCGAACACAATATGGATGTAATCAAATGCGCTGATTATGTAATCGACCTCGGACCGGAAGGAGGAAAAGAAGGAGGTACTCTGGTGTGCGCAGGTACTCCGGAAGAAATTGCAAAATGCGCAGAATCCTACACCGGGCGTTTTCTGAAAGACAAACTGTCTGTGTAAACTTAGTGATTTGTTTTATCAGACCGCGTCTCTTCGTTTTCTCTCCGCCATTTGTCACGCAACTTCAGGCGTTTAATCTGAATAATACGAAGGACGATAATGATAAAAAGAGTACCACCAAGAACGCCCCAATATTGAAGAGATTCAACATTCGGATTATTGCCAGGCCAGAAAAGCACGCCTATCACCAACAGATAAACCAATAAAAGGGCTGTAGTTATATTAACCTTTTTCATTTATTCAATTTTTCTACAGCCCAAATATACAGGATTAGTTTGATTCCATTATCGGATAAGTTTGTATTCTATTCGTCCGTTTTGCGTTTGAAGAAGTAAAACATAAAATCCCGGCTGTTCAGGTAATGCAATCTGTTTGGTTTCTCCTTCAACAAATGAACTTGTTAAGATTGTTCGTCCATTTGCATCACAAATATGTACTGTTCCTTTTTCAGGTGCATTAGTAATACAAAACCGGGTTGCTTCCATTCTGTATGAAGTATGCTTAACAATCGCCTCATTACCTGTTGTGATAGTAGCTGAAGGTTCTGTTTTGGCATCATGCAAAGAATACATTGCAGACAGTAGAACAGCATTATGACCTTCATCCTCCTTCGATCCTACAGAGAGAGTCGTACTCTGTTTTGCTTTCAGGAAAAAGGCAGAATAAGGAGGCAACAGATAATTTCCATCCAAAGGTATCGGGCTGTATTCTTCGCCGTTAAACAAATAAACATAACCATCTAAAGACGGATGTGCCAGTTCATTTACATGCATAGGAGCAGGGAGAGGATTGCCACAAAAGAACCAGCCGGAATTAGCATCATCGGCTGTCGTTGTGTAAGGAATATCAATATTTATCTCCGCATTCTTTCCAAATGTAGAAGGAATAGCTTCTGATCGCGAAGAGAAGGAAATAGTTGTCGCATCAGCTTGTTCGTCAATTGCGAACAGATAACCTTTATTCTTCTCAAAAACAGGTTCACCGCTTTGGGTTACTGATACGGGCAAGACATCCCAATTACTCTGCACAGACTGCCCTTCGCTCCGTCTTTTTCCGTTATAAGTCAGTACATAGAAATAATTACCACCTGCGTTAGGAGTCTCATCTTTTAACGTAAAACCCGAGTCAAGGCCATCCGCATATACGTCAAAAGGAAAAGAAACGAAATACCAGACTCCTTTTTCAGGGAATGTTCGTGTAAGATGAATTTTCCCATTTAAAAGAAGTTCTCCTTCATTCGTAATATAAGAAGAAGCCTCGTACAAATTTAGATCGTTTACACGAAACACCTTATTCTTTTCAATTCGTATTCCTCCATTAAGACTTACGTTGTCACAATGCGTATCAGCAGTCACGGAAACTTCCCCCTTTATCAACGCATGCCGATGTCTTTCTGCCGGTAAATGAGACCAGGCAACCGTATTGTTCCAAGAGGTTTTTCCCGTAAAGAGACTATAGACTGGTATATCACCATACAAATAAACACTATCTAAACAGTAATATCCGTTTTTGGTATTTGCGGAAGGATCACCTACAAGAAAGTCAATCGCATATATAGTCCTGCCAATCTTTACATGTTTCAAATCTGAGGTAAAATCTTCTTTCAACACCTTACATACAACAGCTGTATCTTTTTTGGTCTCTTCATATAGTACGGCCTTTAGTTGCTCTCCGGTCATAGCATTTTTGGCCACATAAGACAAACCTCCTCTTACGGTTTGATGCATCGGGGAAACTGCGTCAGAAAATTTCAACGAACTTCCTAAGTCCAGATGCATAAGTTTTCCTCCACTTGTCTCTGTGAATCCGGTCTCTGATGCTTCAATTATGGAACAGCCTTCTCCGCCTGTATAAGGCCAATTATCCTGCATATCTCCCTCAAAACGTTGCATACGAAACGTGTCCGTAAGTAGAACTGCATTATCTGTTGATACAAATATCTCCCATTGATCCGGAGAGGTAGTTTGGGCTTTCATAAGGTTTGGGTAAAGACAAACAGCCATAGGTATGGCTCCAAAGAGAATAATTTTTTTCTTCATATATTGTTTTGGTTGAAAATTAATGGCGCAAAGATAAAAAAAAGCTATTACTTACAAAAACGCTGCGGCTTCACCAAACGTCTGATTAAATGACTCTCGAACCAACTCCTGATCAGCAGGTCCATTTACAGGAAAAGGAATTTGATGAGAATACTTAAAAGGAAAATCAAACTCCTTCAGTATTTTGCCTGAAGCTTCTCCCAAAGCAGAAACAATGCCGGCAGTCGGCATAACGACATCATTCTTTAATGATATGGCACGGACTCTATTACAGGCACGTTTAAAGAAAGACTCACGGTATTCTGTCAACACATCCGGTCGTATCATTGCCTTAAATGCTTCTTCTAAGAAATCATTCTTAAACGACGAAGGGATATCCAATCGTTCCAAAAAATCATTCCTAAAATAAAGTTGCAGGCGGTCAAAGGCTTCTTTATCTAAAATATCACGCGCATTACCATTCATTTCAGTGAATATGGAGCCACCACAGAACATAAACAAACGAGTATCCGAGAACATTTCTTCGGGATTGGCCAGCAATAAAACCTGTGATAACAGAGCACCGATAGAATATGCAAAAAGATTGATCGATGTATCTTCGCAGAACAATGGATGTTCACCGTTTTTTATCTCGCGAACTAACTGACAAAGGTTGTAAACAGACTCTCTCCCGGAAGCATAAAAACGCAACGGGTGGCAGGATATACGGCTACTCAGAGCGACATTGGCAAAAGTTGAATTACACAAGTCTGCGATTTCCTGTTTACGAAGAACTGCCCAGGGCATCGTCTCACGCGGATTATTCCAGGCAATCGGAGTACGGTTCATATGAAATGCTATCGGGAAAAGAATTACCGGCTTTCCGGTTGAGAGTGCAAGCGATTCTGCCCACGTCAGATACTTCTCCCATGTACGTTCATTCAATCCATGTAACAGAATAATGGCCTTATCACGGCGTTCGCGTCCGTTCGGAGCAAAGATCGTATAGGTAAAAGATTTATTCTCCAAAATATCGTTATCCGTTACCGGACAAAAACCGGTAGTGGGTAACTCTTTCTGGAAATTATGTATCTCACCATCGCCTACCGTTTGCGTAAACTGATAAGGAATAATTTCCAGTTTGCTGTCTTCGATAGTCGTTCTCTTGTCGTAAGAGAATAATTGACTTAAGAATTTTGTACGCAATGCAATGTTCATACCTGTTGTTTTTTTATTCGCTGATACAAACAAACAACAGAGTTTGATCTTTTCAAAAAAAATGGTTCCTGCGGGCTTCATAAGGGGTAGAAAGTCTTATTTAGGGGTGAAATTCCTATATGCGGGATGAACTTCAGCGAGAGATTGTGTACCTTTGTTCAAAAACTAATCACATTATGGGCGTACTTGCAAACAAGATTCCGTCTTACATTTATGAAAAGTCAAACATCATCCGGTTGATTCTTCTGACCGCCTTCTTTGCTCTTGTTTTCATCAATATATACAAGCCCTTCAGTTCGTCGAATTGGTATAACGTCTCCGAATTTAAATTCTTTGTATTCTCAAGTCTTATTATACTTACGGGTGTATTAGTCGTTGTAATCAGTCGTATTATAATGTACTACTGGGGAAAGAAGCATAGTATCAGTAATGGTAGTTATGCCGTTTGGATCATTCTGGAAATACTCTTCATGTCTTTATTCTATACGATATACACGTTGGTGCTTAATCCCGAACGCGAATATTTAGCTGTATTTAAAGAATCGGCCATTAATACCAGTTTGGTATTGCTCTTGCCCTATTCCGCTATACATCTGTATTTCTCATATAAAGAAAAGGAACGTTTGTTGCGTATGCTTGCAGAAGAAAGGGCAAACGTTGCCGCGCAACAAAACGTATATTCTTTTTATGATGAGAAGAACGAGCTAAGACTTTCTGTAAAACGAACGAATCTGCTCTATATCGAGTCTGCTGATAATTACGTCTGTATCTGGTATCTGAACAAAGGAAATCTGACCAAATTCATGTTACGTAATTCACTAAAGGCCATTGAAGAAAGTCTTGCCGACACAAACGTTATGCGTTGCCATCGTTCGTACATGGTCAATTTTGATCAGGTAAAAGTAATACGTCGCGAAAAGGATGGCATCTATATGGAACTCGGTATCGATAAAGTCCCCGACATACCAATCTCAAAAACCTATAGCGAAAAAGCGACTCATTGGTTTACTACGTACTCGTCCTGACTCTGTTTATATCAGATTAACCACCTCGATCCGGACTTCTTTGATGAGATCGGTTGGTGAAAGATGAATCTGCAGACCTCTCTGACCGGCACTTACGTATATTCGGTCGTATGTCAGACAAGTTTCATGTATATAAGTAGGAAAATGTTTTTTCATTCCGATCGGACTGCATGCCCCTCTTATGTAGCCTGTTGTTGGAAGCAATTCTTTCAGGGGAATCATATCGCAACTTTTATTCCCGGACACTTTGGCCGCTTTCTTCAGGTCGAGTTCATCAGCACCCGGTATTATGCAGACAAAAAATCCTGTCTTATCTCCTTTCAGAACTAAGGTTTTAAACACCTGCTCAACAGGTTCATTCAACTGTTCGGCAACATGTGTTGCGCTCAGGTCTGATTCGTCCACTTCGTAAGGAATCAGGTCATATGATATTTTAGCTTTATCTAATATACGAGCAGCATTCGTCTTCGTTATTTTCATTTTAACCTCTTTTATTCATCGTCTTATATACAGCTAAAGTACAAACTCTTTAAAATATAATCTATATTGAAACAATTTTTCGCATAAAAAGTGCAACCTTCGCTCATGAGTTTACGTCATATAAACAGAACAATTATCATTAAAAAAGAAAATATGAGAACAAAAGTATTTATTTTAGCCATCTGCCTGTTCGGGGTATTTACAGGAAATGCAGAGAATGTGAAAGGAAACGGTAATATTGTTACAAAAGAAATTCAAGTTGGTGACTTCGATAAGATTGATATCGGAGGAAATATTGTGCACAATAACAAACTGTTCTCGAGTAAGATTAAAGAGAGTTACAAACTTAACTATAGCCAGAAAGCAGGTACGAGTTCTTTAACTGTAACGACAGATGAAAATCTGATTCCTTATTTAGATATACAATCTTCTAATGGGAGATTAACCATCAGAACTACAAAAAGAGACAAAATAACTCCTACCAAATTGGTCATTGACGCTTCATCAAAAAATTTAAATAAGGTTGCGGTTTCGGGTTCGATGGATTTTATTGTTGTGACCCCCTTTGAATCAGAAGAACTAAACGTCTCAGTAAGTGGTGCGGGAGATATTATCATGAAGAAACAAGCAGATATTCAGACCGTAAAACTTTCAATTAGCGGAGCAGGAGATGTGGATATAGAAAAACTCGCATGCGAAAAAGTGGAAGCAAAAGTTTCAGGTGCAGGGGATATCAATCTAAAAGGTAAAGCAGACCAAGCAAAATTCTCCGTATCCGGAGCTGGGGATGTGGAAGCTTATGATTTAATCGCTAAGAGTGTTTCTGCTTCTGTTTCGGGTGCAGGAGATATTGAAGTATATGCCAGTGAAGAATTAGATGCTTCAGTTTCCGGAATAGGAGATATCTCTTATAAAGGTGATGCAAAAGTAACGAAGAAGAAATCCGGATTAGGTTCAATCAGCAAGGACTAATCTTTTTTTGTTGATATGTTGTAACCTTTTTTTGAATTCGATCGTCCTATAATCAAGAACAGTAATAAAAAAAACAAAATCATGAAAAAGAGTATTGCTTTAACAATCTGCCTTTCATTACTATTAGCAATTACAAGTTGCATCCCGATGCGGACGATCGAAGGAGACGGAAATGTCGTTACAGAAAAAATCGCTATTACGGATTATACTGCTTTAACTCTTGCAGGAGGAAAAATAGAGGCTTACTATGAACAATCGGAGAAAGAACCGGAGTTGACAGTAACCACGGATAAAAACATTCTGGACATATTTCTTTTTGAAGTAGAAAACGGAAAGCTCAAAATCAAACCCCAAAAGAAATATGAAAAGATGTACCGGATTAAGCCTACCGAGTTTACGATAAGAACCAATTCTACGACGATTAAATCTTTTAAATTGGCAGGTAGTAACAAGTTGACTATAAATAGTCCTTTAGTTACAGACAAATTAGAAATATCTATAGCAGGAAGCGGTTACGTTGACATGCCTGACCGTGCTGAAATAAACGATTTAGAGACACATATTGCTGGTAGCGGCACATTAAGATCTGCAGAGGCTGTTTATGGCGAATTTGATGCAGAGATAGCCGGAAGCGGTACCTTAATCTTAGGCGGTGAAGCAAACAAAGTAAGTTTATCTATAGCGGGAAGTGGAGAGGTTAAAGGCTTCGACTTACAGTCAAAAGAGCTTTCTTGCTCAATTGCAGGAAGTGGAGATGTAGAAATGAGTGTTAGTGATAAAATTAATGTGGAAATTGCCGGAAGCGGAAAAATACGCTACAAAGGCGACCCTGAAATCACGAAAAAAGTGGCCGGATCGGGTTCTATAAAGAAAGTGGACTGATCTCAAAGCCAACCTTCTTTTTTATACCATTCAATAGCTTCTTCCAGTCCTTTGCGTAAAGGATATTGAGCCATAAAACCCAGATCATCCTGGAGTGGCGTAACATCACAAATCCAGTTACGTTGCTTCAGGATGATGTATTTATCGGTATTCAGCGTCATACTCTTACCCAGTAATTTTCCTATTCCTTCGGAACAAATGCAAGCCAGACGTACTAAGGGCAGAGGAATACGTCCCCGAAGGACATGTTTCTTTTTGAGAATGTCTTGTATCATTTTGGCAAACGATTCATCGGTATGCACATCTCCGTCTGCCACAAAATAATGCTTATTTACTACTTTTTCATTTTCGAGGGCAAGAAAAGCTGCCCGCGCAAGGTCTTTTACGTAAATAAAAGTAATCCGTTGCGGAATACTTCCTGCAGCAAAGTCAATTCCCGACTGTACACTTTTTATCTCCACAAAATAGTCTTTCTCACCCGGTCCGTAAACCCCTGTGGGACGAAGAATAACATAAGTAAAATAGGATTGAGAACGAATGAAATTTTCTGCGTCTAACTTACTTTTACCGTATGCAGTATCCGGATTCTGCGGATCATCCAGACGAATCGGACGGAAAGTTTTTTCATCTCCTTTGCCATAACTGCTCAGACTACTCATCAGCAAGAATTTCTTGAGCGAATGTCCTGAAGCGTGCAATCCTTCAATCAGGTTCTTGGTATAAAGTGCATTAACGCGGAAGAAATTATCTTTATTCAGGGTTTTGGTTAAACCTGCATTATGTATCACATAATCCAGTACTCCGTGTGTTTCTTTGAGTTCGGCTAATTGGGTGGACAAAGTCGTAATATCATCATAACGAAGATCGATAAAATGTATGCGTTTATCCTGCAGATTAGACCGGTCACTGTTTTTGCGTACCCCTGCCCAAACTTCATATCCTCTGTTCAATGCCTCTTGCACTAAGAATCCGCCAATAAATCCGCTGGCGCCGGTAATCAGGATTTTCATAATTATTCCTTATTATCTTTCATATAAAATGTATAGTAATACCAAAGCAGCCCAATCCAGTTAAGCACTAATACGGTTAATATCCATAGTGTTTTTTGCCCGCGACTGATAAATGGATTTTGCGAAACAGCTTTGATACCAAACAAAAGAACGGCAACCCAAACAATAAATCCGAATTCGGGCAACCCTATCATACAATATACTCCTGGACACATACCGACAAATCAACAAAAGGTTAATTCTCATGCCTTTTTAACACCCGGTGAGGCAAATCACCATGTCCTACAATATCAATCGGACAATTATAGACATGCGTCAGCCAGTCTTCAGTCACATCACTTCCGGAATGATAATGCAACGTTTCGTTTACACAAGCAATATTCTTCACCATGCTCACTACCGTTCCTATATCATGAGAGACCAAGACAACCGCACTCTCTTTATTTATTTCAGACAGTAAGTCATAAAAATGAGATTCAAAGCGTTTATCCACATAGGAGTTCGGTTCATCTAAGATCAGTACTTGCGGCTTAGACACAATCGCTCTTCCTAACAGAACCCGCTGTAACTGTCCTCCGGATAATTCTCCGATCGGACGCGTAGGGAGTTCTTTGACTCCCATCTGCTCCAGCACTTCATCTATCCGTTTTTCCTGCGCTTTCGTGTATGCACGAAATAACGGCTTCTGTTCGGCTAAGCCAGAAGCTACGACTTCCCAGATCGATATCGGAAATTTCTTATCAATATTATTGATTTGCGGAAGATAACCGATCTTACAAGAAGAGGTCTCTTCCCTATCATTCCAGAAAGTCACACTTCCCAAAGCAGGTGTAAGCAATCCAAGCATTACCTTTAACAAGGTCGTTTTACCACCACCATTCGGTCCTATTATCCCCAGGAAATCATCTTTATAAATATCCAGATCTACATTACGCAACACCGTTTTATTGCCGTATGCAGCAGAGACATTTCTTATTTCAATTAGTTTCTCCATCAGCCAATGCTTGTGCTATATGAATCATTTCTTTTTTCCAGTCATAATCAAACGGATTAATAACAACTAAATTACAGTTCGTTTCCTTTGCAACTAATTCTGCATTTTTCTTATCGAACTCTTGCTGAATAAACACCACCTTTGCTCCAGATTCGCGCGAGGTATCAATCAGACGTCTCAACTGCGCGGGCGAGGGTTCTTTACCTTCCATCTCAATGCTCAATTGAGTCAGATTATACTCGTTAGAGAAATAAGTCAATGCCGGATGATAAATAATAAATGTCCGGTTTTTCAGCGGAGCTAACAATTTTTCAATCTCTTGTTCCGTAGCCTCGATTTCTGTCATAAGCCGGTTATAATTTTCCCAATAGAACTGCGTATTTTCTTTATCTAACGCAATAAATGCGTTCAATGTATTCCAGGCCATTTTTTTAGCTCCGGTAATCGAACTCCAGATGTGCGGATCAACGCCATAATGACTATGGCTACATTCCTCACCATGCTCATGGTCATGCTCATGTTCGTGGTGATGTTCTTCGGCATTTTCTATCAATTCCATACCTTCGGAAAGGTCGAAAAACTTCATCTCTTTATTATTCTCCTGAAGTTTATCTATCCAAACTTCTTCAAAACCAATATGTCCGATTCGTAAATAAGCCTTGCTACGACTCACCTGCACCATCTGTTGAGGAGTCGGGTCATACGATTCCGGATTTTGACCGGAAGGGACAACCGTATTGATTTTAAATTTATCTCCAGCTATCTTCTCGGCGAAATAACGTTGCGGTTCAATCGTTACCGAGACCATTTTGTCTTCAGATTGTTTACCTCCACAACCTGTCAACAGCAACAAAAACAACGTAATTAATACTCCTATCTGTTTCATTTGAATCTTTGTTTCATTTAACCAGACAAATGTAGTTATTTTTTGTGCTTAAGAAAAGATAAAAGAGTACTCTGCTATTTTTAAAAGACGTACTATTGTACTCGAAATCACGAACGACGAGATGAATATTGATATATCCATGTGGGTGCAATCCCCTTTAAATTTAATGTTACTGTTTTTTTCTGCATTACTCATCGGAATATCCAAAACAGGTATTCAGGGAATTGGTATGCTGACTGTTCCCATTATGGCCGTAGCATTCGGCGCGAAACCCTCAACCGGACTGATCCTTCCGATGCTTTGTTTTGCCGACCTGATAGCTGTGTTTTATTATCGCCGTGTGGCTGAATGGCGATATATCTTCAAATTATTACCTTCAGCACTATTTGGATTTGGCGTGGCTATTTTAGTGGATAAAATGATTCCACCCGAGGGATTCAAACTTTTACTGGGAATTTGTTTGCTGTTTGCAATCTTTGTGATGCTTTGGTTTGAGTGGAAAGGACAACAGAACACATGGACAAATCATTGGTGGTACGGCCCTTTATTTGGTCTATTAGGAGGATTTACAACCATGATAGGCAATGCCGCAGGCCCCGTAATGGCCATATATCTTTTATCAGTAAAGATGCCTAAGCTTAGCTTTATCGGAACTAACGCCTGGTTTTTCTTAGTGGTAAATTATTTAAAGCTACCCATTCAGGTTTGGGTTTGGGATAATATTACAATATCCACGTTGACATTAAATCTGATTGCCGTTCCCTTTATCCTGATTGGTGGTTATTTGGGAGTAAAACTAATAAAAATATTACCCGAAAAACAATTCCGGATTTTCACCACAATTGTGACCTGTCTGTCTGTTTTGTTATTGCTTTTTTGAAAGCATGATATAAGAAAATTTAAAGGCGCTTGGAAACGAATGTTGAGGCGCTTCAACTTTCGTTTCCAGGCGCCTCAGCAAACAAGTTGAAGAGCCTCAAAATTTTTAGAACTACTATTTGCTAAATATTGCTTTTGAAAGTTCTCGACTTTTTACAGTGGACTCATCCTTTATATTTTTACACTTATTTTTTATTTGATTTTCAACCAATAAAAAACGTTTTTACGGGGTTAAAATAGGACATATCTAACCTGACTTTTGGAACTGTTATACGTTATTTATTATCACTACTGACCGACTAAAATTTGCATAAAAAAAGGCTACTCCCTTTCGGTTTCGCCTTAGGTGTGTAATTTTGTTGTTCCACCAATAAAAATTACCACATGGGCAAAAGTAGTGATAAAAGAT
>NZ_JAQWCQ010000059.1 GCF_028705895.1 Massilibacteroides sp. | reverse complement strand
GTTGTTTCTTCAGTTTATTATTTATGGAGAAAATAGATTTTGTCCTGCCTTTAATATCAAAATGAAGTCCTGCCTGAACTAATTTCTCACGTACCGGACGGATAAACTCTTCAATATAAGCATCACGGGAACGCTTGGTTTCATTCAGCTTTTGTTTGATAAAAAGGTATTGCTTATTATCCATATACTTGAGCGACAAATCTTCCAATTCACTCTTAATGGTGTATAAACCCAGACGATGCGCTAACGGAGCATACAGATACGATGCTTCCATAGCCAACCGTTTCCTGTCGGTCTCTTCCTTCAGCTGTTTCCCCATCCGCATCATGCAGAGACGATCGGCAATCATAATCAGGATCACCCGAACATCTTCGGCAAAAGAAAACAAAAGACGATGGAAATTTTCAGAATCAATGGCTGTATTACGAGCGTAGAGATCAGAAGTTTTGAGTAATCTACTGATAATAAGAGTGACATCCGAATTAAAAGTGCGTTCAACCGTTTCAAGTGTTATAGCCCCCTTCAACACAGGACGATAAAGCAACAATGCCAGCACAGCAGTGCGCTTAAGCCCAATCTCGGAAGTTGCAATCAGAGCCGTACTGATATTTCTGACTAAACCGTTTATGCCATTTCTATCTCTTCCGTAGCAATCCAAAGACACCAATTCATTAAGAAGGGTACGCATCTTACGGATATCTTCTTTTTCAAGGAATGAATACAAACTGCGTAACAGTTTTTTATATTCAGAGAAAAAGACTTCTTTTTCTTCCGGAGTAAAAAATGTCTCTATTTTATTCATCACTGTATGCCTTTACTGATACAAATCCTTACATGGACAAACCTAAACCTACTGTAAAAGTATCTTTTTTTCATGAAATAGCATGAATTACCTGTCCCAATTTTATATATTTGTGTGGAATGCATTGTTTGCAAACACCGGCAAGAGTAATGAATTAAAAAATATAAATATGTTAGATTCAAAAGCGTTGACGCAATTAACCGAAAAAGGGATTACGGAAAAACAGATTGAAGAACAATTGGCTTGTTTTTCTAAAGGATTTCCTTTCTTGGAAATAACCGCCTCGGCTTCTGTTGAAAAAGGCATTAAAGTTATTTCAAAAGAAGAACAGGACGGATTAATGAATGAATGGGACGCCTATCTGGATAACCAAAAGAAAGTGATCAAGTTTGTTCCTGCTTCAGGAGCTGCCAGCCGGATGTTTAAAAACCTCTACGAATTTCTTTCGGCATCTTATAATGAACCGACTACGGCTTTCGAAAAACAGTTTTTCGATGGGCTGGAACGTTTTGCATTCTACAATGTCTTGAATTTGTGCTGCCAGGAAAAGATAGGAAAAGATATTCCTTCTTTATTGCTGGAAAAAGGGTACAAAAAGATTGTAAGTATGCTTTTAGATGAATCCGGACTTAATTACGGACAGTTACCTAAAGGAGTATTACTCTTTCACCATTCCGGCAAAGAAGTTCGGACAGCCATGGAGGAACATCTTGCCGAAGGTGCATTGTATGCAAAAAACAAATTAGGCAAAGTAAATCTGCATTTCACAGTTTCACCTGAACATCTCGGACTTTTTAAGACTCTTGTAAGCAGAAAGAAAGAAGCCTTTGAGAAGAAATATTCCGTTGAATATGACATTTCGTTTAGCGTTCAGAAACAAAGCACAGACACGATAGCTGTGGACATGGAAAACAAACCGTTCCTGAATAATGACGGAAGCTTATTATTCCGTCCCGGCGGACATGGGGCATTAATAGAAAACCTCAATGATATTGATGGAGATGTTGTTTTTATTAAGAATATAGATAATGTAGTTCCTGATTCTTTCAAATTCTCTACTGTTGCCTATAAAAAACTGTTAGCCGGATGGTTGGTTCGTTTGCAAAAGAAAATATTCGGTTACCTCGAACTGATAGAAAGTGGTAAATATTCCCATACGCAGATTGAAGAAATGATTCATTTCCTTCAAAATGAATTAAATCTACGCAATCCTGAAATAAAACTGCTGGAAGATGTTGAGTTGGTGCTTTATCTGAAACGAAAATTTAATCGCCCTATACGCGTATGTGGTATGGTAAGGAATCAGGGAGAGCCGGGGGGAGGACCATTCTTTACCGTAAATCAGGATAGAACAATCTCTTTGCAGATTCTGGAAAGTTCTCAGATAGATCTTAATAATCCCGAAAATAAGGCGTTGTTTGAAGAAGGTACTCACTTTAATCCGGTGGATTTAGTCTGCGCCATAAAAAACTACAAAGGAGAGAAATTCAATCTGCCTGATTATGTGGACAAAAACACCGGCTTTATTTCTCAGAAAAGCAAAGATGGGCGGGAATTAAAAGCTCTTGAACTGCCGGGGCTATGGAACGGTGCAATGAGTGATTGGAACACCGTTTTCGTAGAAGTACCCGTCGAAACATTTAATCCAGTCAAGACAGTAAATGATTTATTACGTCCTGAACATACAACGTTATAGGACGTTGAAATAGAAACTATCACGGTATAGCGATTCGTTTCTGATATAAAACAAACGTGAGGATATTCTTTTCCCGAGACATCCTCACGTTTTTTTATTAAATATTCTCTGTGTATAATATTGCGTCTGTTGCTTTTGACAGAACATATACGGCAGGAGTCGGGTTCTTTTCAAAATCCGGATTTTCCAGAGCTTCAATCACAGATGCTTTTCCCTTTCCGATAACGGGCACCAACAAAGGAGTATCGTTCAGGATTACAGGACCGGTCATAGTCACCCGGATTTGTCCGCTTTCAGGATGAGCAGCCGTAGCATAACTCCGGGAATCGGTCAATAACGGCATTGTATGTGGAAAAATTGACGCTGTATGCAGATCACCTCCTACTCCCAGAATAATACAATCAAAATGCGGTTGTCCGTTTCGTTCAGCAACAAGACCATTTACTTCCGCCGCATAGCGGATAGCCTCTTCTTCAGGATTGTTCTCCCCCTGAATTCGATGAATATGATTCGGAGCAATATTTAGAGGTTCAAACAACAACGAATTTGCATGACCGTAATTACTGTCCGGACTATCAGGAGCAACACAACGTTCATCTACCCAATAAAAATGCAATCGTCCCCAATTAATTGCCTCGCGGTATTCTTCAGTCCACAAAGCATACATTTGTTTTGCGGTCTCTCCCCCTGAAAGCGCCAGATTAAAACGCCTTTCTGTTTTGACCTGCATCAGGTCGATCAGGCGCGCGGTCAGTGATCGTAACGCCTCTTGTCCGGTATGATGTTTTTCTACTTTCATAACACCCTCCTTTATTTTTATTTAAAAATGACATCCACAATCAATTGCTGGTTCAGCACCTAATTTCCGGGTTTCTTCCGGCCCGTTTGATCCCGGAGCATAAGGGAAAAGTCCTTCTACTCCTTTTTCCTTCCAATGATTCAGTATGGGATCGATAAACCTCCAGCTGGCTTCCAGAGCATCGCTTCTTGAATAAAGCGTAGAATCGCCCAACATCGCATCCAATAATAAACGCTCATAGGCATCAGGAAGATAGATCGTTGCCAATGAATCATAACGAAAATCCATCCCTACTTGTTTTACTTTAAAACCGGCTCCCGGTTGCTTTAAGCCGAATTGAAGCGTTATACTCTCGTTCGGTTGGATACGAATCACTAATTTATTACATGATCCGCCGGAACATTGGCCAACAAACAATGTATGAGGAGTAGATTTGAAGTGGATAACCACTTCTGATGTTTTTGCCGGCAATTTCTTACCGGTAAAGAAAAAGAAAGGAACACCACTCCAGCGCCAATTGTCAATAAAAAACTTCATGCCTACATAGGTTTCCGTCTGCGAATTAGGGTCAACATTCTCTTCTTTCCGGTAACCTTCATATTGACCACGAACCACCATATCATCTATTTCATTTTTCATATACGGACGAACGGAACGGAAAACTTTCACAATTTCATCACGGATAGGTTCCGGTTCAAAGACAGATGGTGCTTCCATAGCCACAAACGACATTAACTGCATCAGATGATTCTGCACCATGTCTTTCATTGCCCCTGCTCTATCATAATAGCCTCCACGCTTTTCCACCCCGAGTGTCTCTGCCGCTGATATTTCAATCGAATCAATATAGTTTCTATTCCAAAGTGGTTCAAATATTCCATTTGAGAAACGCAAGACCAGAATATTCTGTACCGTTTCTTTTCCTAAATAATGATCAATACGATAGATTTCTTCCTCCTTAAAAATAGAGCATAAATGTTCGTTTAATTTTTGTGCAGATTCAAGACTTGTTCCGAAAGGCTTTTCCACGACGATACGGCGAAATCCGGTTTTATCAGCCGCACGGTTCATCCGGTTTTCTTTTAGACACTGTGGAATCACTTCATACATAGAAGGAGGAGTTGCCATGTAATAAACCACCTTATCCGGCAGGTCCGCACTATGTTGAAGATCCTTCATTTTCTTTTTCAGCTTCGGATATTCTGCCGATTCCATAGAATTAAACGACACATAATAAACCCGCTTCAGAAATTCATCCAATTTCTTCTCATCCATATGTTTCTTCTGGACAGAAGGCAACATTTGCTTACGCTGTTCCTCCCGGAACTCCTCATCCGTATATTCTGTACGTGAAGCGCCTAAAACACAAAGCCGGTCAGGGAGCAAATCACGTATATCCAACTCAAACAGCGAGGGCAAGAGCTTACGCCCGGTCAGGTCTCCTGATGCCCCGAATATAACGAGTAGTTGATTATCTGCTTTTATCATATTAAATCCTTTCTTTAAACATTATAAGTTCCGGAAACAGTCTTTCCTCCTTTACCTGTCCAATCTGTATGGAAAAAGTGACCTGGTTCACGATCTACCCGTTCATAAGTATGAGCTCCAAAATAATCCCGTTGCGCCTGAATCAGATTTGCCGCAGAATGCAACGTACGCAAACCATCAAAATAGGTCAATGCAGCACTCATAGCGGGTAATGCGATACCACTCAAGGCACCTTCAGCCACTACCTTACGCAAAGAAGGCACTGCTGCTTCTATCTTTCCTTGGAAGAAAGCATCGAACAATAAATTCTCAAGAGCCGGATTCTTCCTGTAGGCATCCGTAATATTATTAAGAAACGCGGAACGAATAATACATCCCTTACGCCAGATACTTGCAATTGAGCCATAGTCCAATTGCCAGTCATAATGCGCGGAAGCACGTTTCATCAACGAAAAACCTTGCGCATAAGAAATCAACTTAGCCGCATAGAGTGCCTGTTCTACGTCTGATTCCGAGATCAGGCTTTTTTCATTTTCAGGAGCTGCATACAAACCGGCAGCAGTTGCTCTTTCTTCCGCTAAGGCCGAAAGCAAACGCGCATAGACTGCCTGCGTAATCAAAGTCAACGGATCGTTTTCATTCAGTGCAGTAATTGCACTCCATTTTCCCGTTCCCTTCTGTCCGGCAACATCCCTTATCTTATCTAAAAGAGGGCTTCCATCTTCATCCCGATAGCGCAGAATAGCAGCTGTGATTTCCACCAGGAAACTATCCAGATCACCTTTATTCCATTTTTCGAATACCTCTGCTAAAGAATCATTATTCAATCCTTTACGATATTTAAGAACAGCATAAGCTTCCGTAATTAGTTGCATATCACCATACTCAATACCGTTATGTACCATCTTAACAAAATGTCCTGCCCCACCTTTTCCTATCCATTGACAACAAGGTGCCCCATCGTCTGCTTTTGCAGAAATTCCCTGCAAAATGGTCTTTACTAACGGCCATGCTTCAGCCGAACCTCCGGGCATAACAGAAGGACCGTTCAATGCCCCTTCTTCACCTCCGGAAACACCTGATCCGACGAAATAAAAGCCTTTGCTTTCGAGGTATTTCACCCTTCTTTCCGTATCCGGAAAATCAGAGTTTCCTCCGTCAATAATAACATCGCCCGGAGAAAGATAAGGTATAAGTTGTTCAATCAGTTCATCCACCGGAGATCCCGCTTTCACCATCATCATTATTTTACGCGGTTTGGCTATTGACTCTACAAGCTCTTCAATTGTATGTGTTCCAATAAAGTTTTTGCCTTTAGCACGTCCGTTTATAAAACGATCAACCACCCCTTCTTCACCGGGAGCACTACGATTATAAACAGAAACTGTAAAACCTTTACTTTCCATATTCAATGCCAGATTCTCACCCATGACGGCAAGTCCGATTAATCCTACATCTGATGTTCTCATATACATATATTTATCCTATTGTTTTAATTATATTTCGTATCTTTGTTCTAAATTCTGACTGTTAAAGGTACGTATTAGTTTTTAGTCTGAACAGAAACCGTCAATAACTTTCATCTATTAATTTATTAAGATTTATGATAACAACCCTTGTCATTCTTGCTTTATCAATGATCTTTTTCGTACATGGGAAAATTCGTGCCGACCTCGTAGCATTGTGTTCTCTAATATTACTTATCGTTTTCAATATTCTGACTCCTGAGGAAGCCTTATCCGGTTTCTCCAGTTCGGTAGTGATTATGATGGTTGGTCTTTTTGTGGTAGGAGGTGCTATCTTCAAAACCGGATTAGCAAAAATGATCAGTAGCAGATTATTACAATTAGCAGGGAATAGTGAGTTGAAATTACTCATATTAATTATGGTTGTTACCGCCACAATAGGAGCTTTCGTAAGTAATACAGGAACAGTTGCGCTTATGCTACCTATAGTAATCAGTATGGCAAACGGAGCAGGAATTAATCCAAGCAGGTTACTGATGCCGTTAGCATTTGCAAGTAGCTTAGGCATTGCGACCTTAATCAGTACTCCTCCAAACTTGGTTGTGAATGAAGCACTAATAAATGCCGGCTACGAGGGATTATCCTTTTTCGCGTTTACTCCTATAGGGATTATCTGTTTACTCGTAGGTATATTAATCATGATTCCGTTGAGCAAATGGCTCTTAAATAAAAAAGAAGATAAGCCCAAAGACGGAAATACAAAAAAACGGACTCAAGGTGAACTTGTCAAAAAGTACCAACTATTTGATAACCTATTCAGAATTTGTATCAAAAAGAATTCCCCCATTCGAAACAAAAAACTACAGGAATTAAATATTACGCAGGAATATAACATTTCAATTCTTGAAATACGTCGCAAATCGGCTACTTCAGGACGTTTCCTGAAAACAGTAGATCAGGCTTTAGCCGGGCCGAATACAGTTTTAGAAGAGAATGATATTCTATATGTATTTGGAGCCTTCGAGAATGTAGAACGCTTTATTCAAGACAACAAACTCGAACTTACCGAGTCGAATGTGACAGAATATGCGGGAAATTCTTCTCAGGAGAAATTAAGTGTACGACAAATCGGAATCGCCGAAGTAGTCATTTTAGCCGAATCATCTCTGGTTAATAAAACCGTAAAAGAATCCAATTTCAGGAGTGATTATTCAACAAATGTTTTAGGTATTGAACGCAGAGGTGAATATTTTCTGAATGACGTAAAAGATTTTAAAATACATTCGGGAGATGTCTTGTTGGTTCAAGGGAATTGGGATGATATCACCCGCTTATCAAAGAATCAATCGGATTGGGTAGTCTTAGGACAGCCGATTGAAGAAGCCGCCAAAGTAACATTAGATTACAAAGCACCTATCGCAGCCTTAATCATGTTGTTTATGGTTGTTATGATGGTATTCAACATTATTCCAGGTGTGGCATCCGTACTGATCGCAGCGGTTCTAATGGTGCTGACAGGCTGCTTCAGAAACGTAGAAGAAGCCTACAAGACAATCAATTGGGAAAGTGTGGTTTTGATAGCCGCCATGCTGCCGATGTCGTTGGCTTTACAAAAAACGGGAGTATCTACTTTTATCTCAGAACAATTAGTAAGTTCTCTCGGAGGCTATGGCCCCATGTTCCTATTAGCGGGGATCTATCTCACAACATCGGTAATGACTCTTTTTATCAGCAACACGGCTACCGCAGTACTTCTTGCCCCAATTGCTTTACAGTCTGCCGAAACAATGAATGCCAGCCCTTATCCTTTTCTACTGGCAGTAGCTGTTTCCGCAAGTATGTGTTTCGCATCTCCTTTCTCAACACCGCCAAATGCATTAGTAATGACTCCGGGGAAATACACGTTCATGGATTATATAAAAGCAGGGGTACCTCTTCAGATAATCATGGCCATTATCATGATATTAGTTCTCCCTTTGCTCTATCCGTTTTAAACAATATAGGGTTTCCAGTAGTTGTATAAAGGAATTGTTAAAAATCGAATCGAAAGGAAATTATAATGGTATCGTTTAAACCGATTACAATAGATGATAGGGATATCATCACATCTTATACGTTGAATAGTATTTACCGCAATTGTGATTTTTCATTTGCAAATATGTGTAGCTGGCGCTTTCTATATGATAGCGAATATGCAATATCAGACGGCTTTTTACTTATCCGTTTCTGGATTGAAGACAAAAGCCGTTTAGCGTATATGTTTCCCTTGGGAAAAGGAGACTTGAAACAGGCTTTTTGTACAATTGAAAAAGATTCTTTAGAACACGGACATCCGTTATTACTTTTAGGTATTTCTCCGGAAGCTAAAACGTTGGCTGAAGAAACTTTTCCCGGATCATTTACGTATATTCAGGAGCGCGATTATTATGATTACATCTATTTGCGTGAAGACCTGGTACAATTAAAAGGGAAAAAATATCAATCAAAGAGGAATCATATCAACAACTTCAAGAAAGCCTATAATTATACGTATATGCCACTTACGCCGGAAATCGTTCCTCAATGTCTGGAATTAGAGCGTAAATGGTATAAAGCAAATAATACAGAAGAAGATGGCAATGAATTATCCAATGAACGCAGGTCGATGACCTATGCTCTGCAGAATTATGATAAGTTGGGTATTATAGGAGGAGCCATCTGTGTAGATGGAGAGATCGTTGCGTTCTCTTATGGTGCTCCGATCAATCAAGATACATTCGGGGTACATGTGGAAAAAGCAGATGTGAACTATGACGGTTCTTATGCTTTGATCAATCAGGAATTTGCATCACATATTCCTGACTATTTTACGTATGTAAACAGAGAAGAGGATTTAGGAATACCCGGATTGAGAAAAGCCAAGCTGTCTTATCAACCTGCAATCCTGTTGGAAAAAAATGGAGCAGTTAAGAAACCCTGCAAAGATTGTTATAATGAAAAGACAAGGAACAGAGGAACTATGGCGTGTATGCTTCGGTGATACAGAAGAGTTTATCCGACTTTTCTTTGACAATGTTTATCAGAATGACAGCACTCTTGTAATAGAAAAACAAGGACGGATTGTGGCAGCATTGCAGCTTCTTCCTTATACAATGTTATTGGAGGATAAAGAAGTTCCGATTTCCTACATTTGTGGCGTCAGCACTCTTCCTGCAGAAAGAGGAAAAGGAATGATGCGTCAATTGATGGGGATGGCAGACAATGAACTAAAGCGCCGCAATATACCACTCGCTACTCTTATTCCTGCCGAGCCTTGGCTATTTGATATCTATCGGAAATATGGCTATCAAGAGGCCTTTTTTTATCAGAGAAGTTCCTATACTGCATCTGCTCTATCTACAGAGAGTAACCTACACATATCTGTTGCCACCGAAACGGACGCGCGGCTTTTTCCGTTTCTTGACCAAAAGCTAAGAGAACGAAAGGCCTGTGTATTGCATTCCGAAACAGACTTTGAGATAATACGACAGGATCTTGATATTAGTGGAGGTAAACTTCTTATTGCTACCAACGAAAACAATGAAATAGTCGGGATGGCTTTTACTTTGCCGGAAGAGGAAGGACATTCGGTTTTTATCCCTGAATTTGTGTACAATAATGACTCTATAAAAGAAGAGTTATTGAATGCAACGGCAAAACAGTATAACCAAGCTACTGTGAACTACCTAACCCCACCAAATACTGGAAAGGCTTTTCCAAAGGGTATGGCTAAAATAATTGATGCCGATTATTTTAAAAAGAGAGACATCGATATTCAAGCTTTATTTTCAGATAAAAACGCCGGCATGACCTTAATGCTGGACTAATCTATATTATATATTTTCAGTTTATTGTATAGTGTTTTCCTGTCTATCCCTAATAATTTAGCAGCTTTGGATTTGTTGTTTTCCGTTTCTTGCAGTGCCCGAACTATCAGCGAACGTTCATGGTCTTCACTTTTGAGTTGCACAACAGGGTTCGTCTCTTTCGTGTCTTTTACTACTGTTAGTTCCTCCGGTAGATCATTCAGCGTGATAAACTTACCCACAGCTAAAAGTGTTCCGTATTTCACGGAATTTTTCATTTGTCTGAGATTTCCCGGCCATGAATAAGAACAGAATAGTTTAGTTACCGCCTCATCAAAGCCGACAATAGACTTATTTAATTCAGAATTCGCCTGATCAAGAAAGTGATTGGCAAAGAGAATGATATCTTCTTTTCTTTCTTGCAAACTGGGAATGCGTATAGTAAATTCATTGATACGATGATAGAGATCTTCCCGAAATTCGCCGTTATCGATAGCTTGCCGAAGATTTTCGTTGGTCGCAGAAATCAACCGTACATTAATCGGTAGCTCCTGATTACTACCGACAGGTTTTACTTTGCGTTCTTGCAAAGCCCTCAAAAGCTGAACCTGAATCTCGTAGGTAAGGTTTCCGATCTCGTCTAAAAATATCGTTCCGCCATCCGCAGCAACAAATGCACCTGTTTTATTATCAATAGCTCCGGTAAACGAACCTTTTATATGACCAAAAAACTCTGAAGCAGCAAGGTCTTTCGGAATCGCGCCACAATCAACTGCTACAAAAGGAGCTTTTGAGCGTGAACTCTGAAGATGAATTAATCGTGCTATGTATTCTTTCCCCGTTCCACTCTCTCCCGTAATCAAAACAGACATATCCGTTGGAGCAACTAACTTCACATGATCATACATCTGAACAGCATTATTACTCTTTCCCTGAATATATTCTTCATGTTTCTCCTCCGCTATTTCGCGAACAACAGGTACGGATTCTTCTTTTATCGCAGAGATCTCCTCAATTTTTTTCAGTAATTCCTGTGGATTAATCGGTTTGGAAATATAATCTGATGCACCTAATTTCATTGCTTGGACAGCAGTCTGCACTTCGGCGTAACCGGTCATCACAATCACAGGAAGTGAGAGTTGTTTATTTTCCAACCATTTTAGAAGATCTATACCATCTCCATCAGGCAATCGCAAATCAGACAAGATTAAATCAAACTGTTTCTTTTCAATTATCTTTTTGGCATCGACAATTGTAGCGATTGAAGTCACATCAAAGCCTTTCTTCTTTAGCCAGGTTGAGAGCATCAAAGAAAAAGTTATATCATCTTCCACAATAAGAATCGGCAACATAGGCATTCAATTATCAATTGATACAAAAATAACAAAAAACATTACCGGGATTGTCGTACTTTTACGATTAATTATAATTGATAACAATATTATGGATTATTACGTATTAAATATCACCTATACTTCAATGATACCTGCAGGAATCATTAACGATGTTCTTTCTTCTGAATTAGGAGAGATTGGTTTTGAAAGTTTTGAAGAAAATGAGAATGGGCTTTCTGCTTATATACCGGCAACTTTATATCATAAGGAAACAATAGAACAACGGTTAGGTAATTTCCCTTTGGACGGCGTAGAATTTAATTATGAAACCGACTTTATGAAAGCGAAAGACTGGAATGAAGAGTGGGAGAAAAATTATTTCAAACCGATCCGAATCGGAAAAGAATGTATTATTAAGGCTTCTTTTCACCCCGAAGAATCGGGATTCAAACATACCCTTTTAATTGATCCCAAAATGGCTTTCGGCACAGGCAATCACGATACTACGCGATTAATGATTACAGAATTGTTGGAGACTCCGTTAAAGGGAAAAGCCATTCTTGATATGGGATGTGGTACTGCTGTTTTAGCAATTCTTGCCCGTAAATTAGGTTCAGGAAAAACCGTAGCTATTGACATTGATGAATGGGCTTATGAGAATGCCGTGGAAAACTGCAAATTAAATCAGACTTCCGACATTGAAATAAAACTGGGAGGAGCGGAACAAATAGGAACAGAAAGACAATTCGACTTAATTATAGCAAATATCAATCGGAATATATTACTCAATGATATGCATGCTTATACTGCTGCCATGAAACCCGGTGCACTTCTGTTTATGAGTGGATTTTATACCGAAGACATCCCCGTGCTTGAGGCTGAAGCTAAAAAACAAGGACTAAGATTGATTTGTCAAAAAGAATCCAATCATTGGGCATTAATGATTTGCGAACTTCTCGCAAACGCATAATTTTTCTACTTTTGTTTTCACAAATGAGATGAATGAAGGATGGGAAAATTAGTGAAGTGTATTTGTTTTCTATGCGTGTTATTAACCGCTTTTGGTTCTTGTAAGGAAAAACGTGGAGAGTTAAAGCCAATCCGTTATATTGGTAGTTATAACAGGGATTTCAATGATTTGAACGACAAGCATCTTGAGGCAGCTAAACAAATCGGAATTAAGCCCGTATCTTCACGTGAAGAGGCCGAACGGGCTACAAGGAAAATGAAGGAAATCGGGACGAACGATTATTATGAAGTGGAGAAGTTGACACACTCTATCCCTTTTCTGGTTCCCGAAGCAGAACAATTATTAGAAGATATCGGACGCAATTTTCAGGATTCGTTATACAACCTGAATGCATCATTATATAAGATCAAAGTAACAAGCGTTACCCGTACAGTCGAAGATGTCTCAAAACTTCGCAAAAGAAACATCAATTCCTCCGCAAACTCCGCCCACCAATACGGAACAACCTTCGATGTCTCGTGGGTGCGATATACTAAAATAGACGAAAAAGATCCTTTGGACATCGATAAAGATCAATTAAAGATGGTACTCGCCTCCGTTCTTCGTGATTTACAACATGCAGACCGTTGCTACATCAAGCACGAACGCAAACAAGGTTGTTTTCACATCACAGCAAGGGAGTGAGTCGGATTCTATTAACTGCAAAAACTTAGGGACAGATAGAAACTTTTACTACTTTTACTACATAATCAATTAAAAGTGGGGGGGGGGAGAGTAGTCTATGATTGGTAGAGAGAAAAAAGAATATAATGATTTGTTTTTTCTTTGTAGTCTGATTGAATATATTGGCAGAAAAACAAAAAATCATCGAAACGTCATAGTTAATGCTATCGGCAAAAAAAAGCTACAACACATATATGATTTGGCCGATGTATATCACAGTGAAAACATGGATAAAATATCAGACGAATTAATCGATAATTACCATATTGAACAGGGAACATTCGACAACATATCGGTTGCTAAATATGCGATACCCACCCATTGGGATATCGGAAAAGTATATAAACGTCTGATAATTGATCTTTGCAATCAGCAAAATAAAGAACCGATTGAAATGCTTATTGAAGTATATAATTCCTGGCTTTCTCGTAAAATAGAAGATTTTAATAGTAGTCTTTATTACGAAAGTCCGGCCTATCTCTATGAATCATACATTAAAGGGGATGTGCTTTAAGTCGTTGTCTTCTTTTTTCCAAGTTATCACCTTATCCACAATTTCTGCATGTTGCGCGTCATCAACAGAGTTGAATACATTTTTTCTTCCAAACCAAGCTTCGTCCACAAGATTGTTTTGGACATTACAAACCCATGATGGAGTAAACACTTCCGCCATTTCCTTTGTGCGCTCCGTCTGTTCGTCCTTGCTTTTCAAGGAACGTGAACGAATAATCATTCCGTTTTTCCCGATAATATGTTCAATGGTTATGGCATCTCCATACTGAAAGCCTTCGCCCATATGCCTATATGAATCCGTTGCCCAAAAGATGTTTCGTCCTGTTGTATGGTCTTTGAGCAAAGTGGTCAATACTTCAGGATAGAGATTGAAAATTTCTGTTTCTTTTATATCAACATTAATATCTGCCATACTATCAACGATTATTTTTTCCATTTCAATGATCTGAATCTGTCATGCAAATCCTGTAACCGCTCCATAATCTCATCGAAAGAGGGTGCATCTGCATAAATGAAGCCGATCTGCATTTGCTTATAGTCTTCCCGTAAAACACCTTCTATACTTACAGGAGGAAGAAAAGATATCGTGTTGGGAAGATGAGTTGTGTAATCCAGCCCGCTCCATGCAGTGAACTTCTTACGATGAGCCACAATGTCCTCGTATAATTGGACATTCTGCATTGCTTCCATTGCAAATGGCTTGTCCATCATCTTCACAATGTCATACATATGCCGCGTAATACGTTCGATATGCGTACAGCCGTTCGGACGGCTAAATTCCTCATGTAACAGAAAAACTTTTTCCAAAAATGTCCGTCCCGGAACTACGACAGGAACTATAAATATTGGCAATGAAAATTCTTCATCCGGATAGGCGTCTTCAATCATTGAACACATTTTTACTCCTTCCGATGGCTCCATAAGAGAACGACAACTTATCTCAATCTTGACTCGTTCCGGTATATATTGCATTTTTGTTTGCAACACCGAATTATACTCGATAAACAGAACTACAGGATCTAAATCGCTGACGGATGTCTCCGGAACTATTACCTTACAACATTCCGATAATCCAAATTCCTTTAGCTTATCCTCAATGTCAAGCGCAAAAATACCATCAATAAATTTCTTGGAGTCTTTCCGCAATTTAGTCCGTTGGCTTTTAGTAGCAACATCTGCGAATCCCAAATGTTTGGGATCTATTACAAGGTCAATATCTTCAGAAAAACGTTCTATCAACCCCCAACCTTTGCTAAGGCTTGTTCCTCCCTTGAAAACAAAAGCTGTAGCATACGGCAAAGAGAATATGGCACGCAATACCATACTGACCCAATAGTCCTTTTCTACGGCATTGTCCACAATCCCTTTATCTTCGGCAATATTAGCTAAAATGGTAAATTGTTCTTCTTTTGTGAGTTTAGTCCAATTATTCATAATGCAAGTCTTTGTTTAATCCATTGCGGGGCAATGCTGTAATCGTATCTAATATCATCGGGATTGCCATATTTTTCAATGGTTTGTTTTATAATAACAACCTGATCATCGGTCACACCGTCTTTCCCTAATTCCTTCATAGCAGCGACTATCAATGGAAATAAATCCGTCTTATAGGCAAAATTGCGGGGTACACTGCGTTTGAATATGATTTTACGATTTCCTATAATAAGCTCTCGAGCAGTAGCATCTGTCAAATAGACGGCATTCATCGTAACTTGTGTGGAAAGTCCCAATTTGTTCAAAGCCGTTAGTCCACAGGGAATGATGCGAGCTTTATCCTTTTCAGCAATGGCGTATGCTATATCTTCAATGGATGGGCGAAGTACGCCAAACTTATTTCGCAAAGGATATAAATAGAGACCTTGTGAAAGACGTATGAGCACACCTTCTTTTTCCAGTCGGGAAAGGGCACGAGTAACCAAGCCATCATTATTCAGATGAGCAAAGTCACTCACCATATAAAGTTTATTCGGCCCGTTTCTATCTATGATACTCCGTATCTCCTTTGTTAGTATTATCTTCATATTCACTATGGCTCGGTTCGTAAAGGTACGATATTCTTCTGGACATAATAATAAAATGTCCGAAATTCTTAAATAAAATCGGACTATTTGAATTCACTTTAAGATAAATCTATTGGTTAGGATTTAATATATGGCTATTTGAAATTATATATCAATCGTCTATTAATGATATCCAATCTTTTTTTGATTTCGCAGACCCTTCTTGACAAATTGCTACTATTTTCACCCTTTTACTTACAGGGCAAAAAGCGATTATCCTCGTTCTTTTTATTTTAGTACCGTTTTAGACGAATAAATATTACATAAAAACCAAAATTGGGTCGTTTTTGTCGGAAATAAAAAGGTTATATTTGGAAAAATATCCTTTATATTCAAAAAACAAACAGTATTTTTTTTCTGAGACATAGGGTTGTGTTTTTTTAACGGTTTTTTAGTTGGATTTTGACAGTTCTAAAAAACGATCATTCCGTATAAGATGTTTTACTTCGGGTTTACCGAGACTTGTTTGCGAGTGAAAGTTTTGCTCTTTTTCTTTCAAAAAGTGCCTTAAAATGCCGTTACTAAGGGCGGTGTTAATTTGGTCATAAATAACATGATTTTCTATCTTTTTATTTTTTTGCTCCTATCCATTATCATGTAAAATTTTACTGACAAGTTCTTATATCTGTAGGCATTTTTTGTATTTTTGTTGATTATGGGTTGTTCTTAAATAAACTAATATGAAACACATCACTTTTTTTGTCTCTCTTTTGTCGCTTTTGATGCTCATATCATGCGCCGATTTTTCGAAACCCACTGCCATGAAAAAGTGGAAAAGTAATGATAAGACGGTTGTGGTTGATGATCTTGTCACGGTGAACAGTGGTGATAAACTTGTTTTTGCAGGTGGTAAGGATGATTTTGTAAATTTTGAACTGACCGGTCTGGCCAATATTTCTTCCGGCTCAACAGCTTCTCTCTTATTTCATAACGATGGAGGTGATAAGGGGTATGAAATCCTCTTTCATAATGGGACAATTGATGGAAGCCGTAAAACGGGCAGTTTGTCTGCCGTAAGAAATCTTTATAAGAGTCAGATAAGTGATGATAAATGGTTTCCTTTTTCGGTGGCTGTCAGAGGCAAAAATATTGCGGTGAAGATAGACGGTGAAGATGTTGTCTGCTACACCGAACCCGAAAATCCGTATCGTATTAGTGAATATAAAAACAGAATTCTGAGTTCGGGTAATTTTGTATTGAAAGGGTATGAAGGCAAAGTTGATTTTAAGGAGTTAATTGTTAAGGCTTTGTCTCCGGAGGTTGTTAACCCGAACGATACGATGCCACCGATGGATGAGCAGAACGATCCGATTATCAGGCTACAACAGGTTAATTTCCCCGTAATAGATTATCACGTTCACATCAAAGGCGGTTTAACAAGTGAAATGGCGCATGCCCGGTCAATGGCCTACGGAATAAACTTCGGGATAGCGCCAAATGCTTACGGACCGGTTCTGACACCGGGCGAAGGAGGTAGCGGAAAAATGTATGAGAATGATAGCGAATTGGCAGAATATCATAAGAGCGTTGAGAAAATGCCGTTCTTGCTTGGTTTACAAGGGGAAGGACGGAAATGGCTGAACAGCTTTTCTAAAGAAGCATTGTTAGCGTTTGATTATTTGTTTACGGATGGGATGACAATAATCGATCATAAGGGGCGACTTGTTCGCACGTATCGTCCGGAAGAAGTGATCGTGGATATTCCGAAAGAAGCTTATATGGATATGCTTGTGGATAAAACCGCCAAAATATTAGCCGAAGAACCGGCCGACTTTTTTGCCAATGCGTTTTATTTGCCCGATGTGCTTTCAACTGAGTACGATAAATATTGGACAGATAGTCGAATCGACAAAATACTCGATGTAATGGCAACTAATAATATCGCGTTGGAGATCAGCGCCCGTTATGAGATACCCAGTAAATATATATTGCAGAGAGCGAAGGATAAAGGCTTGAAATTTGTATTCGGCACGAACAATGCAGGACCGGAGTATTACATGCTGAAATATTGTGCGCAAATGGTTAACGAGCTTGGACTCACCTCTAATGATATCTGGTTTCCAAGTATGTCAACCCGAAAAGCGAGATTAAACCTGATCAAATAGGTCGATGATATAAATTGCAGCTATAGTTACATAAAGTTTATCTATTTTTATTTTAAAGCTTATGTCATATTAATTTCTGAACTTTGTTTTATTGACAGTTTGAATGAATTAAAGAAAGAAATTATATGGCAGTTAAAGAATTGACAAAAGCTGAGTTTCTTACGCTTGTAGGAGACGTGGACGAATCGCCTAAAGACTGGGAGTACAAAGGTGACAGGCCATGTATTGTGAACTTTTCGGCACCTTGGTGCAGCTATTGCAAAAGGTTAGAACCGATCCTCGATGAGTTTTCAGACTATTATAGAGGAGATATCTATATATACAAAGTAGATGTGGATAAGGAAGAGGAATTGGATTCAATATTCAATATCCGGACAATTCCCACGCTTCTTTTTTGTAAGAAAGACGGTAGCAAGGAAATGATGTTAGGCACTATGCCGAAACATGAGTTGAAAGAATTAATACAGCATAAATTATTATAATAATAGATTTGTAATTAGTTGTTTTAGATTGTATTTAGGCCGGGAAAGCTTTCCTTTAAGGGAAAGCTTTATTTTTTTGAAAAAAGCCGTACCTTTGCCAAACGAATAATAATCTGAACAACAGTACATATACCTTATGGTGATAGAACAGCAAATTACCGGTGCGGTAGTAACCGGGATAAAGACACTTTACGGGGCTGATGTTGCCGCCGGACAAATCCAGTTGCAAAAGACAAAAAAAGAATTTAAAGGCCATCTCACGTTAGTGGTCTTTCCTTTTTTGAGAGTTTCAAAGAAATCTCCTGAACAAACAGCGCAGGAAATTGGCGAATACCTTTTGCAAAACGAACCGGCTGTTGCGGAGTTTAACGTGATAAAGGGTTTCTTGAATCTCACAGTTGCAGCTTCTTGCTGGGTGGATTTACTGAATCAGATTAACGCTACGGCATCTTACGGGATAGTTCCCGTGACAGAGAATGCCCCGTTGGTTATGATTGAATATTCTTCACCAAACACCAACAAACCTCTTCATCTCGGACACGTACGTAATAATCTGCTTGGTTTTAGTCTGGCGGAAATCATGAAAGCCAATGGATTCAAGGTTGTGAAGACAAACATCGTCAATGATCGTGGTATCCATATTTGCAAGTCAATGCTTGCCTGGCAAAAATGGGGCAATGGGGCAACGCCGGAGTCAACAGGCAAGAAAGGAGATCACCTAATCGGCGATTTCTACGTATTGTTTGACAAGCATTATAAGACAGAACTCAGAGAACTGGAAGCAACCGGGCTGAAGAAAGAGGAAGCCGAGGCACAATCTAAATTGATGGCTGAAGCGAGAGAGATGCTCCGTAAATGGGAGGCTGGTGATAAAGAAACGGTTGCTCTTTGGAAAAAGATGAATAGCTGGGTATATGCAGGATTCGATGAAACCTACAAACGTATGGGTGTTGATTTCGACAAGATCTATTACGAATCGGAAACCTACTTAGAAGGCAAGGAGAAAGTGCTTGAGGGGTTAGAGAAGGGTATCTTTTATCGTCGTGAAGACGGATCGGTATGGGCTGATCTGACTCCGGATGGCTTAGACGAGAAACTATTGCTACGCGCAGATGGTACTTCTGTATATATGACTCAGGATATCGGAACGGCAAAACTTCGCTTTGATGATTATCCGATCAACAAAATGATCTATGTAGTAGGTAACGAACAAAACTATCATTTCCAGGTGCTTTCTATTTTGTTGGACAAACTCGGATTTGAGTTTGGGAAAGGATTAGTTCATTTCTCATACGGAATGGTGGAACTACCGGAAGGCAAGATGAAAAGCCGCGAAGGTACGGTGGTTGATGCTGACGACCTGATGGAAGAAATGGTTTCTACCGCTCGGGATATCTCGCAAGAGTTAGGCAAATTGGATGGGTTAACACAGGAAGAAGCGGAACGTATTGCCGAAATAGTCGGTTTAGGCTCTTTAAAATATTTCATTCTAAAGGTTGACCCACGTAAAAACATGACCTTCAACCCGAAAGAATCTATTGATTTCAATGGTAACACCGGCCCATTTATTCAATATACTTATGCCCGTATCTGTTCGGTACTGCGCAAAGCAGAGGAACAAGGCATTACGCTACCGACAGAGTTACCGTTGAATATCGAGTTATCAGAAAAAGAAGAAGGCTTAGTGCAATTAGTTGCCGATTTCGCTACGACAGTAAAAGAAGCAGGAACAGAATATAGTCCGGCTTTTATTGCTAACTACATTTATGATTTGGTAAAGGAATACAATCAATTCTATCACGATTTCTCTATCCTTCGTGAAGAGAATGAAACATTAAAAATATTCCGTTTGGTTTTATCCGCCAATGTTGCAAAGGTAGTAAAATCGGGAATGAATCTACTTGGAATAGAGGTTCCTGAAAGAATGTAATAAAGAAAAGCCCATAAGGCGGTGAGACATGTCACTCTTTATGGGCTTTTCCATATCTTCTTATTCCGGCCAGTGAGTTTCCCCTCCTTGATTACGTATTATTATCTGAAATTCCTGCAGCAGCTCCGGATTCTCACGCACTGCTTTAGGAGGAATATTCTTCTTGCTGGCGTAGCAAACCAATGCTCCTACAGCTTCCCCGATACTCCACTCTACAGGATGCAAACGATAACAACCATTCGTGATATGAGTCGTTCCGATATTCTTGCAAGCGGGCAATAAATTTTCCACTCGTTGTGGGAGCAACGCCCCTAATGGAATCTGGAAAGGCAGAGAAGGGAAGTCCACGTAATTGTCTCCACCGCTCGTCGGGTGCAAATCAATATGATAATAACCAATGCCGACACTATCAAAAAAGTCAGCCGACTTATCCACACCTGAAAGGGCTGCTCGATTTTCTTTTCCGACATGTTCTTCCAGAATAGTAAAAACAGGTTTTATACGGCGCGCTTCACGGATGTACGGATACTTTGCCATTCCGTCTTTAGTTCCCATAATGTCACCCCGCAGATGCAATCCCGGCCAACCTTTTCCTCCATCCGGACGAGTCACTTCTGTCTGCAACCAATAAATCAAAGAAAGATTTTGTTCTTTAGCCTGAGCCACATGATACTTAAACTCCTCTTCGGATTGATCCAGATTTCCCAACATATAATCATTCTGCGGCCAGTTGACAAGCGAAACATCCCCGATATAGGTGCCGGGAACAAAATTATTCTGATGAATAATACGACGATAATTCCACAAATTCAGGACATCACCGGTCAAAGCACCTGTAGGATTAAAGCCCAATGTCTTAGAATCCAGTGTTGCTGGCTGACTATAAGTCAGGCTAAGCAATGGTCCCGACCAAGGAGGCGTTAGTTCAGGAACATAATTACGCCAAAAGTCGTAATTCGCAGGCTTATCCATCGTGTAATCCGCTCCTTCTTCATACCCTAAAGCAAAACAAACAGTAAATGCTTGTTGATTCTTCGGATTGCCAATCTCAGGAGCATGCAATTCCCGCGTCTCACTTTTAGACTCTGTACCCGTCCTGAACTCAACATTTGCAAGAGGCAGCAAATCACCCAATTCCGTTGCATCAACAAAATACGGAGCTCTCAATACCACAGATTCCTTATCTCGTACATCAACAACCTTTAACGCCAAAATCCTGTCTTTATCGGTATCGGCCGATATAGCCTTATGCTCCAGAAGAAGTGTCAGCTTACCTGTACTTATATAAGGATTCAACATTTCATACAAAACGGCAACAGCAACACGAGGCTCGTGACAAATACGAGATACCCACCCATCACCGGGATTCAGAAACTCCCGACCACGCGCCTCTTCCGTCAACGGATAGTTACGTTTATAATAATTACGGATAGCCGTTCTCAATTCACGATATAATTGAGTGGAACCA
>NZ_JAQWCQ010000001.1 GCF_028705895.1 Massilibacteroides sp. | reverse complement strand
GGAAACCTTCAAACGGTATAAACGACCCTCCAAACAGACAATAAAAAAAGCAGCCACATCTCTGTAACTGCTTCATAATTTATGAGCCGAAAGCCGGACTCGAACCGGCGACCTATTCATTACGAATGAATTGCTCTACCAACTGAGCTATTTCGGCAGGAGTTTTTTATTCGGGCACAAAGGTAAAAAGTTATTCGATATCAGAAAGGAGTTTTTCTAAAAAATCATCTAAATCTGCATCCATATCTTTTAGTAAAGGGTCGTCTAACCGTAGGAGCTCGTCATCGATAAAAAGCAATTCTTCGATGTCAGTAAACTCTTCATCTGAGAGATTTACTGAAAAGGGTTTTGCAATACAAGACCGATCAAACACTTCTTTTGAAGCTAAAGAGACTAAAGCGGACTTAATCACAGACTCCGCATGTTTATTAAAGACTTCTTCAGGTTGTTTGTTTTCAACCCAATCGAATATAACAATCTTTCCAAGAGGCTGTTCGTCCTCACTAAAGATTGATAATTCTCCGCTTTCGCGGTCTATTTGTACATGTAAGTCGTTAATTTGATTTGCTGAACCGTCCTGCTCTAACTTATCCAGCACTGCAATAAATGCAGATTCAATCAAAGCTTGTATTTTTGTATTATTCGAACCCATTTCCTTCTGATCTTATTGAGGAGAACAAAGGTAGTAATAATATTATGAATAGAGGATTATGTTTCTTCAAATTGAATATTAAGCACCTTGTTTTCCTTAATACGCTCTTTCAGAACAATAACATACTGTTCTAACAAATTAGCGTCTTTTGAATCATCTCCTTTGTTTTTAAAGAAATCCCTTGCTTTTTCCGCCCATTTTAAAGCTTCCTGGTAATCACCTTGCATTTCTTTTGCGAATGCTAAATTAGAGGCTATTTTGGCTTTGTTTTTTTCATTCGTTATTTTCTCAAACATGGATAGCCAGACTGATTCCGCAGCATCCCATCTTTGCGTATTAGCATAGGCTGTTGCTCGTTTCCATTCCGTAGTCGGTCCGGTATAAAACCAACGCATCTCGTTTTGCCAATGAGGAACAAAATTAGGAGAGGCAAGTTCTCCAATATATTTAGCTGCTTCCCTGAGGGCATTTTCGGGACTGGGTAAGTATGCGTTTAATTCTTCTAAACTCCCTCCTTCTTCAGCCCAGAATACACTGTCATTGAGGAATACAGTTGCCAGAGAATTGTTTCTTTCCGGCAGGTAGGCACGTATCACTCCTGCTATTTTCACATTAATAAACCCAACAAAGAAACCATTTGGCATAGCTGTTACAACCTTTGTCATATCAAATAAAAGACGATCTATAGAGATTATAGCATCCGTCTGTGTTTCTTCACAAAGCGTCTGAACGGTTTCCTTTGTCAGCTTTTTGTCCGTAATATATTGGTCGTCTGTTCGGGTGGATTCATTAAAAAGCCGCACATCACTAAAGTAGTCGGTTTCAAGAATAGCAAGTCCTAAAGCCCGTCCGGCATCAAACAAGGCACTGTCCGCTTTCGCACGGGCAGTGTCTTGTGTTGCATTCATATATTTATATTCATACCCAACCTTCTCTGGTTGAGGAACAGCGTTGTTAACAATAAGAATAGTATTTACTCTGCTCGGAAACGTAATTTCTGCCGGTTTATGTGTCTCTATATTAATATAATTAATTGTATTACAAGACGACAGAATTACCACTAATAAAGTTAATAACAACGCATTTTTCATGAAATTAATTTGTTTAGAATTCCAAATCGCTTATCGCTTTGAAATAACCGATGGATTCTGCAATACCTAAGAATGGGTCTTTCATATCTTTTTCATATTCCAGACTACATGCACCGGTATAGTTGACTTCACGCAGTGCTTTAATCAATGCGGGGAAGTCTATTTTTCCTCGACCTATTTCAATACCTCTTCCGGCTTTCGAAGAATCCGTCACATCTTTAATATGCATGTCAAATACACGCGTGTGATATTTCTTCAAATCGGCAACCGGATCACATCCGTTTCTTAAATCATGGCCAATATCAAGACACATCCCGATACGGGCATCTAAGTTTTTCGTATTCTCCCATACGTCCGTTGCATCAGGATACGTCTTAATGTCCGGTCCGTGCAAATGAATCGCATATTTGAAGTCATACTCTTTTACTTTCTTGTCCACGTAAGGCAATAGTTCATAATTGGGAACGCCAACGATCAACTTCACCCCTACTCGTTTTGCATATTCAAAGCCTTTGTCGATTTCTTCTTCGGTTTTCATGTAGATAGGACCAACGGCATATCCGGTCACTCCGTAAGAGGCACATTTCTCATGAAAAACCTTGATTTCCTCATCGGTACTTTTGAATGGCAAATGAAAATCTTTGATACAAAGATAATGGATATCTAAACTTTTCAAAGTTTTCAGCGTAGTTTCCAAATCGAAATGTACAAATGTGTAACCTGCCATTCCTAATTTAAATGGATTCACGGCTTTGGGAGCTTTCGGTTTAACCGGATCGGGCAACCCGAAGGCATGCCCTAATGAGGCCGTACCCATAAGCAAAGCTCCCGCGAGTCCTTGTTTGAAGAATGATCTTCTTGAGTGTTTCATTGTATTGTTATTTAATCAGTTAATAATAGACCGTGTCGGATGTTTGCGAACACAATGTAAAAATACTGATTTATTTTAGAATACCCTCACTTCACTCCTTTTTTTGTTATCATTCTATCTCCTCACTCTTATTTATTTAATGCAGCTATGCTTTCCTCGATAGTTTTTATTTTACTTTCTGCGTCTGCCTGTTTTTTACGCTCATTATCGACAATTTCAGGCTTAGCATTGGCTACAAACTTTTCATTGCTCAATTTACCTTTTACTGATTTTAGAAAACCTTTGAGATAAACAAGTTCGTCATTCAACTTTTTCAATTCTGCTTCCACATCGATATTATTTCCAAGCGGAACAGCATATTCGGTTGTTCCGACTAAGAAGGAAGCTGCAGTAGCGTCTTTTTCCGTTACAATCTTTATTGAATCAAGATTTGCCATTTTTGTGATCGCTTTATCAAACGCACCATTGTGCGAACCGGCCACTTCAAGGGATAATAATTCTTTATTGGGAATATTCTTTTGCAGTCGAATAGAACGGACACCGGCAATAATTTCTTTCACTCTCTCGAATGTCGTGATCACCTGCTCATCAAAACCTGCGTCTTCAGGCATGAGGGCAACCATTATGCTTTCATCTTTTTTGCGTTCAGCTAATGCTTGCCACAATTCTTCCGTAATAAACGGCATGAATGGATGCAATAAACGGAGCAATGAATCAAAGTATCCTAAGGTTACGTCATAAGTCGCTTTATCAATCGGTTGCTGATAGCCTGGTTTAACAAGCTCCAGATACCAGGATGAAAATTCATCCCAGAACAATTTGTAAACAGCCATTAACGCTTCTGATAAGCGGTATTTATTAAACAAATCGTCCACTTCTGCAACTGTTTTGTTCAGCACATTGCCAAACCAATCCACGGCAATCTTCGCCGACTCCGGTTGTTCTATATCGGTACTCACTTCCCATCCCTTTACAAGGCGGAAAGCATTCCATATCTTGTTGTTGAAATTACGTCCTTGTTCACAAAGGCTCTCATCAAAAGGAATATCGTTTCCCGCCGGTGCTGTCAACATTAATCCCATACGAACACCATCTGCTCCGTATTGCTCAATAAGGGCTAATGGGTCAGGAGAGTTTCCTAATGATTTAGACATTTTACGCCCCAGTTTGTCGCGTACGATTCCCGTAAAATAAACATTCTTAAAGGGCTTATCTTTATTGTATTCATAACCCGCCATAATCATACGGGCTACCCAGAAGAAAATAATATCCGGACCGGTTACTAAGTCATTCGTCGGGTAATAATAGTTTATCTCTTCATTTCCCGGATTATTTATTCCATCAAAAAGCGAGATAGGCCATAACCAGGAAGAGAACCAGGTATCCAAACAGTCTTCATCCTGCCGTAAGTCTGCTATAGTCAAAGAAGCATTGCCTGTTTTTTCTTTTGCCGCAGTTAAGGCTTGTTCGGCTGTTTCAGCAACGACGAATCCACCTTCGGGAAGGAAATAAGCAGGAATCCGATGTCCCCACCAGAGTTGGCGTGAAATACACCAGTCCTTCACATTCTCCATCCAATAGCGGTAAGTATTCTTGAATTTAGAAGGGTAGAAACGAATATCGTCATTCATCACAGAGTCTAAGGCCGGCTTGGCCAAACCTTCCATTTTGAGAAACCACTGCATGGAGAGTTTTGGTTCAATCACCACATTCGTACGTTCCGAATAGCCAACTTTATTTTCATAATTTTCTACCTTTTCCATTAATCCTGCAGCTTCCAGATCAAGTGCAATCTGCTTTCGAACGTCAAAACGATCCTGACCAATATAAAGTTGACCGGCCTCGCTGATAGTTCCGTTATCATTGAACACATCAATAGTCGGCAGATTATACTTTTCGCCCAGCATATAGTCGTTTACATCGTGTGCCGGAGTAACTTTCAAACATCCCGTACCGAATTCCATATCTACATATTCGTCCATAATAATAGGAACGGCACGGTTCACCAACGGCACGATTACTTTCTTGTCTTTCAGGAATGCATATCGCGGATCGTTCGGATTTACGCAAACAGCCGTATCTCCCAGAATCGTCTCCGGACGAGTTGTAGCAACGATAATATAGTTATCCGTATCTCCTTCTATTTTGTAACGCAGGTAATATAGTTTACTGTGTTCTTCCTTATAAATTACTTCTTCATCAGAAAGGGCCGTAAGTGCTTTCGGATCCCAGTTCACCATACGCACGCCCCTATAGATCAAACCTTTATTATAAAGGTCAATAAAAACTTTGATCACACTTTCCGAACGGATTTCATCCATCGTAAAGGCTGTTCTATCCCAGTCGCACGAAGCGCCTAATTTCCGTAATTGTTGAAGAATGATACCTCCATGTTCTTCTTTCCATTCCCAAGCATGTTTCAGGAAGTCTTCCCGACTCAGGTCTTTTTTATTAATTCCCTGCTCGGCTAATCGGCCAACAACTTTCGCCTCCGTGGCAATAGAAGCATGGTCGGTACCCGGAACCCAGCAAGCATTTTTTCCTTTCATACGGGCACGGCGAACCAGAATATCCTGTATCGTATTGTTCAACATGTGTCCCATATGCAATACACCGGTGACGTTAGGTGGCGGGATGACTATCGTATAAGGTTCGCGACCATCGGGTTTCGACTTAAAATAACCATTCTCTAACCAATAGGCATACCATTTCCCCTCTACGTCCTGAGGATTGTATTTGCTTGCTATTTCCATTTATCTGTAAATTAATAAACTGTTATTCTTTGTTTTCCGGCGAATAAACTCACCGCAAGATGCAAAAGTATAAAATATTCAGTATTGTCGGGTTATTTTCTGTGGAAACAGATTCCTGTCAATTATTCTCAACGACACTATTCTTATCAAAAACGTTTAAATACAAACAATTACGAAAACACCGTATTGTTTTCGTGTTACATTTGTGAATATATTAAACGAATTCAGATGCAGATTATGAAACGACAAAACATTACCTTGTTTATCTTATTCTTCTTTTTACTTTTTTCCTGCACAAGTAAAACGACAAAACAAACACCTGTTCTTGCATTAGAGGATTCGGCAGCTATTGTTGAAGAGCCGGAAATCCCTTTACCTGAATTAGAAGAAGGTGAAGTCTATTACAAAAATAAAGATCCATTCAATGGCGTGGTCGATTTGACAGGTACGCAGATGGTTGCCGACACAGTCATTTTCAAACTCGGTGAAACAGAGATGTTGATAAAAGACAATCGGCTTATTATGAAGAATATCAACGCTCCGATCCGGGTATTTCAATTACCGGATCTGAAATTTATCGGAGAACGTGGCACGGTAGGTAACGGGCCGAATGAATTTTTGGCTTACTCACTTATTCTCAGTTGTGACGACGACGTTCTTAGTTACGTTTATAACAAAGGGTATATTTATAAAATAACAACCGACGATGAATTAGTCTTCAACAGATATAAATTCACTGATAAGATAAAACAATTTGATGAAAAACAGATGGCCGAAACCAAGAAGGATAATTTTGTCTATATTGAAAACAGTAAAACGGGCAAAAGTATCTTTCACGTGAACTTTGAAAATGACACAGCTGTCCATAAAGAAATCCTGAGCTTAGCTCTCACTTCCCGAATGAAATCATGGGTTCCATATATCGGAGACTTTGTTGTCAATCCGCAAAGGAATAGAATGGCCTATGCCTATAAATACTTCAAGATTATCAAATTCATGGATCTTGAGGCAAAAACGATTCGGACAATTAATTTCGAAAAGGAAAAGTTTGATGAAGGTACGTTATACAAACTCGATGGAATGGATCAAAACACCACGCATTACTGGGGAGCATGTGCAGGGAAAGACTATGTTTACTTTCTGTATAGCGGCAGAACGCCATCCGATGTATGGAAGGAGGGTCAAAAAGGACTCCATTATATCTTTGTAGAACAATACGACTGGAATGGAAATCCGATCAAGAAATACAAATTGGATCAATGGGGACGTTTTACTGTTGACGAAAAAGATCAGAAGATCTATTTGGCTTCTACTAATCATGATGATCCGTTCTTCATCTATAATCTGCCGGTAATTCATTAAAAAAAGCAGGAAGAACCGTTGGATGGACTTCCTGCCTGATTTGATTTTGTCAGTTAATCAGAAACGGATTATTTCTCTACTGTCAGCTTATAAATACAATGACTTTTGTAAGTTTCACCCGGATTAACTGTTGTCGTAGGGAAATCGGGGTGATTCGGGCTGTCCGGATAATGCTGAGTTTCCAGACAGAGTGCACCACGGTGATTGTAGATAGCTCCTAATTTACCTTTATCTTCAGTCATAAAGTTACCGGAATAAAACTGAAGACCCGGTTCGTTGGTATAAACTTCTAAGCTGATACCAGTTTTCGGGCTGATAACTTTTGCTGCGATTCCGCTAATGTTACCTTTCGTATTCAACACCCAGTTATGATCATATCCTTTACCTTTTACTAATTGGTCAAAGTCATCGTTAATATGATCTCCGATAACTATTGGAGCACGCAGATCCATAGGCGTACCTTCTACTGAAGGAAGCTCTCCTGTTGGAATCAACAAACTGTCCACCGGAGTGTAAGTGTCCGCATTGATTGAAATAACATGATCAACAATAGAAGCCGTTGTTCCGGAAAGATTGAAATAACTATGGTTCGTAAGGTTGATTACTGTCGGTTTATCCGTTGTCGCTTCATAAGCGATATCAACTGCATTATCGTCAGTCAATGTATAAACCACTTTGATATTGACATTACCGGGGAAGCCGGCTTCGCCGTCAGGAGAAAGATATGTAAGTTCTAACGCCTGATCGTTCAATTGTTTGGCATTCCATACAAGGGTATGATAGCCTTTCGGACCGCCATGAAGACAATGACCGTTATTGTTTTGCGGAAGTGTGTATTCCGTACCATTTAAGGTAAATTTACCTTGAGCAATACGATTGCCGTAACGTCCGATAAGTGCGCCGTAATTACCATCCGTATTTACATACTGCGCGATATTGTCATATCCCAGCACCACGTCAGTCAGTTTTCCGTCTCTATCGGGAACCATCAACGACACCAAACGTCCACCATAATTTGTGATACAAGCTTCAACCCCGTTTTTGTTTTTCAGCACGTACAATGCAGTCGGTTTACCCTCCACTTCGGAAATAAAATCAGTTTTCTTTAGTCCCGAAAGAGTGGCTTCTTCCTTTTTTTCAGAGCAAGACAGCAATACCACCATTGCCATCACGGCTAAGCATAATTTTTTCATCTTATTAAATTAGTTTTTGTGAATATTTTCATGATGAAGACAAATATACGCCTAAATCTATTTTATCCACGCAACATATACCCTTTTTTTGACAGAGAAACTATTGAAACAGATTCGTCTATCTTTATCGCCTTACGAAGATAGGATATCTGTACATTCAACGCCAAAGAATTTGCGTAGGAGTCATTTCCCCAGACAGCAGTAAGTAAGATTTCGCGCGACACAGCCATGTTTAAATTACGGGACAGCAAAACTAATAGTTCGGCTTGCCGGGAAGTGATCAATGTTTTTTGATTACCACAACGAAGTTCGTTTGTGTTAAAATTAAACTCAGTCTTTCCGAAACGAAAAAGTTCTGCGGATGTACTTTCATTAAGCGATAATGCAAAACGCTCCCGGATGCGGGCGATTAGTTCTTCGGGATAAAAAGGTTTGGCAATATAGTCATTCCCTTTCAGGCTGAAGCCCTTTAAGCGATCGCTTTTGTCCGACCTGTCCGAAAGAAAAAAGATCAGCACATGTTGGTCTATCCCGCGTATTCGCTCAGCCACTTCGAAGCCATTCAACTCCGGCATATTGATATCCAACAATACCAAATCCGGTTTCTCTCGTTTATATTGTTCTAAGGCCATGGCACCGTTTCCAACATAAGCCACCTCGTAACCTTCCTGCTCAAGGTATTTTTTCAAAAGCAAAGCATACTTCAGATCATCGTCGGCGAACAGTATTTTCAATATCTTTTTCATTGCGGTAACTGAATGAGTATGCTTGTTCCTTCACCCAACCGGCTTTTCAAATCGATTGTCCCATGATGCGCTTCAACGATCAGTTTCACATAGCTCAATCCCAATCCAACACCCGGTATTTCATTTTTCGACACATTATTTCCTCTGTAGAATTTTTCAAACACTTGTTCTTGCTCAGAGCGACTGATACCTATTCCATTGTCTGCCACACGTAGTCGAAAACTTTTATTTTTCATCTCGGCCTCTATCCTGATTTGAACTTCGCTTCCTGAATATTTTATCGCATTCTCAACTAAATTAGTCAGTAAATTGGAAAGATGAACCGGATCTGCTTCTATCGTCAGTTCTGGCGGCATACAGTTAACCGAAAAATTTATGACTTTGCCGGACGGCTTTTGTACCGTCCGAAGCGTTTTTTCTATACTTTCTCTTATTATAAAAGGTTTCGTATTGAGTAGAAATTCGCCATTATCCACACGTGCCATATCTTTTAGTTTGGTCAGATAAGCAGACAGGCTGTCTAACTCGTGGAATGAATCCTGTACCACCTGTTCTCGCATGTTCTTATCCGTTTCCGTATCCTTGTTGTTAAGGAAAGAGATCAGCATCTTTAAGGTCTGGACAGGGCGCCTCAACTCATGAATCATGGTGTTTACAAAACTATATTGCAGGGCGTTCAGTTCCCTTTGCCGGAAAATAATACGCAGTTGGAATAACAGGCAACCGATTAATATCGATATGAAAACGAATCCCAGCACCAATTGAAAAAGCATATCCCTAAGTAAGGGATTGACCGGTATCTGAATAGAGAACGACATGTCTTTGTTCTCTAACGGACTGTAAGGGTAGATCAATTCCATCGAAGGAGCCAGTAATGTTCCCGTTTTCTGCCATTGCATATCCCATAAAATAGAATCCGAACGAAACAGAAAACTTGTACAGGTGATTTCAGGAATACGTTCGGCGATTAATGAATCGACCTTTTCTTTATTCAATGGTGATTTTGCCTCCGCGATATAATGAGAAAGAGCATTGTAGAAAATGCTTTCCGTTGCTTTTATGTCAAATGTGTCCGTTTTTTTCCATTGGATGTCTTGGATATCATTGATTGATGAGGAGTCTAACTGTCCGTTTTTGTCTTGTTTTAAACTTAATGACAGCGGAAGGTTCTTGCTTTTTTCGCCAACAGAAATAACCACTTTATTCCGGGCGTTGCTTTTGTCTTCACTGTAATCAGAACTGATATTGTATCGGTAAGTGAATGCCTTCTTTGCTTTATTATTTCTGCTCTGGTAATCTTCCGTCATCACCTCTTCTATTTCTTTCGCTAAACCGGAAGCATAGTTGTCGGTTGCATAAACAAGTTGGCTATGAAGCCAATATATCTGCATTCCGATAACCAGACAGGCTGAAATAATCGTAAGCCACCAGACAATTCTCACATTTTCCCTCATCTATTTGTCTTGTTTTAGGCAAAGATAAATAACAGTATCCGACTTTAAGATGTACGCGAAAGCTTATTTTAAGCAGCGTAATATTTGAGTAATAAAATCAGACTGTTTTCTGCATAGTCGCGTCTTACTTTTGATTTGTCAATTATTAAACAATTATTGCATGAAAACAAGAGTATGGATAATGTTATTCTTTTTCTTTGTTGCGTTTGCCGGGAAATCCCAGTTACAATTGCAGGTGATTAATACAAGCGAAGTTCTAAAGGCCGACTCGATCGATGAGGTCTTGTTTACCGCCCAATATGAAGCCGTATTTACTCCGGACAGCTTGAAACCAGACAAGAAGGACTCGGAAGTTATGTTACTGAAAGTCGGCAAAAAATGTTCTTCTTTTTATAGTTATGTGAAATATCTGACCGACTCTATAATTGAAGCAGATAAGGCTTCCGGAGCTCCATTAGAAGTGATACAGGAGCATTTGAAACAATACAATCCAAAAATAAAAACAATACTGTTTAAGAATTTCCCTTCCGGTAAAACTACGACACTGGATCAATTAGCTATGTCTAAATTTATATGCGAAGAAAAGACCGAAATGCGGGAATGGGTTCTTCATGAGGATACTTGTACTGTTTTGAATTATTTGTGCAAAAAGGCGACTTGCAGGTTTAAAGGACGCGATTATACCGCCTGGTTTACTCCGGAAATTCCGCGAAGTGAAGGGCCCTGGAAATTACAAGGCCTACCGGGACTGATTCTTCGTGCAGAAGATAGCAGAGGGCATTACACCTTTAACTGTACGGGTATTGAGCAACAACATGAATTGGGAAAGATCACGATCGAGAAAAGTAACCGTCAACCCATTTCCCGAAAAGATCTGAACAAACAATACGAAAGATATATGGCAGACCCAATAGGGTTTATCGCCTCAGTAAATCCGAATATGAAAATAACAATCACAGATGAAAGTGGTAAAGCAACGTCTGGTCCGAAAAACATGTCCTATAATCCAATTGAGCTGACGGAAAAATGATATTGGATAAGAGATACACACACTTGATCTTGATTTTATGCGTCAGCATGTCCTGTTATTCTTCCCGTGTAGTCGCGCAACAGGTGGTTACCGGGAAAATAACGGATCACAAAACGGAAATAGCTGTCGAGTATGCTGCGGTAACACTGACTTACGGAAAATCGGAGAAAATACTTATGTACACGCTAACGGATCAAGCGGGTGAATTTAGTTTGCCGTGCAAAGAAATTTGTGACTCTTTGTTTCTCTCCGTCTCGCTTTTAGGTTACAAACCGGTGAAGATACCTGCACAAACCGGACAACGATTACATATACAGCTCGAACAGCAAACGTTCAGTCTTAAAGAAGTGGAAATACGTCCCGGAAGGGTATGGGGCAGACGGGATACTATCAATTATGATGTGGCCTCTTTTATTTCTCCGAATGACGAATCAATCAAAGATGTTCTTCGGAAATTACCCGGTGTCGATGTAAGCGACTTAAATGGAAAAATCTCTTATAATGGTAAAGAGATCAGCAACTTTTATGTCGAAAACATGGAACTGATGGGCGGAAAGTATAATCAATTGGCAAAAGGGCTTAAAGCATTGGCTGTGGATAAGGTGCAGATTTTGGACAATCATCAGCCGGTACGTATGTTGCGCGATAAAGTTTTGACCGAAAATGTTGCGCTTAACATCAAATTAAAACCCGAATTCAAAGACCGATGGATGGGGAATATAAGCGGAGGATTAGGCGCTAACAAAGAACAGCTGCTTTGGGAAAGTGATGCCAATGCCATACAAATCAGCCGTAAGAGTCAGTCCGCCTATTTCTACAAAGGGAATAATACCGGCGATGATGTTAGTCTGGAACAGCAGGATCTGACACATAGTACTACGAAAACAAACAAACCGTCACTTCATCCGTTTGTGCCTCAACTTAGCTTATCCTCCCCTCTAAAAAGAGAACGCACGCTTTTTAATAATACTCATTCCGTATCCGGAAATCGTCTTTATAAACTAAACGAGACGATGCAACTTAAATTGAACGCCGGATATATTCATGATAAACGAGAGCAGGAAAAAGGAAGCGAAACGGTTTATTTCTTCGAAGAAGATTCGGTGCTGATCAGAGAGCAAAGAGCGGATGTACTGCATTCAAACACAGCAAACCTACAAGTTCAGTTAGAGAATAATGCGGATGATCATTACCTGATTAATAAATTCAGCATAGATGGTGATCTACAGAAAGGGCGGTCTATTTATTCAGGGAATAAGGAGATACAGCAAGAAATTGAGACCCAAAGCTTTGATGCACGAAATTATTTGCAAAACATGTGGAAACGAAAAGACTATACTTATGAATTCTATTCCCTGATGCGTTTCAGACATTTACCTTCTTCTCTAAAGGTGGATGATCGGATACGGTCGGTAAATCTGAATCATTTTTACACCGATCAGGCAGCCTCTCTTTTACGAAGCCGGAATTTTTTCACACAAAAATATACGGCAGGATTTACAACGGAGACAAGCAATTTGAAAAATGGATATAGTCTCTTTTTAAATCCTTTTTATCAATGGAAGAATACCCAATGGCGGACTACACTCAATCTCCCGGTAAGCTGGGACAGATTTCAGAAAGACGTGTTCAACCACATCTTGTTCTCTCCTTCATTTTTCGTTCAGTTCAAACCCAATTATGCCTGGTTATTTTCAGCGTCGGCCTCTCACAAAGAGCAACCGGGGTATAGGTTGGAATTTTACAATTTACCGTATTTTACGGATTACCGTACTCAATACACGCCAAATGGACAACTATCATTACAGAAACAAAACTACTACTCGCTTTACTCAGAATACAAAAATGTGATAAATGAATTTTTCAGCAGTTTGTCCCTCAATCGCTACACAAACTATTCCGATCAAACAACCGAACGAGTGCTTTATTCAGATACAATCTCCTTGGTTACCCATTCGTTGACCAATAAAGGGCAAGGCTGGAACATAAACGGAAATATCTCCAAAGGCTTTTTTAACCTACGGCTGAAAATAGCGTTTGCATTATCAATAGCTTCAAACAAGGGAGAACAGCTAAGCGATGGACTACTCATCCCTTATCGATATACCTATTTACAAGCCGAACCCAAAATAAACTGGTCGCCCGCCACAGGATGGGAAGCCAATTACGAAGCACAAATCCGCCGTAGCCTCAATCGTATCGGAGAACATCAAAAGACAGTCCTGATCAATACCATTCAGAAATTAAACCTGTCTTACACCTATAAAAACCTAAGTGCGGGAACATCACTGGAACATTATTACAACCAAATCACTCCAGAAAAGAGCCTGCACACTTTCTTCGCCGATATAAATTTCAAATGGAAAAAAGACAAATGGCAGATTCAGGCAGAGGCACAGAATTTATTTAACAAAAAACAATATGCCTATATCCAATACAATAACTTAGAACGCTACAGTTCATGGATCAACATCCGCCCTCGTGAGTTCAAGGTTACATTGAGTTACCGGTTTTAGCCCTAAAGTTCTGAAAGAATTTGTAAGTACATTAAATAAAACAGACTACATTTGTTGAAAGAGTTACAGTATCGGCAAATGTAATGATCAAAAATCTGAATCATAATACGCAAGACCACTTCTCAAAAGTATATCGTATATACTTCCCCAAATTAGTGCGTTTCTCTCAGGCTTATGTCCGGTCTGAAGAGGAAGCAGAAAATATTGTTCAGAATTTATTCCTTTATCTGTGGGAACATAAAGAAGTACTTGACTCCTTGAATAACCAAAATGCGTTCTTATTTACCTTGGTTAAAAACAGGTGTATTGATTATTTAAGAAAGCAGATACAGGCAGGAAGTAAACAATCCTTATCCGAAATAGAGGAAAAAGAGTTGGAACTCAAGCTATACTCTCTTCAGAAATTCGACGAGAACAAACTATCCCGTGAAGAAATAGATCAGATTATAACCTCAGCCATAGATTCCTTACCTCCCCGTTGTAAAGAAATTTTCATCCTAAGCCGACTTGAAGGACTGTCTCACAAAGAAATAGCCGGACGCCTTAATATTTCGACCAATACCATCGAAGGACAGATAGCAATCGCATTAAAAAAACTAAGAGTCCAATTAAAAGACTATGTTCCTCTGTTTTTATTTCTGATTTAAAGCCATCACCCTACTCTAATCAGGGAAAAACAAAGATCCTATTATACTCGGATTTAGACCTACCTCTAAATCGTTTTTAACCTACCTCTAAATCTGATTACACCTACCTCTAAATTCTAATTCATTAGGACTATTTATTTACAGGAAGATATTTTTTTATTTCTTTAGGTGGCATATCCAAAAAACTACGTCTTATTTATAAAGAGAATCTTTTTATGAACGAACTATTCGATAAATATTTTGCTGGTACCATTTCAGAGGAAGAAAAAAGCCTGCTCTTCAGTCAGTTAAGCAAGGATGAATCTTTGAAAGAAGAATTTGCCCGCCTGCAAAACGTTATGGCTGTTTCCGGAATGGCTTATATGGAAAACGATAAGCTTTACGCAGAACGTAAACTCGAAGAAATACAGAGAAGCGCAGCAAATCAAAAGATGAAACGAGCCTATATTTCCTGGACTAAATACGCCGCAGTGATTGTCTTATTGATTATTAGCTGGTTTGCTTCCAAAGAATTTGCAGTACAGAATGAAGTAGAAGAATTTACCTATATAGAAGTACCCAAAGGACAACAAATCCACGTAACGCTGGCCGATAAAAGTGAAGTGTGGCTTAGTTCCCGGTCACAATTGAAAGTCAGCAACCAATTTAACAAAAAGACAAGAAATATCGAATTAGACGGGGAAGCCTTCTTTTCCGTTCATTCCGACAAGGAGCATCCCTTTATTGTAAAAACCAGCAAATACGATATTGAAGCTACAGGAACACAATTCAATGTATTCGCCTATTCCGAAAGCCCAATCTTTGAAACAGACCTGATAGAAGGGACAGTAAGCGTTTATAAAGAAGCCGTAGATGAACAATTCTTCTTACGACCGAATGAAAAAGCATTCTTAAAAGAGGGTGTTTTAGAAAAAGCAACTTCTTCTTTCGCTCAATCCTATTATATCAAGAACGGAATCTATAGTTTTGATAATAAAACACTCAAGGAATTAGTTGACAGGTTGGAACTATGGTATGATGTAAAAATAAAGATTCAAAACCCGGAAATCGGCAACTATGCCCGATCAGGGAAATTCCGTCAGACAGACGATATAGTGAATATCCTGAATGCAATAAAAGAAACCGGAAAATTCAACTACCGTATCCTCAATGAAAACGAAATAGAACTCTATGAATAAACAACAAAACAGTTAACCTAAAAAATGAAATGCCTATGATAGAAGAATAAAAAAGTCATGGACATGACACAAAAAGGGGAATGTTGCACCATCCCCCTTCGACAATGTCAATACGTCCATTTAAAACGTGACCTTAAACAACTGTACTAACATTAATAAGCAAAGTTATGAAAAAAAACTTAGCGGATATTTTTTATGCATCAAGAACACTTAAATCGAAGAAAATAATTCATATTATGAAATTATGGACTGTTTTTACATTTGTCTGTGTGTTACAGCTCTACGCCGTGAATACCTATTCACAAAAAACCACGGTGAATATCCAGAAAAATTCACTTACACTCAATGAGCTGATTACCGAAATAGAAAAACAAACAGATTATTTATTCATCTTCAGCAAAGAAGACATCGACCTAAACCGTCAGGTAACCATCAATGGAAAGAACCATGATGTAGTTTCTATTCTTGCCGACGTGTTTAATAAAAGCGATATAGATTATACATTAAATAACACCTATATCTCACTTCGAAAAAAAGAACTTGTTGAAACCTCATTACCTCAACAAGAAAAGAAAACTCTCACCGGAAAGATCGTAGATCCGAATGGAGAACCTGTGATCGGAGCAAATGTAGTTGAAAAAGGAACTACCAATGGTACAATCACCGACATGGATGGAAATTTCAACCTGAGTGTATCTCCCAATTCTACGCTAACCGTTTCCTATATAGGCTTTAATCAACAGGAAATCGCTGTTACAGGTAAGAATACTCTGGCAATAACACTCCAGGAGGACGCAGAAGTGTTAGAGGAAGTTGTTGTGGTCGGGTATGGAACGCAAAAGAAAGTGAATTTGACAGGTTCTATAGCTTCTGTTGACAGTAAAACTTTGATGAAACGTCAGGTTGGACAGACATCGTTGGCATTACAAGGAGCAGCCCCAGGTGTAACAGTCACACAACGATCCGGTCAACCAGGACTTGATGCCGGAGATATAAAAATCAGAGGAGTAGGAACACTAAATAATTCCAGCCCATTGGTACTTGTTGATGGACTTGAGATGGGTATAAACAATATAGATGTTTCAACTATAGAATCAATTTCAGTTCTAAAAGATGCTGCATCCTCCTCTATCTATGGTTCAAAAGCAGCAAACGGTGTTATATTAATTACCACGAAACGTGCTTCAGAAGGAAAGTTTAATATCTCGTATAGTGGATACATTGCGCAGCAAAGTCCAACAAATCTTCCCAATAAGTTAAATGCGATTGACCATATCCTATTATTAAATGAGTCAAAAGTAAATGCTGGCGCAGGGGTTGTCTATACAGATGAGCAAATCCAAAACTGGAAGGAAAAGGGGAGTAGTGATAGAGACTCTTATCCGGACACGGATTGGCAGAAAGAAATACTAAAAGGAAGCGGATTACAACAAAATCATAGTTTAACTTTAACCGGAGGAACTGATAAACTAAAAGTATTAGCCTCATTAGGCTATTTAAAACAGTATGGAATAATTGACCATGTGGATTTTGAGCGTATTTCTGTACGTTTGAATACTGATTTTGCATTTACAAAGAATTTTTCTTCCTCTTTGGACTTATTTATATATAATTCAAATCGAAATTCTGTATCAAAATATGAAAGTAATTCAGGGAATTCATCAGGAACAGGTTATATCTTTTTTTTAATGAATAAACTCCCTGCTGTTCAAGCTGCGAAGTATGCAAACGGGAATTATGCAGAAGGACAGAACGGAGAAAATCCGGTGGCAAGTATTTATCAAGGAGGTTTTACAAATGAAAAATCCACACCTATTACGGGGAATATATCTTTTAAATGGGAACCTCACAAAGATTTTTCAATGCAAACTGTCTTTTCTCCATCTATTTCATATCCACTATCAAGAAGTTTTGTAAAACAAATAACAACATATAATCCTGATGGCAGTATTTTTTCACAACTACCGAGCAAATCACAATTAACAGAGCAATCTGATTATAGCAGATATTTGCAGTCCAGAACAACTGCAAACTATCATAAAACAATTGGCCTTCATAGTATCTCTGCTTTGGCTGGTTTTCAATATGAATCAAACTATTCCTCTGGCTTTAATGCATTCAGAGATGACTTTGCATTCCCTGATTATACCGTATTACAATCCGGTTCAGTAGAGAATATGAAAAATGATGGATGGGCTGGGGAAAATGTACTTTTATCTTGGTTTGGACGTGTCAATTACGACTATAAGAGCAAGTATTTATTAGAAGCAAATATAAGATATGATGGTTCCTCCAAGTTTGCCAAGGGGAAAAAATGGGGAGCCTTTCCTTCTTTTTCTGCCGGGTGGAGATTGTCAGAAGAAGCTTTCTGGAATAATTTGAGAGAGAATATTTCTAATGTGAAAATCAGAGCTTCATGGGGTACATTGGGAAATCAAAATATTGGCAATAATTATCCTTTCTCTTCCAATATTAATATGAGCACCAAGTATATTTCAGAAGATAAATTAGTTGATGGTGCTGCAGTACTAACGATGAACAATCCTAATATTACTTGGGAAACAACGACAATGTCTAACATAGGGATGGATATTAATTTATGGAATAAACTAAATGTATCGGTAGATTGGTTTCATAAAAAGACAAAAGATATATTAATGTTGTTAGACATTCCAGGTACAATGGGATTAGAACCAACCTATCAAAATGCGGGTGTTGTTGAAAACAACGGTTATGATTTGAATATTACGTATTCAGACCGTATTGGAGAATTCGACTTTGACGTATCATTTAATCTTTCAGATGTAAAAAACAAGATCACTGATCTAAAAGGAATTAATGGAACCGGATTAGTGACTAATCGTGAAGGTTACTCTATTAATTCATTATATATGAGAAAGAGTTTAGGAATACTGACAAGCGAAGATTTCAACGATGACGGATCATACAAGTGGGAACGTCAAGGTCGAGTATTAGCTCCTGGAGATTTAAGATATGCCAATCTTAATGATGATGATATTGTCAATGCAGATGACCGGGAAGTTTTGGGGTCAACAATTCCTCGTTATACGTTTGGATTAAACCTAAATGGACGATATAAAGGATTTGATCTTAATGTCATGTTACAAGGAGTAGGGAAAGTAGATGGTTATCTATCTCAAATTGCGATGTATCCATTTTGGTCAGGAGGTACAGCATTTAGCATGCACAAAGATCGTTGGACACAGGAAAATCAAAATGTAAATGCATCATTCCCTCGATTGTATTTTTATGATTCAACAAACAACTATTTAGATTCTGATTTTTACATGAAAAGTGCAGCTTATCTAAGAGTGAAAAACATTCAATTAGGCTATAAAATACCGACTTCCATATCAAAGAAAATGTTAATGGAACATTTACGCTTTTATATCTCTGGCGAGAATTTATTCACTTTTACTAATTTCTGGGATGGATGGGATCCGGAAGTATCTCCAGCTTCAAGTGGGGCATATTATCCGCAAGTAAAAACAATCAGTTTTGGAGTAGATGTCAGATTTTAATTATACAGATCACATTATGAAAACAAATAAAAATATATTCAGTATAGTCACTTTATGCATCATTTTGTTTGCATCTTGTGAAAGTACATTGGAGAAATACCCATTAAATTATCCTTCGACAGAAACATTTCTTCAAAATGAAAATGAAATAAAAATGGCTATTGTGGGGATACATTCACCATTTTATCTGTTAAATGATCAAATACCATTTATCATTTATTTTGATACGGGTTCGGATATTTCTGCAGAAAGAGATCATAAACCTGAACAGATGTACCAGAATACAACTGCAGGACAATTAAGTGGTATATGGACAAACATGTATAAATCCATAAATCGGTGTAATTTTATACTTGAGAATATAGAACGTGCTAAAGATAATGTCTCATCAGATAAAATTGAACACTATAAAGCCCAAGCTAAAGTTTTACGAGCTTATTGTTATCTCCTCTTGACATCAATGTTTGGCGATGTACCATTGATTGATCATACATTAACGCTGGAAGAAGCCTATGTAAGTAGAGAAGCAAAAAGCAATATAGTTGATTTTATTATCTCTGAATGTGATGATGCTGCTCAATATTTACAGCAAACGAATGAGCCTAACACCATGGCTATTACAAAAGGTTTTGCCTGGGCTGTGAAAGCGCGAACGGCTTTATATAATGAACGTTGGTCAGAAGTTGTCAATGCCTGTGAGAAAATTATGGAATTAGAAGGTGTTGAATATGATTTAGAACTCAATTACGGTGACATTACCATGTTGAAGGGAAAAACTTCTAAGGAAATCATTTGGGCTATTCAATATAATCAAGACGATAAGAGCCAAGGAATACCAAGTCGTATGAAGTCCAGATTAGCAGGTGGGTATTCAAATAAAATGCCTGTACAGGCGTTGGTGGACTCTTATGAGTGTATTGACGGATTATCTATTGATAAGTCGCCATTGTATGATCCTCAAAATCCATGGAAAAATAGAGACCCAAGGCTTAATCAAACAATCGTTTTACCAGGGAGTATCTTTTTCGGATATCAATTTGAAACAAATAAAGATAGCGTTAAATGCTGGGATTATAACAAGTCTCCGGCTATACGTATAAACAACTTAGATGCAACTCACGCTTATGCCAGTTTTTCAGGCTATTGCTGGCGAAAGTACTGTGATTCACTTGAATATCGCACAGATGGAGCTTCGTCAATTAATGCCATTGCATTCCGTTATGCAGATATCCTTTTAATGTATGCGGAGGCAAAAAACGAATTAAATCAGTTGGATGCATCAGCGTATGAAGCGATAAACAAAGTACGTAGAAGAGTTGGGATGCCAGAAATCACCTCTGGGAAAAACCAGCAAGAATTTAGAGCAGCAGTCAGAAAAGAACGCAAATATGAGTTGGCCGGAGAAGGACTTCGTTTATTTGACATCCGCCGCTGGCATATTGCAGATAAACTGATGAATGGTACTTGTTATGGTCGTGTTCCTACCGGATATCCGACTTCTACTCCGAAGATTGATGAGTATGGCAATCCTGACTATAGTAATTTTGCCGAAAAAGATAAATTAGGGACTAAATTAGGTGTACGCTTTTTTGATCCTGATCGTGACTATTTATCTCCAATTCCATCTTCTGAGATTCAGGCAAATTCTAATTTAACGCAAAATCCGGGTTATTAATCATTTTATTAAAAAAAAATCGAGTGTGATAGAATATTTTTTTCTGTCACACTCTATAAAACTATGTCTTTATGGAATTTATTAGAGAGAAACAAAGAGAAATACCTGTGATCGCAAGACCAGATGTGTTAGTTGTTGGCGCAGGTCCCTCCGGATTAGGAGCGGCTATTGCAGCGGCTAAAAATGGAGCTCACACTATGTTAATTGAGAAATATGGTTTCCCAGGAGGCAACCTGACTACTTCAATGGTGAATCCAATCTTTACATTTCATGATATTAACGGCCGACAAGTGATTAGGGGTATTGCAGGAGAAATTGTTGAGCAAATGATTGCCTCAAAGGCTTCTATAGGTCATGTGACTGACCTTACATTCGATAATGCTTCCATGACTCCATTTGATCCGGAAAGAACCAAAGTCATTCTATTTGATATGTTAGAAGAAGCTGGAGTTGACCTGTTATTCCACACATTAGTTACAGATGCAGAAGTAAAGGATGGTATAATTGAGTATGTTGTGATTGAGAATAAATCAGGCCGACAAGCAATTTGTCCGAAATACATCATTGACTGCTCGGGCGATGCAGACGTAGCTGCTTTTTCTAATGTTCCTTTTACAAAAGGACGTGAAGAAGATGGAGCGATGCAACCTGCAACATTATATTTCAGAGTAGGGAACATTGATAATACGGAACTACGAAAGTGGATGAAAAACAATCGAAATTTACTAAAAGACAATCCTACTGATGAAGAAATTGACAGTCAGAAAGCGATTGCATTTCTCGGACTTCATGAATTAGTAGATAAAGCGATTGCTGATGGAGACTTAGACAGCGAAGTGGCACCTCGTATCTTAATGTATGAGCTTCCAAATAATCAATTCTCTGTTAATTCTACGCGTTTACAGAATGTAGATGCAACAAATGCAAAGGATTTAACACAAGCAGAAATACTTCTTCGCAAACAAGTTTTACAAGTACATGACTTCTTAAAGAAAAAAATAGGGGGATTTGCTCAATCAAATATTATCGATACAGGAATACAAGTTGGAACACGCGAATCACGTCATATAAAAGGGGATTATATATTAACGGAAGATGACATTCTGCAAGGAACAACATTTAATGATGGTATTGCGTGTGGAACATTCGCCATTGATATTCACCCGCCAAAGGGGAAGCAACAGATTTTTACCGGATCCGGCAGAGTTGTATATGAGGTTCCTTATCGTTGTCTACTTCCCAAAGGAATTGACAATTTATTAGTTGCTGGGAAAACTATTTCTGCTACGCACACAGCATTTGGCTCGATACGGGTTATGGCAACTTGTATCGCGACAGGAGAAGGTGCGGGAACAGCCGCAGCATTGTTAAACCGCAAGAAACAATTAACTCGAGAAATAGATATAGCTATATTAAAAAAGACATTAATTAAAAACGGTCAATATTTATTAAATGGAGAAAGCGAAGAAAATCGTGATGAAAGTCTTATCCTTAAACGAGTAAATGGTAGTGGAGAAAAAGCGGCTCATTACAATCCTTTCAAAAAAAGTAAATGAGCATGAGATATAATCTATTTGATAATAAATCTGTACGGTGGAAAATAGCCTTTTTACTTTGTTTAGTATCCGGATTAAATTGCTTAGATCGAAATGCATTTGCCATTCTTGCTACAACCATTCAAGAGGATTTAAACTGGTCTGATGCGGATTACGCCAATATTACAGCAGTATTTGTATTCAGTTATACGCTTATGTATGCGTTAAGTGGACGTATTATTGATAAGATCGGGACAAAAAAGGGATTTGCTATTTTCGCTGGTGGGTGGTCGTTAGTGAGTATGATGCACGCTTTTGCAGGATCTATCATACAATTTTCTATAGTTCGTTTTTTTCTTGGAATTACAGAGTCCGGGAACTTTCCTGGTGGTGTTAAAGCCTCTACAGAATGGTTTCCGTTAAAAGAAAGAGCATTGGCCATTGGCATTTTTAATGCGGGAACAGCAATAGGTGCTGCATTAGCTGTACCTATTGTTTCTTTTCTGGCAATATATTTCGGTTGGAGGGCAGCATTTTTAGCAACCGGATTATTAGGCTTTATTTGGTTATTTTTCTGGATCAGATATTATCACTTACCCAAAGATCATCCTAAAATAACAGAAGAAGAAAGATCCTATATCCTTCAGGACGAAAACATTAAAGAAGACAAACAAATCGAAACGCCAGTAAAGCTTAAACAACTTTTGAGTAAGAAAGAGACTTGGGGATGCTTTAGCGCACGCATATTTATCGATCCGGTTACTTATTTTTTGCTCTTTTGGATTCCCAAATATTTACAAGATGTACAAGGACTGTCCCTTTCTGAATTAGGAGTAACAGCATGGCTACCTTATACTGCAATGGGCATAGGTACAATATTGGGAGGAATACTCCCGCGCCATTTAATAAACAGCTATGACTGGTCTTTGAATAAAGCACGCAAAATGGTTATGGTCATTGCCTCTTTAATTATTCCGACTCTCTGTTTTCTGTTGTTCTCCGGGGTAAATACGATTGCTGCGATAGCTTGTATTTCCGGAATTATGCTGGCACATGGGTTATGGGCAAATATTACTATTCCATCAGAAATATACCCAAAGAGTGTTCAGGCCACCATTACCGGTTTAGGAGGAACTTTGGGAGGAATAACAAGTGTTGTATCTCAGAAAATGATTGGAGCAACAATTGGAACCCACTCCTATTTGCCTGTTTTTATCTATATTGGTATTGCGTATTTGGTTAGTCTTATTTGCGTACAAGTTTTGGTTGGAAAACTGGGCGTCATTAGAAACTTTAATAAATAATCTGCAAATCATGAATATAAAAAAACTATTAATTTCAAGCCTGTTTTTTTGTTCCATTTGTTTGAGTATATATGGGCAAAAAACAGCAAAACAAACAACTATTGTTACGGTAGTAATTCCAGAATCTTCTGTGAGAATTGATCCGATGATTTATGGTCAAATGTTGGAAGATTGCAATGACAAAGTAATTTATGGAGGACTCATAAATGAGGACGGAACCGAAAACACCAAAGTAAATGAACTATTAAAGCCTCTGGATATGCCAGTAATGAGATGGCCAGGGGGTACTTATGTTCATGAATATGACTGGAAAAAAGGGATTGGCCCCATGAATGAACGACCTGTTGTTGACGAATTTGCATGGAAAGGAAAGGAAACTAATTTATTTGGAACGGATGAATTCCTGAAATGGTGTAAAAAGATAGGTACAGAACCTTATATAAATTTTAATATGGGAAATGATCCGGTATATGGAGGATCATTAGGGGATGCTCTTAGCTGGATTGAATACGTTAATGGCTCGAAAGAAACAACATTCGGAAAAAAGCGAGCGTTGAACGGACATGAAGATCCTTATCTGGTAAAATATTGGGGTATCGGGAATGAGAATTATGGTCCTTGGGGAAGGCATACAGCGGAAACGGCCGATGTGTATTCCAGTAGGCTTTATCGTTGGGCAAGTGCAATCCGTTTCCAATATCCGGATTTACAGTTATTAGGTGTTGGTCATACTTATCATTGGAATGATACCGTTCTCCAAAAGAATGGAAAACTTATTGATTTTTTGACAAAGCATTTTTATATGACGGCGAAAATGAACAATGATAAATTACTAGATCCTGAATATACGTTATTTTCACCTGTAAAAATAGAACTTCATCTTCAAAAAAACGCAGAATTATTGGAGAAGTATAACAAATACTTTGGACGTCAAGGTAGCCCTATCCGATTCAGTATTGATGAATGGAATTGCCGCCATTCGGTATTTAACGGAGAAAAATATCAATTTACGCGTAATGACGCCAGAAGGCAATTTGACATAGTTACTATAGCCGGGATGTTGAATGTATTTATTCGTCAAAGCCCTTATGTAGGGATGGCTAATTATATATTCCCCGTAAATGGACATGGTTTGGTACGAACAATAGGAACAAAGGATGCCTATAAAACTCCTAATTATTTTGTTTTTGAATTATATCGTAAATATATGATTGGAAAGAAAATAGATATGGATATAAGGGGACCTGAAATAACTCTCCCTGTTAATCTATTAGCTGTAGAAGGAGACATCAGCGCAGAACTCAATAAGGGAGATATTACTGTAAATTTTATTGATGGATCAGCAGTCCTTACTGATAAAAAAGACATACATATCTCATTAATTAATCGTTCTCATACACAAAACCAGAAAACAAAAATAAAAGTGCCCGATGGTTATATCCCTACGATCATGTGGAATATTGAGAATAAAGATATTAATAATAGAAACACAGAAGATGAGAGAGAGAACATAGTTCCACAGATGATCAATCTTTCAGAAAAAGATTTAAATTCTACATTGCTCATTCCTCCTTGTGGTTTTGCTCTTATCATTTATAAAAAGATTCATTAGAAAGGTTTGAGATGAAAATAAACAACACTCAGGTAAGCATTATTATATGCCTATCACTATGTATTCTTTCGGGTTATGCCTCTACTAAAAAAACAGCAAAGCAAACAACTAATATATCAATCAAAATACCAGAAGATCCAACGCCCATAGATCCTATGATCTATGGACAGATGTTGGAAGATTGCAATGACAAAGTTATATATGGAGGACTACTAAATAAAAAAAATGAAGAAAATCCTTCAGTTTTCAAATTGTTGCAATCCCTACAAATGCCTATTGTTAGATGGCCGGCGGGTACATACATACATGAATATAATTGGGAAAACGGTATTGGTCCGAAAGAAAAACGACCGAAGATAGCATGCATTCGTTGGGGAGGTTACGACACAAATCTCTTTGGAACAGACGAGTTTCTGCAATGGTGTCAAAAAATAGGAACGATACCTTATCTCAATTTCAACATGAGTAATCATCCGGAATATGCCGCATCATTAGGAGATGCTCTGAATTGGATTGAATACGTTAATGGTTCAGAAGAGACGGCTTTTGGCATGAAACGAATAGCCAATGGACATACTGATCCATATAATGTAAAGTATTGGTGTCTTGGAAATGAAAATTACGGCTCATATGGAATTCACAAAGCTGAAACCGCTGATTTTTATGCGAACAAACTATATCAGTGGGCTTCTTGTATTAAAACATTACATCCTGATTTATACCTGTTGGGTGTAGGACATACAGATGATTGGAATCAAAAGATTTTAGAAAAAAACGGTCAATTGATTGATTTTCTAACAGTACACTTTTATATGGGTGCTAAAATAAAAGAAGATTGCATTCAGGATCCGACTTATACTTTATTTGCTCCGTTAAAAACAGAATTACAGATTCAAAGCAATTGCATCCTTTTAAATCGCATCAACAGTCAATTTAATAGGACAGATAATCCCATTCGACTGAGTATTGACGAGTGGAATTGTCGTCATTCTGTCTTCTCTAATGGTAAATATGCTTTTACAAGGAATGATGATAGAAGAGTATTTGATGTCGCTACAATAGCGGGAATGTTAAACGTTTTTATTCGTCATAGCCAATACGTAGGAATGGCAAATTACATTTTCCCGGTGAACGGCCATGGTTTGATACGTTCTGTGGGAGATGACGATGCATACAAGAGTACTATTTATTATGTTTTTGAATTATACCGTAAACACATGTATGGCAAAAATTTAACTATAAAGATAGAAGGACCTGCCATTACATTAACAACAAACAAACTGGCCGTTGAGGGGAATTTTGATTCCTCTCTCTTGCCTGAAAATATTGTTGCTACATATATTGATGGAACAGTTGTTATGCCTGATGATAACACAATAAATATTGCCTTAATAAACCGTTCTCCAGAAGATAGTCATAAAATTAACATCCAAGCTCCAGACGGTTTTATTCCTGTTGAAAGGTATCTTTTAGAAGAAAAAGATATTAACGCTGCTAATACAAAAGAAAACAGAAACAAGATAACCCCTCAATCTATAAAACTGTCAAGCAAGCAGTTAGATTTAACTATTGTGATTCCTCCTTGTGGTTTTACGATTGTGAAATATAAAAAAACTCAGACTATATTTGATTAAAAAATAGTCTTTTCTGTAATTTATTATTGCAGTAGAAGTTAAAACCAAGGCATAATGTTTGTTATAAAGCAAAAATATTATGCCTTGTCAGCCTTAGAAACCCAATAAAATATACGAATTTGAGATTTACATATATGCGAGACAGATACTGAACAATGCAACAAACAATTGATAATCCCTAAAAAAGAAACGGAGTTTCTTCAGTGTTTGAGAAATCCGGTAGGCAATTGTTTTCGGAGATACTCCGGCTTGTTTTGCTATTTCGTTGTAAGTCATATTCTGAAAACGATTCATCTCAAAGGCACTTCTATATTCGTATGGTAACTCATTTAGTGCTTTGGTTAGGAAATTGATCAGTTCTTTTCGCTCATACTTCTCATATCCATCAGTGGGTGTTATTTTTTCCTCGTATTCAGAGAATAACTCTGCCAATACTCTGTTTTTAATTTGTCTATGGGTAATTATATTAATGCACTTATTCTTTACTGCTGAGAAAAGAAAGGGTTTTATTGCAATGTCTCCCGGTAAGAGTGTGCGATTTTCCCAAAGCCATAGCATTACTTCCTGAACGACCTCTTCGCATTCCAACGGACCGGAATAGTGTGACGAAAAAGCACAAAGCTCTTTGTAATATTGCTTAAATACAATATTATAGGCTTTTTCATCTCCTTCTATCAGTCTTTGAATTAACAGGGAATTACCACTCTCCATCGGATTATATTCTCCTAATATGCTTTTTACAAACATAGTTATAAAAAAATCATTATGCAAAGAATTTCAGGCACTTGTTAAGAGAACATAAAATTAATTACTTTTTCGATTAGTACATTTTGTTTGAGGATTGCTATATAAGTATTAGAACCAGGATTTAGTTGTGTACATGTTAAACCTGAATAAAGATATTATAAATCGTTACATCCTTGAAAAATTATCGAAGGATGAAATGGAGAAGGTTGAGGCTTGGAGAAAAGCAAGTCCGGAAAATGAGTTGTTGTTCAAAAAACTGTTTTTTGTTCAACAGGCTTCGGCTGATCTTCATATAATAGATTCTATTGACATTGATGAAGCTTTGATTCGCTTGAAAAGCACTGTTAACAAAAAGGAGAAAAAGAACCAAACGAGACTTCTGTTCGTTAAGTTAGCGGCAGCAATTCTTCTCATTCCTACATTAGTACTTATCGGTTATTATATCCCTCGTCCGACAACTCAGGTTATTCCACATTTAGTAGAAGTTTCTACGAACCCAGGTGTTATTTCAACTTTTATACTGCCAGATAGTACTCAAGTATGTCTCAACGCAGGGAGTAAACTAACCTACCCCTCGGACTTTGGTCCAGAAAAAAGATGGGTCAATTTAACAGGAGAAGGGTATTTTAATGTTAAAAAGAGAGAGAATCCTTTTTTTGTTAATATAGGGTTAACGTATTCTATCAAGGTATTAGGAACACAATTTAATGTCTGCGCTTATGCAGATGATGACTTCATTAAAACAACGCTGGTAAATGGACGTGTGCAATTGAATTATCAATCAGCAAATGATATTGAAAAGGTTAGTTTCCTGAAAGAAAATGAAGCCTCTTTTTATTCGAAAGTTTACAAAGGGATGAAGATAAAAAACGCGGATATCGACGCAGATATTGCATGGAAGTACGGACGGATTGTATTTGATAACCAACCGTTAAAACAAGTAATAAAAACATTGAGTCGGTTCTACAACGTAACTTTTATTGTACAAAACAAAAATATTTACAAATCCGCAATCACAGGAAAGTTCAATAATGAACAACTTCCGCAAGTTCTTAGCTACATTAAAGAAGCGACTGGTATAAAATATAAAATTAATAAGCCAGTGGTAACACCTGACGGAATATCAAAAGTAGAAATAGTATTAACAAAATAATGAAATGCCTATGAAGTAAAATTGAAAAACAGAATGCGGTAATCTGATTTGAACAATCAGTAATACTATAATTTATCTATTATTAATTTAACCTATTATAATACGTATGAGAACCAACAAAGAAAGAACCAACAAAGGACAGAAAAGGTTGGCATGTTTTTTATTAATTCCCCTTTTCTTTGCATTAACTGCATTTGTTAATGCAACCGAGTCAAATAATTCAGAAATGCGAAAAGCATCACTCGGAGATGTTATAAAAGAAGTTGAGAAAGAAACAGGGTTTGTTTTTATCTATGACAATAATCTGGTAAATACAAAGCAATTCGTTTCTATTGAATCAAACCATTCGGATATACGCGAAACGCTAAACAACGTATCAAGACAAACGAATGTTGAATACACTATTATTGATAATAAAGTAATCCTTAAACCCAAATCAACAAATTCCGTTCCTGCAGTAGAACAAACCGGGAGAAAAGTAACTGGAACAATTGTTGACGATTCGGGCGAGCCTCTTATCGGGGTGAACATAACCATCAAAGGGACGAGCTTAGGTACAATTACTGATTTTAATGGTCATTTCTCGATTGAAGAAGTGGAAAGCAACGCTGTCTTAGTAATATCCTATATTGGTTATGTTACTCAAGAAATAAAACCGTCAAATCAGCCAATTAAGATTGTAATGAAGGAAGATACGCAAGCTTTGGACGAAGTGGTTGTTACAGGATATAGCACTCAGGCTAAAAAAGACATTACGGGCTCTGTAGCGGTTGTTGCTACCGATGATTTAAAGGAAACTCCGGTTTCAAACTTTTCTGAAGCCTTACAAGGAAAAGCAGCCGGTGTATTTGTTCAGGCAGCCGGTGGTCCGTTAGGCGAAACGACAATCCGTATTCGTGGTGTAGGTTCTGTAAATGGTGCTGACCCTTTGATCATTGTAGATGGTGTATCCGGCGTTGATATTAACGCTGTTAATCCTAATGATATCGAAACTATGCAGATATTGAAAGATGCTGCGGCTTCTGCTATTTATGGAGCTAAGGGAGCAAATGGGGTTATTATCATCACGACTAAACAAGGGAAAAAAGATGACAAGGTGAAGGTCTCTTACAATGGATATTTCGGCGTTGCAAAAATGGCTACTGACGGTTATGACCTGATGGATGCATGGGAAGCAATGGAGTTTCAGGAAGAAGGACAACGCAATTATCTTAACTATAGAGGTAAAACAACGACACATGCTCAATTTGGATCAATTGGAGCTGATGGAAGCGGACATTTAACGATGCCTTATGCTATTAAGCCGGCTGGATTATCGGAAGATCAGGTAGTCTCTCAATTCGGCAGTATAGGCGCTTGGGTTGCATCTTACAAAGACGATGGCTCCAACTCGTGGTCGCGTTCTGCTTATTACCAAATGTTGGAAGATGGGTACTCTGAGGCAGAAGCTAAAAAAGGAACCGATTGGTTTAAAGAAGCGACACAAACCGGAAAGGTACAAGATCATCAGATTTCAGTAATTGGTGGGGGAGAAAAGGCTACTTATTCGTTCTCTTTAGGTTATATGGATCGCGAAGGAACAATCAAAGAATCTTGGTTCCGTCGTTATTCTTTACGTGCAAATACAAATTTCTTTGTTAATGAGTGGTTTAATATCGGACAGAACACGAATGTTGCTGTAATTGAAAATTCAGGAGAAAGAGGCCGTCAGGGAGATGATAATACTTTTGGTAAGACATTCTCAATTCAGCCATGGGTGCCTATATATAATGTGGGAGGCGATTATGCCGGTTCACAAGCTCCCGAAGGTGGTCGTGCAAACAGTGCTGTGCAGACAATCAACAATGAAAAAGATAACCGTCGTCGTTTTATGCGTATGCAATCTGCTGCTTATGCAGAGATAATTCCATTCAAAGACTTGAAGATACGTTCTCAGTTCAGTACTCGTTTGAATGGTTATTGGGATTATTGGATGAGCAAACGCACTATTATGACAAACAAGGAAGGTTCCAGCAAGAATGATTTTAATGAAACAGCTGGTTACTATTTCAGTTGGCAGTGGACAAATACGGCTACTTATTCTAAAACATTCAATGAAGACCATACCCTTAATCTCGTAGTGGGTTCTGAAGCCATAAAAGAAGGAATGGGTAGAAGTATTAAAGCTCAACGTTATGATTATCCTTTTGAAGACAATCCGAATACGTGGATTATTAATAATGGTTCTACAGCGAATATGACCAATGAGGGCTCAATGAATAATACAGTCGGAATGTTTGGTCTCTTTGGTCGTGCAGATTATTCTTATCAGGGCAAATACTTAGCAACAGTAACTGTTCGTCGTGATGCTTCTTCTAAATTCTCTGAAAAAAATCGTTGGGGAACATTCCCTTCTGTTTCTTTAGGCTGGCGTATGACTGACGAATTATTTATGGAAAATACAAGAAGTTATTTAGATGATCTGAAACTGCGCGTTGGTTATGGTACAACCGGTAATTCAAATATTGATCCGTACAACTGGGCTTTCCAATATGGAACAGGTAATACTTATTTATATAGTATTCTTGGGACAGACTCTGATGTGGCTGCCGGTTATGGTGTAACAAACTTAGGAGATATTGACGCAAAGTGGGAAACTGCGAAAATGCTTAATGTTGGTTTTGATGCAACTGTTTTCAACAACCGTTTGAATATCAATTTTGACTATTATGTAAAGAAAACATCCGATATGTTGATTGATGCTAACTGGTCTGCATTAGCGGGTAACGCTGATAAACCGAAAGTTAACATTGGAGATATGCAAAATAAGGGTGTTGACTTAAATATCGTTTGGAGAGACAGAACTAAAGATTATAACTATTCCGTAGGACTTAATCTTTCACACTATAAGAATAAATTATTATCAATCGGTTCTAAAGCCGGTATCTTCGAAGGAACACGTATTTCTAACATGAATGTGATGATGGAAGGGTATGCTATTGGTATGTTCCATGGATATGTGACGGATGGCATTTATAAAAGTGAAGCTGATGTAACCGGCTATAAGAATGATGAAGGGAAGAATGTATTGCCATTTTCCGCTTCAGAGAAAGGATACGATGCAAAAGAATTCGTTGGTCAATTCAGGATTAAGGATGTGAACAACGATGGTAAGATCGATGCAAGCGACCGTACATTTATTGGTAATCCGCATCCGGACTTGACCGGAGGTTTAAATCTGAGTGTCGGATGGAAGAATTTTGATCTGGGAACTTATTTATACTTTTCTTTAGGAAATGATCTATTTGCATTGTATAAATATTATACACATTACGGATCTTTGCAATCTGCTTATTCAAGAGATCGCCGTGATAATTCCTGGTCTGAAGATAATCCGGATGGTATTTATCCACTATGGGCTACTGTTTCCGGAGAAAGTACAATCGCGTCTAACGAATCAAACTCAAGTTATATTGAAGACGGCTCATTTTTACGTATGCAAACGTTGACTTTGGGTTATACTTTACCTAAAACACTTGTTGATAAAGTTAAATTAGAGAAAGTACGTGTATATGGACAGGTGTCTAACGTATTCACAATAACAGGGTATTCGGGATTAGATCCACAGGTAAGAACTGATAGTGATGGTAATTCAAAAGACCGTAATATGGGTACTGACTACGGTTCATATGGTATGCCTCGTCAGTTTATCATTGGTTTGAATGTGTCATTTTAATCGTAACTAATTAAAACATAAACAAGATGAAAAAAATAATTATATATTCAGTAATTACGGCCTTGTTTTCCTTTGGATCTTGTTCTGATTTATTAGAAATTAATCCTGTGGGAAAACTTAGTGAACCAGACTTCCAAAGTCAAGATGGTGTGACCCAATTATTGACGGGAATGTATGCGAAGATGCATGATAATTCGTATTTTGAAGCAACACTTAGTAATTATGCCTACGGAGATGTAATGGGAGGCAGCGCAAATAAAGGTTCCAATTATACTGACCAGCCGGACTTTACAAGTCTCGAGATTTATAAGTTTACGACCGACAATGGTTATTTGAACACCAAATGGAAGAAATGTTACAATGGGGTGTTTGCTGCAAACAATGTGATCAAAGTAGCAGGTACAATACAAGAGACGTTGACTTCTGCATCCGGAGAATCAAAAGATTTTTATACAGAAACAGTAGCTCAGGCACGTTTCTTCCGCGCATTTTGGCATTTTGAGATAGTCAAATTATTTGGTGCTGCTGTCCCTTATGTAGATGATGCAGCAATGAAGGAAAATGTAAATCCGCAAGTATCAAATGTTGATGAGTCCGGTAATTATATTTATATCTGGGATAAAATCATTGAAGATTTTCAATATGCATATGATAATCTACCGGATATCTGGGCAAAAGAAAAAGGACGCGTCAATAAATGGGCTGCGGCTGCGTTCTTAGCTAAAGTTAAGATGTATCAATCTTCTCCCTATAACGGAAAGAATGGTTCGCAGAATCGTTGGGCAGAAGTGAAGAGCTTGTTGGAAGAAGTTATGGCTAACGGAAAGGATAATGAGGGCACAAAATTCCGTTTGGCAGATACGTACGAGCAACTTTATACTGCAGGAGAAAGTGATTGGACTGGTGAATCGGTTTTTGATATTCAAATGGCTATAACAGGTACAGTTGCTGAGACAAGTAGTATTAACGGAACATCGCATATCGGATTTACCGGCGCACTTGGAACAGGTGGTTGGGGATTCTATCAACCGTCGTATGATCTGGTTAATTCCCACATTGTGGACCAAAATGGTCTTCCTAAAATGGATGGAAGTTATAAGAATGATCCTGTGTTAACGATCCCTGATAAAAACAATGTTCCTCATACAGATTTAACGGTTTATACCGACCCGCGTCTGGATGTTTCTACAGGACGCTTCAATACGCCATTCTTAGATTGGTCAATACCTACAATTATTGATGGTTGGATTCGTGAGGTAACAAATGGCGGATATTATTTAAACAAGAAAAACATCCCTCGCAAAGCTGATAAAGGAAGCACCTCTATCTCTACTATAACCGGTTCTTCTGCAAAGAATTTCCATTTAATTCGCTATGCTGATGTTTTACTATGGTACGCAGAAGCATTAATTGAAACGGGTAATCCTCAGGGAGCAGAACAATATATAAATCAAGTTCGTGCTCGTGCTGCAAATAGTTATGTTAAAGCAGCTGATCCGGGAACAATGGGAGAAACCACATCTTCTTATGTATTGGATGATAAAGTTAATGGTACCAAGGGTGTTAATGCAGCGGCCAACTATCGTATTGGTTTATATCCGAGTTCACAATTCGCAACAAAAGAAAAAGCGACTCAGGCATTGCGCTTCGAACGCAAAATTGAAATGGCTTTGGAAGGACATCGTTGGTATGACTTAGTTCGTTGGAATGTGGCATCTCAGGAGTTAACAGATTTCTGCAAGTACGAAACCAAATGCGGCTTAGGAAAATATGGGGAAAGCGAATATGACGCAGATTGGGCTACTTTACCTATTCCTTTGAATGAGATTCAAAAGATGGATGGTCTCTTAATACAAAATGAGAATTGGAAATAATAACGAATAAATAAAAAAAGAATTTGTAATTTTACTTATTCAAACAAATTATGAAAAACGCAGAAAAAAAAGAAGGAATCAGCAGAAGACAATTCCTAAGTTATTCAGCTCTTGGACTTGCCGGGTTAACCATTCTCCCTAGTTGGGCTATTGATGGGGTACGTATTGCTCCGAGTGACCGTATTGTTCTTGGTTTCATTGGTTTGGGAAGACAAGCGTTGAGTGATTTCCGCGGATTTGCAGGATGTCCTGGGGTACAGGTGGCAGCCTGCTGCGATGTAGATACAATGAAAGTGGCGCGTTTCCAAAAAAGGATTGCAGAATGGCAGAAGTCTAAAGGAATGAACGAAAGATGTGACGCTTATGAATTTTACGAAGATTTATTGAATCGAAAAGATATTGATGCTGTAGAAGTCGTAACTCCGGATCATTGGCATGCACTTATAACCATCCATGCCTGTCAGGTTGGGAAAGATGTTTATTGTCAGAAACCATTAGCTTATACGATTACTGAAGGCTTAGAAATGGTAAAAGCTGTTCGGAACAATAAACGAGTACTGCAAGTGGGAAGTCAGCAACGTTCAAGTAAAGAGTTTCAGAAAGCTATAGAACTGGTGCAGACTGGTGCTATCGGACATATAGAGAAAATTTATGCGAGAGTAGGCGAACCGCCTACTCCGCTTAGTCTCCCGGAAGAAGCCGTACCTGCAAATTTAAACTGGAATCAATGGATGGGGCCGCTTAACGATCCTAAAATTCATTATCATCCGGATCTTTGTCCTCCTATATCGCTTAATCCTGAAGTAAACGAAAAACTTTGGGGTGCATGGCGTTGGTATCAGGAAACAGGTAATGGCTATACGGCAGACTGGGGAGCGCATATGTTCGATATTGCTCAGGCGGCTATTGGCATGGACGGTTCGGGGCCTGTAGAATTTATCCCGAAGGGTTACAATGGAACGGAATATGCCACGATGAAATATGCTAACGGCATTGTGATGACCGAGCAACCGTATTTGGACGACAATGACTCAGCACAAGGGATTAAATTTATCGGTACAAATGGTTGGATTGAAGTAGCCCGTGGTTATCTTGCTTGCTCTGATCCTTCAAAAGTTCCGTCAGAATTGGCAGGAAACCGTCCGCTTACTCCTGCACAAAGAGAAGCGAAACGAGCTCAGACTGCTGCTCAACAATCTGCTCAGAACGAGAAAAACAGGGCAAAAAGTAATGCTCTGGCCTTTGAAATTAGTTCTCCTCACATGCAAGATTTTATTGACTGTGTACGTTCGCGCGAGAATCCTATAGCTCCCGTTGAAGTGGGTTGTAGTACAAATACGCTTTGTTGTCTTGCGAATATTTCAAGAGAATTGAACAGACCGGTAAAATGGGATCCCGCAACATTAAGTTTTGGAAAAGATAAAGAGGCGAAATCGCATCGCTTGTATTATTATCAGTATAGACGTCCGTATTCGCTTTATTAACACATAACTATACTTTTAAAAATAAAAGATTATGACAAACAGAAGGGATTTTATTAAAAGCGCGTCTTTTCTTACTCTGGGAGGCTTGCTGGTTGGCAATACAAGTTGTAAGCCAACTCCCGAAGCAACAAAGGCAGCAACACAACCGGTTGTAAAAAAAAGAATCGGATTACAGATCTATTCTCTGGGAAAAGAACTTTATGCAGATGTCCCTGCCGGATTGAAGAGAGTCGGGGAAATGGGATTTACGACAATCGAGCTTGCCGGTTATAGAGAAGGCAAAATTGGTGACATCGAAATGAGTGAATTTAAGAAAATGTCGGATGATGCAGGTTTACAGATCATCAGCACGCACGTAAATCCTCCCGTTCGTGAATACACTCCGGCTAATAAAGCGGAGATTGCCGAATTCTGGAAGAAAGCGGCAGATGACCATGCTAAGATTGGCGTTACTTATTTAGTTCAACCCGGACAACCCTCAACACGTAGTGTCGAAGAAACAGCATTTGTTGGTGAAGTGTTCAATGAAGCAGGACAAATAGCTAAGGCTGCCGGCCTATCTTTCGGATACCATAATCACGACCGGGAATTTTCACGTGTAATACCGGGAGGTACGGAAATGAAGTTTGGTCGTGGCGGTTTTGGAAGAGATCAGGAAGGAGTTGAAATTGTATATGACGTATTACTTCAGAACACAGACCCTTCTTTGGTATTCTTCGAAATGGATGTTTACTGGACTGTAATGGGACAACAAGACCCGGTAGCGTATATGCAAAAAAATCCGGACAGGATCAAATTGTTACATATCAAGGATAAGGCCGTTCTCGGACAATCCGGAATGATGAACTTTGAGAATATCTTCAAACAAGCTTACGCTATAGGAATTAAAGACTATTTCGTAGAACTGGAAGGTATTGGAGAAGGCAAGCAGTTTGGTGGAGTAAAAGGATGTATTGAATATCTTCAAAATGCCCCGTTTGTGAAATAACAAAATAAAAAAGAAAGGAAAAAAGGAAGAGTCTGTTCGACTCTTCCTTTTTTTGTCAATCCAGCTTAAATGTTGCCAGTAATCCTTTATGATCTGTGGGCCAGACTCCTATTGGTTCTATAAAAATATCTTTACTATCGCTTGCTGCCCTTTTACCATACAGAATAGTCCCTGATGGGCCGACAACACGTATATCTGCCAGCTTTAATCCAGGAGTTGGACGATAATATATAAAATCAATTCTATCACGTTCATCTACCTCAGGTGCCCAAGCTAATTTCTTTAGTTCAACACCTTCCGTTGCTGCGGGAAATGTAAAACCGGGATAATCTACCGGATTAGGATACTGTTCACGGAAAGCATCAATATAACCTTTATCTTGCAGCAAAACCGAACAATCCCAATTTATAACCACTCCCTGATGATCTCGCATATTCTTGGTATCTTCCTGCCAGTCCAAATGAGATGGTTCGTTGAAATCACCTCCCAGAATAACAATATTCCCTTTCTGACTCTCCTTCTCAGCATCGTCAAGGAAAGCGACTATTGCTTCATCCCGCATCGACATTCTGTTAGCAGCTAAGATAGAATCTACGTCTGTGACCGGTTTCTCCAATTGCTTCCACGTCGTTCCGCTATATCCTCTGGGAAGATAACATTCATAATGCGTATAGTCAAGATGAGCAGAATAGAAGACAAACGATTTTCCGTTTATATCTACGGATGTTTTTAGCATCGGACGTGAATTGTTGGGAAGCGTAAATGCTGAAGTCGATTTCTGCATCTGATATTTTGACAACACCCCAACACTTAGATCGAGTGATTCGCCATAGTAAGGACATCCTTTCTTCTCTAGGGCATTCAAAAGATTAGAAATTAAGCTCTTGCCTTCGTAGTTGCGTATTTCACACAGCAGTACGACATCCGGGTTTATTTGTTTTATCAGATTGACGAGACCAAAGAAGCCTTTAGGTACAATGGTTGTTTCCTGCCATGTATTAATCTGTAAGACTTTTAGTTCCTTACTCGTAGGTTGTTTCTTTTTATTCAAATATTCTTTATAGTCTTGTTTCAACCATTCCCATCGCTCGCTCATAGCTTTTACTGATGGAGCATTAGGTTTTTCTCCACAATTCGGCTCAAAAATAAACGGTCCGGGATAACCTGCGCCTAACAAATCGTCGAACAATTGATTCCAGTTAATCAACCCTTCTCCGGCAAGCCAGTGTCTTTCATTTACAAAGTCGTAGTCCGACATATGCGTACTTTTTATCTTATGACCGACTTTGGCAACAAAAGAACTATGTGACTCTTTCAGCAAATGATTTACATCAAAACATACAGCAAGGGCATCATCTGCCTGAAGAATTTCCAACATTTCATCAGCAGTGTTGCCCAAACAGGTTCTTGGCAGGTTCTCTACTAACAAAGTAACCCCTAATTCTTTTGCTTTATCAGCCAATACCTGCATGGACTTTTTACAAGCCTCCAAACGTAGAGGCCGTTCTTCATCTGCTATTGGTTCTAAACTCGGATGAATAACAAAATAAGTAGGTTTTAATGCTTTAGCGCTCATTTCCATATCCTTGATATTTTTCTCAACAGCACCTTGTTGAATCGTTTCATCAACAGTCGAGATATCATAAGTCCGGCTGAAAGGCAAATGGACAGACCAGATACGTACTCCGGCTTTATCAGCTCTTCTCTTAACCTCTACAGCCCATTCTTCCGTATTTTCCTTTGGTGCTTTATACCAATCCACCTCTAAATAAGGCATATTAAACTCAGCTAACTCATTCAACTGTTCCTGCGTCATCGGAATAAAAACATCGTCATTAGCAGAACCGGCAACCCATTTGTCAATCGAGTTGGATGGATTGCTCTGGCAACCCATCCATATTGTTGATACAAAAAGGAATAAACCTAAATATTTTCTCATATCTCTTTTATTTTATAACCCACATTAGCCTATTAACATCTTCCACTTCTGTCCCCCATTGATTGCGTAAAGCAATCAATAATTGCTCTTTATTTGTCGTAGATTCATTATCGGGATATAACCATCGAACCGGAATCTTATCTTTTGCGTCATTTAGATTTGTTTCGGGGTTAATAGGAAATGCCGGATGACCTGTTCTACGATGATTGTAAAATGCATCTCTATTCATGTGAAAATAACCTGCAAGATAAGTCTGCATCCAGATTTGTTTTAATCTATCATTACTATTGCCACTACTTTTGTAAGCCACATGTTCTCCTTGAAGATAAGCTTCAATATACTCGTCTGTAATTGGCATATTATTATTATATTCAGAAGGAACAGTTTTCCTGACAAATTCAAAAGAAGCGCGTATTCCTTTTTCATAATATTCTTTAGCATTTCCTGTAATCCAACCTCTTTCTACGGCTTCAGCTATAATAAAATTCATATCCGCATAACCTAACCAGATACAAGGAACTCCTACATAACTCAATCGATACACATCATTAGGACGATTGTGCATATAGGTCGCTATCTTTTTCTGTTCCTGATCAAAAGGAGCTTCTACTGCTAAACCATTATATGCATTCCAATCGTTTGGTAGAAGCAAAGTCTGTCCCTCAGGAAGATAATCCGGATCAACTAATGCCTGAGCAGGTGCAAAGTAATAAAAAAGACGATAATCTTTATATTCTTTTAGTGGATCAATAATCATTTTACTACCAGCATAAACCTCGATGCTTCTTGTACTTGAGCGGTGGTACGGATTTGTTTGCCCATTTATATCTGAATAGTTTTTTTGTAAGTTATCGTCATTACTTTCAAATAATATATTGTCAGCAACAATACTTGCAAATGTTTCTTTTACTTGTAAATCAGGTGTATCATCTGCTCTTTTTTGTAGAGCCATTAATACTTTTAAACGTAAAACATTTGTCGCTTTTTGCCATTTAAGAGGCTCGCCATTATAAAACGGATCACCATTAAAAGACTGCTTTGACTTACTAAAAAAATCATTTGCTTTGCTAAGATCATCTAATATATACTTAAATACATCTTTTTGCGAATCATATTTAGGAAAACGATGATTTACAACATCTAACGCCTCAACATATGGTATGTCGCCCATATCCATTGTTGCCCGATAAAAATACCAACCTTTTATAAAATAATATAAACCTGTATATCCATTCATGTCTGATTCAGATGAAAAATCAACCATCTTTTGTGCATTCATAAGATATGTAATATATTCAAAAGTACCCTTTTCTATTCGATTATATTGATAGTTATCCATTTGTTCACCCCAGAAAATTCGTTTCACAAGAAATTCATTCTGCCACTGTGATGGGGATGAAGTTGCGTCAAGTCCTAAAATTAATTTTGTAGCTAACATTGCAGATGTTGCTTGAGTTGTTTTATCTGGATTAGTATTTAGATCATCAAAAGATGAGGTACAGGAACTTGCCAGAAAAACAATCAGGATTAAACTGTATATTCTAAGTTTCATGTTTGTATGTTTTTTGATTAAAATCCTATTTTAATATTTACTCCCAGATAGCGTTGCGAGGGAGAGTTTAAGTTTTCATATCCATAGCTGGAATCAGAACTTCCACCTTTGTCGGGATCTGCGTATTTATATTCTTTAGCCCATAAAAACAAATTCTGTCCCGTAAGACCTATTGATGCATTGCTCATTCTCATCTTTGAAGACAAAGACTTTGGAATAGTGTAGATCAGTGATAAGTTTCTGATTTTAAAGAATGTTTCATCAAGAACATTCTGCCGACTTGGCTTACTTGTCGAGTCATGATATCTGGATATGTATGCTTCGTAAGAAACTACCACATCATTCGGAGCATATACTCTTGTGTCTTCAATGATGTTTCCATCCGGATCACGTTGTACACTTCCAGAGACAACTTTTACACCTTCTCCTATATAAGTATTTTTTCCATTGACCACCTCATCGTATCTATATTGGTTATCTGTGTCAACATGTGCCCCCGAATTCCATAACATTTGATGGGTTCTGGAAAAAGAATTACCTCCAACACGACCGTCTATAGAGAGAATCAAAGTGAATGCTTTATATTGTAGAGTATTAGTAATACCCCATACCAAATCAGGTGATAAGTTTGCTACTTTTGATTTAAAACTCTGTTTAATTGGAATTCCTCCATTATGTATAATGTTTCCATCAGGGTCTCTGTCCCAATCATATATATCAATCCAATCGTATCTGGCGCCTTTTTTCACCCACGGTTTTTTGTTGAAAACTCCGGATCAATTTCAGCATAAGTGTATTTATCATGTCCCCAGTTCGTTAATATATTCCAACTAAAATCGGCAGTTTTAATCGGGGTTCCTCCAATAATAATTTCAACACCTTGCCGTAACCGTTTTTCCTTAGAATTTGTTTGTATGTATTTAAAACCCGTCATATGGCTGGCTGAACCATTTATTATAAAATCTGATTCCATTTTTCTATAATATGTAAAATCCAAATTAAAACGATTCTCGAATAAATTGAAAGCAGCTCCAGCTTCCCACGTTTCTGATTTATTGGGGCGTACACTACCTCCAATTAAAGTTGTGGGGTATTCTGCTGTATTTAATCCATCCCAAACATTAGTTTTTATGCTATAAACATTGTTATTTGCATATATACTGGCGTCTTTCTTTGTACTTGTCCATGATGAACGAACTTTCAGGAAGTCCCACCACCCAGGAAGCTTTAGGATTTCAGATAAGACAATACTTCCTGAAACAGAAGGATAAAAATAAGATCGTTCCTCTGAACGCAACGTAGATGACCAGTCATTTCTACCGGTAATGTCTAAAAAATATGTACTGGCCCAAGATAAAGAAAGTTTTCCATAAAGACTGTTTACTCTTTTTTGGTAATATTCACTGGTTGTATTGACTGGATCTATAGACGCATTTAAAGAATAAAAACCAGGGATAGATAGTCCTCCCTTTGTTGTACTTTCCAACAAATCACTTTTATAGTAATATACAGAACTACCTACCAATGCATTAATATTGAATTTATTCCAACTTTGATCAAACATTAAGATAGCATCAGCATTTGTACTAAGTTTTGTGTCTCTGTCAATCCCGAAATATCCTTTTTTATCCCATCCATAATTAGCACTTATCGCATTTCTCCAGATATCTCTTCTTGTTGCCACATCTGCTCCTGCGCGTCCAATTAATTTTAACCAAGGCGAAAACTCATAAGTTAGATTAACTGCAGCATTAAATATATCAGTATCGTATCCATTAATTACTTCATTAGCTTTAAAATAAGGATTATCATACCAACTATCATCATACCAGTTTTGTTGAACATTTTCTAGTCCTTTTATCCAGTAATTGCGATAATCTCTAACATCGTATTCAGTACCACCCCAAATAACCATATCATAAATATAACTACCAGAGTACCCTGTACCACTTATATTGGATGCTATTCGTTTATTATAAGAAGCTGTAGCATCTAATTTGAAATTATTCCACGACATATCTCCACCAACCATGAAGGTCAGTTTATTTAAATCTTGATTTGGATATTGTCCTCTGTTATAAGCATGTGTTATAGATGTCCGAAAAGAACCAAACTCACCTTTTTGAGAGACACTTACATTGTTGTTTGTTAACCAACTGAATTGTAAAAAATTTTTATAATTGTCTTTACCTTTTGATATTAACTCTTGTTCTCTGAACTCATATGCAAAAGGATCCCACATTATTGCAGTACGACCTATGTCCAGTTTGTCTCCCCATACTGCATTATTATTGTATTTACCGCCTGTTCCGGCACTATAAGAATGTTGAACTTCCGGGAAAGCGAGATACCCAGAGAAAAACATTGTATTACTATTGACATCAATGTTTAATCCTTCTTTTTCCCCTTTCTTTGTAGTAATCATAAGAGCACCAGTTCCTCCTCTTGCTCCATATAATGCGGATGCTGTTGCTCCTTTTAGCACATCTATTGATGCAATATCGTCGGCTGCTATCTCATTTAATGACATGTTATCATAAGGAACTCCATCAATAACTAATAACGGCGTTTGACCACGTAGTAATATTTTTGAGTCTTCACTGAATTCTGTACTGTTCTGAATATTTAATCCGGCCACTTTTCCACTTAATGACGACGCAATATCAATACCCTTGGCTGTTAAAAATGTTTCACTACTTACCTTCTGAACCGCGTATCCCAATGCTTTTTCTTCCCGTTTGATACCCAACGCTGTCACGACTACTTCGTCCAAGGTTTTGTTGTCTTCTGCCAGTTCGATTCGGTAAACGGTATTACTGCCCACAAGGATTTCTTTGGGGGTATAACCGATATAAGAAACGGCTAACTGGGATTTCTCGGGAACTTCAAGAGTGAATTCTCCGTCTAAGCCTGTGATTGTACCGTTTGTTGTTCCTTTGACTACAACATTTGCACCGATTACAGGGATACCGGATTGATCTATGACTGTACCGGATATTTTTTTGGTAGAGGAAATAGACTGTTGTGGTCTGTTTGAAGAACTTACGGATATTGTATTGCCTTCGCGATTAAATTTAAGTCCTGTCTGTTTGGTGATTTCATCCAGAATGGTTCTGACAGGAGTGTTTCTCATGTTGAGACTGACCGTTAATTCATTATTAATAACAGTTTCTCCATAGAAAAATTTCACTTTGCTCTGATTAGAGATCAGTTTAAAGACCTCCTCAACAGGTTGTCGGTTTGCTTGGATGCTTATCTTTTCATGTTCATTGTTTTGCGCAGAGAGTGTCAAGCTACAAAACAAACAGATCAGAAGAGAAAGCAATGAAAGGCATCTTTTGCCTCTGCTTGTACTTCTTTTGGTTTCCATAAGTTTATAATTTAAGGTTATTTATATAGAATTATTTGATTTCCTTCTCTCTTATTTTTTATACCTACTGCATATTCGATTGCTTTGAGAACGGACTCCAGACTTTCATTACTGTGTTCTCCATACACATACTCTTGCTTCAACACCTCATCTTCAATTACTATTTTGCAATTGTAGTATCGTTCCAATTCTTTTGCTACCGCTGTTATTGGCGTTTTATTAAAATACAGTTCACCACTCATCCATGCTGTTGCCTTCCGGTTGTCGATATTTCGTTTTTCCAATTCTCCATTGGTTGTATTGAGTAGGATTATTTCATTCGGCTTCAGATTCATACTTGCCTCAGCCATATCCACCTGTACTTTTCCTGTACGTACGCTAACCATAACCTGCTCGTCATCCGCATAGGCTTTAACGTTGAACGATGTTCCCAATACTTTTACATCGATACTTTGTGTGTGTACAATAAACTGCTTGGTACTATCAGGATGTACATCAAGAAATGCTTCTCCATTCACCTCGATTGTTCTTGTATTTCCTGAAAAATGAGAAGGATAGCGTAAATAAGAACCTGAATTAAGCATTATATCCGAACCATCCGGTAAGGTTATTTTTTTTCTTTCACCATTAGCCACATATACTTCTTCATATAATACAGGACTTTCGTCTTGAGGAATAATGGATATAAACCGGAATGCACTTATTATTAAAACAAGTAAAATTGCTGCAACAGAGGCATAACGTAACAGCGGAATTAATCTTAAATGTTTCTCTTTTCTTTTTATTTTCCTCAATAAAACCCTCGCCTCTTCTTTGTGCATTTCGTATTCGTCTGCTGAGGTAGAAATATAGCCTGCCTCTTCCCAGCAGGCATCCATTTCTTCCTCCAAAGGCTTTGTGTTCCGGCGTAGGTCAGAGAGGGCGTTTATATCATCAATAGTATAAATACTATCCATGTATTTTCTGATACAATTTTTCAAATTATTAGGTAGTTGCATAAGGTAAAATCTTCCTTTGTATATCTTATAGTACAAAAGAAGAGGTGACAGCTGGGATGTGATTAACTTTTTTTATAGATTAAAACATAACAGGAGAACCAACAGGTCCTAAAGAACCGACATGTTTCCTAAAATATTCCCGGATTAACTTCAATGATGTAGATATATGTTGTTGAACTGTGTAAATAGAAATATTAAGCTCCTCAGCGATCTCTTTATGTGATTTATATTGCGTCCGACTCAATTCAAAGACTCTTCTTTGTTGCTCAGTCAGTGAGTTCAGCGCATTATTATATAATAATGTATAATCCGAATCAAGCAGCCTGTCTGCCGTATCGTTTGCATTGTCAACCGCATTGGCCAGCAGTTTCTGTTTTAATTCAGACTCCTTATCTATTCCGGCGAGTACATTCAAAACCCGGTTTTTGATAATTGTGTAGATATACGGTGCAAAAGGTTGGTTCGGATTAATAAAACGATGATTTTCCCAAACAGATGCAAAAGCATCCTGAAAAATATCTTCCGCAAATTCCGGAGATTTAAGAAAACGCATACAAAAATAGATCAGACGATTTTTGTAAAGAGCATACAATTCACAGAACGATGCTTCGTCACCGTTCACTAATCCAAGTAATAGCTTATGTTCGCGCTCCTACTCCGTGTTCATTTTCGTATTAAGTCTCAACAATGGCCTTTCGGCTCAAAAATACAGAAAAAAAGCTCATTTTTTACACCTTGATTATCAAGCAAAAAATCAACACAAAAATATAAAGGTTATTTTTCCAATTATAAAGGATATTTTTGGAAAAATATCCTTTATATTTTTTTATTCATTCTATTGGATTTTGGACTGGCATGAAATATGCCCAATTTAATCCCGCTAAATGGGGTAAATATAAAAAAAATGTCAAAACCTCTATTAAGAAATATATCCGCTCCACAGTTTATTTACAAAATTGTGAAATACAATTTGTTTTGTACTTTTGTATTCCAACGATTTGAAAAAATAACATGAAACAATATTTGGCTTTACTGGATCGCGTATTGACGGAAGGGGTTGAAAAGGAGGATCGTACAGGTACGGGCACGATTAGTGTATTTGGACACCAGATGCGCTTCAACCTGGAGGACGGATTCCCTTTGCTTACGACCAAGAAACTACATCTGAAATCTATTATATACGAACTGCTTTGGTTTTTAAAGGGGGATACGAATGCAAAGTATCTGCAGGAAAACGGGGTTCGTATCTGGAATGAATGGGCGGACGAGAATGGTGATCTGGGACATATTTATGGTTATCAGTGGCGTTCGTGGCCGGATTATGAAGGAGGAAGTATTGATCAGATCAGCGAGGTTGTGAATCAGATAAAGCATACGCCTGATTCGAGACGGATTATTGTAAATGCCTGGAATGTTGGGGATTTGAAAAACATGAATCTTCCGCCTTGTCATATGTTTTTCCAATTCTACGTTGCGAATGGGAAACTTAGCTTACAGATGTATCAGCGGAGCGCGGATATTTTTCTGGGGGTACCGTTTAATATCGCATCTTATGCGCTGTTGCTGCAAATGATGGCGCAGGTGACCGGACTACAGGCGGGTGAATTTGTTCACACCTTGGGGGATGCACATATTTATATGAATCATATCGAGCAGGTGAAATTGCAAATGACGCGCGAACTGCGTGCGTTACCACAGATGATTATAAACCCTGATGTGAAAAGTATTTTTGACTTTAAGTACGAAGATTTTGAACTGTCGGGCTACGATCCTCACCCACATATTAAAGGTGAAGTAGCCGTATAAATAAAACAAATATGAGCATTCTTTCTATTATTGTTGCAATAGCTGAAAACGGAGCAATCGGACAAGAGCAACAACTGCTTTGTCATCTTCCGAAAGATCTGAAACGGTTCAAGGAAATAACCAATGGACATACGGTTATTATGGGACGCAAAACGTTTGAGTCCTTGCCGAAAGGGGCTTTGCCGAACCGGAAGAATGTTGTATTAACGACTTCACCAAGTGTTTCTTTTCCGAATTGCATTATGGTACATTCGTTGGACGAAGCGCTTCAGATCAGTGAAAGCGAGGAAGAGGTATTTGTGATTGGTGGAGCTGCAGTTTACAAATTAGCTTTAGAGAAAGCAGACAAATTATATATTACACGTATTCATCATCAATTTGAAGATGCGGATACCTTCTTTCCGGAAATAAACGAATCAGAATGGCAGGAGTCAGAACGGGAGTTCTGCCCTGCCGATGAAAAACATGCTTATCCGTTTACTTTTGTCACCTATGTGAGACGTTCCTGACCACCCTATGCTCCGGCATAGATAAGGAACGCTAACCCGATGATGAAGAAAATGAACATTCCCAAATTAAGGTAAGCCGATTCTTTAGGAGCTCCCTTGAATTCTTTCCAGATAAAGATTCCCCACAAGGCAGATATCAAAGTAGCCCCTTGTCCTAATCCGTAAGAAATAGCTGCTCCGGCCTTTTCAGAAGCAATCATGCTGAACGATTGTCCGATACACCAGATAACACCTCCTAAGATGCCCACTAAGTGAGTTCGGGCATTTCCCTTGAAATAACCGGAAATTGAGACAGGCTCTCCCTGAACGGGATGCTTCATGGCCAACGTGTTAAAGATAAAATTACTCGCTAAGACACCTAAGGAAAAGATAAACACGGCTGTATATGGAGTCAATTTTCCTGCTGCCGGCAATGCGAAATTCTCCAAATCCAGAGATGCCGCTACGAAGCGATAGAAGAATGCCATAATCACCCCTGCAGCAATCGATATAGCAATACCTTTTCCGGAAACTCTCGCGTTTTGTCCTCCGGTCACAGCCTTTTTATAGGCAAGTCCGTTTAGTATAATTGCAATCGTTATCAAAGCAACACCGGTAAAGATATAAGCCGGCTCTCCTTTTGCCGCCCCGAAATAATTGACCAACACACCCAAAACAAGTGCTAATCCGATTCCGACAGGGAAGGCGACAGATAGGCCACAAATAGCAATGGCAGAAGCCAATAGAATATTTGCCGCATTAAAGACAATCCCTCCCAGAAAAGCACTGCCTAAAGAAGATAAGTCCGCTTGTGCCAGGTCTGCAATAAAACTACGTCCTTCTGCTCCGAAACTCCCCAATGTAAAAGCGGAGAGCAGGGAGAAAAGAACGATCCCTAAAACATAATCCCAATAGAAGAATTCGTATCTCCATGTCTTTGACGCTAATTTCTGTGTATTCCCCCACGATCCCCAACAGAGCATCGTTACAACACAAAACAATACGGCTAATGAATAATTCTGGACAATAAACATATCATTTTTATTTAACGGAAGGTTGATGCATCATATAATTTTCAATCAAAGAGGCAAGTTGATCAAAAGGCATTTTCTGAATAAGACGAAGATGACTACCTTGTACATCCGGAGTCCATTTGTTTGTTCCCTCATCATCCACAACTTGTAATTTTCCTCTTTCCATAGTGAAGTAAGGTTCGTATCCCTTTATGGCAACCAATGCTGCCGTTTGATCCCAACTCATACGTCCTTTTTCATCTCCTTCTGCAAAGCACAGTTCGTAAGTTTCTTTTACAGGACTATTTTCAATGTTCAGTTGCACTAATTTCTTTCCTGTAAAAACTTTATCTCCTATTTCAAAACCACTGAATACAATTTCTGTAGGCCAATGATCTAACACAAACCGGGAAGAAGGAGTATCGCAATAGATATTAAACTCCCTGCCTTCAGGGAAAAGTCCGGCCATAGAAACCAAACGTTTTACTTTTTGGGAAACCAATTCCTTTCCGGAAAGTGGACTGTATTCATCTGCACCCGAGTTTAGCAGATCTTTCAGATTCGTAAGAAAGCCAATTGTACAGACCACTACGCTTGTGTCCGGTTGTTGATTCAAGATTTTACGATAGACTTTCACGGCATCAGGAGCATCAGAAGTCCGGTTGATTTTATGTGGATATTTTTCCGGTAAAACCTCCGTCCATTTTACCTTTTGCCATGTCGTCAGATTGGCTCCTCCTTCACTTTTCGGAGCCCCTACCGGTATATCGGGACGATTGAAATACGTATTCAAAACCTCAATACAGGGGATTACTTTCTCGTGATGATTCGAAGAAAGTGTAGCTAAAATATTCACCTGACCACTATCGGCCAACGCATGCACTAAAGCCATTGCACCCACGTCGTCATAGTCAGGACCTAAATCTGTATCTAAAATAAGATTTACGGGAACAGTTGTCTGAAGCACTTCTTTCGCGCTATTTCCTTTACAAGAAAACAGTAACAACGTAATGCTTAATGCAAATAATGTTTTTTTCATATGGTAGATTTTTATTGATGTACTATTGCTTTCGGGGAATCTGAATAAATAACCATTTCAGAAAAATGAATTGACACATTTTCTTTGGGATTTAACCATTTGAATGTAGCCGTATGTTTTCCTTTAGGTAGCTGATAGTTCCAGAACAAATCATTCCTTCTGGTAAGATAAGACGCCGGAAGATTTGCTGTTTCAATCAGTTCGTTATCTATATACATCTCCACTTTTGCCACGTATTCTTTGTCTGCCGCATTCACACCACCTTTAAACACCACTCCCGTACCGTCAAAAGACAATTCGTCAATATTTGTAACGGACTTGTTTACTGCCGCTTTTTCAACAGGGAAAAGTCCTTCAAACGCTTTTTCATAACGTACGGAAACAGGTTGTTGGCATTTTATCGTCAGCTCATCTCCTTCGAGTTTTCCCCCATTACGTTCAATAACTTGTAGCGCCTGATTATAACTCATCTGATAAACACGGTTCAATGAAATATCAGTATAAGCAAAATTCACATCTTCAACTTCCCTCAGGTTCTTCATCCAATACTCAGGAATACCACTGTATCCTAAGATTGTACCCAGAATACCTCCTGCAGAAGCCGGATTACAATCAGAGTCTTGTCCGCAACGGGTAGAAATATCCAAGGTTTTATAAAAATCACCGTCGCCATACAACAGGCCGATAAGTATATAGGCACTATTAATCAAAGCGTCAATATTAAGAGGAACAAAAACGCCGTCCGGACAACCAATATCCGAACTCCATTTCTTTTCACACTCAAACCAAGTCTGCTTCCAGTCGTCCGGATATTCTTTATGCCACCGGATCACATCGCTCATACACTGATAATAGCTACTTTCTTCCGGAATTGTTTTTAACGCTTCGGACACAATAAACTCTATATCATCCGAGACGAAAGCCAACGTGTACATAGCGCCTACATACACCCCTCCATACCAACCATCGCCATAATTCATAATATGACCGATTTTATCCGAAATCTCCGATGCCGTATTCGGCATTCCGGGCGACATCAGTCCGGCATAATCCGCTTCAATCTGATAATCAATATCGTCAGCATGAGGATTATTCAGCCAATGCCCTGAAGCCGGAGGCATAATGCCTTGTAATATATTGTAGCGTGCCGACTGGTTCGCGTGCCAGAGTGTATATCCCGCAGTAGCAAAAGCCATAGCGAACGAATCCACAGGAGCATCCAGCCCAAGACGGTCAAAGACCTCTACAAAAGTCAGATCCATATACACATCATCATACAGTCCGGGGAAATTATCATACCACCATTTTATATAATTATCAGGCCAAGGTATAGGAGTGTAATCCTGAATCATTGTTCCGTTATATCTAAATTCAGTAGGTCCTCCATAACTGCAACCTATGGTTTGCCCTGCCCATCCACCTTTGATCTTGTCTAATAGTCTTTCCTTGCTGATCTGGAATTCAGAAGGAACAATAGCCTGTTTTTGCGTAGAGGCATTCTTTGAACAAGAACTATTTCCCAACATAAACAGGAATACGATAAGTAATAAAAAAAGTTTTTTCATGGTGCGGATTGTATTAGTATTAATGAAATGTATCGACTTCATTCCGATAAGGTGCAGACGATTGAGCCCCAACTCTTGTAACAGCTATAGCTGCGGCCTTGCAAGCAAACCGGACAGCATCTTCCAAGTCACGTTCCTCCGCTAAAGCGGTGGTTAAAGCTCCGTTAAACACATCCCCTGCGGCTGTTGTATCAACGGCTTTCACGTTCAGAGCAGGAACTAAAGATGACATGGAGTTGTGGTAGATAAACGCTCCTTTAGATCCTAAAGTGATGATCACACATTTCACCCCCATTTCCACCATTCGTTCTGCGGCTTTCAACGCTGAAGCCTCATTGGTTACTTTTACTCCCGAGATTATTTCAGCTTCTGTTTCATTCGGAGTAATCATATATAAATGTTGCAATAAGGAAGAAGATAATTTCTGCGCAGGAGCAGGGTTTAAGATTACTTTCTTGTTTTTCTTCCAGGCCATCTCCGCAACAAATTCCACGGTCTCAATCGGTATTTCCAATTGCATGAGAATGAAGTCGGCTTTATCGATCGCTTCCTCTGCCTTAGCCAGATCAGCAGGCGAAAGGTTTGCATTTGCTCCCGAAGCCACAACTATACAATTTTCAGCGTGTTCATCTACTGTGATCAAAGCCACTCCTGAAGGGTTTTTCGAATCCGAAAAAATAAAGGACGTATCGATTCCTTCTTCTTCAAATAGCTGTTGCGATTGATGTCCGAACACATCACTTCCCGTTTTACAAATAAAGGAAACCTGACCACGAAGTCTTGCGATCGCCACCGCCTGATTAGCGCCCTTCCCTCCGGGATTCATGAAGAATGCTCCACCAAGTACTGTTTCTCCCGGCATAGGAAGATGGTCTGTTTTGATTACCATATCGGTATTGCTGCTTCCGACAACTAAAATTGTATGCTTTTTCCTGTTTTCTCCTGTCATAATAATAAATAAAAAATTAACATCCAGCGTTTTATATCTTTCGAACCATCACTTATGCAAATATAGAAAGAAGAAACAAGCAAAAGTTTCAATTAAATCTCTCTTTTAATAAACCCAAATTACTATTTTTACAAAGAATAACATCTTAATCTTTTGTTATACAGCCAATAATAACTCAATATGAGCATTACAAATTCTTTACTTATTCTTGTTAATTCTTTGACAAAAGCAGAGAAAAGACATTTCACCCTTTTGTCGGGATTACAAAGTGGAGAGAAAGTGTATCTTTCTTTATTCAATCTGATCGACGGGAATATATCGGATAAAGAATTGTATGCTTTGTTCTGTGAAAAACTGCCGGGAAAAAGTTATGATATGGCTGCTAAACATTTATATCGCAACCTGTTGGATTGTCTCGTTCGGTTAAGGGAAAAACAGGATGTTCAAACACAGATTTTCAACCAGATATCAATAGCAGGAATCTTGTTTGAAAGAGAAATGTTTGATGAGGCTTTTGCCGAATTAGATAAAGCCAAGACTCTGGCCAGTACATACGAGAATGACTCGTTGCAATTATTGGTACGAAGAACAGAGCTAAAATACCTGAACATGCTTGATTTCAGAGGACTGAATGAAAGACAGTTGGTCAACAAGCAAATGAAGATCAATGAGGTGACTAAATATTCCAGAAATCTGAATCAACATCTTCAGTTGTATGAAATATTAAGACATCGATTAATCCATAAAGGGTATGCACGTTCCGACAAACAGAAGGAGTCTCTGAATGATTTAGTATTAAGCGAGCTTCACCTGATCGGAAATAGTTCGTATCAAGGGTTTGAGGCTGAAAAACTTCACCTTCTTTTTCAATCGTCCTATTATCTGAACTCAGGTAATTATAAATTAGCCATCCGCTATTATAAAGAAATCATTGATTTATTCGGGAAAAATGAACAGTTGATTCAGAATCCGCCAATTTATTATTTAAGCGCTATACAAGGTGTCTTGGATAGTCTGGAAATAACCAGGCTATATGCTGAAATGTCTTTCTTTATTGATAAATTAAGAGAGATTGAACAGGGTTCTTATGCAAAGGAATTTGTCTTATATGTGAAATCGTTAATTTATTTGTACGAACAAAACCGGTTCATGCAAACGGGAGATTTTGAGTCTGCCCTATTCCTGAAAAAAGAAAACGAAGATAGTCTGTTCAAAAAAACAGCTCTTTTGGCTTTAGAACCTCAACTCAAACTACTCCTCAATTCGGTTGTATTATATATGTATGTGAATGATCTTCCTCAGGCACGAAAATACATGAAGAAAATACTGAGCTCCGGAAAGCAATTTTATATGCTTCCCTCGTATAATACCGCTCGGTTGGTTAATTTATTATTGCAGGCTGAATTAAAAAATCTGCTTTTTTTAGAGAATGAGATAAGTGCAATAAAAAGGAGTATCCGCTATGAGAAAGAAACAAATATCACAGAAAAGATAATTTTTAAATTCTTACGGGATTATCCTCTTCCCTCGTATGAAAAAGCACGAAACAGATTATGGGAATTATATAAGAAAGATTTTACCAGAATCAAGAATGACAAATATGAGATGAAATTACGAAAGACGTTTAATGTCCTGGCCTGGATAAGGCATAAGTTAACGCATCAATCTCTTGCGGATATATTAGCGGAAAATGCGGGAGAATAGTACGAAAAGCCGTATCTTCTCCTTATTTTTCTTACTTTTATGCCTAATTAACCGTTTATTCACTCTTTTTTAGACAATCTTTGTATCTATACTTATGGAAGATTGTTTTATAATAAATCAAAGGAAAATGAAGAAGATAGCAATAACGCTTATATATGCACTACTTTGTAGTTTACCGTTACAAATGACAGCACAGACAAATAAGAAGAAAGAAACTCCCTTTTCTATAAAAGAATTAGTTGAACGAATTAAAGGGGAAACCGAGATTGATGAAGCTCGTTATCCAGCTTTAATTAAAGAAGTGGAAACTCGCGCAGCCTCTTGTGAGAAAGCAGAAGAAGCTGCGATTCTTCATTCTCTTATTGCGGAGATGTACGCCAGTTTTGAAGGAACGCATGGGTGGAAATACAGACAGCGTAGTCCAATCATCGGATACATTCCCGAAGATATAAATGAATGGACTTCTACTATTTTTAAGGAAAAGATTGAAGAAGAGTATTCTCTCTCCCTACAACCTGCACAACTTTTGCAACAAGTGCCTATAAGCAACTACGCGGACATTCTTGAAGTCGGAAAGGATGAGGCTTTACGTCCTACTTTATACGACTACCTGATCTATCGTGCTTTGGAAGTAAATCCATCTGATGAATTATACCGTACTCTAATCGCTTATAAAAAGAAAGCCAATAATCCGAAAGCGCTTTTGTTGGCTGAATTAGATTATCTCTCATTCAAAAACAGAGGGTCCTTTTATAATGAGGAAAACAAGAAGTCGTATTTTGCATCGTTAGACAGTTTGTATGATCAGTTTTCTTCTTATGATTTTGCAGCGGAAGTATGGATTCGCAAAGTAGAGGGATTAGAAATGACGACTTATTATTCGGCTAATACACAGGAAAGTACAATTTATAAAGATATTATTGAACTATGTCAGCAGGCAGTGGATCGTTATCCGTCTTATGAACGCATCAACTATTTTAAAAATAAAATCGGATCTATTCAAAACCCGGAACTGCAAGTATCCTTGCCGGCAGTTGCCTACCCGGGTCATGAAGTAAAACTTGGACTTAATTACAAGAATGTACATTCGATAAACATCAAGGTATATGAAACGGATTTAACACCTGAAGAGGTAAACAGTTATGATTACTGGACAGCCCAACAAAAAGAAAAAAGCAAAGGAAACAGAAAGTTAGTGCGCCAGATTCGCGCGTCTTTAGAGACTCCGAATACATATCAGCGTGTGGATACATCAATCTGGATAACCGGCTTAGATGAAGGAGGAATCTATTTTTATGAAATAACGGTGCCTGATAAGCTTTTAGAATCTACGAATTACATGTTCGTTAGTAAAGTAATGGCTGTTTCTCGTTCTACTTCTGCAGGAGGTGCGGATATTTTGGTTACGGACTTATATTCCGGAAAGCCTATTGAAAAGGGAACTGTTTTATTGTATAGCAATAAACAAAACAAGCCAATTATCGTTGACTCCCTTCAAACGGATTTAAATGGTATTGCAAGAGTACCGGAGAAAAAAGATATCCGCTACTTCAGAGCCGTATATAAAGGTGACACGAATACTCCTCTTTCTTCTATTTATTTAGGGAGTAGCTATTCTGGCGGAAACACAGACACAAAAACAAAAGTATCACTCTTTACAGACAGGGGGCTATATCGTCCGGGACAGAATGTCTATGTTAAAGGTATTGTTTATGATAGTGAAAAAGAAAACCAGTCTGTCGTTGCGAATAAAACGCTAACAGTCATTCTTCGTGATGCAAACCATAAGGAAGTTGCCACTCGTGATTTTACGACCAATGAGTTTGGATCATTTCATGGAGAGTTTACTTTGCCTAAATATGGATTGAATGGTTCATTTTCTTTATCTGCGGAAAATGAGACACAGTATTTTCGTGTTGAAGAATATAAACGTCCGACGTTTAATGTGGAGATCAATTCTATAAAAGACGAGGTTGCTTTTGGAGATACGGTTACGATTAAGGGGAAAGCACAAACTTTTTCGGGAGTACCACTGCAAAGCGGAAAGGTTAATTATCGGGTAATTCTTCGTCCATTCCGTTTCTATTCCAATTCTTCCTATTTTCAGGAAACTCAGTTATTGTCCGGCGAAACGCAATTAGATGAAAATGGTGGATTCCAGTTTGAATTTGTACCGACAAAACAAGAACAACTACTGGGTTTTCCTGCCTATGCCTCTTATGAAGTGATTGCAACGTTGAGTGATAGCAAGGGGGAAACGCAAGAAACAAATTCGTCCTTTTCAGTAGGTAGCAGTAGTATTGTCTTGTCAACGTCTTTACGGGACATAATGAAAAAGGAGAATCTGTCAGTTCGGATAAATGCTCACACATTGAATGGGGAACCGACAAAAGCAGAAGGGATATATCGTATTTATGCATTAAAACAAGAGAGGGCAAAAAAGGGAGAAGATCTTAAAACGATACAGGGTGAAGAAGTGATTTCAGACAAATTCACGACAGAATCACCAATTAATGCAAAAGTATTTGCTGATTTACATTCGGGCAATTACCGGATTCGTTTAGAGGCAACAGACAGTAAAGGACGTCAGGTCGAACTGGAACAGGATGTTATTCTCTACACAGATAAAGACAAACGGCCTCCTGTTTTTTCGGATATCTGGATTACAGAAAATAGTCTTTCCTGTTTGCCTGGCCAAGAAGTCCAGTTCGTATTTGGCACATCGCATAAAAAGGCCTATGTGCTTTATGAATTATATGTGAACAACAAAGTGGTGGAACGTAAGCGAATGGAGTTGTCCAATGAAAACCGCGAGATTATTGTGCCGTTCCTTGAGAAATACGGTGATGGTGCTGCGGCATTGTTTACGTTCATCAAAGAAGGTAAACTATATACACGTCAGGTCATAATTAACAAACAACGCCCCAGTAAAGAGTTGACAATTAAAACAGAGACTTTCCGTGACAAACTCATACCCGGCAATAAGGAAAGCTGGACTTTCAGAGTTCTTAATCCGGATTCTTTACCTGCAGCAGCTGAGGTTCTTGCTTCCATGTACGATGCTTCGCTTGATGCAATTCAGCCTTTTAATTGGAACTTTTCACCGATCACTTATCCTTATATATATGCTTCGGCTTTCAGGAACAATGGGGCTTATTGGTTTCATGTCAGCTCTGATTATGGAAAGATTGATTACAAAAAAGTGCCCGAATTTGAATATAGCAGGTTCAATTGGCAACAAGCCATGTTGACAACCTACGCTTTTGCTACACGCCAGTCAGCTTCTTTAGGAGCAATGAAAAACCAAGCCGTTGAGATGGAGTCTGATATGGTTTTGACCGAGTCAGTCGTTGAGGAAAATGCGTCACCGGTTGCTCCAAGTCCGTCCAACAAGGAACTTGGCGCAGGGGAAATAAAGAAAGAAACCCCACTAAGACAGAATTTCAATGAGACGGCTTTCTTCTATCCTGTACTGAGAACGGATAGTGAAGGTAACTTTACGGTCAATTTCACTTTACCCGAAAGCAATACGACCTGGAAACTTCAGGCTTTAGCTCATACAAAAGACGTGAAATACGGGCGATTCACAAAAGAGCTTATCTCAAGTAAACCATTGATGGTTTTACCTAATCTTCCGCGTTTTGTTCGTCAGGGTGATGAAGTAACGATCAGTACACAGGTAATTAATCGTTCGGATGACGATTTATCCGGACGAGTTCGTCTGGAAATATTTGACCCCAAAACAGAAGAGCCGATTCTTTGTTTATCGAAATCGGCTTATCCTTTTGACTTAGCAGCAGGTAAACAAACCGTTGCAAGTTGGACGATTCCGATTGTTTCAGGTAAAGATTTACTGGGTGTTCGTATTGTTGCCGATACGGAAACGGTAAGTGACGGCGAACAACATCTATTACCGGTACTGTCTAATGAAGTGTTACTCACAGAAAGTACACCAATATATTTGAAAGGAGAAGGAGAGAAAGAAATTCATATAACAAAACAAAATAATACAAACGATCGCCCATACAAACAAACCTTGGAGATTAGTGCAAATCCAATCTGGTATGCCGTACAAGCCTTGCCTAACCTTTCAACTCCGGTGAACAACAGTGTTTCTGCTTGGTTTGCATCGTATTATAGTAATACGTTAGCCTCTTCAATCGTCAAAGCGAACCCACGTATTAAAACAGTCATTGATCAATGGGCTGCAAAAAAGGGGGACGCTTCTTCCCTACTTTCTAATTTAGAGAAAAACGAAGAACTGAAAAATGTGATTCTTGAAGAAACACCCTGGGTGCTGGAAGCTGAGAATGAAACGGAACAAATCCAACGTTTAAATCTGCTTTTTGATATGAACCGGGCAGACGGTCAACGTGCACAAGCATTGCAGGAGTTAATTCGTCTCCAGCGTGAGGATGGAGCCTGGGGTTGGTTTAGCGGGTTCGGGGCTGATCGAATCATAACCGTTTCTATTCTTCAAGGAATGGCCGACTTAGTACGTCTGAATGCTGTACAATACGGACAGGAAGAAAAAGAAATGCAGATGAATGCGTTGAAGTTCTTAGACCTACAGATTCAGAAAGATTTCGAGTTATTGAAGAAAGTCAATAAGAATTGGAAAAACACGACTCCGTCAGAAACACAATTAGCTTATATTCTTATGCGTAGCACTTACCGGGATATTCCGGAAGCATCAGAGACGCGTGAGGCTATTCGTTTCTATACGGATCAGGCAGAAAAGCAATGGCAGAAATTACCATTACGAATGAAAGTTCAGACAGCTTTATTATTGCATAGGAACAGAAAGAAAGAACAGGCGCAAACGATCATGAACTGGTTCAAACGTACGGCAACAAAATCGGAGGAACAAGGATTCTTCTGGGCAAATAACCGCAGAAATGGCTTTTCTCCGGTCTCTCCAATTGAAACTCACACCTTGTTAATGATTGCTTTTGCTGAGATCAACCCTATTGAAGCAGAAGTAGAAGGGATGAAGCAATGGTTGCTTAACCAAAAACGTACGCAGGGCTGGGAAACAACTCCTGCAACTCTGAATGCCATCTACGCTTTGCTTCTTACCGGTAAAGGCTGGTTGTCTGAGAATAATCAGGTGACGGTCACTTGGGGAAATGAAACGATCGATAGCAAGACAGGCAATGTTGGAATTGGGTATATAAAGAAATCAAAAAACACTTCAGAAATCAAAGCCGAAGATAAAGTGATAGTTAAGAAAGAAGGTTCTGCCCCAGCCTGGGGAGCTTTGTATCATCAATTTTTTGTACTAGCAGATCAGGTAATGAAGAGCGCGGGAGATTTAAGTATAGACAAGAAATTGTTTGTTGAACGAGTCTCTTCGGAAGGAAAAACGTTGGTTTCTATTAAAGACGGAGAAAACCTTCGCGTGGGAGAAAAGGTCGTGGTCAGATTAACAATCCGCGCTAAACAAGAAATGACTTATGTACATTTGAAAGATCTGCGTGCAGGATGTTTTGAACCTGTGGAACAAGTTTCAGGTACTCAATACAGGGATGGAGTTTCTTTCTATAAAACGTCCAAAGATGCCTCGGAACATTTCTTCTTTGACCGTTTGCCGGAAGGAACCGTTGTTCTGGAGTATGGAGTTTACGTTTCACGATCCGGAGAATACGCATCCGGTCCGGCGGACATTCAATGTTTATATGCTCCGGAATACGGTTCGCATACCGATGGATATTGTTTAATTATAAAAGATTAAACCTTCACGGGACAATAGAGTCTCTGTATTTTATTAACTTTGCAAGTAATTAATTATAAAAAAGAAAGAACGTATGAAACAGATTGTATTTATTTTCATGTCTTTACTTTTAATGACGGGGGGAGCTTTTGCTCAAAACAAAGCCGTTATTGCAGCCGAAGTAACAACGCATGACTTCGGAACTATTCAGGAAGATAACGGAACAGTAACCCATACATTTAAGATTAAGAACCAGGGAGATGCTCCTTTAGTTATTACACGTGTAATCGCTTCTTGCGGATGTACGACTCCTAACTGGACAAAAGAACCGATCGCTGCAGGAAAAGAAGGCGAGATTAAAATTACTTTTGATCCTAAAGGTCGTCCAGGTCCATTTGCTAAAACAATATCTGTTTACAGTAATGGCAAAACAGGAAGTTTTGTATTAACGATCAGAGGCGAAGTTCAGTAATTGAGCTATGCCTCACCTAAATACGATCATAAAAGGTGAAACATCTATTCTTATTTATTAGTCTTATACTTTCCACGTCTTCTCTTTTTGCGCAGCAGAAAACAACAATCAGCGTAACCAATCCCAATTATAAATTCGGAGTAGTAAAAGAAGAAGAAGGTAGGGTTGAACATGTATTTGTTATTAAGAATACCGGACAAAATCCTTTAGTTATTGATCGTATTACCACCTCTTGTGGTTGTACACTACCCGAATGGTCTAAAGAACCTGTTCCACCCGGTGAAACTAAAGAAATTAAAATATGGTATGATCCGGAAGGCCGCCCCGGTAAGTTCTACAAAATAATCTCCATCTTTAGTAATACAGAGCCAAGGCGTTTTGTTATGACTATAGAAGGTGAGGTAGAACGAAAAAAACCGCAAGAGCAAATCCGTACTTATCCTTATGCTATCGGTTCCCTGAAAATGCTTTCCAAAACAGTCGCTTTTAATTCAATCCGCTTAGATGAAACCAGAGCAGAAAAGATAGAAGTGAAGAATGACGGAACAACCCCTCTTACAATAAAATTTGACCAACTACCCCTTTTCATTACGGCAGAAGCACGACCAACGACGCTCAAGCCGGGAGAAATGGGAGAACTTGTTTTCTTGTTTAATGGAGGAGGATATGGAAAAAAAGGACGTTATCATAGTTTAATTCCGATAAAAGTACAGTCCGAAGGAGATGAAGAAGTGGTACAGGACATTAATTTAGGAGCAAATATTATTGATAACTTTAATAAACGTACTCCCTACCAGAAACAAAATGCTCCGTTTGTTAACATTCCGACGACCTTAGTTGATTTTGGGAAAGTAGAAACCAAGACTTCTATTTTAGGAATCGGGGGAAAGGAATCACGCACGTTTACGGTTGAAAACAAAGGAAAATCCTCGTTAATAATTTACAGCGTTACTTCCGACGATGATTTTATCGATATCAGTGGAGGTAAAAAAGAAATCAAACCACAATCTTCTGCTACATTTAAAATAACAATCAGACCTAAAGATTTTAAAGCAAAGCTCGAATCAACGGTCACCATTGTTTGTAATGATGCCAACGGGCCGGTACGGTTAATCAAAGTTACCGCCGAAAAATAAATCTCAAACATTATGCAACATCCTGAGAACGACGACCAGTACAAAGGGTTGAAAGTAAATAAAGGAGTGGCATCGATGCCAACCATCAATCCATATTTAAGAAAAAGACTGCAACGCAGAGAATATTCTGCGGATGAATATGTCAATGGGATATTAGATGGTAATATAACGATTCTTAGTCAGGCGGTTACTTTAGTAGAAAGTTCCCTTCCTGCGCACCATGCCTTAGCACAGGAGATTATTGAAAAATGCCTTCCTCATGCAGGAAAGTCCATGCGTATCGGTATAACGGGCGTTCCCGGTGCGGGAAAAAGCACATCGATAGATACGTTCGGTATGCATTTACTTGGACAAGGGCGCAAGTTAGCCGTATTGGCAATAGACCCCAGCAGTGAACGATCCAAGGGAAGTATTCTTGGAGATAAAACACGCATGGAAGAACTCTCACGCCAGAAGAATGCCTTTATCCGCCCTTCTCCCTCGGCAGGATCTCTTGGAGGTGTGGCGCGTAAAACCCGGGAGACGATTATTCTTTGTGAGGCAGCAGGATTTGATACAATCTTTGTTGAGACTGTAGGAGTGGGACAAAGCGAGACCGCTGTCCATTCCATGGTTGATTTCTTTCTGCTTATTCAATTAGCCGGAACCGGAGATGAACTACAGGGAATCAAGCGTGGTATCATGGAAATGGCAGACGGCATAATTATAAACAAAGCAGACGGAGATAATATTGACAAAGCGAAATTAGCAGCCAGTCAATACAAAAACGCGCTTCATCTTTTTCCACCCGCAGCATCCGGCTGGACACCTCAAGTGCTTACTTATTCCGGCTATTATAATATCGGAATCAAGAAAATATGGGATATGGTTGATGAATATATGCGGTTTACCCGTGACAACAACTATTTCTTCCTGAAACGAAACGAACAAGCTAAATACTGGATGTACGAAAGCATTAATGAATCGTTGAGAAATGCCTTTTATCAGAATGAGGCTGTACAAGCAACCATCAAAGACGTTGAACAACAAGTATTAAACGATCAGGTTAGCTCGTTTGTTGCCGCTCAACGCATGATGGACACCTTCTTTAAAGATCTTAGAAAATAAATCTTCTTATCGTTTGATCAAGGTCTGAAACCAATGATCTCACGCACTTCGCGTAATGTCTTTGCTGCACTTTCGGCAGATTTTTCAGCACCTTCCCGGGCAATACGTTCAAGGAATGTATCATCAGCCAGGATATCGTTGATACGTTCACGAATCGGCTTACAGAACAAATTAATATCTTCTGCTAACTGCTTTTTCATATCTCCGTAACGGATTTCGCAAGCATTGTATTTTTCATTGAAGAAATTATACGTATCCGGAGTAGATACGATATCCATCATCATGAACAGGTTAGCTATTGGCTCCGGCTTCTCGCTATTCGGTTCGGTCGGGCCTGAATCAGTAACCGCTTTCATCACCTTGCTTTTGATTGTTTTCTCGTCGTCTATCAGGTAAATTGCATTGCCTTCACTTTTACCCATCTTTCCCGAACCGTCTAATCCCGGAACCTTTACCGCTTTTTCGCTCAAATGGAAAGAAGCGGGTTCAGGAAAATAGTCAACACCATATATATTATTAAAACGGCGGGCAAACTTACGTGCCATTTCCATGTTTTGTTCCTGGTCTTTACCAACGGGCACTTTCACCGCTTTGTGAATAATAATATCAGCCGCCATCAACGAAGGATAAGTCAGAAGTCCCGCATTTACATTATTAGGTTGTGAACGAACTTTATCTTTAAAAGAAGTTACGCGTTCTAATTCTCCCAGATAAGCATTCATATTCAGGTAGAGATAAAGCTCAGCCACTTCACGGACATCACTTTGGATATAAATTGTCGCTTTGTCCGGATCAATGCCACAAGCTAAGTATTCAGCAAGGATGGTCTTAACACTTTTACGGATATTATCAGGATGAGGATGTGTAGTCAATGAGTGCCAATCGGCGATAAAGAAAAAACAATTATACTCATGTTGCATCTGCAAAAAACTCTTTACCGCACCGAAGTAATTCCCCAAGTGCAGGTTACCCGTCGGACGGATACCACTAACTACTGTTTCCATAATTATCTGTTACTTATTTTATTTCGACGGGTGCAAAGATAATAATACAGATTAGTAACACCCAATTATCGAGACAAGAACTATAGGTTAATAACGAACCTTATTGCTTTATGGGCAAATCGTAAGATTTTGTGCGCCCTTTTCCTTTCAGAAGAATCTGATCAGCTGTTAATTCTAAAACGCCATAAGCATTTTCATTTTCCGTCTCTATCATACCTTCGGTTGTAATAAAAGGAATCTCTTTATAGGTACCGAAATCTCCCGGATGATGATGACCGCTTATCCCTGCTTTTACACAAGAGAAAGACGCAAGCACTTCAAGAATTTCAAGATCATTCAACGCTGTTAATCCCGAAGCCGCATACAATGGGTGATGCGAAAAGACGATCACATATTCTTTTTTCTTTTGCGCAGTCTCAAGTTCTTGTTTTAACCAATTCATTTGTTGCCGGCTTATTCCCCCATTATAAGATGCACCATTCTTCCTTCCTGTTTTGCGGATACGTTCCTGCATTTCGGTCAGTTCGGACTCTAATTCCGTACCTGCTACATTAGCATAAGAAGCAACTTCATTCGTATTCAGCATAATAAAACGCCAGCTTCCCTTCTTGAAAGAATAATAAGCGGACGGCATTCCAAGTTCTTTATACAAGGCATCATTATCAACAACACCATCATAATCGTGATTCCCCGTTGTATTATAAACCATCTTCTCCAAGTTTCCCAACCGGCTCAGGATAGCCCTCAGATTGTTTTCCGTATCCCGGTCAACCAAGTCGCCAAGATTAACCGTAAAATCAACATTTTCCCGGTTTATATCGTCAACAGCCGCTTCTAACTTCGGCAAAGAATTCCTATAAAAACGGCTTCCCCGCGTATCACAATCACAATACTGTATATCAGCAATCAAACCAATTCGTATCATTTGCGGTTTTTCAGTACAAGAAGAAATCAGCAAACCGAAAAGCAGAAGAGATAGTAGAGAAATTATTATTTGTTTTTTCATATACTTCAAAGGTTTATTAGTATTGCATTATTACCAACCCGGATCTTGAGTCAGATTCGGATTTAAAGTTAATTCATTTATTGGAAAAACCTTCAGACATACACCATAGCCTTGTCCCAATTCCCTATACCATATATACAAAAAATGAGTCAATGCGTGAGAATCTGCCGGACGTATCATCAGGTAAAATAAAAGACGGTTAGAAGTGGATAAAACAGGGTTAAATCGCCCCAAAAACAGCAAAACAAAACACGTTGATAATCAACGAATAAAATACCCCTAAAAATATAAAGGTTATAATTGGAAAAATATCCTTTATTTTTCCAATTATATCCTTTATTTTTTTTCGTCAAATACTATGCAAAAAAAGCCCGGAAACGACGAGGCTCCGGGCTTTTGTATTTGTCAAATAAAACTTATTTCTTTGGCTCTTCTTTTTTAGAGCAACAAGCTTTCTTATCTCCTTCTTTCTTGCAGCAATCTTTTTTATCTCCTTTCTTATCTGCGTCTTTTTTACAGCAAGCTTCTGTTTTTGCCTTGGTGTCAGCATCTTTCTTCTTATTGTCTTGCGCCATTACGCTAACTGATGTCATAAGTGCAAATGCCATAATGGCTGAAATCATTAACTTTTTCATCGTTTAATACCTGTTTAGTTGTTTTTATTAATCTGTCGTCACAAATATAACATGTGTAGTGATTTAATGGATGCTTCCTTTTTGTGAATAAAATTTAACGCGAACATAAAAAAGACAAATGCTGTAAGCCTTTGTGAATTACGTATTCCCGCTATTTTGCAACGTTCGGATTTATTGTACTTTTGCATTCCGAATTCAGAAAAAAGAAAAATGGGTATAGAACGCGGCTTGTTTAATCGTACCGAATTATTAGTGGGCAACACGGTGATGGATAGAATCGGTAATGCCAGAGTTGTTATTTTCGGTGTTGGCGGAGTTGGCAGTTGGTGCGCCGAAAGCCTGATACGATCAGGGATTCGTCATCTGACAATCGTCGATTCCGACAGGGTTTGTGTAACAAACATTAACCGGCAACTGATGGCTACGACGAAGACTGTCGGGCAGGTCAAGGTTGATGTCCTGAAAGCCCGTTTGATGGAAATTAATCCGAAAGCGGAGATTACGGCTCTTCAGCAAATCTACGAAGCCGATACCGCCGCTTCATTTCAGTTAGACTCCTACGATTATATTGTTGACGCGATCGACAGTTTGGAGAATAAAGCGGATTTGATACGCCGGGCTACCCGGACAAACGCCGTCTTTATTTCTTCTATGGGAGCTGCCTTAAAGTTAGATCCGTTGAAGATACAGGTTGCTGAATTCTGGAAGGTAAAGGGATGTCCGCTTGCGGCTGCTTTAAGGCGGAAGATGAAAAAAGGAGAAAAGCCGGCCAAAAAGTTCAAGTGTGTTTTCAGTGAGGAACTTTTAGAGAATAAAGGCTCAAATTCGTCTTGCGGCACAGAGAAATGCCTATGCCCCAAAACGAATAATGGGCCGGGAGATCCCGATTTAGTCAACCATGAATGGTGCAGTCTGAAAGCCCGGATTAACGGAACGATGGCACATACAACCGCTATTTTCGGATTTACACTTGCGGGACTTATCATGCAGGACTTATACGGAAAAGAGAATTAGGTGGTTTTTAAAAAGGCACCTGTATCGTATCTTTCCAAAGACCATAATCTTCAATCTCTAATTGCAATGTATTGTCTATGGTGTTCGGAGCATATAAGCTTCCGGTATAACGTGTGATGCGGTTTCTCATGACCGGAACGGAATGAAGGTCTATGGTATGCAAGGTGTCTTCCTGTGCATTGAGCGTAATTAGTTTGATTTTACTCAGAAAACTGGTGTCTCCTTGTAAAGGTTTGGGCACAAACGTATGGAACATATACAACGAATTATCTTCAGGTTCTGTTCCTCCTGCAATTACATATTCTTTACGTAATAATCTGGGAGTAACACCCTCACCCGTTTTTAAATCAGCTTGATTATATTGTTCTGCTATCTCCAACACAAATTTTGATGCATCGGCAGGCATTTTCTTAACACCCACCAATTCAACTCGTGAAACAATACGTTTCAAGACCATTTCTATCGGACTTCCATCGTTATTACGTTCGATGTTTACTTCTTCAAGTGCGTAGAAAGAATCGGAAACCTCTGTGGTAGTCAACAGATTACCGGTCAACGTTATATCAGATGCAGAATGAGCAAACAAAACGATGGTATATTCCCCCAGTTCGAGCTCGTCATATACATAATCCCCGAAGTCGTCCGAATTTTCATCAGTCAGCGTGTGATGTTTAACAATAGCTCCGCTCTCTTTATGATATACAATGTATTCTATCTTTGAAAACAACGCCGGATTTTCTTGTTCGGCAGCAGAACGCGGATCGGCAGGATTATATGATGGAATACTCTTTGTGGTGGTAAAAGGCAAGATGCTGATATCCTTTTTTAGCTCAATACAGATCTTGTGTAATTCGTGAACGGAGATGTTTTTTTCTTTTTCAGAACAGGAAAACAACAGAACAGCAGTCATAAGAATGCCTGCAATAATAAAACGTAAAATACTCATTTTTTCTTCGTTTGGTTTTGATTATAAAATATTCTTTCAGGGCACAAAGTAAATGTATCTTTTTCAATTTTTAAAATATTAAGAATAGAATCCCCCGCTGACAATACATTAATTATTAGATTTGTAAAAATCTGATTTTATTAACCAGCTAAAACACACGAATAACATGGCACGTCCTGTAACTTTGTATTCCCTACAATGGGGAGACCTTGATTTAGAAACCGTTTGTGAAAAGGCAAAGAGTTTTGGATATGACGGGCTTGAGCTCGGACTTCCTGACCACTTGGATATTCATAGTAAAGAACCGGCTTATTTTGATGACATAAAGGCTTTACTGAAAAAATACAATCTACAATTACATACCATATCCAGCCATCTGATCGGTCAGGCTGTTTGTGATATTATTGATGAACGACACAAGGCTATATTGCCCGATTATATTTATGGAGACGGAGATCCGGAAGGGGTTCGCCAACGTGCAGCGGCTGAGTTGATACGAACAGGAGAGGTTGCAGCTCAACTGGGATTGAAGACTGTCGTAGGATTTACCGGCAGTTCTATCTGGCATTATTTATACTCTTTCCCGCCTGTAACGGAAGGAATGGTGAACAGAGGTTTTGAAGATTTTGCAAAACGCTTTACTCCGATTTTAGATGCTTATCAGAAATTGGGCGTTCGTTTTGCTCTTGAGGTACATCCTACTGAAATAGCTTTTGACATCGTTACGGCGGAACGTGCATTGAAAGCGGTAAATTACCATCCGGCTTTCGGGTTTAATTACGATCCGAGTCATCTGGGATATCAGGGAGTAGATTATGTCGAATTTATTTACCGTTTTTCCGACCGGATATTCCATGTGCATATGAAAGATGTCTATTGGAGCGACACGCCCAAGGAAGCAGGGGTGTTTGGTGGTTACGTTACATTCGGTGATCCGCGTCGTTTCTGGAATTTCAGAAGCGTAGGTCGTGGACGGATTAATTTTGAAGAGATTATACGTGCTTTGAATACAATAAATTATCAAGGTCCTTTGTCTGTAGAATGGGAAGACAGTGCAATGGACAGGGAGCATGGGGCAAAAGAATCCTGCGAATTTGTAAAACGACTGGATTTTCGCCCTTCAGCCCATGCTTTTGACGCTTTTTTTGATAAAAAATAACTTAAACAAAACGCTAAAACAAAACAAAAAATGAAACAGAAATTCAGCTTATTATTTTCTCTGCTGCTCGTGGCAAGCATGGGAGTATCCGTATTCGCCCAAAAAACTCAATTGAAGTTTAACGGCAACAAAAAATTTAAGGTAGTACAGTTCACCGATCTGCATGTAAAATATCAGGACCCGAATTCGGCGATAGCTTTCGAACGCATTGATCAGGTGATTAAAGACGAAAAACCGGACATGATCATTCTGACAGGTGATATTATCTATAGCAAACCGGCTGTAGAGAATCTAAGGTCAGTATTGAAAGCAGTAGCAAGTCATGATATTCCGTTTTCAATTCTTTTCGGGAACCATGATGACGAGTTTGAAGTCAGCCGCGAAGAATTAATAAAAATTTCGGACGAATTTCCGAATAGTCTGACTGCAGATGAGCCGAACCTGTCGGGGGTAGGAAATTACATCTTAAAGGTAAAAGGTTCTTCGGGCTCTAAGGATGAAGCTGTTCTTTATTGCCTTGACTCACATGCTTATTCTACAATTGAAGGAGTGAAAGGATACGGATTCTTTAATTTTGATCAGATTAACTGGTATTTAAAACAAAGTGCGGAATTTACAAAAAACAATAACGGAACTCCATTACCTGCATTAGCCTTTTTCCATATACCGTTACCGGAATATGCACAGGCGGCATCTGATGAAGCAGCTCAGTTATATGGCATCCGTCGCGAAAAATCTTGTCCTCCTCAACTAAACACGGGTATGTTCACTGCAATGAAACAATCCGGAGACGTGATGGGAACGTTTGTCGGTCACGATCATAATAACGATTATGCCGTTAACTGGCATGGAATTATATTAGCCTATGGCCGTTATTCAGGAGGAGATACGGTATATAACGATCTTCCGAATGGAGCGCGCGTTATTGAATTAACAGAAGGAGAGCGTGGATTCCGTACCTGGATACGCACAGCTGCGGGCGTAACTCAGGAGACTACTTTTCCTAAGGATTATATAAAAAAGTAAAACAAGAAATTCAACCGTTGGTGGGCTCTGATTTATCGTTAACTTTGTAGCCTAACACAAACACAACGTAAGTATTACATGAAAAAGATTAGAGCAGCCATTGTCGGTTATGGAAATATTGGCCGATACGTACTTGAGGCATTAGAAGCCAGCGAAGATTTCGAAGTAGCGGGAGTTGTAAGACGCAACCCTCAGGATGTTCCGTTGGAGTTAAAACCGTATAAGGTAACAGATAAGATAACAGAACTTGATAAAGTTGATGTTGCAGTATTGGCCACTCCGACAAGACAAGTGGAAGCATTTGCAAAAGAAATGCTTGCTTTAGGCATAAATACGGTTGATAGTTTTGATATACATGGTGGTATCGTTGAGTTACGTCGTTCGTTGAATGAAGTAGCGAAAGCGCATAATGCCGTTTCTATCATTTCTGCCGGTTGGGATCCGGGAAGTGATTCTGTGGTTCGTGCTTTACTTGAAGCGATGGTTCCGAAAGGAATTACCTATACGAATTTCGGACCGGGAATGAGTATGGGACATACTGTTGCCGTAAAGGCGATTGAAGGAGTTAAGGCGGCTTTAAGTATGACTATACCTGTGGGTACAGGCATTCATCGTCGTATGGTATATATCGAAGTAAAAGAGGGTTATGACTTTAAACAGGTTGCTGCTGCAATTAAAGCGGACGACTATTTTGCGCATGATGAAACACATGTTATGCAGGTTGAGTCTGTTGATAATTTACTTGATATGGGACACGGCGTACATCTTACCCGTAAAGGAGTTTCAGGTAAGACACAGAACCAATTGGTCGATTTTAACATGAAGATCAATAATCCGGCATTGACTGCGCAAATATTAGTTGCAGTGGCTCGTGCCAGTATGAAACAAGCTCCAGGAGCTTATACGATGATAGAGATTCCGGTAATTGATATGCTCTTCGGAGATAAAGAAGTTTTAATTAAAAGATTAGTTTAACTATGTTATCATTCATCACATGGACTGTTGATCCGGCAATCTTTACCATCGGCTCTCGCGAGATACGTTGGTATGGATTAGCCTTTGCAGTCGGATTTGCTATCGGTTACTGGATTGTAGCCAAAATGTGGAAGAACGAAAAACTTCCTCCGGCTTGGTTGGATTCTCTTTTTATCTATACCATGCTGGGTACTGTAATAGGTGCTCGTTTAGGCCACTGCTTGTTTTATGCTCCGGAATATTATCTCGCAAACCCGATTGAGATACTGAAAGTATGGGAAGGAGGATTGGCCAGTCATGGAGGTACACTGGGGATTATCATCGGAACGTATTTCTACTCGAAACGGGTGACGCACAAGAGTATGATGTGGACATTCGACAAATTGGTGGTACCCACCGGACTTGTAGCAGCCATGATACGCCTCGGCAACCTGATGAATCACGAAGTATATGGACACCCTACGGACAAACCGTGGGGTTTTCGGTTTATTGAAAACCTGCATGCGTGGAAACAAGGAGCTGAACCGATCTTTTCTGCGCCGAGTCACCCGACACAATTATACGAAGCGGGATGTTATCTTATAACATTTGCTATATGTATGTGGTTATATTTTAAGAAAGATGCATATAAGAAGGAAGGACTTATATTCGGAGTTTTTATGTTAGGAATTTTTGTTAGCCGTTTCTTCATTGAATATCTGAAAAACGACCAGGAAGCTTTTGAAGCGAATATGACTCTGAATATGGGACAATTGCTGAGTATTCCTTTTGTACTGTTAGGATGCTGGAGTATTTGGCGGGCACTCAAGACAAAATAATAATTAGTTATATATGTATAAGTTAAAAGAAATAGCAGACAGCATTTATTATGTAGGAGTAAATGATCGCCAGAAAGCAGCGTTCGAAAATCTTTGGCCTTTGCCCTATGGTGTTACTTACAACTCTTACTTGATTGTAGATGAAAAAAGTGTACTCGTAGATACGGTAGATGTATGCTATTCCGATGTGTTTCTGAAAAAAGTGGCGGATGCATTGAACGGACGTCCGCTGGATTATTTGATCGTAAATCACATGGAACCGGATCACGCAGGGAGTATTCGCCTGTTACGTCAGCAATATCCGGACGTGCAAATAGTCGGTAACAAGACGACATTCAACATGTTGCAAGGTTATCATGGCATTACAACCGGTTTGTACGAAGTAAAAGAAGGCTCTGTATTGAATACCGGGAAGCATGAATTTGTTTTCTACATGGCTCCGATGGTTCACTGGCCGGAGGTTATGTTTGCCTACGAAACAACAGAGAAGATTTTATTCTCTGCTGATGCTTTCGGTACTTTCGGCACTTTAGACGGAGGGGTAATTGACTCAGAAATAAACCTGACGCACCATTGGGACGAAATGTGCCGTTATTATGCTTGTATCGTAGGGAAATACGGAAATCCGGTACAACGCGCGTTGCAGAAATTAAGCAAGATAGAAGTAAAGACGATTTGTTCTACGCATGGCCCCGTATGGCGTGAACATGTAAAAGAGGCCATTGGTACATATGATCGTTTAAGCCGTTATGAAGGAGAAGAAGGAGTAACGATGATTTACGGCAGTATGTATGGTAATACCGAACAGATGGCGGAAACAATCGCCTTTGCTCTTTCCGAGAATGGTATTAAAAACATTGTCTTACACAATGTCAGCAAGAGTAGTGGTTCTGAAATACTACGCGACGTATTCAAATATAAAGGGTTAATAATTGGTTCACCAACTTATTCTAATCAGGTATTTCCGGAAATCGAATCGATTTTGGACAAGATTGAAATTCGTGAAGTAAAGAATCGCGTGTATAGTTATTTCGGTTCATTTACCTGGTCTGGCGCTGCTGTAAAGAAATTAGCTGCTTTTGGCGAGAAAATGGGTTGGGAAACAACCGGAATACCTGTTGAACAAAAGCATGCGCTTGCCGAAGCAAATTATGAAGCTTGTCTTGAATTAGGAAAAGCCGTAGCCGAAAAAGTAAAAGGGAATTAATTTTATCAACAAAAAACACAAATACTATGAGATTGATCATTGAGCCGGACTATGGGCAAATATCTGCCTGGGCAGGTAATTACGTAGCGGCAAAAATAAACAAAGCAAATCCTACCGCAGAAAAACCTTTTGTACTTGGTTTACCGACAGGTTCATCTCCTTTAGGAATGTACAAACGCCTGATCGAATTAAATAAACAAGGTAAAGTATCGTTTAAGAATGTGATCACATTCAATATGGATGAATATGTTGGGTTGCCGAAAGATCATCCGCAGAGTTATCACACGTTTATGTGGACCAACTTCTTTAATCATGTGGATATCAATCCGGCCAATGTGAATATTCTGAACGGAAACGCACCGGATCTTGCGGCTGAATGTGCTGCTTACGAAGCAAAAATGAAAGCTGCCGGAGGGGTGGATCTGTTCCTTGGAGGTATTGGACCTGACGGACATATTGCCTTTAACGAACCCGGATCTTCATTGTCTTCACGTACCAGAGTTAAGACATTAACCGCTGATACGATTATTGCGAATTCTCGCTTTTTTGACAATGATATAAATAAAGTACCTAAAACTTCTGTAACCGTTGGTGTAGGAACAATACTCGATGCAAAAGAAGTGTTGATCATGGTAAACGGACACGGAAAGGCACGTGCATTGCAACAGGCTGTAGAAGGAGCCGTAAACCAAATGTGGACAATAACAGCCCTTCAGTTGCACGAGAAAGGCATCATCGTTTGCGATGAGGCTGCTTGTGCCGAACTAAAAGTAGGTACTTACAATTATTTCAAAGATATTGAAGGAGCTAATCTCTGCCCGGATAGTTTATTGAAATAAAGGAATAATATTGAGTATAATGCAAAAAGGCCGCTCTATCGCAGAGGGGCCTTTTTAGAATGTGTATTTATCAACAAATCTTAAAGAGTAATCGGGCTCCCGTTATAAAAGTCCAGGATTTTTGCCCGAAATATAAAGTTATATTTTGCTTGTGCTTGTTCTGCGAGACTCTGCGCATATTTTGTTTTTGCTTCGTTAAATTCATAGACAGAGCTTTTTCCTGTTTTATACTTCTCTTCTGCATATGAAAGAGCTTCTTTACCGGCATCAACAGCCTTTCCTGCGGCTATATACTTTTCTTGTGAAGCTGTAGCGTTATGATACGCTTGTTGGATTTCTTTATAAAGTACCTTCTTGCTGTTCTCTAATGCCAACTCTCTGTTAATGATATTAATTCTTGCGCTGCGAACACTGTTGCGTACCTGAAAACGATTGAAAATAGGGATTGAAAGGCTAAACCCGATCGTTTTCCGTTCGTTTTGTTTTAACTGATCATTAAACGGTACGTTTGTTACATCATCACCACTATAATGATAATATCCGTTACTATAACTTGCGTTAAGATTAAGCTTAGGCAAATAACCGGCCTGAGCAATCTTCAATGTTTTTTTACTGCTTTCTAATAGATACTCCTGAGATTTAATCTGAGGTTTAACAGCTACGGCACTTTCATATACATTGGTCGGAGGTAGAATGCTACTGATGTATTTTTCAACCGCATCATCTATTGTAGGTGCTTCGATATCGAAATAAGATGTCTCCCGTTCGAGTTCTAATCCCTGAGCAAGATCCAGTAAAGCCAGATTTACATTATTCCGGGCTTCCACTAACGTCGCTTCTTCCTTTGCTAATTGAGCCTTTATATCGTATAAATTAGATAGAGGAACACGACCGGCTTTTACTAATTCTTCAGTACGTACTACCTGACGAGAAGTAAGATCGAGCTGTAGTTCAGCAACGGTCAGCATTTCTTTATTATAAAGAACCTGCAAGAAATAAGATGCAACTCCAATAGCCAGATCTTCTTTCGCTTTATTCAGCGTTTCTGTTGCCGCTTGCAGGTCTAATTTACGTGCCGCTATATCGTTCCTGATCTTAAAGCCATCAAATATCGGCATGCTTATTCCAATATAAGCAGAAGAGTTTGACGAATTTCGATCCACAATCGTTCCGTCTTTGGATGGAGACCGACCGAAGTCAAAATTCTGCCCTAATGAAGCATTCAGATCAGGCAACCAGCTGTTTTTACTCGTATTCAGATCTACCTCGCTTGCAGCCCGCTGTTGTTCCTGTTGCTTTAAATCAATATTATTAGCAATCGCATGATTGATGCATTCTTCTAATGTCCATTTTTTTACGCTTTCCTGCGCTCCTACGTTCCAGGAAAGCAGGAGAGCGGGAAGGATATATACTATTTTTTTCATCTTACGCTGATTCTGATTGGTTATTATTTTTTGTTCGGATCAATTGCTGAACCACGTATCTTATCTGCAGAAGTAAGTCCTTCTAAAATCTCAATTTTTATCCCATCAGACAAGCCTGTCTTAATGTATTTCTTTTCAAATTTCTGCTCCGGTGTTTCTTGTGTAACAAGTTGTACAAAGGCAGAATCTCCGGAAAATTCCACACAGTTTTCAGGGATAGCTAATACATCGTAAGCTTGTTTCAGTACAATTTCTGCATTCGCGCTATATCCTGCACGAATAAATGTTTCATCCGGAATAGTAACAGCTGCTTTGATCTCGAACTGAATTGCTCCGTTCTTTTCGACTCCTTTAGGCGACACATATTCAAGCACAGCATCGAATGTGGCACTTTCCATTGCCCCGATCGTCAGTTTGATCGGCATACCTTCGTGGATACGACCAATCTCAGTTTCATCTACATTTCCTCTGAAGATCATGTCGTTCATATTGGCGACTGTCGCAATCGTCGTTCCATCATTAAAGTTATTTGACTGGATCACGGAGTTTCCAACCTTCACCGGCACATCAAGAATCATACCTGTGATCGTACTTCGTATCTGAGTAGTACTGGCCACTTTTGAGTTTTTCGCAATACCGTCGCGGATAATTTCCAATGCACTCTGCGCGTTATCACGTTCTTCTTTTGCTTTTAGAAAGCTGGCCTTTGACGTTTCAAAATCTTCTCTTGAAACCACTCCGCTATTAAATAATTGTTCATCACGCTGGTAAACTTCTTCTACTTGTTTAAGCGATATATTAGCAATATTAACGCGAGACTCGGCACTGTTCAATTGCACCATTTCCGGAATAACCTTAATACGTGCTATAATCTCTCCTTCTTTGATCATCTGTCCGGCTTCCTTAGTCAGTTCAGATATAATACCTGAAATCTGAGGTTTGATAAGCACTTCATAACGAGGTTCAACATTTCCTGTTGCCACTGTCTTGGTTTTTATCGTATCATTAGCCGGGGTAACAACCTCATAGACCGTTATTACGGGTTGAGCCTTTTTCCACAAGAAATAGAATGTTCCGATTACTGCCGCTCCTACGAGAACAAGTAACACGATACGTAGGATTTTCTTTACGATGCGATTCTTCATGATGATGTATCTGTTTTATTTATTATTTTCTATATTTTAATTATTCTTCTCTGATTGCGTCGATGGCTTTGATCTGCATAGCTCTCCAGGCAGGGATAAGTCCGGCTAAAAGACCACTTATCAAAAGAATAATAGTGGCTGCTATAGCTGTATCAATACTCACTCCCGGATTACGGAAGAACGTACCTCCTGATTCCGCTTGTGCCGAAAGAACTTTATCTACCATGTCTAAGATAAAGACCCCCAAACTCAGTCCCATCAATCCGGCCAATGCCGTAAGTAAAAGGCTTTCGCTCATAACCTGAGAGATTATATTCCAGGGCTTTGCTCCTAACGCCCGACGGACACCGATTTCTTTTGTTCGCTCTTTTACGGTTACCATCATAATGTTACTTACTCCGATTATTCCCGCTAACAAAGTTCCCATACCGACAAGCCATACAAGGATATCTATTCCCGTAAACAACATATCGAAAGTAGCAAACTGTGCTGCCAGATTCACAACACCAATGGCCTGTGGATCGGATGGCGCAATTTCATTATTGGATTTAACCAAGGCTGTGCACTCATCTATCACTTGCTTCACGTTGTATTCACGCTTAATGCTCATGCAGAGGAAATGAAGGATATCCCCCTGATTTAAGGTCTGCTGCATAGTAGAAAACGGAACAAAGACACATTCTGTCGAACGCCCGCCAATACTAATGTTACCCTTCGCTTCAACAACCCCGATCACCTGATAATAAATTCCATTAGCACGAATATATTCACCGCAAGAATTTGCTCCGTTAAACAACACGTTATTTATATCTGATCCGATAAGACATACTTTTCTTTTAGAAATCTGGTCTATTTCGTTGAATAAACGTCCGTAATGTATTTTCTGGCTCTCAATATTAAAGTACTCAGGATATACCCCTTTAACCGTATAGGTGCCTGTTTTCTGTCCGAAGACAACATTTTTTTCCGATCTGTTTCCCCAAATGATAGGAGAAAGATATTCAATTCCGGGAATATTCTTTTTCATTCCTTCCACATCCCTGTTTCTGAGGTCCCAGAATCTCCCTTTGTTAAACCCCTTATAGGCTTCACTGGTACGATCAGACCACATAAACACAGAATTTGTAGCAAATCCGTCTAATCCGGCAAACATACCGTTTTTCATACCCGTACCTGAACCGAGCAAGAGAACCAACATCAGGATACCCCAAAATACCCCAAAGCAAGTCAGAATACTGCGTGTTTTATTGCGGGTGATGGTTACCCATATTTCTACCCACCTATCTGCATCAAACATATTCGTAGTTCGTTTTTTCTGTTTTTATTCATACCTCATGGCTTCTACAGCCGATACTTTGACGGCCTTACGCGCCGGGAAATAACCCGCAAGTACACCTGCAATAATGATTAACAAAGTGGCTGAGATCGAAATCCCAAGACTTACCGTCGGATTTCGGAAAATAGATGTATTCTCACCCATATTTCCTCCGGTAGAAGCACCTGCCTGCGACATCTCCATACCATAATTTATAATTTCTGTTAACCCGATACCACCAAGCATCCCGACATACCCAAATACAGCAGTAACCATAATCGATTCGAAGATTATCAGTTGAAGGATAGAAGATGGTTTAGCTCCTATCGCTTTGCGGATGCCAAATTCACGTGTACGCTCTCTGACGGTTATCAACATGATATTACTTACGCCCACAATTCCAGCCATCAAAGTTCCGATACCGACAATCCACACAAAAAATGTAATCCCGTTCATCATTCCATTCATCATCCGAAATTCATTGGCAGTACTCCACATGCCGATTGCATTCTTGTCCGCAGGATCAAATCGATGCCTTTTAGCCATTGACGCTCTGAATCTATCTTCAAAAGCTTTATTATCTTCTTCGGTCAGCACTCCTTTTACTGTAAACATCAAGTTACTTAACCCATATCCTTTATTATATAAAAGCTGTCCTGTAGAGAATGGAATATATGCGGGAGAGTCATTACTTTTATCTTCATCATGATAAACACCGACAACCTGAAACATTCCCGCACCTATTTTCACGTATTGTCCTAACGGGCTTATCTCACGGAAAAGAACTTCTGCCATACGGGGACTGATTACGATTACTTTCCGTCTTCCATAAATATCCAGATCATTCAGGAAACGTCCGTTGCCTGCATTCATTGTTATGAAATTAATTTTTGCATGTGCAGGAAATACACCATTCAGACTACCTGTAACATATTCTTCGCCAAAGCTGATCGTATCTGATCTATAAATAGTGGCCGATTTCAAGTCTATCTCAGGATGTTCATTACTAATCGCGGCTAAATCCTCTTCTGTGAATTGAATCCTACGGTTAGTTGGCAGTCCGTCATAAGGCAGGGTGGTATAGCGAGCCCATACATTTACTTTGTTATCTGCCATATTCCGGAAATTATACATGATACCATTGCGCAATCCATTACTTGCACCAAGCAATACGATCAGCATAAAAATCCCCCAAGCAACGGAAAAACCCGTCAGAAATGTCCTGAGTTTGTTTTTCTTTATCGTACTCCAGATTTCACGTGTATTCTCAAAATCAAACATAGAGCGCTTGTTCTTCGTTTTCAATTATTCCGTCTTTCACCCGAATGATCCTATCGGTAGCATCTGCAACGGATTGTTCGTGCGTAACAATAATCATGGTCATTCCCTCCTTGTTTACTTTACGAAGAAGTTCCATTACCTCTACAGTGGTCACACTATCTAAGGCTCCGGTAGGTTCATCGGCCAGAATCACACGTGGCTGGGCAATTAAAGCGCGCGCAATTGCAACCCGCTGTTTTTGTCCTCCGGACATTTCACTGGGCATATGATGCGCCCAATCCTTTAGTCCTACCATCTCTAAATAGTCCAGTGCCATCTGGTTTCTTTTCTTACGTTTTATACCTTGATAATAGAGTGGAAGTGCAACATTTTCCATGGCATTCTTGAAAGAGATCAGATTAAAAGACTGAAAAATAAACCCGATCATTTTATTTCTGAACTCAGCAGCGCGACTTTCACTTAAATCTTGAATAAGATGTCCGTCAAGCGTGTAAGTTCCCGTATCATAAGTATCGAGGATTCCTAATATATTTAATAATGTAGATTTTCCGGAACCGGAGGCTCCCATAATAGAAACCATTTCTCCTGTTTTTATATCTAAGTCGATTCCTTTGAGTACATGCAATGGAGCTCCATTGAAATACGTTTTGTTAATCCCTCTTAATTGAATCATTCTAATATCGTATTTAAGCTTTTATATAATAAGACGCAAACAATGCAAGAAATGTTACAGCAAATAGTCACTTTTTTATTCTCAGAACAAAAGTATGCAAAAACACAATACCTTGCATAACAAGGTAGTTTATTTACAAAATATTAACAAAAATAAAATTGACGTTTATCCAAGGAGTTATTTATGCGTCTTTTGGAACATTTTCTGCGAAATCGAGAGCATTATTGTTTGAAAAATAGAATGAATCTTTGTAATGGAAAGATATAACAATAACTTTTTTTTATAGTTTGGTAATTAGTCTGTGGTAATGAAAAAAAGAAAGGTGTCGTGAGACACCTTCTTTTTTTATTTTTATTTGCTCCAATTTCTTGGGGCAGGTACCTTATGTAAAGGTTTACGGGTCTTGACGTCTTTCATCACTTCTTCAATAGCCCGGTTCAACTGTTCGTCTTCTCCGTTCCATTCTTTGATAGGATCATTATCAATATAGATATCCGGATCTACTCCGTGGTTTTCAATAATCCATTCTCCTGTTTTGGCATCAAAACTGGTAAAGAAAGGTACACGGATATCTGTTCCGTCCATGTAGGGAAGTGGCCCGCTTATACCAACGATTCCTCCCCAAGTACGTGTTCCGATTAACTTACCCAAGCCTAATGCTTTGAATCCCCAAGGGAATAAATCACCGTCTGAAGCTGAATATTTATTAATCAGACAAACTTTCGGACCAACTTGAACAGCATCCGGCACTGTACCGATACGACTTGAACCACGACGCATAGTCAGACGATACGGTTCGCGGGCTAAGCGTTCGAGAATCATTGGCGATACGTTTCCTCCGCCATTGGCACGATCATCAATTATCAAGCCTTCCTTATCTAATTGCGGATAGAAATAACGGGAAAATTCGTTCAGTCCTTCTACCCCCATATCCGGTATATAGATATAACCGACTTTTCCGTCCGTAGCTTCGTCCACTTTACGGATATTATTTTGCACCCAGTTGTAGTGATATAAAGAGTATTCTTCTTCAAGGGGACTGATTACAATTTTTCTTGCACCTGCCGTTTGGGGTTTAGAGTTTAATAGAATTTCAGTTGGCACATTGGCTTTACCTACTAATAATGAATACAGGTCTTTCACTGTATTAGTCGGCACTCCGTCGATAGCGACAATATACTCACCTACTTTAGCATCAATGCCGGCTTCGGTCAACGGAGAGCGTAAATCTTTACTCCAGGACGCGCCTTGCAAGATTTTCTCTAAGCGGAAAAAGCCACTTTTATCGCGTGATATTTCTGCCCCCAACAAACCGGTAGCGATACGTTCCGGACGCTCGGTTTCCCCCGGATTTGCATAAGCATGACCACAATTTAATTCTGAGATCATTTCGCCAATCACGTAATTCAGGTCTAAACGCGTCTTCACATACGGCAGCAATACACTGTATTTCTGTTTTATTGCTTTCCAATCCAGTCCATGCATATTATCAACATAAAATCCATCACGGAAAGCACGCCAAACTTCATCAAATATCTGAGGCCATTCCTGAGTAAAGTCAACCGATATCTTCATATTTGAAAGATCCACAGCATCCTCTAAATTAGCTTTTCCAGAAGGAATATCAGTTACATAGAATGATTTACCTTTTAGGAACACGGCTTTCTTGCTTCCTGGTTCAACTCCCATATACACACCTTCTGCAACAATTTCTTCTTTTTGCTTTTTCAGGTCGTAAACACGAGTTGCCCCCCTACCCCAATAATATACTTTGGAACCATCCGAATAGAAATTTCCATAACGGGAAGGATCGATGGGTAATTTAACAATACGTTCACTCAGTCCTTCCGGATCAATCTTTACTGTTGAAGCAGCTGATTTAGCAGCAGCATCTTTTTTATCTGTATCATTTTTCCCCGCATCCCCTTTTTTATCTTCGTTTTTCGACGCAGTTTTAACGACTGCATCTTCCTGTAAGAAGGGAGAAGGAGTGTCTTTAGTTAATAAGGCCAGATAAACACCATTCATATTATTATATACGTGATTCCATTCAAGAGAACCATACGTCGGATTAAAATCTCTTGCAGAGGTAAAAATAAGATACTTACCATCTGTACTGAAAACAGGAGAATAGGAAGCATACCATTTGTCTGTTACCGGATATTCTTTCTTTGCTGCGATATCGTAAACATAAACAATATTGTAATCGTTTTCTGCAATACGAGAATAGGTTAACCATTTATTATCCGGAGAGAACGTTACATCTCTTATTTCACCAAGAGGATCTTTTAAAACCGTAGCGACCTGTTTCGTAGCAACAGTCAATAAGTTAATCCGATTTTCGCGATCTGTATATACAATTGTAGCAGCATCCGGACTCCATTCAAACGAGCGGATATAGGTGTCATTATTTTTAGTGATCTGTACAGGTTCACCCCCTTCGGCGGGTTGCAGATAAAGTTCAGTTTCGCCTGTTGCATCTGAGATATAAGCGATATATTTACCATCAGGCGACCATTGTGCTTCCCTGTCATGAGCGCCGGGCGAACGTGTAATATTTTTGGTAACGCCTTTATCTGCTGCCAGATTGAACACTTCACCTCGTGCAGTCACAACCAATCTTTCGCCTCCAGGTGAAAGACTGATATTGGTTATATAGTCAACTCCATTTTTAATGGCATTGCGGGCATACACATTATCGGATGTCAGACGGATATTTACTTTTTCGGGCTTCTTGGCAGTTACATCTAATTTGTAGATATATCCCCCATTTTCAAAAACAATCGTATTTCCGTTCGCACTTGGAAATTTCACATCATAGTCCGTAAAGTTTGTTACTTTGGATGTTTGTTTCGTTTTGGTGTTGTACACGAAAATATTCATAGTACGGTCACGATCTGAGATAAAGAATATTTCATCCCCAATCCACATCGGCATGATATCCTGCGCATTGTTTTCCGTAATATTTTCAACCGTTTTCTTTGCCGGGTCATATATCCATACATCATCGGCCATCCCCCCTTTGTAATATTTCCAGGTACGGAATTCACGCATTACGCGATTATAAGCTAAACGTTTCCCATCCGGCGAGTAGCAACAGAAACCACCTTCCGGAAGCGGAATAGCTTCAGACAATCCGCCTTCATTTTCTACCGTATATAATTTACCAGTAAACCCATCACTGATTCTGTTACGATATACAATACGTTGTCCGTCAGGAGTCCAACCCATCACGATATTATTCGGCCCCATGCGATCACCAAGATCATCACGACGATTGGTCGCCGTATAAGTTATCCGCAAGGGTTCGCCACCTGTTGAAGGGATAGTAAACACTTCTGTATTTCCGTCATACTGCCCTGTAAAAGCAATCGTTTTGCCATCCGGAGAAAAACGCGGGAACATTTCATAACCAACATGTGAGGTTAATCGTTTTGCTTCACCACCATTCACGGATACTTGATACAAATCTCCTCCAAAGGAAAAGACAATCTCACTCCCGTTCGTTGACGGAAAGCGCAAAAGACGCGCTTCCTCTGAGGCAAACGTCAGAAAAGGAGCTACTGTAAAAAGACATAAATTGAGGATTAATTTTTTAATCATATTGAATTCTTTTAGTTCTATACAAATGTAGAAGAAAATCCAACTTTTTCCAAAGAGGAATAACGAAGATTCCTTTTTATAAATAGTTTAATTTTTCAGTAAGACAAGTAAAGAAAAATTTCAAGGAGCTTGGTTTTAAAAGTTGAGGCGCCTGGAAACATAAGTTGAGGCTCTTCGACACGTTTGTTGAGGCGCCTTAAAATTTCACAATACTCTATATTTGGCGCATGAGAATAAAAAAACATGATTATAAGCCTTATTTAAAGGGTTTGAGCAAGTAATGTAGTAGTGTTTTTTTAGGATGAAATGTCTTTTACGCGTTTCTTTGCAGCCAAATAATGTGAATCTAAATTAGTATGATAAACGGAATCGACAGCCAAATGACAAGTTCATTTGCAAAAATGGGAATAGATCGTCGTCACTTTCTGAAAGCAATGGCGGCGGCGGGAGTCTTAACATTGCTTCCATCGAATGATGCAAAAGCTTTTTCAAGCAAAGCGAAAGGTAAAATAGTAGTCGTTGGCGGAGGTGCTGCAGGTATAAGTATGGCTGCTCGTCTTCAGCGTTGGTTAGACGAACCGGATATTACCCTGATCGACCCGAGTGACCGACAGTTTTATCAACCGGGCTTTACTTTAATTGCATCAGGTGTATATACTCCGGATGAAGTATGGAAAGAACAGAAAAACTGTATTCCCAAAGGAGTTAAGTGGGTTAAAGATTCTGTGAAAGCGATTGATCCGGTGATGAATCAGGTTTCTACGAACAAAAACGGCTCTTTATCTTACGATTTTCTTGTTCTGACGCCGGGTTTGCAGATCAATAATATTGAAGGTATTACAAGGGAGACTTTAGGCGAGGGCAACGCACATACAATCTATGATTTTGAGGGAGCGCAGAAGACATGGAAAGCTATGCAGGAGTTTGTCAGAAAAGGGGGACGTGGTATTTTCACGGATACGTTTACCAAACACAAATGTGGCGGGGCTCCTAAAAAGATATGCTTACTGACCGAACATCAGGCAAGAAAACAGAAGAAGAGAGAGAATCTTCAATTAGATTTCTTTACCGCATCTAAGCAGCTTTACGATGTGCCCTTATATACTCCGCGTCTGTTGGAAATTTACAAGGAGCGTAATATCCCTATCAATTTGCTGACGAGGGTAAAAGGAATAGATACATTAAGTAAAACGGTACATTTTGAAAAGATAGAAACCGTAGGGGAAGAAAAGAGATATACTCCGTTTACAGAAAGTTATGATTTTCTACACTTCACGCCTCCTATGACGGCTCCTGACTTTACGCGCGAGTCGAGTCTTTGCAATACGGATGACATGAGCGAACCTCAGGCATGGATCACAGTTGATAAACATACAATGGTGCATACCAAGTATTCAAATATTGTTTCGCTCGGCGACTGTGCAAACATGCCTACCAGCAAGACTTCAGCTGCTATTCGTAAACAAGTTCCCTTAGCTGCGAAAAACCTGATCTCGTTAATGGAAGGAAAAGAGCCTGTTGAAAAATACAACGGATATGCAGCCTGCCCTATCGTAACTGACTACGGACATGTATTATTGTGCGAGTTTGATTACGATAAGAAACAGGATTCTACATTTCCATTCTCGTTATTAGACGTATCTAAGGAGCAATGGGCGGCTTGGTTGTTGAAGGTATATATCCTCAAACCGCTATATTTCTACGGTATGCTCAATGGACGCGCCTGAGTTAGTCTTCTAACGCATGAAAATAACGAAGTGTATATTCCGGGAATAGTTCCGGATGGAATATTCTGGCAAGATCGGCCAATAAATAGTCCGGATGAAGAGGAGTCTCTTCGTAGTAAGGAACTTTTGCCGAATTAGACGCATATACGGATCGTTTCTTAAAGGCATCGAAATTCTCATAGGGTGTATACTCCCCGCGAAGGCCTGCATAAGTCAGGTCTTTCGCGTCGTGGTATTTAATCAGCCAGAAGTCTGCATGAATTGCCTGATCAAGTATCGCTTCGAAAGACATCGGTACACTTCCTGCGCCTTCCGTATCTTTAAAGATATAGTCGCCTCCCGCATCAGCATATAGTTGTGCCATATAACTTTCCCCGGCAGGAACAAACCACGTTGCGCCATACCGTTTCTCAGGAAGAACGGTAGGCTTAGTCTTTATATCAGCCACCTTCTCTTTCAAGGCGACATATCGACTCTCTGTTTCTTTAAAAAGAGAATCTGCCAGTTCTACCTTATCAAACAGAAGTCCATAAAAACGAATCCATTCGGCACGTCCCAAAGGTGAATTTTCCATATAGTCCGCCCCTTCAATAATAGGAATACCCAATTTCTCTACCGCTCCATAACTCATATTCTGGAATGGCGATGTAATTATCACTTCCGTATTAATATCAACTATCCGCTCAACATTGGGGGAAACCGACTCACCTAAATCTGCGATCCTTCCGTTCGTTATTCCTTCATGTATGGCAGGTGTATTCATGTATTGCGGTTCACAAACGCCTATCACCCGGTCAATTTCACCTAACAGGTCAATAAAGGCAATATGAACGGCACTATATACCGCAAGATTTTGTACAGGGACCCGAACAATCCTACCCTCCGGCAAGCCCGCAGGAACAGGTTGATTTCTATCAACTAAAATATAACGTTGTAAAATCGTAGCGGTATCCCATGGATTAATAATCTCCGCAACTGTATAATTATCAAACGCTGAAACAGTGAAGCCGGTAGCATAACGGATTGAATCCAGAGATGTCACTTCTCCAACCGTTTTCCCCTGTTTCCCTCCACATGAAAAGAGAAGAATGGAGAGAAACAGCGTAATTATTGATGGATATTTTTTCATTCAAGGATCGTTAAGAAGCGTGAACATACCGGATTATACCCGGAAAGTTCTACTTTATTCACTAAGTCACCCTCCGGAGAAACAATATAGACATCACCAGTATTCGTAGCCAAGCCTGCAGTAATATAAATTTGCTCAGTTACAGGATCTACATCTAAATACGTAGGGTAGTTTATTTCCACAGAAGAATTGACAAATTCTTTTTCTTCCATCGTCTCTGTTTCTACGTTATATTTTAAATATTTCGCATCTATGGGAGACCAAGTTTCAGAATCTGTTTTTGCAGAAATGATATATAAATAATCTCCGGCCAACGTCATAGAAACATATTCGTCTTCACAAATCACTTTAGTTTCTCCGGTTTTCGTATCTAATTTCTGTACGGTTTGTTTTATGTCAGCATAATTTCCGGCAGACATCACATAGAGATTTCCATTTTTATCCGCCTGCATCCAACGCGGAGCAACAATAACTTCAAAATCTTTCGTTTTTGTAAAGGTAGTAAGATCAACTTCTGCAACCTTTGTCATCGGAGTCATATATCCCGATACGGCAGTATATAATTTATCACCTACTATACTCAACTGCTCTGCGCCAAGACCGACTTCAACCTGTCCTTCAACTTCCAGGCTTGTTGTATCTATTTTCACCACATAACCATCATATGTCGTCACATACACCTTACCTTTATGAGGTTGCGCAAAACGTGGTTGCTGAGGCTGTTCATCTCTCGTAAGTGAAATAGTTTGAAGTGAACCGGCTTCCAGGTCCGTTATTTCAATAGTACTTGAAACATTAACAACAATATACATCTTTGAACCATAAACTAACAAATCATTTGCGGTATCGCCTAACCCTCTACCGTTGGAAGTATTAAACACCTTCTTAGTTAGTTCATTTGTTTCCGGATTATAATAATCAAGTGTAGAATTATTTTGTCCATACGAACCATTGTTCAGAATATAAACACCTGAAGTCGTTAATTCCGGATCAGGATTTATGTCCGGATCGTCATCATCATCACTACATGAGACAAACAAAAAAGGAGACACAAAAAAAATTGCTAATAATAAAAAATAAATTTTCTTTTTCATTTTCTTTTTTCTGTTTTAAAATGTCAGTATTGCATTTAAACGCCAGGAGCGTCCCGGCATAGGATAATATTTTATCACATCATAGGTTCGATCTTCAAGATTCAGGATTTCACCTTGCAAACGTAAAGATGTACGACCCAACCTGAATGTACGGTTTAGGGATATATTTTGTTCTACATAACCGTCAATTCTATTATCCGGAATATTCTGAGATAAAGAATAACGTTTGTCAACTGCCATCAGACTATAAGTCAGATTCACAAACGGATTTTCGAACGTAACAGACCCTGTTCCGGTATGTCTTGGGGTATATTGAATTTGATGTCGGTAATACTTGCTTTCTTTATCAGTCACATCTATTGCATGCTGATAGCTGTAATTCGTTGTCAGCAACACTGCCATATGGGAGTTCAACGGCATTTCCGTCTGCAGATTTATATCCACTCCTTTACTTTCAACTTCTCCAAGATTAATCATCTTCCAGACATACATCGTCGGAGAAGCAACAATCTTATCCTCAGATTTATTATAATAAATGTCTGCAGAGGCACTCATATACCGAAAAAGGGAAGACTCCCCACTCCATGTTATCCCCAGATTGTATTGTAAAGCTCTTTCGGGTCTTAATTTTGTATTACCTACACGGAGATAATACAAATCAGTAAACGTTGGAACCCGGAATATATCTTTAAAAGATGCCCGGATACGAAAATTTGTCTCTTCAAATGGACGCCAGGACAAGCTGGCCGCCGGCGAAAGGCGTTTACGATCAGCCGGTTTATCTCCGGATTTTACTTCATCTGTAATAAACGTACCAAGCAAACTCCCCGTAAGAGTCAATCGCGTTGTCTGATATTGCGCAGCCAATACAGAGAGAGAAGTAAGCCTCTGGGGTAAAGCCGCATTTGTAAAATTGTTTTCCAAATCATTATACGATAAATCTGAGGTTAACGAAACCGAAAAAGATTCTATGGGGTTATACAATGCACCTACGGAAAGATAATACTCTTGCTGTGTGTTCCGGTCAATTTGCAGGCCATCGGGATATTTGTTATCAATATTTCTGTACTTATTGTAGCCATAGCTATATTTTGTCGAAGATTGAATAGTAAATTGATCGCTTAGGGATTTACAAAAATTCACTTGTCCAAAGAAATTATTATCCCATAATCGTTCTTTCGCATAATCGTTGTAATAGATAATTGATCCGGGCAATCCCCTCTCTGAATCAAAATAATACAATTTCGCGGTTAACTCACCTCCTTTAATAGAACCATAAAGATTGCCTTCTAATCGTAAAGATTGAACATCGCTATTCGTACGTTTTTCCTCTGTTACCAGCTTACCATTCTTTAGTGTAAACGGATATTCTCCTTTTGCACTAATCCAATCGGCTCTGGCAGAAAGCGAGAAACGATCATTTAACTTGTAGTCATATTGCAAAGAGGGTGTAAACAAACCGAATGCTCCCCCTCCTATTTTAGCACGAAAATTATAGTCCTTATTTTTAAACGAAGGTCTGTTCGTACGAATAGAGAGAGCCCCTACTGAGGCATACATACGCGCAGTCTGGAAAATATCATCACTTTGTCCGATCGTTAAGGATACCTGCTCAACATTATCTAAAGAGAACCGACTAAGATCGATTTGTCCGCTTTGAGCATCAGTAATCGTTATTCCATCATAACTTACGGCCGTGTGTTGTGCACCAAAACCTCTGATTGAGACAGTCTTCAAGCCGCCTATTCCCCCATAATCTTTCACTGTAACACCGGAAAAACGTTTAACAGCTTCTGTCAAATCCTGCATACCGAGTCGTTCAATGGATGTAGAAGTCATTATTTGGACAGGATTGCTTGTTCGGGTAGTTGAAACACGTGCTTTTTCGACCACTTCAACTCCGGAAAGTTTGTATAACTTGGTGGTATCTACCTGCTGTGCATAAGCAGAAAGAGCAAACAAGAGCCATCCAATCAGGCATAGAAGTCTTTTATAGTAAAAAGCACGCATAGAATTTTGATTTATCGTTCCCTTTACCCGAGGTCACGCATAAAACAAATATGGGCAGGTTTTCTGGCTGGTTCCATTTGTCGGCGCCTTCCCATCCGAAGACAGTGGCTATGAAGAATGCCGACATTATTATTAGAACTTACAGCTACGGGCACAGCTCCGGACTTACACCGGATTCCCTTTTACTAAGATTTCCTGAATAAGAAATCATTACACCCAATTTTCAGGAACAAAGATAAACAAAAAAACAAGGAAGTAAGAAGTAACGCATATGTAGAATAGGTAAAAATGAATAGAGGCTACCTTTTGGGTAGCCTCTATCTTTTCTGTCTTCCTTCTTCACAGATATACCGACAGTTAGAACTTTATTTTAACACTTAATATTAATGTATCACCTTTCTCCTTCACAGGGTACTTTAATAGCTCTCCCGAAAGAGAGCCATTGATGATAATTTAGAATTATTTGATTATAAACTCTGTTCTATTATTTTACAATTGCTTTAACAGCTTTTTCACCTTGAACAGCAACCACTACGATACCCTTAGGAGCAGCGATAGTAGCGTTGTCAGAAGTAATAACTGTGTTAACAATAGTTTGTCCTAAGATATTGCTGATAGCAACAGTTTTACCTGCAGCATTGTAGATAGTAACTTCACCATTTCCAGCAACTACATTAACGTCAGTTACGTTAATATCTTCATTGCTTACAGCCTGAGCATCACTTGCTACAACATTGAATTTTTCAGCGTCAGTAATAGCGTCGGTATAGTTACCACGGCTGATTACAGGAACACCATTCTGCACTTTAACCCAACCACCAGTCATCGGGGCAAGCATTTCTTGCTGACCACGTTTTGTTGTTTCAGATTCGATTAGGAAGTTTTGAACCTGATCTTTGTATTCAACACCTTTTTCAGTATCAATCAGACGGAACTGCCATACAACATCTTTATGGAAGTTATTATCTAAACGGATAGCATGTACTCTTTTATCAGTTTTTAATTTTGCAAAGTCAATAGGATCTGCATATTCAGTAGCACCATTCAATACGTAAAGCGTGTCATACAAACGAACTGCATCAACAAATGCTAAACGTTCCCATTTAGTATCCCAGATATAATCGTTGATACCATCTTTATTGTTATCTTTTGAATGATCAATATTCGAGGTTCCCCATCCTCCTTGCCATTTGCTTGTCCAGTTTGTCAAAGAATTACGAGTTGCACCGTAAACTGAGTCAGTTGCATTGATTAGGTAACGACCACGATAGTAACTTGGAGTTGTAACTGAGGGCTCACAAGGAATTTCAGTTGTAAATCCTTCTACTTCATAGACACCAACACCAATCAGATATTGAGGTTTTGGGGTATCAAATTCAGCACCCTCAGTTGCAGGTCTGTTAACGAATGCAGTATCTACAAATAACGTAGTACGCTCTTTGATTAAATCTTCGCTAAGCTCGTCTTTGATTGAAAAGTCAGCTTCGTGTCTATAACCAAGGAAGTTAATACCTTTCCCTTCAGAATACTTAGGATGGTGCTCATCTTCATACAAGAATTCGCTTTCGTTGTTCACGCGGAAGAATCTCAAGTTTACAGGTAGATCTACATCATCATAGAAATTAGTAGCACCATTTTCAATTCCATCAACCGTTCTGTTGAACCTTCTGTATAAAGGCTCTTCGTTAGGTTCTACAGCAAATGCAGAAGTTCTAACTTCATAATGGTTCTGAACTTTCAACCACAAATTGTGATCAGTCACACCTCCCTTAACAGTTACTCTATCAAGGTTACCGTTTTGAACAAAATTATTCTTTGTAAACGAAGCAGTATCAACCAATGCATAGTAGTTAATACCATCTTTAGTATTATTTGCTTTCAGATAGAATACAGCACTATCACCTGCGGAAATCGCGTTGTTGTTATCAGGAGTTACAGCGTAACGACCTTCTTTATCAACAACTACAACTTTATTTGTGTTATAGATCTTGTTTCCTTCTTTAATTTTCAACACATAAGCAGTTCTTACCAACTTCGCAGCATAAGCTTTGTTATTGATTTTTTCAATGCTTCCAGTATAACCATAATCAACTGGTTTTACACTCCAACCATTAGCAGCTGTATAGCTATGGTGGTAAGGGACTAATTCAAAACCGTCAGCATTATCTTTTTGAACATATAATAAAGAATCGCTTTGGCTGTTCTTTACAGACAAGTATGTGTTTTGATCCAATTCGTGTAGATAATTGAATGTATAAGTTCTCAACTTAGCAATATCTTCAGGAACATATTTGTATCCCAAATATGGATCCAATCTCTTCGCTTCAGGAACTTCTGTAAATCCAACCGCATTAGCAGCTAATTCAGCATCAAAAAGAGTCGTTGATTTATCTTTCCACAATTGAATTGTTTCAACTTCAGCATTGTTAGCATATTCACGGTTTGTGATTTTAATCAAAGAAATATTATCTGTATCGTTAGATCTTACTTTTTCAACTACCCATTGGAAAGAAGGCAATTCCATAGGATCTACATAAGACTCTAAAGTAACCCATTGAGCAACTCTTTTACCAGTCATAAGTGTATCTGTATAGATAGGAACTTGCAAATATTTACCTTCCTTATTTTGAATTGTATACAAACCTTGCAATGAAGTTTTATTTACAGCAGCTTTACAATCTCCCAGGCCTAAAGAAATACGAGTTTGAGAAGGAAGCTCACCGATAGTTACAACTTTATTGTTATTCAAATCCTGAAGAACCACATAAGTAAAGTCAATCAATCGAGTGTCAGAATAAACATCGTCTGAAGATTGTAATTTTCCTTCACTATCGCCATGAGCACCCACACCAAGTAAAGCATCGATTTCCCAGAACAACTTAACAGGAGTAAGCGCACTTTCCAAAGTCTTACTTGACTGAAGAACATCTTTAACATTAATAATCAAGCTATCATGAGATGGGAAATAAACAAAACGGAAAGCATACTGATTTGTCAAGTTTACAGGATGCAACTGACCAGCAGGGAGTGTTCCATCTTCAATTCTATCAGTAAATTTGAATGTCAAGAAGTAGTTACCAGTATTATTAACCACAGAGGTATCTACGCGAAGATATTTACCATCTGTATTTTGCAAATTCAAATACCAATCAGCACCACCAGTATTAGTTGCAACATTTGTAGCCTTCAATACATTTTCTGTAAACGGGTTAGAACCCACGTTTCTATCAGGATCAAAAGTCAACTTCTGACCTGTAGCTGTTGGCTCAATGCCCAACTTCGTATTGAATTGATCTGCAGTAAGAACGATAGGAGTAGCCTCATTCAATGTAAAGAAAAGCATCGTAGCATTTCCACCTCCTATTGTGCTAATAGCTGGATTGAATGAATTTGCCTTAGCTTCGATTTCAGTCACGTCAGCGATAGCTGTTCCAACCGTACCAACACCACCAGCGCCCTCCACCAAAACAATTGCCTGGCTACCATTAATATAAGAATAAAGAGGTTGTACTTTTTCTAATGCAACATTTTCGCCATAAACATTAGAAAATTTCCAGTCACTTAATGTTCCATCTAAAGTCAAAGAAGAAACTGCTTTTTCTTCCGCGCGCAAATTATCTCCATAAGCCTTATTCAAAAAGCTGAAAGATGGATTTTTCCCTTGTGCTTCAGTCGTTATCTCCACACACCATAATGACTCCATCAAGAACTTCGAGCTTGTAAGAGGATTTTCAATAGAAACAGCTCCCGTGTTTCCTGTATTATCCACATACAAAACACCCTGAGGAACACCCGCCGTATCCACATTGGTAATGTGATACAAACCTCTATTTGCACCAACCACCATATTTGCCGCATCTCCCCCAACCATCGCTCCTGACGCAATAGTAGTATGGGGTACAGCAGAAAAAGCAGGCACAGCGGTTCCTAAAAGGAATGCTGCAGCAGCTAATAAAGTAAAAAACTTTTTCTTCATAATTGATAAATTAATATTAATAATAGAAATACAAATTCTTATAATTCAAGCAAAAAACAACAGTTAAGAGCAAATCGTTCTTATGAAGAACTTACAAAACAAATGTCTTTTCACGTAGCAAAATTAATGATAACTTTTATATGAGCAACCATTTAATGATAATTTTCCGCATCATCTCCCCATTTTTTATCTGTTTTTAAGGGATTCCTGTACGAAACCTATGGTTTTGAGGACAAACCCCTCCCTCCCCCCCCGATGAGGGAGACTTGTTCCACCATAAAAACGTACAACAGGTAATTTAAAGGAAGTGAGATCAGTCGGCTGTTTCTACGTTATTTTTTAGTGGATTGGAATACATTTCTAATATTTTTTTTCTAAGAAATGGTACATCTTTATCCGGTATTACAATTTTATCTAATTGCTTCTGCAAATAATCTTCAAACTCCGCTTTATCCTTAAGACTATAATTAGTCTCGAAATCTCGTGTTTCGTACAGCAGATCATAGGCCACATAGTTGCCGGGATAGAAACGATAGTGCTTATAGATCTCTTTGTCTATAATTGTAGCCACAGAGGAATATAATTCCGCCTTATCCATGTCCGGGTCCAGATTCTGTAGTTTTTCATTGATTGGAGAACACATTGTAAAATGTACTCGTCCTTTATCATATAATATACCGGTCTCCATACTCAACAGGTCATCGCGTTGTGATTTTACGAAATCAGGGTTATCACGTTTTTGTTGGAATTCCTGCGCTTTCAGAAAATCACAAGGATCGTATTCATATGAGATAGATACGGGCACAATATTAAGAGACATCAGATTTGTTAATATGCCGGCATCTCCTCCCATGTTCAGCATTTTAAGAATACTGGCCTGCGTTTTGTCATCCGAATCTTTAGCTCGTCCTTCTCGCTGAGCAATCCATACAGATTCTTTCGTTTCTTTGATCGTATGATGGATATAGGCAGAAAGGGTTCCACTCACCTCAAGCATCTGACGGACAGAAACTCCACGCTTTACGATAAAGCTATTATTTAAGCGAACTAAGGTTTTAATCCAGGGACGGATTAACAGATTATCCCCGATAGCTATCTGAGTCATGCCATAACCAACGTCATAAAGCATCACATTCAGGAACGCGGCATCAAGCACAATATCCCGATGATTGGAAATAAACGTACAAGGAGAATTATCTTCCGGCAAACGGGTCTTTCCGGAGACTGTTAACGAAAAGGTTGTTTTCCGGGCAACTGTAGAAACCGCATCATAAGACAACAACGCCTTAAACTCTTCCTTCGTCTTGCAAGCCCTCATAACTTTAGAGAAAGCCTCCCAGTCCAAGTCTGGTTTCAAATAGCGAAAAGCTCTTTCAAAATCTTCGTTAGTAATTAACTCCTCTATCGCGCCTTTTACTTCGTCGTTATTCACGGGACGAATCTCGTCGAAATTTAAGGGTACCGATTCTTTATCCATAATCTATATTTATTTTTTACTTTCTTTTTAGCAATACATCTTCAATTATCTCCGTCATGACGTTTTTTATATCCAATCCGGCAGCACGGATTTGTTGTGGAATAAAACTGGTAGCAGTCATGCCCGGAGTGGTATTTACCTCCAGCATAACCGGCTCTCCATTCTGAGGAATAATATAGTCAATCCGAATAATCCCCGATGCGCCTAACAAATCATAAATTCGCGATGTCTCGTTTTGTATCTTTTTTGTCATCTCAACAGATATACGAGCAGGCGTTATTTCTTCTACCTGTCCATTGTATTTTGCATCAAAATCAAAAAAATCGTTTCCGGTCACCACCTCTGTTAAAGGCAACAAAACTGAGCTCTCTTTTGTTTTGTAACAACCACTTGTCACTTCTTTTCCGGCAACAAACTGCTCCATGATCACCTCATCGCCTTCCGCAAAAGCCTTCGCTATCGCATCCTGCAATCCGGCAGCCGCTTTCACTTTTGTTGTACCAAAACTACTTCCGCCAACATTGGGTTTCACAAACAAAGGCAAGCCTAAACGAGCTACCACTTCATCTGTATCGGCAGTCTGCCCTCTGAACAGACGAATTGAATCTGCCACCTTCACCCCAAAGCCTCTCAGATAGCCATTACATACATATTTATTAAATGTAATAGCACTCACCAAAGCATTACAAGAAGAATAGGGCATTCCGATCATATCAAAATAACCTTGCAAACGGCCATCCTCTCCAGGAGTGCCGTGAATCGTTATATATGCAAAATCGAACTTTTTAATGAATCCGTTTTCCTGAAAACTGAAGTCATTTTTGTCGATCGCTGTGTTTGTTCCATCCGGCAGTTGTACAACCCATTCACTCTTTTTCAGGATTGCAATATACAGATTATATCTTTCTTTATCAATGAAAGTTGAGAGTCCTGCCGCACTCTTTAATGAAATAACAATTTCGGAGGAGTCTCCTCCCGCAACAATGGCAACATTCTTCTTCATTTTATAAATCTTTAGTATTTGCATACATACGCCAACGTTGTATCAGCCCTTCCATATCGACTGGGATTTCCGAGTCGAAAGACATGTTTTCTCCTGTCGAGGGATGCCTGAAGCCTAACGTTTTGGCATGCAAAGCCTGTCTCGGACATTGCATGAAGCAGTTCTGCACAAATTGTTTATATTTTGCAAATGTAGTTCCCTTCAATATATCGTGGCCGCCATAACGTTCATCATTAAATAAGGTATGCCCGATATATTTCATGTGTACACGTATCTGATGAGTACGTCCTGTCTCCAGACGACATTCCACAAGCGTTACATAACCTAAACGTTCCAGCACCCGGTAATGTGTTACTGCTGATTTACCCTGATCGCCTTCGGGGAAAACCATCATCTGCATCCTGTCACGAGGATTGCGGGCAATATTTCCTTCGATTATGCCCTCTTCTTCACGGATAATACCCCAGACCAAAGCATGATATGTCCGTTCTGTTGTCTTATTAAAGAACTGCAGACTCAGATCAGCCTTTGCCTCCGGTTTCTTGGCGACAACTAACAGACCGGATGTATCTTTATCAATCCGATGCACTAATCCAAGTCTCGGATCAGAGGGGTCATAAGCCGGGTCATCTTTTAAATACCAGGCCAATGCATTCACCAACGTACCGGTATAGTTTCCATGTCCGGGATGCACAACCAATCCTGCGGGTTTGTTTACAACTAATAAATCCGCATCTTCATACATTATATTAAGAGGAATATCTTCGGGAATAATTTCAAGTTCACGTCGGGGACGTGCCATAACAAGCGACACTACATCTAAGGGTTTAACCCGATAATTGCTTTTTACAGGCGCCCCGTTCACCAGAATACAACCTGCTTCGGCAGCTAACTGAATCCGGTTTCGTGTTGCCCCCATCATCCGATCCACTAAGAACTTATCAACGCGCAACAAAGATTGTCCTTTGTCTGCGGTAAAGCGAAAATGTTCATACATAGATTCTTCCGGTTCTGAGGCAGGGTCAAACACACCGTCATCTTCCAGATCGTCTATATCTTCTATGAAATCATCCATATCAAAACCACTTCTCGTCTTCACTATCCAAAGACTTCACAGGCTGGTCCAACCCCAAAGAATCTTCAGGGAGTACTTCGTCTTCACCATTGCTAACCTTCAGAATCAAAGGAGAAGTCAAAGGCACCTTTTCTCCGCTACGTAATACGCGACCACGTAATTCCACCGCCATGGCTAAATCTTTAAAATCACCAGGCACGTACTCGATCTCCACAGTTTCAAACCCGCGTGCTCTAAGCAAAGCGTAAGCCTGACGAAAGGACATATCTTCCACATCAGGTATTGTTTCCATCTGCGCCCCTAAGGCATTAAGCGTAATAAATACAATACGCCCTTCCTTTACTTTCGAACCTGCATTCGGCTTCAATTCCACAATTGTTCCCGGAGCTACGTCCTTAGAGAAAACAGAATCTATAATATCATATCGTAAGCCATTATTTTCAAAGAAAGATGCTGCGTCTTCTATTGTAAGGCCTTTCACATCCGGCACTACCACCACTTCATTATGATGAGTATAACGGTCTAACCACTTCAACGTTCCGAAAATGAGTAGACCAAAAACTGCAAACATCAAAAGAAAATTAACCACAAAAGGGTTCTTTATCAGCTTAACAAGAAAATCCTTCATTCCTATTCTTTTATAATAAGCATGACAAAAGTAGAAAAAAAACATTACATAGGAGCAATACCTCCGGCAAACACATCTTTTAATTCGGAATTAGGTACCAAACAGAGGTGTTTTCAGAAAGTGAAAAGTCTTTTACAGAAAGAGGCGGACAAGTAGAATATCCGGTTGGTATATCTAAAGAAAAAAGGCTTGAATTCCACCCCAAAAGGCGTTTTGTAAATCACTGATAATCAGAAACATATTTTACCCGAAAATATAAAGGTCCAATTATATCCTTTTCAGTCCGAAACTCCGGTTGTTATACACTTGGATTATGTCGTTTTTTAATGGGATTACCTCGATAGGTTAAAACAAATCGTGGACAGCAAATATAAAAAAGCGAAGTAAAAAACAAAATAATAGCAAAACTTGTCATTTTCAGACAAATTGTCGTCGGCTTCAATAGCGTTGTTTTAACACGCTTTATTAAATAAAATGACAATATATGTACCCGAAAAACAAACACCGAAAAACCGCACTTAAAACGCACGATACGGCATGCCTGTTTTTTTGAATTATCAAAATTGAACAAAAAAAGGCAATGGATAAAATCTCCCTATTCTTTTTGGAAAAAGATTCTATTCTTTTTTTGAATATAAAGGATATTTTTCAAAAAATAACCTTTATATTTTCGGTAAAAAACGGGCTGTTTTAGTCTAAATACAATATTTATTGGTCTAAAACGATGCTATAAATCAAAAAAACAAGGATGGGCATTTTTTACGCGTAAGCAAAAGAACGAAAAAAGTATCTATTTGTCAAAACAAAACACAAAAATAAAAACTATTCGATTGATTTTAATGTATTGTAAATCAGCAATATGAGCGGGATTGATTTTATTGGAAGCCTCTGCTCAGCGTAGTTTCTAAACCAATGTCATCAACTTAAGCTATACAGTTTGGTTTTAAGGCTGAAAACCTGCTATATTATAACCCAACGCAACGCGTTGGGAAGGATGTAGAACGAGTCTCGCGCCCTGAAGGGGCAACATAGCAGATGTTAGGACAGGTTTATACTGTCCTTTCAGGCCGCAAAGGAAGGGTGTCCTATTACCCAACACGTTGTGTTGGGCTGATATATACTCGGCTTTCAGCCGGAATTATTCGATGAATAGTAAGACTAAAGTGGAGCAAGAAGTTTGAGTTGATGACATTGGTCTTTAAAATGCCAGTTTGCAGTATAGACGTATCACGATGGATGATTACCATAACAACCGGATATTTTGCCTGATCCAAAATAACCTTTATATTTTTCTTTGTGTACTATCCATTTTTTTGTGTGTTGTTATCGGCTGAAAAGGGCAATCGTAAAGCCCTCTCTGATTTGAGAAAATTACGCTCGCGTTTCTGCGCGTTTTTTTAGAGCCTGTGAATGAGCATAGCGGGCTATGTGATTGAATGCAGATAAGCAAAAAAGGCATCCCTTTTGAGGATACCTTTCTTTATTCATTAATCAAACGATCTTCGGATTATCCGTTGTATTCGTCAGATACAGTAAGTTTAGCTCTTCCTTTTGCACGACGAGCGGCCAATACTCTGCGTCCGTTAGCCGTAGCCATTCTTGAACGAAAGCCATGTTTGTTCTTTCTTTTCCTGTTGGAAGGTTGGAATGTTCTTTTCATCTTATTCTCTATTTATTATTATCTTTTTTCTTCTTACACAAGCGATTCGGGCTGCAAAGTTAAGGTCTTTTTTGGGATAAACAAATGCAGATACTATTTTTTAGTCATTTTTTCTCGCTGGCAAAAGTTGCTTTTGTTACATTTCTATTATCCAAAGACGTTATGTGCCCCTTTATTAAGATTACTGAAATCAACCTGTCCTCCATGTTCAATCTGCACATTACGTAGTTCTTCTGCTTTTTGCATGTCCGCCTCAGCAGCATTCTCGTCTCCGGTTAGTTGTTTTATCTTTCCTCGTCTCGTATAAGCATCTGATAGCGAAGGGGACAATTCTATCAACTCATCTACAGCGATTAAAGCATCTTCATATCGTTCTGTCAAAATCAACAGATCGATCAACTTCAAAGCACCCTCTTCATTAAACGGATTCAGTTCAAGTACTTTATTATAATCTTCTTCAGCAGCTGGAAGATTATTCAAAAACATATGAATTTTTGCTCTTAACAAGTAAGCATTCTCTTCTTCACCCTCTTTGGAGATAACGTGTTCGATATCATCAAGAGCTGTATTTCCATTTTCCTTCGCCAACCAAATTTCAGCACGGAGCAAATAAGCATCTGAAAAGTCTTCGTTTACAGCGATTCCTTTTGTTATATCATCCAGAGCGCCATCCATATCAGCTAAGTTCTTCTTTGCTTTCGCCATTAAATAATAAGCAAGATGATTAGAAGGTTCCAGGGTTATTATATGAAGACATTCTTCTATCGCCTCTTTTTCTCTATTCAACATAAACAACACGCTGACGCGCGTAAAAAGTGTTGTCAGTAATTCCGGATCCAACTTTATCATCTGGTCTAATACGTCAAGCGCTTTCTCCGGTTCGTGTATCATAGTATAGGCTCCAACTAAATAACTCATTGTTTCCAAATCATCATTTATTGCCAATGCCTCCGTAAAACATTTTATTGCATAAGGCAGTTTCCCAATTTTCTGAGCCCGTACTCCGTCATATTTTAATATATCAAACTTTTTGCGGTCGCTTTTACTCATTCCGTCGGTAGTTTCCTCTACGGACGAGGAAAATAAGGAAGTAAAGAAATTTGCCATTTTGTATTCTTGTTTATTGTTCAATTTATTCAAACTGACACAAATGTATGTTTTTTTTTAGAATGGGTAACCTATCGCTAAGTGAAAACCAAGCCCATCTTTAAATTTCGGGATATTATAATAGCCTTTTTTTCCGGTGTCATAGGGAAGGTGAAGCCCGACTCCGACATCAAATCGAACCACAAGAAAATCCATATCATAACGTACTCCGGCTCCTGTGCCTAAAGCCAGATCCTTGAGTAAATTTCCGTCAGACAAATATCCTCCGGGACGATTTTCATCTTGCCTTAACAGCCAGACATTTCCTGCATCGAGAAAAAGGGCGCCTTGCAGATCTCCTAACAAACGGAATCGATATTCAAGATTCGCTTCTATTTTAAAATCTCCCGTCTGATCGATATAGGCATACCGATTGTTCTTATCCGGAACAAAACGACCCGGCCCTATACTTCGTATCGTAAAAGCTCTCAGACTGTTGGAGCCTCCTACAAAAAACTGTTCATTATACGGTGAGATGCGGGCATTTCCATAGCTATAAATCGCACCAACCATAATACGACCTACAACTGATTGATTCCGGTCTATCCAACGATTGTATCTTAATTCATTTGTTAGTTTCACGAATTGCGCATACGGATTCCCCAGAATCGTCTTATCCCGTTTGTTGAAACTTTTTCCATTCAACGCATAAATACCGGAAATCAGATTACCGGCTTCGGTTACTGAAAACTCCCACCAGATGCGATCCCGCCATTTTCTAACCGGGCTATCATAGGTGTACGAATAATATATCGCAGGAATAAACTGATCCTGAAGACTCTGCCTCAATGCCGGATTAGCAGCAGAAAGGGTATCGTAAGCGGGAGTCGGATCGGTCAGCTTATTATACGACAACCGGAATGGGGTTATTATATGTTGACTTTTCCGTGTCGGCCGATATTCGTAAGTCAAGCTTCCTCCCAACGATAGCATTTTAAAGAAATGCGCTCGGTTCAATTGGTTACCATTCAAACGGAAGGTAGTACTTGAATAATTATCCAACCCTTTATATAGTAATCCGGGGAAAACCACACGGGGGAAAGTCAGGGCAAGACTGGCCCCGAATTCATAGCTATTTATAACACCTCCCGCATCATCAATTCTTCGTCCGGTCTGCCACTCATAAGATCCGTTTACGCTTCCTGTCAAGGACTCTCCTCCACCGAAAAGATTTCTTTTTGTCAGACTAAAAACGGTTCCCGGCCCCATATGATCATTGCTTTTCGCTTTAAAGTTAAATTCCAATTCTCCATCCAACGGATAGTCATAAATTGTGCTTATATGTAAATCAAGCGTATCGCATCTTCGAGACGTATCTCTTGGCATATACTGCATATCCGTATAACGGAATATCCCTAACTTGGAGAAAGACTCCTGCGTACGTTCCTGTCTTCTTTCAGAGTAATAATTTCCGCTTTTAAACTTTAACTGCCGATAAAGGACAGTTGGTCGTATGCGCAATTTACCTTCGTAATAAATCATCAGGTCTTTGTAAAGGAGCGAGTCGGTAGGCTTCTCATTTTCATAACCGTATAGCGAAACAGAGACTTTGCCTATTTTCCATGGGCGCAACGCGTTTCGAGGCATACTCTGATTACGCATCACTCTAAGAGAGACTTTGCCCGGAGAAATAGTTGTATCCGCCTGATAAACGATATGTTCAGGACGAAAGTAGTAATACCCTTCATTACGCAACAAGGTAGAGATACGTTGACGTTCTTCTTCTAAGCTCATTACATTAAAGTTATCTCCGGGTTTTATAATTTGCCGGTGCTTATACATTTGCATGATCGTATCCGCACGATGACGAAAACGTATGTGCCGGATGCTATCATACGTATAAGCTTCATTCATAACAATGTTATAATTTATCTTTGCTTTCAGAGAATCTTTCTTGTCGGGTATTATTTCATATGATGCCGTACCATTGAAGAAGCCATGTTCGTTCAACAGATTTTTGGCTACTCTCACGCGTATTTCGGGGTTGACTGCACTAATAAGAACAGGTTCAGCTCCCATTGTTTCGAATATCCATTTGTTGACCGCTCCTTTTCTGTTAACAAATGCATTATACACCCACAGCCCAACAGGAAAAGGAGTACGGACACTCGAACTTCCTAAAAAAGCGTTATTGGGAGCATACGCTAACGCTGCTTCTATCTCTTCTTTCGCCGTTTCGCTTGCCTTTGTATTTTCCGTATCGTCTATAGTCAGATTCTTTATACCCGTATATAAGACTTCTCCTTCCGGTAAATTACGAGTAGTATAACAAGAAGCCAGAAGGACAATCATCAGACTTAACGACACGACTATTTTAATTTTTGACCTCATTCTTCTTCAGTTACAGGTTCTGTTTTCTTTTTTCTGAAATCAAAGAGTTCAGAAAATTTAACCATCCGGCGTTTTAACACCACCCCAACTCCGGTCTCAATAATCTCCCCTTCCAGCATGCTTTCGTAATTTTTATTATGGAACAATTTAACATACCGGCTACCGCTTTCATCTAATTTATACTCTATAGATACATTGTCAATAAAATTGTCAGACTGTGTTTCTCCAACATCCTCACCGGAAGAAAGACGTCCGCCTACTACGATCCGAATCCGATCATTATAAAACCGTTTAGCAAAACGGAAAGAATAGTCCGTCCGATCTCCGTCATACGTATCCATTCCAAAAGAAATATCGACTGTCTTAAGAGCACTTCCCGCTATATTATTTATTTCATTCTGTAAGAAACTATTCAAGGCAGATCCCATATTCATACCTGATGCTGTACTATTTTTATCGACATACATTCCCGTAACCAATAGTCCGACAGCCAGTTTTCGTCGTTCATCGGCTCCTTTTGTTGTTAGTTCTGTCTGCATACTCATATCTTCCGGTGCTTCCAAAGTAAAATCAAGTGCCATATTTTCCATAGTCTGCTGGATCTTTATTCCGACGTCAAAATTCACAAGTCGGGAAGATTGTCCTTCAGGTGTAACAGAAGTACGTATTCTCTCTGTAGCTGTCAGATTCAAACGCGGATTCATCATTTCTCCGCTCCATTCTACATAACTACCTTCCTTGATGGTAAAATTCTTGGCTGACACAATGGGAAGTTCGTACCTTACTTCGCCTCCCGTAAGCGTGTATCTACCGTTAAACAGCATATCACCTAATGGTGTATATTGAAATGTCAGATCTCCCCCTCCCTCAAGTTCCACATAACTGGAGCGATTAGGGGTTAAATCAACTTTCAATTGTACGGCAGGATCTACACGAATAGTCATCAACATATCTACTCCTCCTGCGGAAAGAGCCCCCATTGGCCTTCTGCGTTTATTAAACAACGTATCTGCAAAAGACGTAAAAGTAACTAATCCATCTAACCGATCCTGCACGGTCAAAGGGGATTCAACCATTACATATGTCACATCCGTATTTCCCAATACCCGCAGGTTACCACGCATTTTAAGTGAGTTTAATGGACCTTTCAATGTGGAGTTCAGATTCACGAACATCTTTCCGTAAACAAGACTTTCTTTATTTCGCTTCACATTAAGTAATTGGAGATTATCAGCAGTCATGGTTAAGTCCGCCATCATTTTTTCCGGATCGTTCATATTGATTGTTCCATCTAAAACAAATGGATTATCTCCCGAGGCAAATACTTTATATTTATTGAATGACAACAAGTTATTTTTAATACTCACCTCCTTATTCTCAAAACGATAAGTTGATGTTGCCGCAGAGACATAGACAGATGCACTATCCGTTAATAAAGTTCCGTTTATCAAAGGCAAGTCGGTCGTTCCGCTCACAGCGAGATTCCCCTTCAGTTTTCCACCCAATGATGCCATCTTATCAGGAATAAACGGGGTAATCATATCTAACGGAAGATCCGTAATATTTGCCTCACCTTCAATCCGGTCTTTTTTCCCTGCCGTATATAATGCTGTTAACTGTACAACTTCTTCCCGATCACGATAGAAGTGCATATCCACCTGTGAATTTTGCTTATCTAACGGAAGAAACACCCCATTAAACATCAGCTCACCAACACGCCCACGTTCATATAGCAGATTATCAATATTAGCATCGGCCACCAACATATACGAATCATCCATAGGGGCATACTGTAAGTCCAGATTCAATAATCCCTGCAAATTCGGCATAAAAGAAAAGCCTTTTGACATAAGCGATAAGTCAATCTGGCTCAATTCCATATGCAGTTCTTCCATAACCCCTTCAAGCGGCATAGAGTGAATCCAAAGCGACGCATTATTATTACCTGTAAGTTTCAGGTTTGCGTCTATATCCTTTTTATTTTTTATATGAATATAATTATCCTCATTCAAAGAAAATGGATGAAAGAACAAGATTGGTTCTTCAGGGAAAAGGCTCAGTTTTATTCCCTCTTCTACTTTATCGGCTCTTATCCCGAGTTCTAATCCGATGTTTCCACGTTGATCTCTATAATAAAGCTGTGCATCACCATAATAATCACGAATCTTACCATACACCCCACCGGCAAAAGCCTCTTGATTCAGATATTTTTTCTTAATCACATCCGCATTATAGAGCAATCCTAATGTATCTTGCCGTACAGCCAACCGGACTGTATCTATCAACATGCTATCACGGATAATGGTATATACACCGGCATCAAAGCTCATTCCGCTTTCCGGCGAAGTAGAGGCAGTCATATCTATACCGGTGAAAGACAAATTGAAAAAATACTGCAAAATATTATATACCGGATTATCTTTTCTGGCTGTCACAGTCAATAACATTTCAGGTAGATCGGGGCGCAACACTTCCGTATGGATCGTCGAATCCTGTTCTATTTGTCGCCTTACGTTTTCCTGCGCCTTTGCCAATTTTTCCTGTATCGTCATCAAGTCCGATGTACCGGTAAGAACAATTCCTAAATCTCCGGCATGGAAAGAAACCCGACTTGTATCCGGATTGCTTTGAACATGTAATGTAAGTGTTTTCGGCTTAAACTGTTGACTTGATGTAGTCATTTCCCAATTACCCAAAGTCATATCGAGTAAATGATCTTTATTAAAGTCGGACTTTATTTCAGTAAACAGCTGGAAAGAGGTCGAAAACGGGTTTTCCGTCAGATGGAATCCCTGAAGGTCTATGTTTTCCACATCCGCGATCAACATCCCTTCAAGTTTGTTTCTTTCCAACAAACCCGACAAAGTCAATGTCATCCTCGCCAAAGGATACCGGCTATCCAATGTGGCCTCAAACTGATGTTCCTTAAACATCCCCTTCAGAGAGACATCAGAAACTGATCTTTCTCCATAACGAATATCCGTGATCTTGCCATTTAAGTCTGCATAAGTGCGTTTAGAATAAAGATCCGTACCTTTTCCTTTGGCTTCCACAAAGGCTGTCAACCAATACAGAGAATCCTGCGGCATAAAATGGACAGGTTCAAGGCTATCAACCTTCAGAACCGCTTCATAGGCATCATTTTTAGTATTATAAGTAGCCTCAAGAGCTATTTTTCCGGTATTCTCAGTAAACAAAAAATCTGTTTGATATACCTGGCTCTTCAAACTTGCATTACCGTTCAGCGTCATACCCGGGGGAAGATTCAGACTTTGTTGTGTTTCGGCATCAAACAAAGTTAACAGAAAGTCTAATTTATCCGTCGAAGCATCAAAGGTCAACTCTCCCGAGCGACCGATACTATCTGTCATGTTTTGTATTTTCCCGAATGCATTTAATGTAAAGGCACTGTCTAATTCAACCTTTGCCTGTTTAATTTTCAGATCAACTAAATTACCTTCAACACCGGCAGTAAGCACCAAGTCGCGGTCAGGATAAGCCGTTGCAAAAGGGGCTGAAACCGGAATACCCGAGAAAAGAAGCACATCCTCCTTTCCTACAAAAGCAGAAAAGAGTGCTCTTAACGTACCGGTTGACTGCTCATCAAGCACACTCCAAGGCATAGATGCAAGCAAACGGGCCTCCGAATAAGGTGTTTTTAAAAGAATTTCCGGTATCACAATCGAAGTAGTGTCCGCACGAACAGCACCATTCAAGGATACTATTTCTAATCCCGACCGTTCTTTTAATCTGAAATCTCTAATAACGGCATTAATTTCTTTCTCTTTATAAAAGATAGAATCAAGAGAAAATCCAACGTCCGTTAATTCAATATGATCCGAATCAAACCCTGATTCCGGAACTTTTGAATTCATATTATAGTTTAACGTCCCGTCGTTCAGACTTACATGTTCAATTGAATATTGCTCTTTTCCTAAATCCAGTAAACCATTACTCAAAAGGGTATTGGAGAGAGAAGAAGAAATCAACATAGAGTCTTCATACGTCTTAAAGGAAAAATTAAAATCATCTACAAGAACCTTTTTGAGGTCTATTTGCCAGTTTACTGCCGTAGTTGTCGTATCTTCTTTTGGTTTGCCTGTTATTTCTAAAGTAAGATCGGTTTGTGAAAGTTCAGCCAAATCCAATACTGCATTTTCAGTTTCCAAATTAATATGCTCCGCTTTCAGAAAAAGAGAGCCAATTTTGCCTTTGACAACCATCCCATCAATCAAGTCAAGCGTGTTTAGAGTTGCATTTTCAACTTTTACACCGTTAACAGATACTTCTTTTTTTAATAAGGGAAGAGGTTTTACAGAGACAGAAAGCTCCTGAATTGAAAGAATAGAATCTAAAGAGGACGATTGTACTTCTATTCCATGAACAGAAAGGTTTAATGGAAAAGAGAGCCGGATACGGTCTATCGAAATCAAGAAACCAGATGCTTCTGAAGCATAATCCGTCACCTTCTTTACTGTATAAGACTGAATAGCCGGAATATAAAGGAGCGACGAGACAATCAATACCAAGACTACCGGTATTAAACAGACTATGCCTATTCGTTTCACCCACTTATTCATACACACCTTTGAATTCTTGTCTTTACATGATAACGGTAAACAAGACCGTTTGGTTTAATATCAGGCAAAAATAGGAAGAAAAACGATGTATTTTCGTTCTCTAACCAAAAAGAAGGTATAAACCCCAGACACAAGCTGCAAAAAGAATAATTCTTAGCAGAAACAAAACATACAACAGAATTTTACCGGTTTTCGGTCCCACTTTATAAGTTGGTTCTTTATATTGCCTTTCTTTCTTCATTTCCTTTTACTTTTTACAGATAACGTTACAGGGCCTAACAATCCGTAATCTTTTAAGGAAGCATCTTTACCGGGTCCATTTATTGTCCACGTTTTACGCTTATCCTCCAGTTGCCCGGCGTCATAAACAAGACGGTTAAACCAAGTACTGGTCACCTCAATCATAAGTGTATTCTGCCCTTTTTTTATAGCATCTGTCAAGTCGAGTTTATAAGGTGATGCCCATAATGTACGTAGATGCGTCCCATTTACTGAGACACTTGCAATCATGCTGACATCTCCAAGGTCAAGAACAAATTTCATTTCCGGTTTCACCGTTTTCAGATCAAAAGTGGTAGAATAGGTCACTGTTCCTGAAAAAGCCTTCCCTTCTGCCGATAGATCTAAATCTTTCCAGGGTTGGAGCGATGTTATCTGCAATGAGGCAGGTGCCCCCCAGCCTTGCGGAAAAGACAACGTCCATTGCATATCCTGAAGAAGTGTTTTTTCGGTATCAAACTCGGGGATTTCTCTTTCTTTTTTGTTTGGCGTAAATACAAGGAAACAAGATCCGGCCTTAGGCAATACCAGACTTACTGATGTGTAATCTCCTTTTCTTGCTCCTTTTACCGGAGTAATATCACCTGTAACAGGATCCCACAGATCAACCTGTCCTACGCAACGGAAATCTAATGTTCCCTTAAAGCCCTCTCCTTGCGGAGAAGCCACAAAATACCAATCAGCTCCATCAGTCTGACGATGTAACCATAGGGCATTCCCTCCCACTACATCAGGAAGGATACCTAATTTACTTAATGCGGTGTCCAGATCTAAACCAGAAACAAGTTTTCCTTTTCCTAAATGTTGGATCTCTTTCTTTTGAGAACTGCCCCAAATGTTTTTGACAGCAGCATCAAATCTTTTCTGCGACGTATCTCCACCAATTAAAGTGGCTAATCCTTTGGGGGCATTTCCGACAACAGTAGCTCCTTCTTGAATCAATGAATAGATTTTCTCTAACGTTTCTGGTCTCATTCTCTCGTTGTCGGGAATCCACAGAACTTTATAGCTGACTCCTTCAGGGGTGACAAGCATTCCATTTTGAACACTTAGTCTGTTCAACAAGACATCCGGGTTACAATAATCATACTTGAATCCTTGTGGAAACGGTGCGTCTTGATCCGGCTTATGACTTATTTCATCGCCAAGATACCATAAGACATCTGAAACAGGTTTACCCCGTTCTAACAAGTAACTACAACGAGAAAGCCAACCGGTAAATTCCGGCATATATTTCCACCAGGTTTGTCCACGTAGGAAAGGCGTTCCGATACTTGAACCAAAGGATGTTCCAGGTGGTAAGAAATCGGTACGAGGATTATGGGTGTAGGTGTGAAAAACCAGGTGTGTTACTCCTTGTGCCATATTTACATTCGCCACTTCTTTCAGCATTTCCCATCGTTCATCCCATGTTAGATTAAAAGAAGTAAAAGCTTCTGCTGAAACACGCGGTTTTCCATATAAACGTGCTGCCGAAGTTGTCGGTTTTATCGGTTTAAAGTTTAACGACCCCACATAGTTTTCGCCTAAAGGATGCCAGAATTCACACATGGGGATATCTGCATATTTAAAGTATTCCAGAATATCTGCAGGAAAAACATCTCCGGCGGCTGTTTCATAAGAAATAGTCAGATTATTCTCTTTTGCCAATTCCGACATTCGTCCATAGAATTTATTCGCAAACAGATCACCAATCGTAGAACGCCAATCAAGTAGAAAGCGAGCTGTTGTTTCCGGGTCTTTCACAACATAGCCGAATACAGCAGGTAACCATTCACGCAAAGGATAACCACTTTTATCTTCAAATACCTGTTCCATATTCGTAGTCCAGGTTTGCGTTTTACACTCCCAACTATCCAATAGCATCCCCTTCAGCAGACCATTTTGCAAAACCCCGCCTGTAAGACGACCAATATATCCGGCAAAATGAACGTTTGGTCCTTCTTCTGATAGTTTATCACACTCCCAACCTGTACCTTCTGGAGGTGCAGGAGCATTTTTCTGGCCTGTGTTTATATGTCCTACTCGTAAAACCGTCCATTTTCCCGTAAACGGAGGTTGCCATTTAAGTGTGCCGTCATCACTCATATTATCAGAAATATCATAAATCTGATCAGCCCGTAGATATGCCTCAAGGGACTGATTTACGTGTTCTCCGGTTCTTTCAAAACCACGCAATGTCCACCCCGCTTCCGACTCCCAATTGTTTTTTCGGGCAGCGGAAAATAAACGTAACGATTTAAGAGACAGATCATGCTTGTTTACGATAGAAATCCGGTATTTAGTTACTCCTTCAACTTCGGGACAGGCTATCGACATAGGAAAATCATCTTGCCAACTACCCGAAGGTACGTCCGAATGTAATACCGTTCTGGTGGTACCGTCTGGTAAAAGAGCCTGCATCGTTACGGTTACACCCGGTTCATAACACCATCCGTGATTAAAACTATTAATTGAAGGAAGTTCCAGTGTTCTCACTTTCACGGATTCCGGGAAAGTCACGTCTATCCAATGAGGATCACTACTCGTTGTAGGAGCCAACTTTAGCGGTGTTTTAAGATCTCCTCCAAGACACTCTTCCCAATTCAGATCCCGGTTGCTATCAATCACTGAAGGCTTTAAAACGTCACCGCTATCATCCAGCGGCGTAGGGAAAGCCAACACAACTATATCCTTATAATCCCGCCAATCGTCGGCAGCCAGTGCGGGGACAGGCAAAGACAGTTGAACGGAAGATTGAGAACGAATATCTGTCCGACTAAAGGTCAAATGGCGCATCGCATTTGACGGTTTAATCCACGGTCCGCCCGACATCGCCCAACCGGGACAATTCTGCATAGTAAAACGAAGACCTAAACGGCGACATTCCTCTGCTGTATATTTAACAGCATTATCCCACAAAGGACTAAGACAAGCTATCTGAGGATCTACGCCAGGCCATGCTCCTCCAAATTGTCCATGGAAAAGTTGCACTCCCGAAATACCCGCCGCAGCGATATTTTCCAAATCTGCAGTAATCCCCGGTAAAGAAACATTTCCTCCGATATAATGAAACCAGGTTTCGGGGTAATGAACTTTAGCAGGCGAGCGAAAGGCAGTTTTATCTTTCTCTCCGAACGGTTTATTTAGCTCGACAACAGAAGGAAGACCTGCTTTTTGTCCTGAAGCGTCAACAAACAGGAAGCAACATAAAACAGATAAAAGAACAAAGCGTAGGGTTTCTATTTTCATATTTTTGATTTTACAGCTAATTTAGACAACAAAGTCAAGCAAATATATAAAAGATAACGCCAAGTTCACCACAGAACAAACAGTAACTCTAAGAGTTTTAAGTTATATTTGAAACAAATTTTTAGTTGTCTTATTTTAATATCTGTATTTTATGAAAAAGTTAATGATCATTATCTGCAGCTTATTTCTTTGCGTAGCGCTGCAAGCACAAAACAAAGACATTGTAAATCTTTGGGAATATTCCGCACCGGATGCTCCTTATGGCTATGAAAAGGGAACTTTTCTGATTAAGGAAAAGGACGGAAAACTGACCGGAGAAGTAAAAATCCAAGAATATACTGCTGCAATCAAAGAAATCAAGAAGGAGAAAGAGGGCTACACCTGTAGTTTATATATTGATGGGCAAGCGATTGACATTACGCTAAAGCTTAAAGGGAAAAACGAATTGGAAGGACAAGCTACCGGAGGAGGTATGGATATTCCTTTTACTTGTAAACCGGCAAAAAAATAAACGTACATGTTTATTATTATCGGAATCATGTTTGGAGGCATTGGGATTGGCTATCTGTTTCGGAAGATAGCCTTTCTTCAAAAGCTAAACGCAAGTATTTCTTACACTATCTATCTTCTGCTTTTTCTGTTGGGTATATCTGTCGGCACGAATGAAACGATTATGAACAATCTGGGAACGCTTGGCTTGGAGGCTTTCTTAATTGCTCTTGCAGGAACATTGGGCAGCGTAGTGGCAGCTTGGGTAGTTTATAGATTTTTCTTCAAGAGAAAAGAGAGCAACATATGAAAGGTAGTCTTATCATTGTAGGTTTTTTCGTTTTAGGTTGCTTGTTGGGGTGGACTAAGCTATTACCCTCATCATTACTGGAACAGAATTTTACTGTTTATGTACTTTATTTCCTGATGTTTCAGGTTGGCCTTAGCATTGGTAGCGACAAGAAATTAAAAGAAATACTCAGCAGTATTCGTCCTCATCTATTGTTAGTTCCCATGGCAACAATAGTGGGAACGCTGATTGCATCAGCTTTGGTCAGCTTATTGATCAGCCGGTGGAGTATGTATGATTGTCTTGCTGTCGGCAGCGGCTTTGCCTACTACTCGTTATCCTCTATCCTGATCACCGAACTAAAGGAAGCCTCACTTGGCGTACAGGTTGCAGCAGAATTAGGAACAATAGCACTTATGGCCAATATCTTCCGGGAAATAATAGCGCTACTCGGAGCTCCTCTATTTGTAAAGTATTTCGGGCGATTAGCTCCAATCTGTGCCGGCGGAGCTACCACGATGGATACCACATTGCCTGTTATCACCCGTTATTGCGGCAAAGATATGGTATTCATCTCCATCTTTCATGGAATATTAGTAGATCTCTCCGTCCCGTTTTTTGTTCCGTTCTTCTGCAGCCTTTAGATTGAAGTTCGTTACTCTACTTTCCAGACAAGAACACCTGCAGGTTCAAGGGAAGTACTGCCTATCAGTATTTCCGAATTTGCAGGAAGAGTTATTTGCTGAACATCCGATGTATAATTCAAGGCAATATAGAAACCATCACGCCATTCTTTGACTACGCCATAAGGAATCTCCTCTACAGCTACTTTTGCTTCGGTATATACGCGACGTAAAACATCTTTCTCCAGTTTACCGTCATCTGTATCAGCTCCTATATAAGTCACAGTTCCTTTGCCAAGCTTGCGATGTGTTACGGAAGCCGAATTCTTATAAAATTGATCGGCATAAGTAGCCCAGTTATCCGTGCCTTTCTGAGAAATGATTACATCCGCCCAGTTATTCCAATCATATTGCTTTCCTTCAAAATCAATTTTGCCATATCTATTCCAGGGCAGGTGATCGTAAAAGAGTTTGTCAATTCCCGCCAGATCATGGATAGGAGCCGCTAAAGGAGCCTCCCAAAGTTTTGCGTCACGGTCTTTCTGAGCCGTACGGCAAGTCAGAATTAAATGTCCTCCTTGTTTTACATAATCTGTCCACCGATCCACTAATCCGCTATCTAACAATTGATAAGCTAGAGCAATTAAGAAGGGATATGCTGAGAAATCTTCTTTTTCTGAAATAACATCAACAGGAGCCCCCAATCCTTTAAGTACATTATAGTATTTGTGCACATGAGTCATTGTTGACCATTGATCTGTTTGTTTCTGAAATTCCGTTTCCCAGTAATTATTCATATCAAACAACAGGCCTATCCGCCGAGAGGATAATTCTTTCGGCATCTTCTTTTTCGGATCATAAGCTTTACGTAGTTGCTTAATCTCACGGGCCGTCTGCACGTATTCTTCTCCTCCGGGAGACATAGTTACGCCATCTGTCATAATCATACCGTAATGATACTGTTCACTTCCTTTTAGCGGTTGGCGGAAACGATAATTGCAGACAAATCGTCCTCCTCCGGCAAATACATGATATACCCACATACGTACAGCTCCGGGCATTGGTTGTGGATTATAAATACCCCAGTTCACTTGTCCCGGCTGCAATTCCATGACACCATAAGTTTTGCCGACGGTATTCCGAAATTGGTCATTAGAGAAACCGATATCTTCAGGTATTCCTAAGCGAAAACCCTGTTCTCCGATTCCCTGTTTATGGCCGGTCACTAAATAACGCGTATAGGTCAAGAAATCGGTATGGTCTATCCTTACAGGATCAACCGGATTAAAAATCGGAATCAAATTCGTTGTTATCCATTGCATCGAATCTATTTTCCGGCGCAACACATCCGCCTGCATATTCACAAATCCGGCCAGTTCATCCGCCATAAAACGATTCATATCAAGCATCGCGTGGGGGTTCGGTTTCTCCGGAAGTTCCTGTTGATTCGGAAGTCGTATCTGATCGAATGTCTGATAAGTTTCACTCCAGAAACTATTTCCCCAAACCTCATTCAATTTCTCAATCGTTCCGTATTTCTTTTGTAACCAGAGCCGGAACTTCCCTTGTGCATTCTGACTATAGTCCACCAATCCGTAATGTCCGGGTTCGTTATCTATCTGCCACCCTATAACTGTAGGATTCTTGCCGTAATGTTCTGCCAGTTTTGATACAATATTTTCAACATAAGCCCGATAACGATCACTACTCCAGGAAGCATGCTGGCGACGACCGTGCTGAATATTCACGCCATTATCCCGCTGTGTCAGAATGTCCGGATAGTTTTTCGACAACCAAACGGGTGGTGTCGGACTTGGCGTACACATAATCACCTTCAACCCATACTTTTCTGCTAAGGAAACAGCCTTATCCAACCATTCAAAATCATATTTACCCTCTTCCGGCTCCAACATACCCCATGCAAATTCGCCAAAGTGAGTAAATTGGATTCCCATTTCAGACATCTTCTTCAAATCTCTTTCCCATTGAGATTCGTTCCATTGTTCCGGATAATAATAGGAGCCTAATGCAAAAAGGTCTTTCTTTGAGAAAGATTGATCGACCGGAGATTGTGAAAATGCTACGGCCGAAAACAACAAACTTAGAACAGATAGTACTATTTTCATTACATTCTATTTAAACTATTCTTTGATTAAGCACAGATTACCAACCAACCTGCTGAGGCGTATTCGTTGGTCCGTTAACCCGCAACTTCCCATTTTCGTCGAAATACAGACGATCCATACAAACCACACGATCCCAGTTTGGTTTCTGGCATTGCGGATCCGCGTGGCGATGATAAATTATATACAGTTCCCCGTCAGGAGCTTCAACAATCGAATTATGGCCGGGCGATGACACACCCTTTGAAAGATCGGTCGTCATCAGGGGATTATCTTCACTCTTTGCCCAAGGGCCTAACGGATTCTTTGCATAAGACACCCCAACTCCATAATATTCATAGCCCGTATCATTCGCAGAATAAGTCATATAATACGTGTCTCCTCTTTTAAAGACAAAAGCCCCTTCATTACATCTGTTCTTACTCCAGTTTACCTTTTCCCAGTCCTGTGAAGCGGAAGACACAAAGACCACATCTCCGTCAAGCCCGGAAAGATCCTTCTTCAATTTGGCAGCGTATAATTCACCGGTACCGATCGGCCCCTCATACGTTACATTCTTGCTAATATATAAATAAGGCGTATCATCGTCATCCACAAATATATCCGCATCGATAGCCGAATAGCCCAAATCAAACCAAGGAGTATAAAGGTCAACAAAAGGACCTTCCGGTTTATCACTAACGGCAAGACAGGTCAACATACGATCAACCCCTTTAACATAACAACTATACGTCATATAGAATTTACCTTTATAATACTCCACTTCCGGTGCCCAAAAAGCAAAACTCCCGATATGATTCTCCGGTTTCTTATAAAGAACACCCTTATAATTCCAGGTAATCAAATCAGTCGAAGTATAACAAGCAAACCCTTCTCCTTCCGGAAGAACCGTAGTTCCCGTCATATAGTAAACACTATCGTGTTGATAAACAAAAGGATCAGCAATAAACAACTTCGCACTGTCCGTCGTCATCAACGGATTGGTATAACTCTTGGTCTGTTTTGTAGCAGATTGCCTACAGCTTGCCAACAACAAGCATAAAGAAGAAAGTAATACAAAGTAAAAACGTTTCATATAAATGAGTGATCAATAAGTTTATAATAGTTTATTTTTCTACAATTAATATCGAGGCTTCCGTTATCCCATAATCCGACAAAGAATAGTTCCTGTTCTTTGATGGAGTGGACAGAAATGATCCGTATCCCAACAAGTCACTTATAAAAGGATTTACCGAACCATATTTAGGTTTAATGAACAATACGCAATAGTCACCCTTAACGGCATATCCGATCTGAAAAGAAAGAGCATTTGATTCACCTGAGATTTTACTATTGATACGGGGTGTTTTCCCTTTTTCAAATCGCACACTTAATTCGATTGCGCAATCATCAGTCAGATCAATTCTTAACGTACTATGTACAAGAGATGCAAGTACAGCTCCTAAAGCAGACCAATCACCTTCCGGCAGACGTTGATCAGCCACTAACACAGCATCGCTTCTCTTTCCTTTTATGCGCTGCAACAAAGATAAGTCGAAAGGACTTAACAACTGAGGAGTACGCATAGCGCAATTTACAAAAGTAAAATTTTCTTCTACATCTTTACCTATCACTCCCGGATTGATATCAAATATCTTATAGCCTTGCTTCGCTACCTCAATTATACTATTGGAGATTTTCACCTGAAACGGTTCTACAGCTCCATGATCTTTATAAATAAAAGACGTACCAAAATTCTTCAAATAAGAATAAAAGATGTTTTTATCAAGAATCAGAGTGGGGTTCACATCTTTTGCCAAAACAATAGACTTATCAATCGTATCGAAATAAACTTCATTAAAAACAAAGAAACCTCCTGTTTCCACACGTATTCCTTCTGTTTTCCGGAAATTTTCTTTTCCTATATCCAGACCGCCGCCAGTATTCATGGAGAGAATATGAACATGATTCAAAATAAGACCGGCCGATTTTGTTACAATTCCATATTTAGTTGCATAAATAAATGTATTAGACATTTTAATATCACAGCATGAATGATCAATATAGATACCATACACCTCTTCATTAGAAGATATTCCTTGTATGGTTATATTATCAATCTTCGTATCACAACTGCCGGTTCCTCTAAAGTCGTCGGTAACATGTATCCGGATATGTGTTTTGCGTCCTTTAAACAAACTCATCGCTCTTAATGAAACCAATTGCTTAAGCCCATTCACCAGTATGCCATTATCCACATTAGAACAATCGAACATCCCACCTTCAATATACGAAAAACGACGATGCGTTACATCCGGCGTTGACATTTCTGAATAACCGATCTTCAGCAAGGCCTCTAACTGCAGGTCAGTCTTGATCAATGCGTTCTTATCAAATACAATATTAACATTCTTGGTATAATCAAACGGAAGAACGATCGGCTCCGTAAGGTTATAAACACCAGCAGGGAAATAGAGTGTTTTCCCGTAACTCTTTTTCACCAATTCGTTCAGTTCTGAACCAATTTGCGATCCGTCATTCTTAACCTTGAATTTTATCACGGATATAATATCATCAACCTTCTTCTTATCTTCTACGCCAAAGGCATAAATAGAGAAACTAAGAAGGAAAAGAAAGAGTGTCGTACATGTTTTTTTTATCATGGTAATAAGGTTTAATTTTTCTAATAAAAAAGAGATATAGAAAGATAGATTCTTGATTTCATTCAATTATCAAACTTTCCATATCTCTATAATTACATGAACATAAAAATTAATAACCCGGGTTATTCTCAACTACACCTCCCGATTCAATAATCACTTTTGGAGGAATAGGGAATAACACCATATGATCTTTTGCCGGATAACCCATTTTCTGACCATATTCGATATATTTCCCGAATCGAATCATATCTTGACGTCTCCATCCTTCAAAATAAAGTTCGCGACCTCGTTCGGCCAATAGAAACTCTTTGAATTTCTCTTTGCTTGTTTGGATATCCAATGGGATTGTATGAGTTACGCCTGAACGATCCGTGATTTGTTTCAGATAACCTAAAGCCTTATCAGTCGGCCCATTCAGTTCATTTTCAATTTCAGCCAATGACAAGATAACGTCTGCATATCTGCATATAACTAAAGGAATATTTCCGGCACTTGTTAAATCCTTTGGCAATAAATATTTTACCATAATTGCTCCGTATGGTAAGCGTTCTCCCTGATTTCCTTCCCGAGAATAAAAAGCACCATCAGGTCCCGTATAACGATCTGCTATACCAGCAAGACGCTTATCGTCTTTTGCATATGAATCGTAAAAATCCCAGGGCATCATAGTTACACCCCAATATGGAGTTACTTTTATACCGCAAACCTCTGCACAAGTGGGAGGTATCATATAAAAGAACCATTCATTTCCCATTTGAACACCGCTCGGAACCGACCAGATATTCTCATTATTATGTTCTTCAGTAAACACTTTACTATAATCTTCCGCAAGAGAATACCCCATTTGTGTTAGACTCTCAGCATAGGGCAATGCCTTATCATATTGATGGTCATTCATATAGAGCTTCATCAACAACATAGAAGCAACGCCCTTATTTACTTTTCCCCAATTTTCCGTATTGTTAGTCTTATCGTATAAATAAGGGATCGCTTCAGTCAGGTCTTTTACCATTTGATTAAAATACTCTTCTTTTGAAGGACGCGGTTCATACTTTATATTTTCTAATTTAGTCGGATCTGTAACAACCGGTATCGGACCATATAAGTCATAGAAACAGAACATTAACCAGGCTCTCAAACATTTTGTTTCGGCCATCAGTCCCTTTCTCGTTTCTTCCGGGATTTCATTTGATTTATCTAAAACATCCAGAATATAAGTTGCGCGACTTATATTACGACTTACCGTATAAGTGGAATACGTATCAAAAGCACTCCCCCAGTTAAAAAAGATTTCCTGATGTTCTATATTATAGATCTCATCTGTAGTCATCTCAGACAGACCTAACCAGCCACCGTAACCTGTAGTAAAAAGAGGCCAGCACCATACACCGTTACTATTATCATTTACAGCTCCTGAATTACATTTAAAGTATGCATACAGACCTGTCAACAAAGATTCTGCATCTTCTTCAGTTTTCGGAAAATTCGTTTCTGCGAATGATGAATAAACCTTTGAATCCAAATCACATGAATTAAAGGAGACAGTCATGCAAAATACCAATAGTGAATATATTATTTTCGTCTTCATGATTCTTTCAGATTAATTTTAAAACGTAATATCAACACCAACAACTACAGTAAACGGGATAGGAAAAGGAGCGGCATTTTTTTCCATTTCAGGATCCAGGCCATCATAGTTAGAGAACAACAGCGTATTTTGTAAATCCATATACACAGAAGCATTAGAAGCAATTTTACTTCCTTCAAGCCAGTTTTTTGGTAATGTATAAGTCACCTTTATATCTTTGAAACGTAAATAGTTTACATTTTTCAACGTAAAGTCATCTGTTCCTGATTTATTACTGTTTGCAGCTGCATTCGGAGCTATACCCGGATACCAACCTGTTGTATTGAAAGATGTCCAAACATCCTTGTAGTGGTAACTTGTATTCAGTTTATCACCTGCCAAACCGCGGAACAACCACGCATCATAAGACTTCTGCCCTAATACTCCGTAAGTATCAATATCGATTTGTACATTTTTAATCCGCAAACTAGTACCTAAACCAAAATTAAGTTTTGGTTCCTGATTACCCAGTTTCACTATATCATTGTCATCTAATACGCCGTCACCATTAATATCAACAAACTTCTTATTCCCCGGATAAGAATCCGGTTGAAGCACTTTTCCATTAGATGTATATTCCTGCACTTCTTCTAACGACTGAAAAATACCATTTGTCTTCCATCCATAAATCGGGCTCAGATCGTCACGTTCTTTTATCCACGGTGCTAAATCCACCTCCGGATTACGTTCCACCCAATACGAATGATTATGACTAAAATTCAAATATGCATTCCAGTCAAGATCTTTTTTCTCCATAATAATACCCTTTAACGCAAACTCATAACCGGTACTACGTGTAGAGCCAACATTTTTAGCCAACGTTGCCACCATATCAGTCGCAGGCAATGACGCAAAGTCCAGCAAATCTTTTGCCGTACGAACATAATAATCCACACTTCCTGAGAGACGGTCGCTAAAGAGAGAAAAATCCACACCGGCATTTACCGTTACATCTGTCTCCCATTTCAAATTCTTATTTCCTTTTTGTTTTTGAATTATCCCTTTATTAAGTGTTCCATTGAAATAATACAAAGCACCGGTAGCCATGCCATACGTCGTCAAACTATAATTGCCGTTAGTCAATATACTTTCATTCCCTGACGTTCCGACCCCAGCTCTCACTTTTAAGTAATTCAAATCCTTCATATTTTTCATAAAGCTTTCTTCTGAAATAGTCCATGCCGCTGATATTCCAGGGAACCATCCCCATTTGTGGTTAGCAGCAAAAACAGAAGAACCGTCATTACGAAGAGTTGCACCAACCGTATATCGATCTTTGTAAGTATAATTAAATCGTCCGAAATAAGACAATTTGTTCCGTTCCCATCTACCTGAACTATAGGTTGTTTGATCAACATCTGATGATAATTCCAAATAATTATTTTCAAGTGCATCTGATGGAAAATTGAAAACCGTTACAGAATAATTATTTCCGGATGTTACATAGTAACCTGTACCTAAAACTGCATTCAGGCGATGATTCTGGCCGATTTGTTTATCAAAAGTCAGATATTCTTCGATTCCATAATTATTATTGTATGCATTAGAATATCCACCAAAATTACGTTGCGTTTGTTGTGGCAAAATAGACTTGGAAGGAGAAAAGACATCTCTGTTTTCATCCGTTTTATCTATAGACAACTGAACATTAGCTTTAAGTTCCGGCAAAATTTTAAATTCTAAATTCGGCGCAAACATAATACGCTTTGTTGTTGTCTCATCTTTCATGTAACTCCAAGCCAATGGATTAGCAGACATTGCATTTTCCGGTGCTGTAAGATTTCCGAATTCGTCTTCTAGCGGAAGACGAGGAGAAAAATACAGTGCCGCATTAGTCTGGTTCGCCTCATTTGCATTCCCACGCCACATACCTGATGATGGATTGCTGGCATTCAACAAGGAGTACATACTTGAAAGATTTAATTTCAATCTCTTGCTAAAGTTTGCTTCTATGTTTACACGACCACTAAAACGTTCCAGATCACTTATTTTCATCAATGATTTTTGATTAAAATAATTAAAGGAAGCATACACTTTGAAATTTTCACTACCCGCATTAAAGGACACATTGTGGTTATTGATCAGACCTGTACGACTTACAGAATCAAAATGGTCATATGATTCTGTTTGTTTTAGTTGTTCTTCATTATATAAAACACTCCAACCTGAACTTGGAGCTGATGTATTTCCATAGGGAGCATAACGATTAATATACAACCACTGTTCTTTCATTCCCAAGTTAGCCAGATTCATAAAATCCTGTGCGTTCAACATATCGTAATATTTTTTCACCCCCTGAGCGGAGAATGAACCACTATAAGTTACCTTGGGTTTTCCACTTTGTCCTTTCTTTGTAGTAATAAGAATTACACCATTTGCCGCAGAAGATCCGTAAATAGCTGTGGCACTCGCATCTTTCAAAACATCAATAGAGGCTATATCATTTGGATTCAATGTTGCCAACGGGCTTCTATCCGAACCATCTCTTAAAACTGTGCTAAGCAAGCCAGAAGGTCCAACTTTCGCAGCTTTATTAGATTCTGAACTTACAATCATACCGTCTATTACATACAGCGGGCTATTAGAGCCATTTGGAGATAATTTTCCACGAATATTAACAGACATAGCACTTCCCGGCTGAGCTGAATTCTGGGAAATTATCAAACCGGCGACTTTCCCTTGTAATAAATTATCCGCACTGACAGCATTCGGCGCTTCAATATCTTTCGCTTTGACAGAAGAAATCGCTCCTGTAATTGTCTTTTTTAGTTGAGAGCCGTAGCCCACAACCACTACTTCCTCCAATACTTCCGTGTCTTCTTGAAGAGTGATCGATAGAGATTCCTGATTCCCAACTTTGATTTCTATGGGTCTATAGCCGATATAAGACACCGACAATATAGCATCGGGACTGACCCTCAACGTAAATCGTCCATCCATATCTGTGATGATACCGTTTGTTGTTCCTTTTTCTATAACATTAGCACCAATGACAGATTCTCCTTTTTGGTCAACAACGATTCCGGAGATAATCTTATCGTTTTGCTGAGTGTTTCCACTCTTTACTGAAGGTGATAAAACGATATAATTATCAGAAAGTTCATATTTCATACTTTTATCTTTCAATGCCTCATCAAGTAATTCTGACACTTTCGCTTTTTTAGTACTTAATGAAACATCAAAATTTGATTTTATCTCACTCGTGCTGTAAACAATCAAATAATCTGTCTGACTCTCAATCTCTTTAAACAATTCTTCTATTGAAAGTCTCTCTGACCGGAGTTCTACAACGGCATTCTGCGCCTCACCTGTAAAGGCAAACATCTGTGAGACGAAAACAAACATACATAAGAAGGCTATCTTCATAATCCTGAATGTTTTTTTGATTAGTTTTTGGTATAACCAATGGGTTAACAAAGAATTTTTTTTCATATCTTCGTTTAATTAAGTAAATACTATGTTTTAATCAATGGGTTTACTTTCACAATCGGCAGGTGTTGCAACCATCTGCCGATTTTTTATATTGTTCACGGGCTCATACTAATACGGATTTAAAATGTTAACAATTTTATTTTGATAATACAATTCTATTTAGTTCGTCATTTTTTTCTATTTTAAATTTATGAATCTTCTGAATAACCTGCAAAATGGTCAGAATACCATCTCGTTGCCGAAATTTACCGACATATTCATAGTCCAATATCTCCGGATCTTTGACAACAATATCCACATCAAAATACAATTCTAATTTTTCTATTATGTTTGCTAATTTCTGTTTTTTAAAGACATAGATTCCATCCTTCCACAACAATGTTTCCACATCCATCTTTCTTAAGTTGAATGTATTTCCTGCTTGTACCAAAAATTGTCCGGGGGATAAGACCAAACCTTTGGATTCGAATTCCGGAAAATATGTTTTTACAGAACCTTCTTGCAGATACACCTCCGTACGCTCCATTTCAGGATAACTACACACATTAAACTCTGTCCCCAATGCTTTCACATCAATTGTTTGTGTTGAAACGATAAAGGGCATTTTTGCATTTTTCGTCACACTAAAAAAGCCTTCTCCGGAAAGAAATACTTTTCTCTCACCGGTAAAAACCGAAGGATAAGTAAGACGGGAACGGGCATTCAACCAAACCTTCGTTCCATCCGGTAAAGTCAATTCAGCGCGTTGTCCGGCCGGTACATTCAGTTCTTGCTGCGCAGCTACAAATTCAGGACTTTTTGACTGATAGAAATTATACGACAAAAACCAGGAAGATAATACGGCAAGAACCAGAACGGCAGCATAGCGCCCCCATTTAAGGGCAAGTCGCCGTATTTTCCAACGATCCATGCGTTGCCGGAATTCCATGTATTTATCCTCTCCTGCCCGCCTGTTAGCCGCAGCATTCTGCAAACCGATTAAACTATGTAAATGCTGATACTCTATGATTCGAGATTTTAAAGACGAGTCACTATAAGCCTCTTTCAACAACTCAGCTTCTTCATCTTTGTTTAGCTTACCCTGACAATATTTAATAATACGTTCATCCACAGTATTCGTTTCTTTGTATAAGTTAACGAACAGCGAAAGCAATCCCCCTAAAGAAAACCATTATTTTTTCAGTTCGAGAAAAGAAACAAAAGAAGGGGCAGGCAATTTTTTAATTCTTCCCTCATCTTTTTGTAAGCGATCGTAATCTGGTTTTCAACCGTTTTTATGGAAATTCCAAGCTCTTCAGCAATTTCCCGCTGTTTTTTTCCTTCAATTTTACTTTTTATAAAAATCTCACGGCAGCGTTCCGGCAGTGTATTCAAAGCGTTTTCAATAAGCGTTCCTATCTGTTGTTCTGACTTCCATTCCACATCAAAAGCGTCCAAAGAATCATACTTCATGCGAAGAGATAAATCAAATTCTTTTTGCAGGTTTTCTTTCGCTTCCTGTTCTAATAGTTTCCGACGCAGGTGATCTATACATTTATTCTTAACAGAAGTAAATAAATAAGCGACAAGGTTTATACGATCGTCTTCTATTATCTTTTTCTGATAAAGATCGGCGAAAACATCCTGTGTTATATTCTCCGCATCCTCTTCAGAAAAGACATATTCACAAGCAAAAAACTTCACCCGAGAATACCATGTTATATAGAAAGACTTAAATTCCATCCAACCACTCTTTTACTTCTAACAAAGGAAAAACATATTTTTGAAGCCAACAAAAATAAAACCGATAATCAGTAACCATTCATACTCTTTAGGTAATGATAAATGTGCGACTGAACAGAAATGAGCTATTCTAACAATTTATAACTTTTTCAACTCTTTTTCTTACTGTTGAAAAAACCGGGATCTTGTTTCCACGCTCAAAAAAGATAGAATAAGACCAAAAAAGATTCGATATAGACCAATTTTAGCCGTTTTAGCGTCAAAACATAAAGGATATAATTTCAAAAATATCCTTTATATGAAAAAAAATAATAGTATGTATTTTTAAAGGCTTCAGGATATGTCTTTCTTTTCTGGTTTTTAGGTGAGATTTTCCGATGAACGCAAAACAAAGACGGCGTTAAAGCTGCTTCTCGACCCTTTTGAGCAGTCTCACATCCAGGCGAAGCCCAGAGTCGTTTTTGAGAAGAAGGGGGCTTAAACGTCGAATAAGAAAGCGGCTTACATTTTTTAATTTTTCAGGCTATTTTTCTTACAATCGCATTTTTTGATTTCCTTGTTTAGAACGACATGGAGAACAGACTTTCTACTTGTGTTGAGCCGTAATCCAGCGGAGCTGTTATGCGAACACCGAGACCAACGGGGAAGTTTAGTCTGAAGAGGTTGCAATCCAGGATGAAGTCGGCTCCGACCGCATTGTAGGTATTCCATTTTTTTTGGTCTTTGTTGATCTGGTTTGCAGTGAAGTCATAAAACAGGTTACTTCTGAAACGTTTGAGGTAGGCCAGATTGCCGATACTGAAGTCGGGGCAAAAGATACTGAAGGCATAGTCGGCTTTCGCGGAAAACATTTGCCGTGTCTGGTATATGTAATCGTATCCGCGCGGTTCTTCCAACAGGCGTTTTGGAAAAAACAGGGCTTTTCCGTCCATATCCTGATATTGATATCCGAAGCGAAGCATCAGACCATCGTTTATTCTCACGCCCGGCAAATAAGCCGTTAGTCTTGCGGCATACATGTGACCGTAGTTTTCCGTATTGAACGGACTGAATAAATGCTGTAAACGTATCTGATATCCTAAGCGGGGATAGATATCGCGGGATGCCATCGCCCGGTAATTATAGTAACGCAGTTCGGACAGCAGATACTGGAAGTTGCCATATCTTCCGCTCTTGTATTGCTGGTATTTATCGTTTGTGTAAAAATAAGTAACGGATGGCTGAAAACCCCGGATCATATAATTGCGGGTCAGGTTAAAAGGAATATAGACGCGTGCTTCTGCTTCTATGCGTTGTCTATCCGCACGTTCATAAACGCCATACACTTTTCCTTCTTCATCTTTCTTCCAGGAGAGATCAAAGGTCTTTCCTCCATAATCGACCGTCATATCGATCACCGGTAGCCACCCCATATAGGTTAATCCGACTTTCCCATGATGTTCACTCTCATCATAATACCAACCGGCCTGCATTATCATCGTATTAAGCGCGTTTTGAGATATGATCATCGCACCCGGTTTTACGACCGACGTGAAGTCGTCACCCGACATGTTTACCACATCCATCACATCATAATAAAACGGAGCCCAACTATGGACGCCAAACAAGTTCAGCACTTTCCTGTATGGTTTCGGATCAAACGGAATATCTTTTAATTCTACCGTATCCAGATTAAAGTTTTCCTGAGAAGCAATTGTTTCAGCCAATTCGAAACGATACGGATTATCCAGATCAGTCGGAATTTTGTTTAGCTTTTCGATCTCCACAGAAGCGACGCGATAGCCTTTGGGTTCGTAATCGGCAAATAAAAGTGTTTTCCCATCTTCGGATAATGACGGATTAAAGGCGCCGAACCGGACATTGGTAATTTGTTCTAATTTTCCGGAAGCTATCTCCATACAATAGATATTATTTGTTCCGTCTGCCCCTGATTCAAAGTAGAGATCCCCCTCTTTCCAACATAACGATGAAATATTTACGGAAACGGGACCTAACAATTCTTTCCAACGCGATGCGGCACAATCCAGTTCAAGCAAACTTGTCCCTTGGTCGCCCACCACTAACACAGCCAAACGATTATCTCCCGTAAACACCATATCCTTTACAAAAGCGTTTTCAGGCACATCAAATTCAGCAGTAATCTTTCCGGACGCTAACGTCATAATCAAGACCTCATTGTGTCCGTCGGTATTCGGACGGGAAACAGCCATCTTCTTCCCCGCAGGATCAAGCGCGGGAGCCAGCAAACGGTCGTCTTCTGTTAATACGTTCGTCTTACCGGTTTGCATATCAAAACATTTCAACACGGAATAATTCCGGTGCGTCCAACGGAGACCGTAAACATATTCTGTCCAGTACACTTTATTTTGTGAATAGATCAACCGGCCGTTGATCGAACCTAAATAAGTAAGCCTCCTTTCATTTCCATCCCTGATCTGTACTAAAGCGTTTATATCCTGCAAACCGCTTTTCAAAGCAAGAATCGTTTCCTTGTCAATCGCAACTGGATATCGGTACGAAGTGTATAGCTTCGGTTCCGGTGATAAGACCTGTCGCATCTCTTCAAATCCGGAACGATAGTAAAGACTATCCTGACGCGTCCATTCTTTATTCAGGAAGGTGTATGTATCTTTAAACAAACGACTTGTATTGCTTCCCGTATAATGCTTTAAAGCGTTCGAAAAAGGAGGAACAGAAAAAAAGCGACGAGGGAAGCGATAAGTAACTTTATCCCAGACATCCTCACCGTAAGCATAACGCGCATAAGAGGTCATATGATACCCCAATCCATAAAAAGAAGACGTATAATCTTTATAAGACCCCATATACCATTTATCAAAAGAGAAAAAGCGCCCCCCAATCATCTGCGCTCTAAAGGGCATATGAAACTCCGGAAGTCGTCCACGTCCGCTCTTGGACATAGCCGTTTCCGTAGCAACGGCATCTCCTTCAAAAAACCAGGAAGGCACAGCAAAAGAAGAAATTCCCGACACTTGTTCGCCGAACAGATAATAAAAGGGTCTGAAAACACCTTGCATTAATTTATCCGTTTGCAAGACATGACGCGATTCATGTATAACCAATTGTCTATCCCATCTTTGTCCATATAAAGTAGGTGAAGGTGTGGATAGCATCTCCATTCTTCTTGGCGCATAGGCGACCATCCCGTTAGACAGCATATTCCCCGGATGAAGAATAACAGGAAAATGACGTTTTATAGCATGTCCTATTGTTTTCGTTTCGTACGGATATACCGTTTCAAGAAAACGAGCATAATTGTAAGCTATGGAATCATTGCCGTCCGGATAGATTAATTTATAATGATTGGTTCTGACTTGTTTCCATTTTAAAGAAGCCGGATCAGTACCATAATTTACAAATTGAGCGACCATTTTAAAAGGGACAAACAATAGAAATAAACAAAAACAATATCGGGCGACAAAAGACTGTTTCATCCTAAGTATTTTTTACATAATCATTTGACATTCGATGCAAATATAATGTAAAGCGGATTTAGAGACGATCAGAACTCACTTTAAATTACAAATTTAGAGATGATTTCTTTTGTTTTTTGAATAAAACCCCTACCTTTGCAAGCCGAATATTATCTAAGTTTAGCCTAAGAGTTTAGTTTTTAGCACATTGTACTTTATGTGTCCTTAGATACAATGGGCTGAATTTGTTTTTTAGTTATTAATTAAATTATTTTTTAGCAGTGGATACTTTAAGTTATAAGACCATTTCTGCAAACAAGGCAACTGTAAACAAAGAATGGGTGATTGTCGATGCGACAGGTCAGTCCTTAGGACGTATCGGCTCAAAAGTAGCAAAACTTTTGCGCGGTAAATACAAACCTAATTTCACTCCTCATGTTGATTGTGGTGATAATGTGATTATTATCAATGCAGACAAAGTCGTTCTTACAGGAAACAAATGGAACGATCGTATTTATTTGAGATATACCGGATATCCGGGTGGACAACGCAAAGAGACTCCTGCCTCTTTAGTAAAGAAAGGAGAAGATCGCTTGTTCTTGAAAGTAGTGAAAGGTATGTTGCCGAAGAATCGTCTGGGAGCAAAATTGCTTAAGAACCTTCATGTATATGCAGGAAACGAACATCCTCATGAGGCTCAGCAACCTAAGTTAATCGATATAAATTCACTTAAATAAAAACAATGGAAGTAGTAAATGCAATAGGAAGACGTAAAGCCGCAGTGGCACGCGTATTCGTAAGCGAAGGTACGGGAAAGATAACCATCAACAAACGTGATCTTGCAAATTACTTTCCTTCTACCATTCTTCAGTTTATCGTAAAGCAACCTTTATCAAAACTGGAAGCAACTGAGAAATATGATATCAAAATCAATCTTGGTGGTGGTGGTTTCAAAGGTCAGTCTGAAGCAGCTCGTTTGGCAATTGCCCGCGCGTTGGTTAAAATCAATCCTGAAGACAAACCAGCTCTTAGAGCAGAAGGCTTCGTAACACGTGATCCTCGCGTTGTAGAACGTAAGAAACCTGGACAACCAAAAGCTCGTAAGAGATTCCAGTTCAGTAAACGTTAATGCAAGTTTTTACTTGTATCATAAAGAAAGCGTTTAGTATCTAAATTAATGGGATTTCTTTTGCATGTGTTCATGTCGGGGAACTACCCAATGATTGAATGTTAAACACAGAAAGTAAACGAATTAAAAAGAAAAAAATGTCAAGAGTTAATTTTGATCAATTATTAGAAGCTGGTGTTCACTTCGGACACTTAAAAAGAAAGTGGAATCCGGCAATGGCTCCTTATATTTTCATGGAGCGTAATGGTATTCATATCATTGACCTACATAAAACAGTTGCTAAAGTTGACGAAACAGCTGAAATCCTGAAACAATTTGCAAAATCAGGAAAGAAAGTACTTTTCGTTGCAACTAAAAAACAAGCTAAACAAATCATCGCTGACAAAGCGGGTGCGATTGGTATGCCTTACGTTATCGAACGCTGGCCGGGTGGAATGTTGACAAACTTCCCTACTATCCGTAAAGCAATCAAGAAGATGACAACCATCGACAAGATGACAAAAGACGGCACATTCAATAATCTTTCTAAAAGAGAAAAACTTCAGATTACTCGTCAACGTGCGAAATTGGAAAAAACATTAGGCTCTATCATAGATCTTACTCGTCTGCCTTCAGCATTATTCGTTGTTGACGTGATGAAAGAACATATTGCAGTACGTGAAGCAAATCGTTTGGGCATTCCGGTTTTTGGAATGGTTGATACGAATTCAAACCCAAATAACATTGACTATGTAATTCCTGCAAATGATGATGCATCTAAATCAGTAGAAATCATTCTTACTGCTATTACTGAAGCAATGAACGAAGGTTTGCAAGAACGCAAAGCTGAAAAAATTGACACTGAAGCTGCTGAAGAAGCTCCAAAAAGAGAACGTAAAGCGAAAGCAACAGTAAAGAAAGAGCGTACTAAGAAAGAAGATGATGAAGCGTTGAACGCACAGGTAATCGGTAAAGTAGCTAAAGAGATCGAAGAATAAATATATTCTTACAATGAATACGGTGTGTCAGCGTTGCAATTAATGATTATTCGTTAAACAGCAAGTTGACACATCTTTTTTATCCGGTAAAAAAGTTCTATTTAAACAAATCATTAAAAAAAATATATTATGGCAGTTACAATGGCTGATATCTCCCATCTACGTAAAATGAGTGGAGCGGGTATGATGGATTGCAAGAAAGCTTTGGAAGAAGCAAATGGCGATTTTGACAAGGCAATGGAAATTATTCGTAAAAAAGGACAGGCAGTTGCAGCAAAACGTTCAGATCGTGAAGCAGCTGAAGGTTGTGTTTTAGCTAAAGAAAGCGGAGACTTTGCCGCTATCGTAGCATTAAAATGCGAAACAGATTTTGTTGCTAAAAACGATCAGTTTGTTGCATTAACACAAGACATTCTGGATGTTGCAGTTGCTAAGAAACCGGCTTCATTGGAAGAACTCCTTGCTGCTCCTTTGGCTGATGGACGCTCAATTCAAGAACATATAACTGATCGTATTGGCGTTACCGGTGAAAAAATGGAACTTGGGTTTTATGAATTCACATCAGGGGTTTCGACAGTATCTTATATCCACCCGGGAAATAAACTGGCAACTATTGTAGCATTCAACCAAGCTGTTGAACATCAAGTAGCGCGCGACATAGCTATGCAGGTTGCCGCAATGAATCCGGTTGCTGTACGCGCCGAAGAAGTTTGTCAAAAAACGATCGATCAGGAATTGGAAATCGCTCGCGACAAAGCTCGCGAAGCTGGCAAACCAGAAAACTTGTTAGACAGAATTGCACAAGGTGCACTTCAGAAGTACTTCAAAGAAAATACTCTACTTCAACAAGAGTTCGTAAAAGATTCGAAATTAACAATCGAACAGTATTTACAAAAACAGAACAAAGATCTTACTGTAGTTGCATTTAAACGTGTTTCACTGAATGTTGACTAATTAAGAAGGATTCTTACTATATAAAGAGACAGCCTGAAAGCGTATATGCTTTCAGGCTGTCTCTTTTATTGGACATCTAAGAATTTTACGACACAAAAAACCTGCGCCAATTTCACAATCAACGCAGGCTACAGGTTTAATCTGGTTTATAAACCGATAAATTAAATTTACATTCTCGAAAAACGCTTTTTCATAGCAGGTTTAATCCTCATTTCTTTAAACTAACAAATCGTTTTAACTAATTACTAATACAAAGATAGACTGTTCTTCAAAGCCTTTCATTACGAAAAAGCAGAATTAAGGTCTGAATATTTGCACTCCCTCGATAAAATAGTAAAAGGATTTTGTCTTTCATTAATTATCTTTTTCTATAAAAAAGAGAGAAAAGTTGATTTGTTTCACGTTTAATTTATAAATATTTAGCTTCAAATGATGTAAAACGAAAATAATTAGCTTAATTTGTGTCAAATAATTTAGGAGAAATATCTTCTCCTCATTAAACGTGAATGAATATGAAAGACACTCTTGAGACTAATCTGCCAATTGATGACAACAAATTGGAAGAAACGACAACACCAGAAGTAACACCAGAAAATGCAGTTGAGGAAACAATTAAATCAAACACTGAAGCTGAGGAGCCTAACGCAGAAGACCAATCGTCTCATGCTGTAACAGGAAAGTTGTCAAAAGATGAGATTATTTCAAAACTTAGTGAGTTAGTGGAGCATGTTGAGGATGCTGCACGCAACGAGATAGACTCACTGAAACAGGCTTTCTATAAAATCAAGAGAAGTGAAGTAGAGAACCTGAAAAACACGTTTATAGAGGAAGGTGGAGATGAAAAAGATTTTGTTGCTCCTGAAGATGAAACTGAAACCAAGATTAAAGAGCTATTAGCGACTTATAAGGAGAAGAGAGCAACGTTAGTCGCAGAAGAAGAACGCATGAAAGCGGCTAATCATGCACTCAAACTTCAATTAATAGATCAGTTGAAAGCACTGACCGAAAGTCAGGATGATTTCAATAAACTATATAACGAATTCAAAGACATCCAACAACGCTGGAAGGAAGTTAAAGCTGTACCTCAGGAAGTGGCAAATGATCTTTGGCGCAATTACCAGACATACAGTGAGAAGTTTTATGACATCATTAAGATAAACAATCAGTTCCGGGATTATGATTTCAAGAAAAATCTGGAGTTGAAAACGGCATTATGCGAAGCTGTTGAGAAATTGGAAGAGGAACCCGATGTTGTTTCAGCATTTCATCAATTACAAAAACTACATCAACAGTGGCGTGAAATAGGACCTGTTGCAAGAGAATTCAGAGAAGAAATATGGGGACGATTCAAAGCTGCGTCCACAATAATAAACAAACGCCATCAACAACATTTTGAGGAACTGAAAGGTAAAGAGCAAGACAACCTTGAGGCTAAGACGGCTATCTGTGAAGAAATAGAAGCGATCGATTATGCTAAACTTCTCACCTTTAAAGATTGGGAAGAAAAAAACAAAGAAATTATTGCTCTACAGGAAAAGTGGAAAACAATTGGTTTTGCACCAAAAAAACACAACGTAAAGATTTTCGAACGTTTCCGTGCGGCATGTGATACCTACTTTAAGAATAAAAGTGAATTCTATAAAGGGATCAAGGAGGAAATGGAGAAGAATATGGAACTGAAGAAAGAATTATGTGAAAAGGTTGAAGCATTAAAGGATAGCCAGGATTGGAAAGCAACAACTGATCTTATGATTGCACTTCAGAAAGAATGGAAAACGATCGGGCCGGTAGCAAGAAAACATTCCGACACGATATGGAAACGTTTTATTACCGCCTGCGATTATTTCTTCGAACAAAAAAACAAGAATGTTTCTTCACAAAGAAGTATAGAACAGGTTAACTTAGTTGCAAAGAAAGAAGTTATTGAAAAGATTGGCTCGATAGACGAATCGTTGTCTCACGATGAAGCTCTGGCTAAACTTAAAGAATACATGGGTGAATGGAGTGCTATTGGCTTTGTTCCTTTCAGAGATAAAGACAAAATATATAAAGAATACCATGAGGCCGTTGACAAACAGTTTGAGCGACTAAATGTAGATAGAAACGACCGTAGAATGCAGACGTTTAAAGAAAACATTTCCGACATAGCCGGTGGTGAACGAGGCAGAGGTCGTCTATACAATGAACGGGAAAAACTGATGCGAACTTATGACAGGATGAAGAATGAGCTTCAAACCTATGAAAACAACATGGGATTCCTTAGCGTTTCTTCAAAAGGTGGCAGCGGTCTTTTAAAAGATATGGAACGCAAGATTGAAAAGCTAAAAGAAGAAATGGAACTCATCGTTAAGAAGATTGATACAATAGACGAGAATCTCGAATAAAACTTATCTAAAATAATTTGATAAAGCCGCCTGATAACAGACGGCTTTATTTTTATCGATATTATCACAATGCCAGCCTTTCACTTATTTAATCCGGGACACGAAACAGCGGTATTACTTGGAACGCTCAATTATACGGCTCCGACAAATGTTGCTCAGATGACACATGATTTGGCGTACCTTCCTCTATGGTATGCTGATCCGACTGACTTAGTTTACGTTGGTAAAGAAATAAACATTGAGTTTATGAAATCTTTGCCTGGAGACACTCCGTTTGCAACTCCTTATTCTTCTACGGCAACGTACCCGGACAGCTACAAGGCCGTTCCTTGGGGGATATCTCCCCATATCATACATTTTCTACACAAATTAAAGGCAGAAGACAATTTAACAATAGCTATTCCCGAATGGAAACCGCAATTAAAAAATCTGACCGGCAGACAAGGTACAATCCAATGCCATCTGATGCTTTCCAAACAATTACATGCTTGTGGGCTACCTCAACCTCCGGTTGTTCATTCTTCAATTGAATCCATAGAGGAATACATAAAAAATAATCCTCTCCCAATCGTCGTTAAAACGCCATTCTCGTCATCGGGGAGAGGGATTCTATGGCTGAGAAAGGAAGTGCTTACGAACGCAGAAAGAAACTGGATAAAAGGAGCCCTCCATAGACAAGGTTTTATCTGTTTAGAGAAAGGGTTAGACAAAACACTCGATTTTGCTATGGAGTTCTATTCTGATGGTAGAGGAACGGTTCGTTACGAAGGTCTCTCTGTTTTTAGAACTGAGGATAAAGGGGCTTATTGTGGTAATTTATTGGCATCACAGGAGATTTTACACCAGGAGTTGGGAAAACACATAGACAAAGCACTACTTGAACAAACTAAAGAAGCTGTCATAAACTCCCTCCAAGCGGTCTATAGTAAGACCTACGAAGGTTATTTAGGAGTAGATATGATGTTATACCAGAAAAACGGACAAACGGCTATACACCCTTGCGTAGAAGTCAATATGCGTTTTACCATGGGATTGGTTGCATTAAAACTTTTTGATCGTTATATAAGTCCAAGTGCTACAGGAAGTTTTCACATAACGTTTGAGAAAACTCCTGGAGCGGCATTGGAAACACACCATAAAACGCAGGCAGAGCACCCGTTACAGATCTCTGACGGTAGAATAGAGAAAGGATATCTCTCTCTTTGTCCGGTTACTCATCAAACATTTTATCGCGCTTATTTAAATATTGGAAACAGTAACGAGTAAAGATCAAAGAGTTACTCCTGACTTAAATATGGCTAATTCCTTAAAACCTGTCTTTTCATGATTAAGATGTTTACCATTTGAAACAGCGATTATATAATCAATCAAACGACTCAATACCGTATCCATATCGTCTCCTTCAAGAAGGGTTCCGGCATTAAAATCGATCCAATTCTTCTTAAATTCAAACAGTTTCGTGTTGGTCGATATCTTCATCGTAGGAACAAAACTGCCAAATGGAGTTCCTCTTCCTGTTGTAAAGAGTACTAACTGACAACCGGACAATGCCAAAGCAGATGCCGCCACTAAATCATTACCCGGAGCATTCAACAGATTAAGTCCACATTTTACGACCGATTCTGCATAATCAAGCACGTCAACAACTTCGGAATTACCTCCTTTTTGAGTACAGCCAAGTGATTTGTCTTCAAGCGTACTGATTCCACCGGCTTTATTCCCCGGAGAAGGATTTTCATAAATAGGCTGATCGTATTGCCTGAAATAGTTCTTAAAATTATTTATCAGTAAAACCGTTTTATTAAATACCGCCTCGCTCTTGGCACGATTCATCAAAATTGTTTCGGCTCCGAACATTTCGGGAACTTCAGTCAGGATCGTTGTCCCTCCTTGTGCAATCAACCAATCGGAGAATTGTCCTACCAGCGGATTTGCCGTGATACCGGAGAAACCATCACTACCCCCACATTTCAACCCGACTTTTAGTTTTGACAAAGGCAATTCCTCGCGTTTATCTTGCCTCATTCGCTCAACTAACTCCTTCATCAACTCAAAACCGACTTCAATCTCGTCTTCAACCTGTTGGGCAATAAGAAATCGGACCCGTTCTTCATCCCATTCTCCCATAGCCTCTTTGAATGCAGACTGTTGATTATTTTCGCAGCCCAAACTAAAGACAAGTACTCCTCCTGCATTCGGATGTTTTGCCAAAGCGGCCAATGCTTTTTGGGTATTCTCATGGTCACTTCCTAACTGAGAACAACCGTAGTTATGAGTATATACGCGAATATCATCAATGTGACTAACGTCAAGTTCTTTTTTAACGCGATCAATAATAGCTTGTGCCTGTCCATTTACGCACCCGACAGTAGGCACAATCCATAATTCATTCCGGATACCCATTTCTCCATTATAACGTAGATACCCCTGTATTGTTTGCTCAACTTTTCTATAGGCAGGAGTGATTTTTATCGGACTATACGTATATTTCAAATCATCCTTCAGGTTTGTTTTCAGATTATGCGTATGCACATGGCAACCGGCAGCAATATCCTGAAGTGCATGTCCGATAGGATAACCATATTTGATAATATCCTCTCCTTGTTTGATCGACTGAATCGCGAACTTATGTCCGGTTTCTATCCGTTCTTTTAGAATAATTACCTCATCACCGAGCTTTAACTGTAAGCCTTCAGGGAGAGATTCTAAAGCCACACAAACATTGTCTGACGGATTAATTCTTATGTATTTATTCATCGTCATTTCACCTGCCATATTTTTCTAATGCTTTTTCGATTCCTAAAGATAATATATCAGTTACGGAAGAAGTAACAAACGGAATAAAACCCTCAGCCTGAGACAACTCATTTTCCCACATTTCGGGGTGTCCGACAATTCCCGAAACCCAAGTCTCTATATCCGACCGATTAAAAGAAGAACGGATAAATTCAACAAATTCTGGTGTATCATTTGGTGTAAAATCCGAAGCTTCCGCACCACTATAAAGCACTAATAATGCAGCGAAAGAGAAGGCCGTTCTTTGTGCCAGAGTCCTGTCTCCGGCATACGTGTCTTTCAATACAGGAAAATTACGTGTTTCCCATTTGGACAAAGAATTAAGGGATATATCTTTCAGATAATGTCTTATGTAGGGATTATAAAATCGCTCCAAAATACTGGATGCAAAATCATCCAATGCTTGTCTGTCTCCATCAAGTGTGGGAAGGACTTCTTCCGAAACCATCTTTCGAATATAGGTCTCTATTAACGGATGCGTAAAAGCATCTTTTACGGTTTCCAGTCCCATCAATAAAGCCACAGGCACCATAGCCGTATGAGCGCCATTCAGTATGCGGACTTTCTTTTTTCTGAATTCTGTTATATCCTCTAAGAACAACACGTTTAATCCTGCTTTGTCTAACGGTAATTTCTCTTTAATGGCAGGATTTCCTCCGATAGCCCACACGTGGAAATATTCTCCTACGACCACCAGATTATCGTCATAACCTAATTCACGCTTAATTTCATTGATCGTGTTTTTGGGGAAGCCCGTTACAATACGATCGACTAACGTATCATAAAAGAAACAGGACTCATTAACCCACTCAATGAAAGCAGACAAATTATTCTGTTTTGCATGTTTAATGATATACTGTTTCAACGTAGAACCGTTATTCTCAATCAACTCACAACATACGATATGCAATCCTTTATCTGTTGCTCCTTTGTATTTCTGAAAACGTTGATAAAGCAAGGCCGTCATCTTAGTCGGAAAAGATTGAGGAGGGCAAGCGTTAATATCATCTCCTTCTTCATACCTTATCCCCGCTTCTGTCGTATTGGATATAATAATCTCCAGTTCTTCACTCAGAAACAACGCCTCGTAGGCACTATAGTCTTCGTAGGGATTTATTACATCCTGGATACAATCCACAAGAGTCACCTCTTTTATCGGCTGTTTGTTTTTTATTCCTTCAAGGTACACATGATATAAGCTATCTTGTTGTTTGAACTGTGAAGCCATTCCTTTTGCTATAGGTTGGACTGCAACAACGCCATGATTCATGACACCACAATCATTCGCTTTCTGGATCATCCAGTCAACAAAGGCACGCAAAAAATTTCCTTCTCCGAATTGTAAAATCTTCACCGGTCTTACAATTCTCCCGACCGTTTGATTATTTAATGCTTTCATTTTTATAAACTTTTATATACCATTCAATTAGTTCAAAACATTATCTTTGTAATATAAGAAAAATCCCATTCCATGAAGAAACGACCTCTTAGAATCAAAGACATTGCAGAGATTCTCAATATTTCAGTTTCAACTGTGTCAAGGGCACTCAGGGACACATACGATGTAAATCCCGAAACCCGTAAGAGAGTGCTGGAAGTCGCCAATCAATTAAAGTACAAGCCCAATATGCATGCCTCCGCATTAGCGTCAGGTAATACGCGCAATATTGGTGTTGTTATTCCATTTATCACCAACTACTATTTCTCTACCGTTATTTCAGGAATACAGGAGACGGCCTATACAAACGGCTACAATCTGATACTCTTGGTCACAAATGACAATGCCGAGAGAGAACAAAGCATGATTGAAAATCTTGCAATCACAAGTCTTGACGGACTGTTGGTTTCTATTTCTTCCAACTCTTCTATGGTAGATCATTTTCAATCGCTTATCGATGATGGCATTTCGGTTGTCTTCTTTGATCGGGTTCCTGAAAACATTGATGCTACAAAAGTGATGCAAGACGACTTCCAGGGAGCTTTCGATGCAACTAAACATCTCATAAATAACGGATACACGAGAATTGCCCATATTGCAGGTAATAAGCATTTGAGCTTTACGCAAAATCGTCTGAGCGGTTATCTTGAAGCTTTAAAGAAGCACAATTTACCCATTCGCCAGGAATGGATCATTTATTCCGGATTCTCTCAGCAATGCGGTGAAGAAGACACACACGAACTCTTTAAATTACAAGAACAGCCTGACGCAATCTTTGCGGTTAACGACCGAAAAGCGGTGGGGGCCATCATCACATTAAAGAAAGAAGGATATCATGTAGGCAAACAAATAGGGGTAATAGGTTTTACCAACGACCCTATATCAACAATTATCGAACCTTCTCTCAGCACAATAGAAGAACCTGCATTCGAAATCGGCAAAGAGAGTTGCGAACTATTAATCAAACACATTGCCAACAAAAAGATACTCCCCCGGGAAATCATATTACCCAGCACACTCATTGTTCGAGACTCCAGCAAACGGGAAACGCTCTAAACCTCTTTTATTCAGGTGAAAAATTAGATTGAATACGGTATTTCATTCACATCAATAGTAGTTTCCAAAATTTTAAGGCGCCTCAACTTTCGTTTCCAAGCGCTTCAACTTTCATTACCAAGCGCCTCAACTTTCATTACCAGGCGCCTCAACAATGAATAATATCTATTGATCCCGATACAATGCATGATCAAAACTAAAATTTCATGAATAATCCAGGTCAACACAGTTTTTCAAAGAACGAAACGTTATTTACTATAAATAACCCGACCTTCTACGATCGTTTTTTCTATTGTTATATTGTTATCAAAAAGAATAATATCTGCATCTTTACCTTTCTGCAAAGTCCCTTTTTTATCTCCTATTCCCATAATACGGGCAGGATTTAACGTGAGCATTTTCACAGCTTCAAGCAAAGGAACATCGGCTAACTGTATCATTGAACGAATCAGACGATCAGTCGTTGCAACACTTCCGGCAAAGGATGTTCTGTCCGGCAACTTGGCAACGCCTCCTTCAATAACGACTTTCAGTCCATTACGCAAGCCTCCCAGAATACTATCCCCTTCGGGCATTCCCGCGCCTCGCATAGCATCGGTCACCAGAGCGATATGTTCCGATCCCTTAATTTTATAAATCAACTTTAGAAATGGAGCGGGTAAATGAATACCATCCGCAATCACCTCCACATCCATCTCATCAATCAGAAAAGCACTTTCAATAACTCCGGCATAACGATGCGCGTTACGGCGCGTCACGCCCGACATCCCGGAATACAGATGAGTTGCCAACGTATATCCATTTTCGAAAGCCTTAATCACATCTTCATATACAGCATCTGTATGTGCTATTGCAGGTAAGATACCGTATTCCTTCAAACATTGCGCGAACTCTATGGCTCCCGGCAATTCAGGCGCTGCACTCCAACGGGCAATCAGATGTCCGTATCGTTCCAATATTCCGGTATATTCTTCCGGTTTAGGATTACGTATATAACGTGGATCCTGTGCGCCTCGTTGTCCCATGGAAAAATAAGGTCCCTCTAAATGTAATCCAAGGAAGTGTGCTCCTTCACGATTTTGCACGAATGCCTCTTCATAAATGTGAAACGTTTCTATCAAATCCTCATTTTCGCTTGTCAACGTAGTTGGCACCAAGGCTGTCGTACCATAAGTGGCATGCGTTTTAGCAACCTGCAAAAAGGCCTCCACATTTCCATCCATAAAATCCGCGCCACCTCCGCCATGTACATGCAGATCGATGAAGCCCGGAGAAACAAATTTTCCTGCTGCATCAATCTCAACCTCAGCTGATGCTTGAACATCACCTTCTTCAACAGCAGTTATGACCCCATTTTCATCAACCAACACCGTACCATTTGAAATCAAACGATACGGTGTAATAAGTTGCCCGTTGTAAATTTTAAGACGATTCATTATTTTACAAATTCTTTAAGTGACCAGGATCTGATTTTATGTCCCTTAAATGCATAATAGACTAAATATAAATAGCATGGGAATAATACCCAGTATGCCATCCTTACATCGAGAGAATCTGCCAAAGCTCCGTAAATAAGCGGTAAAATCGCATTTCCACATAGCCCCATAATCAGCAAACCTGAACCATCTTTTGTGTATCGCCCTAAACCATCTAACGCCAAAGGCCATATACCTGCCCAGATCAGAGCATTCGGAGCTCCAAGACAGACAATAAACCAGATCGATATATCAGCCTCATGATTCAGCCAATTTACATGACCGTGAACCAACACAATGCATAATGTCAACACAAGGCCTATCATTGTACAAGCCTGCAACATCTTCGTCTGTTTGATTATCTTCGGGATCAATATAATACCCGCAAGATAACCACAAATTGCCGCAGTAAGCGTATAAGAAGGAAAAACTTTCGCTTCCAACAGATTCATTTTCATTGAGGTTGCATAACCTATTATCGTATCAATCGCAATCACCTGAGTTCCAACATGCAGAAAGATAGCCACTGCCCCCAATACTAAATGAGGAAATTGGAAAACACTGTGTTTTGACGAATTAGCTTTGCTTAGTTCTTCACTTTCATGTTCCGTATCCAGCTCGGGTAATGGTGAATAACGAATAAATACCCCAATGAAGAAAAGGACTATACCGACAATTGTATAAGGAACTACAACACGCATTATTAATTCATCCAAAGCAATTGCCCGGGTAGCTTCATCCATTAACGGAATTGCCTCAAACAAAGCACTATCTGTAGGGCGAAGTATTGCCGCAGAGAAAGCCAAAGGGGCTAATATTCCCGCTCCTTTATTACATATGCCCATAATACTGATCCGCTGTGCGGCTCTTTCTTTTGGACCGAGTATCGTTATATAAGGATTGGCGGCTGTCTGCAAAATAGCAAGACCTGTACCCAGTGTAAACAGACCCGTCAGAAATATAGAATAAGTACGCGTATAAGCTGCCGGGATAAATAAAAATGCGCCCAAGGCCATAATCCAGAAACCAAACATCATCCCTTTTTTAAATCCCACTTTTTTCAAAATCAGCGAGGAAGGAATAGACATGATGAAATAAGATATATAGAAAGAGAATGCAACTAAATAAGACTGGAAATTGGTTAGTTCGCAAGATATCTTAAAATAAGGAATCAAAATAGCATTGATCCAGGAAACAAAGCCGAAGATGAAAAACATCAGGCCAATAATACCAATCGAAATATATGTATTTCGATTGGTAAGTGATGCTACATCTATTTTTTTTATCTCATTACTCATCTTTACGAATTTAGGATTTCTCTTTCAACAAAGCTGCTGAGGATTCATCTAAAAAGAAAGTGCAATCGGGATGGTTTTGCAAGATACTGGCCGGATGTAGGTTGCTGACAGGTAGTGTTAGACATTTTCTGACTGCTTCGGCTTTGCGACTGTCCGGACAAGCACAAACGATGTGTTTTGCTTTCATCATCTGGCGAATAGACATACTTATTGCTTGTTTGGGAACCTCATCGATTGAAGAGAACCATCCTTCCCCAATCTGTTGCGCACGACATTTGTCATCAAGGTTTACAACAAGATAAGCATCTTCTCTTTCAAAGTCTGCAGGAGGATCATTAAAAGCTAAATGTCCATTTTCTCCAACCCCGACGAAGGCCAGATCAATAGGATATTTTGCAATAATTTCACCTAATCTTTTACATTCTTCTTCCGGATCAGGAGATTCACCATTGATTAGATTAACCTCTAACAATCCCTTTACTTTTTCCACAAAGCGTTCCTTCAGATATTTTCGGAAACTTGCTTTATGCGATTCAGGAAGAGCAATATATTCATCTAAATGAAACATGCGTACTTTAGACCAATCGAGCTCCTTTTCTTCGACCAATTGCTCTAATGTTTCAAACTGACTCATACCTGTAGCCAGAATAATATTTGCCGATCCTTTCTCTGCTATTGTTTTACGAATAATAGCCGCAGCATAACGACCGGCTTCTCTCCCAAGTTCAAACTTGTCTTTCAATACGTTTATCTCCACGATCCAATATTTTTTGTTGTTCTGTTATGTGAATTAATTAGTTATCCTGATTTAGTACTCCGGTTGTACCTCCTGTCTGTAATTCTATATCATGAGGAATATTTGTCTTCCAGGATCCACAGGTAAAATCCGGAATATCTATTGCCGCAGAACGATTAGCCACAGACCACTCACTAAGTGGGCCTATCACACTCCATGCCGCAGCATCATAAACGTCCATATCCATCGGCAGACCATTTCGGAGACAATCAATCAAACGCCAGTCCATCATGAAATCCATGCCCCCATGTCCACCTATTTGTTTGGCCAGGTCACCGATCTTTGCCACAATAGCCGGCGTATATTGTTTTTCAACTTTTGCATATTCCTCCTCAGACATAAATCCGTCGTGTCCGGTCGCGATTTTACCGGGTAAGGGATATTTCTGGGCAAAAGCCTTTGTTCCGCTGACCAAATGGATGCGCGAATACGGACGAGGAGATGTTACGTCATGTTGAAGCATAATCGTACTGCCCGTCTGTGTTTTTATACAAGTCGTATTCATATTTCCCCGAAACGGATTATCTACAAACTGAGTAAAATAGTCATTAGACCCGGCTAATTCTTTTGCTTTCTTATTCAACATAAAATCAGCCGATGACATGGAAGTCATATACTCCATCTTATTTCCTCTGTTAACATTCATTAATTGACAAACCGGCCCAAGCCCGTGTGTAGGATAAAGGCTACCGTTTCGTTTTGCGTTTTCTTTCAGACGCCAGTAGTCGTACCGTTTTTCTTTCTCAAAGAGGCTCTCCATAATATCATGTATATAAGCACCTTCACAATGCACAATGTCTCCGAAGAAACCTTGACGAGCCATGTTTAATGTCAGCAACTCAAAGAAATCATAACAACAGTTTTCCAGAATCACGCAATGTTTTTTTGTACGCTCAGACGTTTCGACCAACTTCCAGCAATCCTCAACAGTCGTTGCTGCAGGTATTTCTAAAGCAACATGCTTACCTTGTTCCATTGCATATAAAGCCATCGGAGCATGCATAGCCCAATGACTGGCAATATAAACAAGATCAATATCATCACGCCTGCACAGTTCCATCCAGGCTTCATCATCCGCTGTATATAATGTTGCCTCATGACCCGGAGATTTAATCCGTTTTTTAGCCGCTTCCGCTTTATCCGGCTGCACATCACCAATAGCCACTATGCTTACTCCATCAATCCGGCTTATACGTTCCACCGCAGCAGAACCACGATTCCCAACACCAATAAACCCAATACGGACAACATCTAATTTGGGAGCACAATAACCAGACATATTAAATGTCTGGCTATACTTTCTTTCTGCCTGCTGCCGGATTGTATCCAAGGCATACGTAACAGTTTCAGCACTTATCTCACGACTCCCCGAACTCGGAGAACAACCGGTCATCACTCCCGCACCGGCCAATCCCGCCATCTTCAAAAAGCCTCTACGATTTGTTTTCATGTATATTTTTTTTATTAGTCAATATCCCACCACAATTTTGTAGTCACATCATCAGGACCGCCCAACAATTTACGACCTTTTTCTAACTCTTCTGCATTATTTGCCTGTTCAGTAAGAGGATAAGGAAGGCGATTTATGAATGTACCTTGTGGTAATAATGAATTATCAGATTGTACAACAGGATACATCACTGGATAACCAGACCTTCTGTATTCCGTCCAGGCCTCCATACCGTTAGGAAATATGGCCAACCATTTTTGTGTTCCGATTTGTTCACGTTGTTGATTTATACTTTGAGCCCACTTTACAGGAGTAGTTGAAACTGCAGGAGAGCTGTCACTATCACCCGGAGCAACAGGCAATTTGGACGAATTAATATATTCATCCGCCGAGTTCTCTATTTCCCATTGTTCAAAGCTCTTACGAATCCCTTCTTCGTAAAGTTCTTTTGCTGTTCCATCCATGTTCCAACCATTCAAAGCACCTTCAGCTCGCAAAAAATAAGCTTCAGCACAACACATAATATGAAAAGAAGCGGTAAGATTTGGAGAGAATGTATTGTCTTCTTTTTTTACAGCCCAATAGGTTCCGACATTAGAATTATATGATGGAGTATTCCGGCTTTCTCCAAGAGAAGTAGGAGACAGACCATTTCTTATACTATTATATTCACCCGTTTTAATAGACGGTTGAAAATAAACGCTCAGACGCGGATCTTCATACCCTTTCAGATAAGATGCAATTGTCGAACTCATTGCAAACTCATTCCAGGCAGCAACCTGAGCCAAACCATTCGTATCATTTCCTGATTGAACCTTTTGCAAAAATGCGTTTTGCGAATTATCAGTAAGAACTCCTGAAGCTACAGCTGCCTCTGCTTCAGTCTTAGCTCGATCCGGGTCTATATTTGAAATACGTAATGCTAACCTCAAGCGCAGTGTATTTGCAAAACGAATCCAATTATCCACATTACCATCATACATGATTTCATACCCTTTAAAGACGGTAGTTCCGGAAGATAATCCTTTTAGATCTGTCACCGCTGTATCCAAACGTTTAAAAAAATCATCGTATATTTTGTCCATGGAATCATAAGGAATCACATCTTGTGGCTCTGCGGCGTCAAAATATGGAATTGGGCCAAAATGGTCTGTTAAACGATGAAAAGCATATACCCACAGAATATTAGCTAAAGCTTGCTCTCCGGAATTAGGATCAGCATTTTCCAATATTGATTTTAATTGAGGTGCTGTATCAACATAAACAACAGTCCAAAAGCGTCTCTGCCAATCGGGAGTCAAAACATAACGGTCGGTAGCAAACGAGGTACTCGTTAGTGCGAAATACTGCGAATAAAGGTCTGCCCCAAGATTCTGAACCGTCTGATAAAAACTACGGTTCAAGGCAGACGAAGACTGTGCCTTTGCAAACATAAAGGGCATCTCGCGTTTCCCCACCTCTGTCAGGTTATTCGGGTCAACATTCATTTCTTCAAAATCTCCGGTACAACTATTTAATGTTATAGCGGTAAACAAACTATATAATATATATTTTTTCATGACGTTGTAATTAGAAGGTTAATTTCACATTCAAGCCAAAAGATCGGGTTGCGGGTGGAAGGCCAAGTTCTACACCTTGGTAATTTCCGGCTCCTAAAGCAGCATCCGGATCAATAGGAATCGTGCGTTCTTTAATTCCAGGTATTTTTAGTTTTGCTTTTCCACGATAAAAGAAAAACAGATTTCTTCCAGTCAAAGACACCTGCGCCGTTTTAATAAATGAGATATTACTTACATCAAAGTCATAACCCAGGGACAGTTCACGCAAACGGAAATTTGTCATATCATAAGTGAAAAATTCGCCCCAGGCGTCACGTCCGTTTTGAGATACTTTAGTCCATAGTTGTTGAGCAGAAATGACCGTTGCGTTTTGTGTTCCATCTGCAGTAACAGCATCAAGAACGAGGCCGCCTTCGCGCCATTCTTCTGTAAAATCAGCAAGACCGTAAGCTGCCAGATAAGCATCAGTTCCGGAGACCAAATCACCTCCAATACGGCCATCAACAAGGAAAGACATTCTAAAGTTTTTATAACTGAACGAGTTAGACCATCCGATCATACAATCAGGATTGAAATTACCAAGTAATTGATTTGATTCAACAACAGGAAGACCATTAACATCTACAACATGTTTCCCTGTTTTTTCATCAACTTTCCATTTGTAACCATATAGATCTCCATATGAACTTCCTTCTTTCACGATTACTGTTGCATATTTTGTATTATCAGTCAGGTTCACTTGTGTAGTATTTGGTGCCAACTCTATAATCTTGTTACTATTAGTAGAGAAGTTAATACCTGTTTGCCAAGAAAAATCATCAGTCATAATAGGACGCGCACCTATTTGTATTTCAAAACCCTTATTTTCTATATTTCCTGCATTTATATAACGTTTGTTATATCCGCTGGCCATTGGCAATCCAACATAAAGAAGTTGATTTTTTGTATTACTTTTATAGAAAGCCATATCTACTGTCAGGCGGTTTTCAATAAATTTCCATTCTAAGCCTAACTCATAAGAATTCGTTTTTTCAGGTTTCAGATCATTTATCGCTTTATTTGTATCTCTTGAAATAAAACCTTGTCCTGCTCCTAAAGCAAATTTATATTTCTGATTAAGCAAGTAGGGATCTGCATCATTACCTACTTGAGCATAGGTAGCGCGAACCTTACCAAAACTGATCCATTCCGGCATTTTAATTATATCACTAAGAACGGCAGACAAACCAACTGAAGGATAGAAATAGCTATGTGGCGAAGGGAGGGTAGAAGACCAGTCATTACGAGCTGTAACATCAAGATACAGATAGCGATTATAGCCAAACTGCAGATTGCCGTATACCGAGTTCAACATTCGTTGATATTCATTCCTTGAAGTTTCAGTATAAAGTAGTTTTTCAAACGTGGGTGTGGTTGCAAAAGCTAAACTGAACTGATTTGGAATTGTCAATCCGTTTGCCATATTACGCAATGTGTTAAATGAGCGTTTAAGGGAACTTGTCCCCAAGTTATAGTTTATATCAAAAATACCATTGATCGAATGTTCTCCAGAAACAAGAAGGTCAAAGTTCCTTTCCCAATATTGAGTAGTTGTTTCATAATATTTTCCTCCTGCTTTCACATCACCTAAAGAAACTGTACCATCATAGAAAGCTCCGGTTTGCATATCATCATAACGATCATAACTTACACGCCCCATTACACTCAACCAATCAAACAATTGATATTTTGCAGAACCTAATACAGAAATCCTATTACGTTCTTCATCAACTGATGTTCTGTTAACATTCCAATAAGGGTTGTCGTAAATAGACGAAGTAGTCCAATACTTGCGTATCGGTTGTCCATTTGTTGGATTGATATCCTCGAAATCCTTCAACTCTTCACTACTCATATCACGCGGCATTATATAGGCCTCCAATGGCACACCTGCATCCCCTAATCGTGGCCTATTCCCAATTTTTTGATTTACGTATGTAATCTTAGTATCTGTTGTCAACCGAGGAATAAAATTTGTATTCACACGTACATTCAATGTGTTCCTCTTCAGATCATTGCCTGGAACAATACCCTCTACTTTATTATTCGTATAGGAAGCAAACCCCTGAAGTTCTTTTGTTCCACCATAAAGGCTCACTGAATTATTGAAAGAAGTAGCTGTCTCAAAAAAGTTTTTTACATTATCTGAATAAGTTTGTGTTTTTTCTCCCCAACTTTCCCCAGCAGTTGCTGAGGCTACACCCCCGTTACCTCTTCCATAAGTATTTTGAAAATTCATCAACAAATTGGGTTGGTCAAAACTGACTCCACCATTATAATCTAAGGTAAAACGACCTTCCTTTCCCTGTTTAGTCGTTATGATGATCGCACCATTAGCTGCACGACTACCATACAGAGCGGCTGCTGATGGCCCCTTCAACACATTGATAGATTCAATATCATCAGGGTTTATATTGGCCGCGCCATCACTTGCCCCATAGCTTCCTGTTGTTCCGGTAGCTTGTCCCGTAGAACTATTATCAAATGGGATTCCATCAACAACAATCAATGCATTATTATTTCCACTTATTGAACGATTCCCGCGCAACACAACTCTGGCAGCAGCACCTGGGCCCGTTGCTGCTGTAGTAATCACAGCACCTGAAACTTTTCCGGACAAACTACTTAATACATTTGAACTATTATCACGGATATCCGAAACATCACCTCCAGCCAGTTTTTGCGTAGCATAAGATAAAGTACGTGTGTTACGCTCAATACCTAAGGCTGTAACGACCACCTCTCCTAATTCATGCGTAGAAGACTCAAGATAGATCTTAGTTAAATCATCTTGCCCAGAAATAAGCTCTTTAGTTTTATAACCTAAGTAAGATACGATAATCGTTTCTCCTTTTTTTAATTCCAAAGAATATTTTCCATCAAAATCTGTGGTAGCCCCCTTTTGTGTTCCTTTAATAAGAAGATTCACACCAGGAAGAGTCTCTTTTGTCGTTTGATCAAAGATTGTTCCGGACTGTCGCTTCATTTCTTGCGAGAAAGCATCCGGCAAGAAAAAAAACATCGAAAACAAGCCTAATAACAATAACTGTTTAGCCATTGATTTTCTCTTTTTCATGTAACTAGATTTTTAAGATTAAAACTTTCCTAACATATATTTTGACCCAAAGAAAACATTTCTTCATTTCAAAAAACAGGAAAATCTCAAATAAAAAAGCGATAACGTTACCGGAAGCGTTGCCGAAAACTATATACCTATATATGTTGGTTTACACAATGAAAATACGCATATATAGGTATTGTTCGAAAATCGGTATTATCTGAACTTTGTTTGATTATTGATTGTTGATTATGTACATTATTAGTAATTAAATTGGTTTATGAAAAAAACAGGTATATTTTATGGTTCTTCTACGGGCACGGTTGAGGATTTGGCTCAACGCATTGCCGGTAAGTTAGGTGTTGATTCATCAGATGTGTTTAATGTTGGAGAAATTGTTGCTGACGCAGTTGCTCCTTATGAAGTTTTAGTGTTAGGTTCTTCTACCTGGGGTGCTGGTGACCTGCAGGATGACTGGGAAGATTTCTTAGGTAAGCTGAAAAAAGCGGATCTGTCAGGAAAGACGGTTGTTCTTTTCGGAGCTGGTGATTCGGCTTCATTTAGTGATACGTTCTGTGATGCTATTGGTACTATCTATGACGGTTTACAAGGTACTGGTTGTACATTCGCCGGTGCAGTATCAACAGATGGTTACACATTTGATGATTCTACGGCAGTGAAAGACGGTAAGTTTGTTGGTCTTGCGTTAGATGAATTGAATGAAGACGGAGAAACTGATGGACGTATTGATGCTTGGGTAGAACAGCTCAAAAGCGAAGTATTATAAGAAACTAAAGCGGGTAATGATTACCCGCTTTTTTTATCTTCTCCACAAACTAAGTTTTTTCATGTTTATTAAGAACCTGAACAACATACCATCTCATAAAGATTAGTACATTGGCAATATTAATTGATCTTCTGAATAAAAACGTTGCCATATGAAAACAATACTATCATTAGTTTTAGTCCTTTTATCTTTATTTTCCTGCTCTTCACTTTCGGTTATGTATATGACAAGCGGAAAAATGGAGAAATTAGAATTAGGTATGTCCAAGAAGGAAGTTACACACATTCTTGGAAACGCCTATACGATTGCGGAGAAACGAATAGAAGAAGGGCGGCAGGTTGAAGTTCTATCCTATCGGGATATAAAAGGAGACGAATTTTATATGTTCGTTTTAGTAAACAACAAGTTAGAAGAATGGTATAGAGAAATTATTCCTCTTCCCAGCACCGGCAAAGAGTAAAACTCAACGTCTTTTGTAGTCAACGAGGGCTTTATAGACAACTACTCTTCCGTCTCCTTTAAAAGAGAGAGTAAACTCAGTTCCTATTGCTTCGTTTAGTGTACCTTGCCACCAACATTCAAAACGTCTATCGGTTACATCCCAGCGTAATCCCGTTGTCGTTATTTCTATTTGGGGTGTAACAGCAAATATGGATATTTGCTGACCGGGTTCAGAAGATAAAGTCGAACTTGCTTTCAACGGAATAAAGACACCAAAATCAGACATCATCTGAACGGAATCAAACCAATTGATGTAGTTCGTCAGTAAACTTACATTTCCAATCGTATGATCCTCACGAAGTCCTGTTGCCCCCAGAATTAATAAATGTTTATATCCTTTCTCGTGAGCATAATGAACAGACTTAGTCAAATCATTTGTCATTTGTTCTGTCAGATGATGGATATTCGGGGTGTATTTTTTTATAATATCATGGGGCATACTATCCAGATCCCCCACAATCGCATCTATTCGATAACCATCTTCAAAAAGTTTTTGAGCGGCTCCGTCACAAGCAATTACAAAAGAAGCATTCCTCAATAGTGCAAGCGCATCTTCAGTAGTCGGGAATAGTCCGTTGGCCACTACAACACAATCAAAATCAGTTTTCATACGGTTAAAACTCCTTTCTTTTTCCAGTTAAGATAACCAACGACAGCTAATACCGCATAGCAAAAGAACAAAAACATTGTAGGATACAAAGCTTGTGTAAAATAAAGATAAGAAGAAACGACATTCACCACTACCCAACAAATCCAATGTTCCAAAATACGCTTTGCAAGCATCCAGGTCGCAACAATACTTAGTGCCGTCACAAACCCATCACCCAAAGCGACGGGCGAATCAGTAAACATGTCTAACACAAAATAAAGCAGACCAAAGAAAAGAACAGCAGCAAGCCCACAAAGCAAACCGACCGAAAGATCTAAATGACGGTAAATAATCGTTTCCTGTTGAACATTTTTTTCTTCCGTTGTCTCACTTCGCTGTTTCGACCACAACAGAAAACCATAAACGCTGATCACGACATAATATACGTTCAACGCCATCATGGCATAAATTTTCGAGAAGAAAAAAACAAAAACGTAGGCCAACGAAGAGACAAAGCCCACAATCCACATCACCTTATGCTGTCTTATCTCCAACCAAAGATAAAGCAACCCGGTAACTACTCCAAAAATCTCTAATGCATGTTCCATGTATTCACTTTTCAAGAAGATGTTCATAATCCAAGTGAATAAAAAGGGAGAAAAACAAAAACACACAATCCCTTCGTCGGCATTATCCGCATCAGGTTATATGGGTATTATCTCAGCCAAACTGCTTATTCTTTTTTTTCAGAATAAGCAGTCAGCACCCCTCTGTATTCAATATACAAAGAAAAAGAAAAAGGGGGAAGTTTGCAATATTTAGTAAAAAGAATAACCGCTAAAAAACTTATTCCTTTGGAACAGTAATAGCTACTACCGGATTAGATTCTTCTGTGATTGACTTTAGTGCGGCTATTTTTTCGTTTTTGACTTCTTCTGGATGTTCTTCGAACCATTCCATGATTTTGTCTGATCCGATTATAGAACCGAACTCCCCTTTAGCGCTACATGTCTTGGGACTGAAAGGCAGGAAATTAGTCAGGTCGTCGGTGAAGTTTTTATCCTCTTCACATATGCGGGTCAGTCCGGTATTCCTGTCATACACCCCATTATAGACAATGGGCTTATCGCTATAGGCACTACGCGTGCACTGGAAAAAGACAAACTGATCTGTTTCGAAGACGGTAGTCATTAGTAAACGTGATTCGCTATCTTCCGGATCGGTACGTGCTTCCGGGCCCCAGCTCCATTTTCCGGTAGAAAAAACGATGGATGGAATTAATTTTTCACGCGTAACGGTATAAACAGTATCATTAAAGTTCTCTTTTAATCGGACCAGTCCATCTTGTTCCCATAAAAAAGGAATGCCGCTAATACCTGCCGATACTCCACCATCTTTAAAATGAGTCAAAAGGAACCCGGCTAATCCTCGTTTCATGATAGATATATTGGCAATATCTGCCATCTTTTTTTCCGGCAATACAGGTGATAATGCAGGGATTGTATCAATTTCTGTTCCGTTATTGTCAAAGAAAACAAGTAAGCGTGCATTATATTGTTGCGCCAAACTGTTATAAAACCCCACATTAAAGGAATCAGTAAACAAAACGTCACTTGGCGATGCAGGGGTAGATGGGAGTTCAATCTTCCCTTTATAGTTTCCCTGCAGGTCATATTTTTGCATTGCTGCAGGTGAACGCCTGAAATAGAGCAAACCATCTACGCCATTATAAATTGGCTGGGGAGAGGTATATGCTTCCGGATCGTCCCCGCGATGTCCTACTTTACAAATAAACTTCCCATTGCTTTTATTAAACAGAAGACAGTCTTTATTGGTATAAACCGCAATCTGATGATTTAATAATAATAGATTCGGATGATTTCCAATAAGACAGGAGTCTGTGGTTTCTAACGGGATATAACGCACGTCCTTAACAAGTTCAGACAGTTTAAGTTCAACCGGGTTTTCCATTGCTCCGGCTACATCAATCGTTGTTACCCCCTTCACCTCTGCTTGTTTGTTGTCTAAACAAGCTATCATAAAGCAAGCCAAACAGGCAATATAAAACCAAATTTTAGTCATATTTATTGTGTTATTAATTCAGATACAGAGTATCAGACACAAAGAAACTAAATATTTTAGTTACACAACTAATGAAAGTAGTTTTATTTTTTAACAAATCAGAAAAATACAGGGAAAAACCCGGGAAAAGGAGAGTTTTTTTGCCAAAAACGCCCTGTTTTTTACCGTTGAAAATCAAAGTATAAAACAGGGCAAAAATATAAAGGATATTTTTGGAAATATAAAGGATATTTTTGCAATTATATCCTTTATATTTTTTTCTTTATTCTATAAACATTTGTGAGTTATCAAAACCGGAGACTTACACGCGCCATTGCATTGGTTCCGGCTTGTGTGAAATAACCATCTTGTTTGCCTCGTTCACCACCACTATAATAGGAATATACCCAGCCGTTGGTTTCGTATTTTTCATTAAAGAGGTTGTTTACCGTTACATCCAAAGATATTTCTTTTACGAAACGGGGTTTAAACGTATAACCAAGCCTCAGGCTATTGATAAAGTAATCATCTATTGAACGATCTTTGGAGGAAGAGTTATCCATGTACTGACGGCCAACATATTGTGAAATAAAGCTGGCACTAAACCCTTTGTAGCTCAAATCGAAGATACTATTTGCAATAACGTCCGGAGAAAAGGAGATATTAGTCGTTCCTAAGTATTTGCTTCGTTGTTCACCCGTATCCCAATCATCCACAAATTCGGTGAAGTTACGCACCTTGTTACGGCTGAAAGTTGCGTTTCCGCTCCAGTTTAACCAAGAGGCCAGCTTAACTCCTCCAATCAGCTCAATACCTGCCCGATAACTATCTTTGATATTTGTAGTGAGAGCTTCTCCGATCTCGCTGATCTTTCCGGAGAGGATCAGTTGGTTGTTGTAATCCATGTAATAGAGGTTGACACCTACATTGAACTGCGGATGGTGATAGGTGTATCCGGCTTCGTAATCATATAATGTTTCATGTACCGGTTGTTCATTTTCTCCGGCTTCCGTAAAATTGTCACGGCTTGGTTCACGGTTGGCAACCGAGAAAGAAGCAAAGGCTGCATGTCCTCCTTTATTGAAATTAAGACCTACTTTCGGATTAAAGAAATCCCAATGCTTGGAGACATTCACGTTGTCACCTGCTTTATCATCGCTCCCCTTGATTGAATAATCGATGCCTCTATATTGCAAATCCAAGAATCCGGTTAACACAGGCAAAAACTGGTAGTTCAACTTCACAAAGGTATTATAATCTGTCTTAAGCCCTCTGTTCAGATAATATTCATAGTCCGGCTTCGGCAACGCATTGGCAGCCCTTGCCCAGATAACCCGTCCGAAGTGATCCCCGTCATACCGATTGGCGGCAGCACCAAAAGTAAACGTAAGGTTTTCTGCACGATAATTAGCGTTATAGATTGCTCCGTAAAAATCATTATCCAACCATTTACGACGGACAAGATCAGTTTTTGCCACTTCTTCACCCGCAGGATTCGTATAGACCGGAAGTTTATAGGATTTATATTTTGCACCGGCCTTATAATCTTCATAATACCCGTTCCCATCCGTATAATGCAGGGTAAGGTTCATTGTCCAATGATCATTCAGGCGTTGTGTACCCATCAGATGGTAATGATGTTGCCAATAGTTATCTGTTTGGTTATTGTAGTACTGAGTTACATCATTTTCATCCACATATTCTCCACAAGGATTATACGTCCGGTTTGTTTCCAACATAGAAGAAGGCACCCCATTCCATGCCTGATATGTTTTTTCCGCACTTCCGAAAGTCTGAAACTTAATCAATGTATTGTCGCCATAATAGGCTCCGGAAACAAAATAGGAACTCATATCGGCACTTGCACGAGAGATAAATCCGTCACTCCGTACTTTAGAATAGCGCGCATCAAAAACGAAATGATCTTTCAACAGTCCGGTACCTCCTTTTATTGTATTACGAACTGTACCGAATGATCCTGCTGATACGGAATATTCCATATATGGCTTTTGGCTGGGATTTTCAGTTTGCATAGCCACCGTAGCACCGAAGGCAGCGCCTCCATTCATTGATGTTCCCACCCCACGTTGAATCTGCAAATTTTCAACCGAAGATGCGATATCCGGCATATTCACCCAGAATACAGTATGAGATTCTGCCTCGTTAACAGGTACCCCATTCAGCGTAATATTAATACGGCTGGCATCCGTTCCACGAACCCTAAAACCGCTATATCCCACTCCGTTACCGGCATCTGAAGTCATGATAACAGAAGGCGACAGAGAGATCAGATAAGGTATTCCTTGTCCGTCATTACGCTGTTTTAATTCTTGTTTTGAGAGGTCTGAATAAGCTACCGGTGTAGCTTTGTTTACTTTCGTGGCGGAGACCACTACTTCATCTAATGATACGTTTTGTGAAACGATAAGCGAATCCACCGGATCTGTTTCCGCATTCGCAAAAGTTGCGCTCCCCAATAGGGCAGCAATAAAAAATATACTTTTCATCCTTTCGACTTTTAATTTTAAAAATTCTACTTGTGAATAGGATAGGAGTGTTAGTATTGAAGAATTTACCGGATAACGAAAGCGGCCGCATTTCGTTAGATTTCCCTTCGGCGGCATTATCCGCATCAGGTAATATGGGTATCATCTCAGCCTGTTGTCCGTTCTTCCAAGAACGGCATCAAGCACCCCTTTGTATTCAAGACGCAAAGTAATACAAAATACAGGAATAAACCAAACGGGAAAGCACTCCTTAGTCATTGATGGAATTGATCATCGCCCCATTTCGCTGGATTTTCAGCAATATATTTAGCTATACGTTTGAAGGATTCTTCATTTCGGACAATATGATCGTGGAAGCGTGTTTGCCACGCGAATTCAAAGCCAAGACGATGTGCATGTTTGGTTACCGCAGATTTGTATCCACCTATAATGGATGATACGGTATTTTTGCCGGGATTACGAAATCGTTGTTGCCCGTATTCAAAATTACAATTACCGGATATATTATTTTCATTACGTAGAGGCAAGGCATGCCTTGCCTCTACTACGGCAACAACCCCGTTGTTATCATTGGGGGGTAATATTAATATGCCGTGAATATGGTTGGGCATTACGACAAATTGGTCTAATTGGATATTGGGGGCGTGGTTTTTTATTTCGTACCAGAGAATGTTGGCGATAATGCCGATTGGAGATAATTTCATTTAGCCTTCCGTGATAGTGCCAAAATATTTTTCCCGGTGATGGGTACATATTGTAATGAAATAGGCTCCGGCGTTTGCGTAATTCCACCATTGTGCACGTGATGATGCAATTCGGTATTTGTTCTGATATTTTTCCATAGTTCCGGTTGGGTTTGGTTTTGAATATGTGAACGGCAAAAATATAAATTAAAAATTCAGTTCTTTATTTTCATTTATTGTTTTTACTGTCGTATGATTATTCTAATATAATTTTTATATTTGAACGAAATAATCAATAACCATTAAAACAGCAGGATATGGGTATTTGGGATAAATTAAAAGGTGAATTAATTGATATTGTCGAGTTTTTAGACAATACGCAGGATACGATCGTTTACCGTTTTGAACGACATAACAACGAAATTAAGAATAATGCGAAATTAGTTGTTCGGGAAAGCCAGATGGCAGTCTTCGTCAATGAAGGACAGATTGCAGATACGTTCACTCCGGGAACCTATACGTTAAACACGCAGAATCTACCGATCCTCAGCACACTGAAGGGGTGGAAATATGGATTCAACAGCCCGTTTAAGGCTGAAGTTTATTTTGTAAACACAAAGAATTTCATTGACCAGAAATGGGGCACGAAGAATGCGATTATATTAAATGACAGTCGCTTCGGAATGGTAGAAATACGTGCTTTCGGAATGTATTCATTTAAGATAACTGATGCTCCGGTGTTTATCCGTGAGATTGTAGGGACAAACCAGTCTTTTACAACAGCCAATATACAGGAACAGCTTAAGAGTATTATAGTTACCCGTTTTTCAGATGCGGTAGGGGAAACAAATTTGCCTATCGAAAATTACGCATCGAACCTGAACGAGTTGTCTGAGGCAATCTTCGGATACATGCAAGACGATTTTACGGCTTACGGGATGGACGTTACCAAGTTCCTGATCGAGAATATTTCAATGCCTGACGAAATCAAGAAAGAGATATTCGAGCTTAGCCGTTTGGAGAGAATTGACCTGGATAAATTAATGAAGCTGAAAGCTGCCAAGGCGATGGAAGCGTCGGCCGAGAATCCTTCGGGCACAGCCGGAATGGGCATGGGTTTGGGTGCCGGAATGGCAATGGCCAGTCAGATGACGCAGGCGATGACAAACCAGATGCAAGCAACCAATCAGAACACACAAGCTACCCCTCCTCCTATTCCAGGTGTAGGTAATTATTATGTTGCTATTGACGGGAAACAACAAGGGCCGCACGACAAGGCTAAATTAGCGGAGTTAGTCGTTAGTCAACAGCTCACACGTGAAACACTTGTATGGAAACAAGGTTTGGCAGGATGGGAGCAAGCAGGAGACCAGGCCGACCTTCAGGATTTGTTTGCAGCAACCCCTCCTCCTCTACCAAAACAGGATTAAACGATGTCTGAAACTTCCGAAAATATACAATCGGGCAGCGACACATACCAATGTATGAATTGTGGGGCTGCCCTAAAATATAAACCGGGCACGGATTTTTTACATTGCGATTATTGTGGGGCTGACACCCCCATTAATGCAAAAACAGTAGATATTGTTCAGGAACTTGATTTTGAACAATACGCAGACAATTTTGAGCAGCTGAACACAAAAACAACAAAAATTATCAGTTGTCGGAAATGTGGTGCGGAATCTACGTTCAGTGAAAGTGTAAAATCCACAACCTGTCCTTATTGCACAACTCCGTTAATTGAATCGGACGCTCACGAGGAACGTTTGATACAGCCGTCTTATCTCTTACCGTTTAAAATAGCAGGTAAGGATACGTCTAAACATTTGGACACGTGGTTAAAACGGCTTTGGTTTGCACCGAACAAACTAAAGAGACAAGCATTACAGACCAATCAGTTACAAGGTGTATATATTCCTTGCTGGACTTATGATGCCCAAACGGAAACAGATTATTCGGGACAAAAAGGAGTTCATTATACCACTACTGTAGGTAGCGGAAAGAACAGACGCACGGTCACTCGTACAAACTGGTATTATTGTGATGGACATGTCTCCATTTTCTTTGACGACGTTATGGTGCCTGCTTCGGGGATGATATCGCGCGATATCATGAATAAGATCAGCAACTGGGACACGATGAATATGGTTGAAGCGGATAATCGTTTTCTCAGCGGATTCATTACCGAAAAATACGTTATGAATATGAATAACGGTTACGAACTGGCCAAACAAAAAATAAATGCTGAAATTGAATATGCCATACGTAGAGATATCGGAGGTGATGATCAGCGAATAACAGCCAAAAACACCCAGATAAGTGACATTAAGTTCAAACTGATCCTCCTGCCTGTTTATATGTCATCTTATGTATATAAAAACAAACTATACCATTTTTTCCTGAACGCAAGAACAGGACGTGTCACAGGAGACAGACCATACAGCCCGGCAAAGATCGCATTAGCAATCATCGCCGGAGTTGCTGCGTTGATTCTGTTTATTATGTTGCTAAATAGTCAGTAAAAGAAAGGACTACTCCTACCCAGTTTTTTATGCAACAGCCTTGTGTTTTTGTTCTCTAACGGACTTCCACAAGGCGACAGACAGCAGTAGATTAACAACAAGGACAAAAAGCAACAAGACTATTTGAGAAAAATCCAAGACATCGCTGCTCAAAGTTTCCGCTAAATGAAGCGTATTTAAGCATGCAAGTAAAACACTCCACACAAATGATGCCCAAAGAAACCCTTTGTTAAACACATTCAGACTTAATACGGCAAGAATAAATGGCATAGTTGATACCAATATGGTAAAGATTTGGGCTCCCATCGGAGTGACTCCATTCGCGTCTAAGATAAGCATTTCTTTCCCATAATAGATTTCCGAAAGATGCAATAAGTTATGCAGGATATAACAGATTCCGATTAACTGCCAATAGAAAATAATTTTAACTCTCGACTCCATGATATTTTTGTTTTATTGTTGTTAATATACTGGTTAGACCAGCCAATCCCTTGATAAGTAATAGGATTGACTGATCTCTCTAAATCCGACAAAGATTGATCTCAATCATGTAATTCGGTAAATCCCATAGGCTGACCTCCCTCAACAACATTGAAAGCGGGAGAAGCCGTTTCTCCGTCTTCATTGATGACATAAAGACCATTATATCCAATTTCTTTATTCACAACACGAACAAATAATTGATCTTTTGTAGGATAAAACGTACCGGCAGAATGTCCGAAGATTGTAGTAGGAACACTTTCCAACTTGGTACTATTTTTACTATTAAGATCGACGGAATAGATATCATAGCCAGTCACTTTACTAAAATCTCCCATATTAGTAAGATCCGTATTGGAAGCTTCTACATATAATTTTTCTTTATAAAAGCCGATTGACCACATAACCCCTGTGGTAAGTTTTGAGTTTAAATCAGAAGGTTTTATGTTCCAGTTTCTATCAAAATCAGTTTCTCCCTTTTTAATTCTGAAGATGCGCGAAGGATTAAGACTATATGCTCCGTCAACCAAATCCCAACCTGTGGACAAAAAATAAAGATTACCATCTCCACCCAATGTCCATGCCGGATATTCAGATGGACTATGCCCCTGATTATACACTTCCAGGAAATCAAGAACAATCGTTTTTTCTATGTTTCCTGTAGCAACATCAATTACGGCCATCGTGTAGTGCTGTAGATTATCGTTATGTCCGGATGATCCTTCGGGAGAATAGGTTATGTTAGCAAAGAGTTTGCCTTCTTTAACAGCCAAAGTCTGATTTCCGGTATAGATATTAGTGCTTATTTCTTTATTCACAACACTTGACAAATCAATTTCTCCCGTTCTCTGCATGGTTGTAGGGTTAAATTTTTGTATTCTGGTTTTACCTCTTCCCGGATCAAAATAGAACCCGTTATTATCATCGGCAACAACTAATTGCGCAGAGGCATCACATTTAATAAAACCATCTTCTTTCAATGTACCATCTTCGCCTACACTAAAACGAAGAACGCCTGTTTCTCCCAACAGACTGGCTCTGTTAAATATCCAGTGTTTATAGGTTCTGAAACCACCGTAACTCCGGGCTTGTAGTGAGTATCCGGCTGTGTTCTTTACATCTCCCGAAGGCAATTTGTCATAAACAGCATAATAACCTGCACCATCGGCAATACCTTCCGCCGTCAGCAGTACATATTTATTACCCTGATCGGGATTATCAATAATATCCGGATCATCTTTTGAACAAGAAACCAACAAGCATATCGATGCTATAGCGACTGAGATTGTTTTTAAATTTATCATACTAAACTAATTTTTAGAACTATGTATTATAGTGATTATTAATATCTGCAAATGGAGTTTTTCTACAACTTAAAACTAACTTTCAGGTGAGCGCTTCTTCCGGCATTCTGTATCCTGAAATTATCATAAACAGCTGTATTAAAGATGTTTTTTATTTCACCACCGAACATCCATTGACTGTCTGTTGCCGGTGACCAAGAGAAACCGAATGAATGAAGATTTTGTGAAGGGATAATATCCTTTGTGTTCACTTTTGATTCGCCGAAAAGCCCCAGAAAGCCATCCGGCTCTGCATCTTTGGGGATGTACCGGAGAAAATATTTATGCACATAGGAATAGTGGTAAAAAAGCTCTACTCTGTCTTTCTGCATAAATACGTGATTAAAGGAAGCCCTTAATCCGGTATTTGCAAAAAAGAAAGGAATATTAGGCAGTCTGGCTCCCTCTAAGTATTTTACAGACGGGTCGTTCAGGTGACGTAGTCTGAAGTTCTGATATGTCGTATTTCCATTCCAGCGTAACCATGGGAAAAGAAAGGCCGTCGCATCCAATTCAAGTCCCAGACCGTTTACCTTTTCCACGTTTACGTTTTGAGAAAACAGCAGCCCCGTTAGTTCTTTCGAAATCAGATTTTCCGTTAACCGGTAAAATCCATTAAATTCAAAAGAGAAAGATTCGGGTTTATTTATTGCGTAACCTAAATTAATATTGGTACTGCGTTCTGGCTTCAAGTCAAAGTTGGGCAAAAGAAAAGAGGCATCACCAAAAATCTCCCGTTGTTCAGGTAATCGGGTAGCTACTTCACCAGACGCGCGAATAAATGATCGGGAATTCAATTCCCATTTCAAAGCTGTAGAAATACCCCATTGACTATTGGAATTGTCTAATATATCCTCATTCAACCGACCTGTACTTAAATTGACAGATCTTCCGGATGCCCAACTGGCATAATATTTAATTTGTGTGTTCTGATGCAATCTTTTATCAAAGAAATCAGACTGATACCCCAATGCGCCAATCAGTTTGGAATAGTCGGAAGGAAGGCTCAACAAATCGATTTCCCGTCCATCCGAATCCTGAATAGTGGTACCGTAAATATCGCTTCCTTTTTGGGAAGATGATTGCACAACTGCATTTAAGACAAACCGATGATGTTCATTAAGTCGGTACGCAAGATTAGTCCGACTGACAAAACTCCGCATTTTCATATCCGACAAAGTCGCGCTCGATTCTCCGATAGTGTTATCGTCAATAGCCGGATGATATTTTCCATACCAGTCGTAACGCCCCCTTAACGTATCAATCTGAGCCGTATTTACAATGCTATAGGAAGCAAACTGATCTACATTCAGTTTACTGTCCAAAAGCGACTTCGTATAATGAATGGTCGGTACAAAATAAGCATTCCTTTTGGACAACACCGCACCAAACGGCTTCTCCATTAAGGAGGCAAATTGATTATCACGCTGTATAGAAAACAGACTCATCGAAAAACGAATTTCATCCGCCCAAACCGTATTCGCTACACCAGCATATACTTCCGTAAAATAATGCTTATAGGCATTATGAAATAACGGCAGTTTGGTGGGCACAATATTCGCTGTTTCTTCGTCCACAACAGGAGCAATAACTTTATAATTATTATCCGAATAATTGAAGAAGGCATCACCTCCGACAAAAAAACGTTTATCCGGACTGGTAACCGACACATTCAACGTCGCTTGGTGCGTATTAAAAGACGCTATCTCATAAGAAAAGGCCACTTGTTTGTTTTCTCTTTTCTGGGATACTAAATTAATCGCACCTCCCAAAGCATCTGCACTCAGATCAGCCGGCAGCACACCTTTATAAACTTCAACCCGACTAAGTATATTGACGGGAATATTATTTAACCCGATTCCACCCTGAAGATAGTCTAAGGGGATGCCGTCCTTAAAAATCCTTACAGAATTTCCCTGAAAACCGTTCATCATGACATTTGTGAAAGAACCTAATCCTCCGGATTGTCTTACCCGGATTCCTGTTGTACGATTCAACATTTCAGTTATGGTTACAGGCCTTTGTTTGATCTCTTTTGTCTCTATCACTGTCGCTTTTATCGGAGCAACGCTTATATTATGGGCAACGGAGTTACCTGAAACAACAACCTCATCCAAAGAAACAGCCGAAGTTTCGAGAATAACATCACCCAACGGGATTTTTTTTCTTTTAGAAACAGTAATCTTCTTTTCTAATGTAGAGTAACCGAGACATTGAATCTGAATAGTATAACTTCCTTCCTCAAGGCTTAATTCGAAGGCACCTTGATTATCTGAATAAGAGAAAATATTTGTTCCTTCTACAGAGATACTGGCATATTCAATAGCAGCGCCTTCCTTATTCTTTAAGTTACCCGTGATGAGAGTCGAACCGTTTTGGGCATATGCGAATACCGGTATTCCAATCAACACGATGAATATCCCGAATGTTATTTTAAAAATATGAGTCATCTTCTTTTAAAGTTTATGGTTGAGTTAGTAGCATTTGAAGCAAAGTTATTGACGACTCAGGCGCGATTTCCTGGCTTTTCTTATACGGAGAAACAGATAAGAACCAAACACAAGAATCGTTGAACAAATAGCAATCACTTCTTTGATTATATACTCATTATTGCCTCCTCCTCTGAGCGGGTTTATTAACCAACCGGTATGGAGCAGGATGGAGTGCAAGAAAAGAAGACCGTACAACAAATAAGACCATTTTTGGATTTGTTTCCATTTGCGCGCTCCGAGTTTTTTATGAACGGAACCAAACGAGGTAATCCATAAGATCAGGAACAGCACAAACATCACAATACCCAACAAATACCCCGAATTAGTAATACTGAGTCCGGTTTCGTTTATTGCCCATTCGTTTTTCTCCATATAAGCAGCTTTATCCGAGAAGAATCTTATCGCATCCGTGAAATTAGCTGTTATCCTGACTAATGAATGTAACAGTACTGGAAAGCCGGAAATGATAGACATTTCTTTTCGTATGCTTAACAATTTTTTGACCCAAGCTTGCTTGGGAGATAATGCGCCGACATACATAATAATGACTAACAAGGGGAATCCGAATTCAACTAAATGGATATTGGATACTAATACTTTTCCAAGAACCGGTGTTGTGAATAAATTATATTCGGTAAAATGAAAGATCCAGTTTAGTGACTGAAACAAACTGAGAAAAGCGATTGTACCGAAAAACCAGTAATAAGACTTTGCATGTTTCTTTATTGATTTGGACAGCAAGACAAAAACGAGAGTCCATACAGCCAGACAACTCAAAAATTCGGCATAGTCAAAAACGAAATGCAACCCCTGGGAGATATAGTCGATGAGTTCTAATAATAATTTTATCATAATCCTTTACTTACTGAATTAGCTCGGCAAAGCTATTCGTAATAACAGAATCGGAATTACGCGTGAAGGATTACTAATTACGCTAAAAGGATTTCTTTACTACGATATCTTGCCTTTCCTCAATTCACTTGGTGAAAAGCCGAAATACCGTCTAAATGCAGTTGTAAAATGTGCCGGGTTCTTATATCCTACAATAAGTGCAACTTCACCTATACTCTTATCCTCATCCAAAATGATACTTTTTCCATGATTCATTCTTATCTCAAAAAGATAATTGAACACCGTTGTATTGAACTTCTCCCGGAATCCTTTCTTCAGTTTAAACTCGTTAAGCCCTGTTATTCGAGCTAATTCCCTTATCGAGTAGGGATTTTCTATATTATCGGAAATTATTTCACGGGCATAATAAAGTTTTTCTACATCCTCCTTGGACAGAAACGGTAAAGAATAATCACACGAATTGTCCTCTTGTTGTTTGATTATTAAAAGCAATAACTCGATAGTCTTCGATTCGATATATGCTTTTTTCAATATCCCTGTAAGTTCATTTTCGGAAAGTTCTTGTAATATTAACATCATTCTGGGGGTAATCGTCTCATTTCTGGCAAAAACACTATCCTTTTTGTTAATTATATTCTTTCCGAAATGCCCCATTATCTCTAAATCTCCGCAAAACAATCGGTTGATAAAGCTTATTGTTAAGTCAATATCCACAGCTTTGAATTGTTGTTTCTGGGGAACAAATGTTAAAGTTCCGTCAATTACAGGATAATAAAAGAAACTATATCGTCCATTTAAAGTTTCAAGTCCTCTTTCACGCCTATCATTTGCTTCATAACTTTTTGAACCGTTTAACTCGAAAAATATCTCTAAATGTTCTTCTTCTGCATGAACCTGATAGTCCACAACCTCCTTCTGATTCAGTTGGGAGAAACTCACAGAGATTCCATCTATTGAATTTCTTTTTATCTCCCCATTTGCATTTAATTTGTTTACCAGCATAATTTCTTCTTTTACATATCTCTGTGTAAAAGCTGATTTACTCAAATAGTCTGTATTTATATAGTTAGTATTACACATCTTTTGTGTTGAGTTAATTATACCAATAGCCATTTTCTTAAGATGTATAAAGACACACCTTTTGTATGACTGTGGAATTAAAACAACAAAATTATAGTGCTTAACAAGACGATACAATCCCGAGAAATAGGGATAAATAGGTTATTGGGTTACCTACTTTTACTGATATTTATAAAATCTATCGTATAGACTGGAGAAAAACAAATTAAGGGAATATGTATCCGAATGAGAATGTTACATTATTCTGGAACAGGCGAGACTCTCCTTCACGTTTAACTGCACGACGATCAAAGGTTCCACAAACAGCATTAATGGAGAAAAGCACTTGTTCGTACTTTACGACCAAGCCCATATTAACTCCTATATCCCATTTTTTCAGTTCGCCGATTTCATCTTTACCGAAAACAAGGTCTTTTCTTACCCCCTCAGCCGAATGCGTGCCAAACAAAGAATAATCAACTGTTGGTCCCATCATCACCGCCATTTTCACTCCTGAAATAGGGATATTATAAGCAATATTAAGTGGCATCTGTATGGAATAATAGTTGTACTTATTTTTAATCGTTGCTATTTCATTGTCAATACGTGAATAAAATGAACCTCCTTGATTAACGAAAGAGAGTTCCGGACGAAACGAAAAGCGACGATAAAAGGGAATATCTGCAAATCCTCCTATACTGAATCCGGCTTTAGTTCCGGCTTTATTCTCGTGTTCTATTTTTTGAATTAAGGCAGAATAAGACAAACCACCACGCACGCCGTAAGTGATTTGCGAAAAGGCCGGTATGACCAACAAAAGAAGAAATACCAGAGTAAATATCTTGCGTATTAAACTCATAGATTGCATTTTTATGTGAGACAAATATACGTTTTTCGTCCGGACATTTAAGCTTTTTCGTACCTTTATAAGCAATTTACATATTATTTCTATTTAATAATGGAACCATTCGTACATTTACATCTTCATACTCAATACTCTCTGTTAGACGGACAGACTTCTATCGATACGCTTTTAGATAAAGCGATAAAAGACAAAATGCCGGCTATTGCCGTAACCGATCATGGCAACATGTTTGGAATAAAAGAGTTTTACAACAAAGTAAAAAAGAAGAACAGCAAGACGCAGGGAACGATTAAGTCGTGTCAAAAGAAAATTACCGCTTTACGTGAACAAGAGAATCCGTCTGATGAAACATTAGCTGAGATTAAAAAATTAGAGGAAGAAATTAAAGAACATAAAGCGCAATTATTCAAACCGATTATTGGTTGCGAATGTTATTGTGCGAGAAACGGACGACATAACAAAAACACAAAAGAGGATCTTAGCGGATGGCATCTTATTGTGCTGGCAAAGAATCTAAAAGGGTATAAAAACCTGATCAAGATGGTTTCCATATCCTGGACAGAAGGTTTTTATGGTCGTCCACGCATCGACAAAGAGCTGTTAGAGAAGTACCATGAAGGACTAATAATCAGCTCTGCCTGTCTGGGAGGTGAGATTCCTCAACATATCATGAAGGACAGGTTAGATAAGGCTGAAGAATCTATATTGTGGTTCAAAAAACTTTTTGGCGAGGATTATTATTTAGAGATGCAGCGTCATGAAACGCATGCAGCCAATGCAGATCAAACGACATTTCCCAAACAACAAGAAGTGAATAAAGTTTTAATTGAACTCGGCAAGAAGCTCGATGTTAAACTGATCGCAACTAATGATGTTCACTTTGCCAATGAAGAGGATGCAGAAGCGCATGACCGTTTGATCTGTTTAAGCACAGGTAAGGATCTGGATGATCCGACACGTATGATGTATTCAAAACAGGAATGGATGAAGTCCACATCTGAAATGAACACCATATTTGCAGATATTCCTGAAGCTTTGCGTAATACGATAGAAATAGCGGATAAGGTTGAATTCTATTCTATAGACAATGATCCATTAATGCCCGACTTTCCCCTTCCTGAAGGATTTCACAACGAAGACGAATATTTGCGTCATCTCACCTACGAAGGGGCTAAACGAAAATATGGGGAGCCGTTATCTGAAGAGGTTATAGAGCGTTTGGATTTTGAGTTAGGAACAGTTAAGGGAATGGGATTTCCCGGCTATTTCTTAATTGTACAAGACTTTATTCGTGCGGCTAAAGAGATGGGGGTATCAGTCGGACCTGGGCGTGGTTCTGCTGCAGGTTCTGCTGTTGCATATTGTCTGGATATTACGGATATCGACCCGATAAAATACGACCTCCTGTTCGAACGTTTTCTGAACCCGGATCGTATTTCACTGCCTGATATCGACACGGACTTTGATGATGACGGGCGCGGTGAAGTGCTACGTTGGGTAACGGAAAAATATGGTAAGGAGAAAGTAGCTCATATCATTACGTATGGTACGATGGCGACTAAATCAGCGATTAAGGACGTGGCTCGTGTACAAAAATTACCACTATCCGAATCAAACCGTTTAGCCAAGTTAGTACCGGATAAGATTCCGGATATGAAGAAGTTTAAACTGAAAGATGCAATCCAGTATGTTCCCGAGCTGAAAGATGCAGCTACAGGGCATGATCCATTAGCACGTGACACCTTAAAATACGCTCAGATGCTGGAAGGTAATGTCAGAAACACAGGGGTGCATGCTTGTGGTGTTATCATTGGGAAATACGATATTTCGGATGTAGTACCGGTCAGTACGGCTAAGGATAAGGATACTGGTGAGGAAATGTTGGTTACTCAATACGAAGGCTCTGTTATTGAAGAAACAGGACTGATCAAGATGGATTTTCTTGGATTAAAAACGCTTTCTATTATAAAAGAAGCGGTTGAAAACATCCGTCTGACTCGTGGAGAGTCTATAAATATTGACAAGATAAGTCTTGAAGATACGAAAACATTTGAGCTATATTGTCTGGGTAAAACAACCGGAACATTCCAATTCGAGTCTGCCGGTATGCAAAAGTATTTGCGGGAGCTTCAGCCATCAAAATTCGAAGACCTGATTGCAATGAACGCCCTTTATCGTCCGGGACCTATGGATTATATTCCTTCTTTTGTTGCCCGTAAGCATGGAAAAGAAGAGATAAAATACGACATTCCAATCATGGAGCGGTATCTGAAAGACACATATGGCATTACGGTCTATCAGGAACAGGTCATGCTTCTTTCTCGTTTGTTAGCCAACTTTACCCGTGGTGAAAGTGATGCTTTACGTAAAGCGATGGGAAAAAAGTTGATCGACAAAATGAATGAATTGAAAGCCAAGTTCCTTTCCGGAGGTAAAGCCAATGGTCACGATGAAAAAACATTGGAAAAGATATGGTCTGACTGGGAAAAATTTGCATCCTATGCATTCAATAAAAGTCATGCTACTTGTTATTCCTGGGTTGCCTACCAAACAGCTTTCCTGAAGGCTAATTATCCGTCAGAATACATGGCTGCCGTTTTGAGTCGAAGTCTTTCGAACATCACGGACATCACCAAATTCATGGACGAATGTCGTGCGATGAGCATTCAGGTACTCGGTCCTGATGTAAATGAATCTATTCTGAAATTCAGCGTCAACAAAAATGGAGATATTCGATTTGGTTTAGGTGCGATCAAAGGAGTTGGGGAAGCCGCTGTGATGAACATAATAGACGAGCGCAAAAAGAATGGTGCCTACAAAAACATTTATGATTTTGTTGAACGCGTTAACCTGACGGCATGTAATAAGAAAAACATGGAAGGTCTTGCGCTTGGGGGAGCCTTTGACAATTTCGGTATTCGAAGGGAGCAATTCTTTGCGAACTCAAAAGATGAAACTTTTCTTGACATCTTAGTTCGTTACGGAAACAAATTCCAAATTGACAAAATGGCTACTGCCAACTCATTATTTGGCGATGACAATTCTGTCGAAATAGCGAAGCCCGATGTACCACAAGCAGAATCATGGAGCGACCTGGAACGCCTAAACAAGGAAAAAGAATTAGTAGGTATTTATTTGTCTGCTCATCCTTTGGATGAATATCGCATTATCCTGACCTACGTATGCAACACAGGAGCTTCTGAACTAAATGAAAAAGACAGTCTGAAAGGGCGTGAGATATTATTAGGAGGTATCGTTACCGGATTCCGTGAGGGGTTAACTAAAACCGGTAAGTCATATGGCATCCTGAAAATTGAAGACTTCACGGGAAGCGGTGAAATACCGCTATTTGGAAACGACTATATTGAGTATAGCAAATATGCTCGTATTGGCATGTATCTTTTGATCACCGGACGTGTTGAATCGCGGAAATTCAATGAATCCGTATTAGATTTCAGGATTGGAACGATACGTTTATTACAGGATGAAAAGGACAAATTAATCGAGAAAATCAGCATAACTCTGCCAATTCATGATCTAAATGAGGAGATTATTAATGAGCTTGCCGTATTAATAAAAAACAATCCCGGACAAAGTATGTTATACTTTAAAGTTGTAGATGGCGAGAACAATATTAACCTCAGTTTATTCTCTCAGAATGTTCGTTTATCTGTCACCCGAGAACTGATTGATTTTCTTGCAAACAATGATAATATTGATTTTAAAATTAACGATTAGCATTGTCCGGCGTAAAACAATTTTGTACTTTTGATTCAAATAAAAATAAACTAATTTAAAATTAAAGAGAAAAGGTATGGCACTAGAAATCACAGATGCAAATTTTGACCAGTTAGTAAGTGAAGGAAAGCCGGTAGTAATTGATTTTTGGGCAGAATGGTGTGGCCCTTGTCGTATGGTAGGTCCAATCATTGAAGAGTTGGCAAGCGAATATGAAGGCAAGGTAACGATTGGAAAAATGGACGTTGACAGCAATGACGATGTGGTTTCCAAATTCGGAATTAGAAATATCCCAACGATTCTTTTCATTAAGAACGGCGAAGTAGTAGATAAACAAGTCGGTGCAACAAACAAGGCAGCTTTAGCGAAAAAAATAGACGCTTTGTTATAAGTAACCGCTTACGATATTTTTTGAGCACGGAGCATTTCGCGCTTTCCTGGAGGGCCGGGTATTCTTTCAACAGAATATCCGGCCTCTTTTATCATACGCCTTACAGTTCCTTTAGCGCAATAAGTAGCTAGAAGCCCATTCCCGTTTGTTTTAGAATACAATTTATTGAAAATATCCTGATTCCACATCTCCGGTTGTTTATCCGGTGCAAAGGCATCAAAATAGACCAAATCAATACCGTCCGGAAGTTCACAACTATTGCTATCACCTTGTATTTTAAACAATGAAAAACGGTCGGTTATTTCTTCCAGCACACCCCACTTAGCATCGTGCAGACTCAGGAACAAATCAGTTTGAGACTCCGCATAATTTAACTGCTTAACAAGCTCTTCATCAAGGGGAAAACGCTCAATAGAGTAATAATCTATTTTAAGAGAAGAATTAGCAAACGTTTCTTGCAACGTAAGAAAAGCGTTTAGTCCGGTTCCAAAACCTATCTCAAGAATTCGAATACTATTCTTTTTAAGATGTCGGAGACCTGCTTCAATAAACACATGCAACGATTCCTGAACTGCACCATTTATCGAATGATAATGTTCGTTCATTTCAGGCAGAAAAAGCGTATGGCTTCCATCTGCTGTTATTTGCAACTCTCTTCGTATATTATCTCCCCTGTTCATCTCACCGTTTTGTATTAAGAAAAAAGATCGTTTCAAGCTTAACCTCGAAACGATCTTTCCAATATTTATAGAAATATACTATTTCTTACAAAAGGATATATCCATTAATTCACTTTCTGAGAGGCAGAGTAACTGATCTTTAAAGCATAAGCCTCACGAAGAGCTTGCTTCACATCTGTAATCACACCCATCTCCGTCTCCTTATCAGCTTTGATAGAAACAGTCATAAATGGAGCATCTTCCTCTTTCATACTAGATTTCTCCTGCGCAATATAATCTTTAATTTCTGATATCTCAGCGAATTGATCATTCAACTGAAGACGGGTAGCAGTACCCATCTGTTCACGAAATTCTGGCATAGGCTCACCTACATACAGGAATGTAATAAGTGATTTCTTTTCCAGTTTTTGAAGTTCTGTTGCTTGAGGAGCTCTAAATTGCACTTTCAAAGTTACTTCTCTCATGGTAGTTACCATCATAATGAAGAACAAGAAAGCAAATACCAAGTCAGGTAATGACGAAGTATTCAGTTCGGGCATTTCTCTACCACCTGCTTTATTAAATTTTCCCATTATTTAGCACCTCCATAATTTTTAGGTTCAGCTTCTGAAATCTTTTGAGGATAAACTTTTTGAACAGCTTTTTTCTGTTCGTCGTCTAAGTCCATAAAAAGCTTTCCAAACTTCTTTTGAGATAAATCATTTCTCAATTCATTATATGCCGCAGCCAATTCATTTTGAACGTCAATATATGATTGATACTGCGTTCCACGGTCATTCTGTAAAGAAATAACGTGGTTCTTTGTAACCATCATATTACCGAAGAATGGAACATCAATCTCAACCTTTTCCGGTTTATGTTCATCATTATACGGATTCAAAACGAAGTCTTTCACCTTATCTTTCAGTTGCTTAATATCAATAAACTCATTATTACAGAGAATTTGATTCTGACTATTAATAAGTACAACCAAAATATTTCTCTTCTTAATTTTCACATCATCATCGACTTGATCCTTTGGAACAGGTGGAGGGAGTAGCCTGGGCAACCCTTTGTCTGTATCCATCGAAGACGTCAACAAGAAGAATAAAAGCAACATGAATGCGATATCGGCCGAAGAAGTACCATTAATACCTGGTGTTTTTCTTTTCTTTGCCATTATCTTATCTCTTTTATTTATTAAATACTTTTTTCAAACTACCAGAAAAAATGGAAAGAACTACCAATGCGACCAATGTGTAAGTTGTGTACAACCACATATCTGTAAGTTTTAACCAGAAAGGAACATTATACGCCTGAGCTTCTGAGTTTAAAACATTTACAGGAGTATCGCTACCCATTGTGTATGTTATAAATAATAGTCCGAAAAACAATACGATAACAACCAAGCCCATCAGCCCACCTTTTGGATTTGCTTTAAAGCTTGTCGAAAACTGCCAGATACCAAATAACAAAGTAGAGACAGCGCAAACTCCAAACAGAATATACATCCAATTAAGGAACATTCCGAGATAGGTAGGAGCCCAATACTCACCTTTGTACGGCTCATCACTTCCACCGAAGAAGAACATACCTAATACCACCAAAGTGATAACGGTACAAGCCAACAAAGACCAGCTAGATATTTTTCTAATTTTAGTAACAGCCATAATAGTCTTTGTTATTTTTTTGTTTTTAAGTTGTATTTAAGAACTAAGTCTATTAATGTGATTGAAGCATCTTCCATCTTGTTCAGGATACCTTCCAGTTTACTCAACAAATAGTTATAGAATACTTGAAGAATCAAAGCAACAATAAGACCAAAGATAGTAGTAATCAAAGCCACTTTCATACCACCGGCAACAACCGTCGGGCTGATATCACCTACTTGTTCAATTTTATCAAATGCCATAACCATACCTACTACTGTTCCCAAGAATCCCAAAGAAGGAGCCATAGCGATGAAAAGAGTAATCCAAGAAAGATTTTTCTCCAACAAACCACCTTGAACACCACCATAAGAGACAATTGATTTTTCAACTACATCAATACCTTGATCAATTCTCATCAAACCTTGGTATGCAATTGAAGCAATAGGACCTCTTGTGTCACGAGCAATAGCTTTTGCTCCTTCAACATCTCCCTTGTCAAGAGCATCTTCAATCCCTTGTAATAGTTTATCGGAATTTGTATCAGACAGGTTCAGATAGATAATTCTTTCCAAACAGAAAGCCAAACCTAATACTAATGTGATAGCAACTAAACTCATAAAGTCCGCACTACCTTCAATAAACTTAACTTTAAGAGCTTGATGCATACCACCCTCAACAGCCGCTTCTTGCGCAAATGCTACAGTAGAAGTTCCTAAGGCGCATAAAGCCAAGAATGCTTTTGCAAATAAATTTCTCATTGTGTGTTTAATTTTAAGATTAATAATTTTTATTTTTTCAGTTTTTAATAATTATTCAATATTATCGCGGAGAAAGCGGGATTCGAACCCGCGATACGCTTTAGGCGTATACACGCTTTCCAGGCGTGCCTCTTCAACCACTCGAGCACCTCTCCAAAACGAGCGCAAAATACGAAAAAAAAACCACTTCCAAATTTTTCAGACCACAAATCTATGGTTTTTGCTCCATATATACACTATTCTGTTTAAATTAATTTGTAGTTAGCCCTCTTTACTACTCATTTTGTTTTATCCAGAATTACAGAAAACAATTGTTCTGTGTTTTTTTTAATTTTTATTTCTAATTCCTCCATCGGAAGATCATATATTTCAGCCACTTTTAATGCTGTTTCACGTATATATACCGGCAAATTCCGCTTCCCTCTATAAGGTACCGGAGGTAAATAAGGGGCATCCGTTTCCAAGACTATATCATCTATGGTTGTCGCATTTCGCAACACATCCGGTAAAGACGAGTTTTTGTAAGTCACCATTCCGTTTATACCCAATTTGAAACTCTTAAAAGAGCGTATTTCTTTTGCGTCTTCTTCCGAACCGGAGAAGCTATGAAAAACCCCTTTCAATTTTTCGTAACCAACCTTATGAATGCTCTCAAACACTTCAGGAAAAGCATTGCGAGTATGAATAGAAACCGGCAGTGAACAGTCTGCACTCCAACGTAATTGTTCTTCAAAAGCCTCAATCTGTTCTTTTACAAAGGTTTTATCCCAATATAGATCAATGCCGATTTCTCCTATTCCACAGTACTGGTTTTTAGATAAAAATGATTGGATCGAATTTAGTTCTGCCACATAATCTGAGCCAACACTGGTCGGATGCAACCCCATCATCGGATAGCAGAATTCGGGATATTTCTCAACAACTTGTCGAAGGCGATCTACGGACGAACAGTCGATATTGGGCAATAACAAAGCCTTAATCCCTGATTCACGGGAAGCTTCGATCAAAGAATCACGATCTTCATCAAACTCTTCCAGATATATATGGCAATGTGTATCTATCAGCATGGGTCAGACTTTTCTACTCATGAGTTTATCACTTATTTCTTTCAGAATCACAAGCCTTTCATTTGGTGCGCTTAGACCAAGAAGAGAGGTTTTTGCTTTTTCATAGTAGTAAGCAATCCGTTGCTCAGTAAGAGCTTTCACGCCCAACTCTTCATAAAGAGAAGTAAAATAAACTATTTTTTTCTTATGATCGCAATCTTTCATTTGCAACCAGTCTAAGATTTCAGTTTTCTGATCCTCATTAGCTAAGGAAAGAGCATTTATTAAAAGGAATGTTTTTTTATTACAAATGATATCTCCTCCGATATTTTTACCAAATGTTTCTACGTCTCCGTAAACATCTAACAGATCGTCCTGTAGTTGAAATGCAACGCCAAGATCTATACCATATTCATATAATGCATCAGCATCTTCTTGGGAAGCACCACCAATTAGTGCTCCGGTCTTTAATGCACAAGCAAGCAGAACTCCGGTTTTCATTTCGATCATCCGAATGTATTCTTCTTCAGTAACATCAAGACGTTCTTCAAACTCCATATCATATTGTTGTCCTCCGCAAATAGCTAAAGCCGTTTCGGTAAATAAAGACAATACATCCGGCAAATAAACAGGATCTGTCTCTCCTATCAATTTATAGGATGCTATCAACATGGCATCACCTGACAAGATAGCCGTGTTCGGATTCCAACGCTTATGCACAGTTGGTTTGTTTCTTCGTTTATCGGCTTCATCCATCAAATCATCATGAAGCAAGGTAAAGTTATGAAACACCTCTATCCCGAGAGCCGGTTTGATTACAGAGTCTATATTATCGGAATAAATATTACACCCCACAAACGCAAGTGCAGGTCTAATTCTTTTTCCTCCTAATGAAAGAATATATTCTATTGGTTTAAATAAAGACTCCGGAGTTCCCGTAAAAGCTATTGAAGCTAATTCTTCTTCTGTTTTCTTTAATATAAAATCTAAGGACTTCATTCTTTTCAAATAAAAAAGGAACAAACAAAAAAGGCTGCTTAAAGCAGCCTTTTATATCATTTTACTATTGTAATCTAAACGTCACCGGCACAGTATATTTCACACGTACAGGCTTACCTCTTTGTTTTCCCGGAGTCCATTTCGGCATGGTATTAATCACACGCAAAGCCTCTTTATCCAAAGATGGGTCAACACCTCTTACAACTTCTGCGTCAACAACAGAACCGTCACGATTCACCACGAATGAGCAGATTACTCTTCCTTGAATTCCGTTTTCCTGAGCAATAACCGGATATTTGATACCCTTTGCTAAGAACTGAAGTAATTCGGCATCACCACCTGGGAATTTTGGCATATCTTCCACTACTGTAAAGATTTGCTGCGAAGACTCTTCTTCCTCCTCAACTACTGCAGGAGCAACATATGTTTGCACCTGAGCCTGACTCGCATCATCTTCGGTTGTTAGAATATCTTGTTGTTCTAACTCAACGTCGTCTTCAACAACTTCCAAAACTTCAGATGCAACCGGAGCAGGGGGGGGGGGAGGAGGAGGGGGAGGGGTTTCTTCCGGTCTGGTAATTTCGACCATTTCTTCTGCAATCACGTCGGTAATTCCTTCGACCTTCACGACATCAATATCGCTGGTCCCCCATTCAAAACCGACAAACATTGCAGCTAGGCCTACAATTATACCCATGAGAAGTCCGATTCCTTTACTTCCTTCCAGGCTTGCTTTTTTCGATTTTTTTATTTCCATACAGTATAATGTTTTATGTGTTTTCCAATATGACAAAAATACAACTTATTTCATTCCAACCTTAATAAATGGATAAAATATTGCACAATTTTGTTTTTTTAAGGAGCTTCCCCTCTTTTTAATGCTTTATCTACAACAACTTTTTAGCATTTTCCCCGTTTACTGGATAGGGCATAAATTATACCTTATATTATAATATGTATATTTGCATAGCTTTTCAGAAATTATGAAACATATTTTATTTGTATTAATACTTACTTCACTTTCGCTCCCTATTTCAGCTCAGCAGGGGGAAGAAGTCTTCAGCTTTTTACATTATCCAACGTCATCCAGAGCGAATGCTTTAGGAGGAAATACGGTTTCTCTTATTGAAAGAGACCCCTCCTTGATCTTTCATAATCCGGGTCTTTTAGGCAGCGAAATGGATGGGATGCTGAATCTTAATTATATGAACTATATTTCAGATATTAATATAGGTAGTGTTGCCTACACAAAAGCAAAGGGAGATAAAGGGGCGTGGGGAATCGGAGCCAGTTTCATCAGTTACGGGAATTTTAAGCAAAAATCAACGGAGAATACAGATGAAGGAACTTTTTCTGCAAAAGATATCAATATCACAGGTTTATATGCTCATGATTTATCCGACAAATGGCGTGGAGGTATTGCAATTAAGTTTCTTTATTCGACTTTTGAACGTTACTCTGCATTTGCGTTATGTGCGGATGCGGGACTTAGTTATTATGATTTTGACAAAGGATTTTCGTTTGGCTTTGCTTTAAAAAACATGGGGGCACAACTTAAGAGTTACAACGAAGAGCGAGAAAGTCTTCCCTGGGATATTCAACTCGGTTTCTCAAAAAAGATGCAGAATGCTCCGCTTCGTCTATCTGTTACGGCCATGTATTTAAACAAGTGGGAGATTGACTATATTGATAAAGTAAACACGGACAATAAGGATTCTTTCTTTAAGACATTGACCCGACATTTTGTCTTTGGTGTTGATTATGTTCCTTCCGATAATTTCTGGTTAGGTATTGGATTTAATCCTAAGACAAATCAAGACATGTCTTTAGAAAGTGGAAACAAACTGGGAGGTTTCTCTTTTGGGGGAGGAGTCAAGATCAATAAGTTTGACGTATCTGCATCAGTTGCCCGTTATCATCCATCAGCAACTTCGCTCATGGTGAGTGTTTCGACTACGCTTGATGACTTTAAATAGTACAAAAGTCATTGGCAAAAAGCTAAGAGCCTGTTTAAATTTTTATTCGTGGCTTATTTCGTTTTATTTTTTGTTTAGTTGTATATCCGCATGAATGAGCATAGCGGGCTATGTGATTGAATGCGGAGATGCAGATAAGCAAAAAAGAAGACGAAAGAAGACCGAAACAAGCCCTCAAGAAATATCCTATAAAAATTTAAACAGGCTCTTAATTTTGAATCATTAGAATGAATAAAAAAATATAAAGGATATAATTAGAAAAATAAAGGATATTTTTGGAAATATATCCTTTATATTTTTGCGTTGTTTTTTACATTGATTTTCAAACGATAAAAAAAGACGTTTTTGACGGGTTAAATAAGCCTCAAAATTCCTCTTTTTTACGAATAATTCAGATATAATGAAAAAAATTGTAATTGCTATCGATGGTTTCTCGTCTTGTGGGAAAAGTACAATGGCTAAAGATCTGGCCAAAGAAATTGGTTATACATATATAGATACTGGAGCAATGTATCGGGCGGTAACTTTATATAGTCTCGAAAATGGAATAATCGCCGACAATAAAATTGATGGGGAACGACTAAAGTCGGAAATTGATAAAATAAAAATTGGCTTTAAGAATAATCCGAATACCGGCAAGCCGGAAACTTATCTGAACGAAATAAATGTTGAGACTGAAATAAGGAAGATGGAAGTCGCTAATTGGGTAAGTCCAATTGCCACAATCGGATTCGTACGACATGCATTAGTAGCTCTTCAGCAAAAAATGGGAAAAGAAAAAGGGATCGTTATGGATGGACGAGACATTGGAACTGTTGTATTCCCAAATGCCGAACTGAAAATTTTTGTAACAGCCAGTCCGGAAATAAGAGCTCAACGAAGGGTGGACGAACTTAAATCGAAAGGAGAAAAGGTTTCTTTTGAAGAAGTGTTAGAAAATGTCAAAACGAGAGATCATATAGATTCTACACGCAAGGAAAGTCCGTTGAAACAAGCTCCCGATGCTATCGTGCTGGATAATTCGGAGATGACAATAGCTGAACAAAAGGCCTGGCTACTTGTTCAATATAAAAAAGCAGTCGGTGAGTAAAATAGATTTTTTCATTTTATCTTTTTCCGGACTGAACTAAGAAAAGGAAATTATGATAGAAGTAGAGATAGACAGCGGTTCCGGTTTTTGTTTTGGTGTAGTTAATGCGATAAAAAGTGCAGAGAAGGAACTGGAGAAAACAAAAGATAATTTATATTGTTTAGGGGACATTGTCCACAACAACCAAGAGGTTGAAAGATTAAAAGCCGATGGTTTGCATTCTATTATACATGAGGATCTAAGCAAACTTCAGGGTAAGAAGGTTTTACTGCGTGCTCACGGTGAGCCTCCATCAACATACCAGATAGCGAAGGAAAATAATATTACGATTATTGACGCCACCTGTCCGGTTGTTTTACGGTTACAACAACGAATCCACAAATGCTATATAGAAACCCGAACGCAGAATGCTCAAATAGTCATTTATGGGAAAAAGGGGCATGCCGAAGTAAACGGGTTAGTGGGGCAGACGGAAGGAAGCGCTATTGTTGTTGAAAAGATTGAGGACATTTCAACCTTAGATTTCAACCGGGATATTTATTTATTCTCCCAAACGACGAAACCGTTGGACGGTTTTCATGGAATCATCGAACGAATCCGTTCTACTATTTCAGACGAAGCAAAATTCACTTTTTACGATACAATATGCAGACAGGTAACCAATCGTATGCCGAACATTAAGCAGTTTGCCTCTGATCACGATTGGATATACTTTGTTGCCGGAAAAAAAAGTTCAAACGGAAAAGTATTATTTGAAGAATGCAAAAGGGCAAATCCAAACACCTTGTTTGTCTCGGATGCTGATGAAATTAAAGACCCGCTGCCTCCGGGAATAAAACGTGTAGGCGTTTGTGGAGCTACGTCCACTCCTAAATGGCAAATGGAAGCTGTAGCCGACAGGGTTCGTAAGTTAAACATGTTACAATGAGATAAAACTCTGCATAAGATTCGCGGAATGAGTAAGCAGATTCAGTAAATAATGCTATTTTTGTCACTAATATTAACTAATCATAAAGAATAACAGAATGTCTACGGTTAAATGTGTTGGTATTTTGACATCGGGTGGAGATGCACCCGGAATGAATGCCGCCATTCGTGCGGTCACTCGCTCAGCCATTTACAATGGCATACAGGTAAAAGGAATTTACAGGGGATATAAAGGCCTTATTACAGGAGAGATCCAAGAGTTCAAGACTCAAAATGTAAGTAACATCATACAACGCGGGGGAACAATATTAAAGACAGCCCGCTGCATGGAATTTAAGACACCGGAAGGGCGAAAACAGGCTTATGATAAGCTTCTGGAAGAGAACGTTGATGCTTTAATTGTTATTGGTGGGGACGGAACGCTGACTGGTGCTCGTATTTTTGCTAAGGAATTTAATTATCCGATAGTTGGTTTACCGGGCACTATCGACAATGATTTATACGGTACTGATATTACAATCGGATATGATACCGCATTAAATACGATCATGGAGTGTGTGGATAAGATAAGAGATACGGCTACGTCGCACGATCGTCTTTTCTTTATCGAAGTAATGGGGCGCGATGCGGGTTTTCTTGCGTTAAACGGTGCTATTGCTTCAGGAGCAGAAGCTGCAATCATTCCGGAAACATCCTTAGAGAAGGATCAGTTGGCTGAAATGATCGAAAATGGATTTCGCAAGTCAAAAAACAGTAGTATTGTGCTGGTTGCCGAAAGTGAAATTACAGGAGGTGCTATCGGCATTGCCGAACGGACAAAGAAGGAATATCCTCAATTTGATGTTCGAGTAACGATCCTTGGCCATTTACAACGTGGAGGTTCGCCAAGTGCACAAGATCGTATATTGGCAACAAGAATGGGAGTGGCAGCTATTGATGCTCTATTGGATGATCAAAGAAATGTTATGATCGGTATCCAGAATGATCAGATTATCTATGTTCCATTTGCCAAAGCAATAAAAAATGACAAACCGATTAACAGGGAATTATTAAATACCCTTCGGGTTTCGTCTATCTAAAAATACGCCTTTAACAAAGGGAAAAAAGCTTGATTGGTATGTATCAGTCAAGCTTTTTTACATTATATACATGTGTATAGATACAATCTTTGACAGATTCATATTTGCTTGATAAATCGAAAGATCCAATACTCATTAGCTTCATATCAAACCAGGAATCCCCCCCTCTGTAAGGAGGTTGTTTGTATAAGTCTGGATGCATTGTAAAGCCTAATGCTTCATAAAACCGCACTCTCCTCGCAGTCAGATCATCTATAACTTTTTCAACCTCCAAGACAACAGGTTTATCAATCAATTCAAGAAATTGCATCATGGCTATTGAGCCTATACCACCGCTACGCTGACTCTCATCTATCGCAAAATGTTCAACATATACAAATTCAGGAAATTCCCAGCAAGTAATAAAGCCTGAATATTGTTCATTTCTTAATATGACAAACAGCTTAAACAATGGTTCATTTTCTAACAGTTCACAAAAAAGCAGAAAGTCTCTCCTTTCAACTTGAGGAAAAGAAGAAATATACGTATTCTGCACTTTTGCTAAATAATATTTCTGTGAGTCAAGACTCATTGATATAGCCACACTATCACATAAATTCATCGACAAACCGCTATTAAAAGTTTCAATTTATAACAAAACAACATCAAAATCGCATTTAAATCATAGAATTATAATTACTTTTGCCTCAAGCAGAAGTGTGAAATACAATTTTAATATACAAATATAGATAATTATGGCACATCACCAGTTAGATGCACTTGACGAAAAAATCCTAAAGCTTATTATTGGAAATGCAAGAATGCCTTTTTTGGAAGTAGCCCGAGAGTGTAATGTTTCAGGAGCAGCGATACATCAACGTATCCAAAAGCTCACGAATATGGGCGTTATAAAGGGCTCTGAGTTTATAATAGACAATACTAAAGTCGGGTACGAAACATGCGCTTACATAGGACTGTACTTGAAATCACCTGGACAATTCCCTGCAGTAACGGAAGCATTAAAAAACATTCCTGAAGTAGTAGAGTGTCACTATACGACAGGTCAATACGACTTGTTTATTAAAATATACGCAAAAAATAATCAGCACCTTCTAAACGTAATTCACCACAAATTACAACCATTAGGATTAGCAAGAACTGAATCTCTAATTTCCTTCAAAGAAGCGTTTAAGCGACAAATACCTATTGACTTAGAAGAACATGAAGAATAATAATAATATTCATGTTTCCTCCCATAAACAAGCAGAGCCGATTCAGTTTAATACTGAACCGGCTCTCTTCTTAAAACGGCAACTACCTACTCTCCCACTTTTACGCAGTACCATCGGCGTGATTGGGCTTAACTT
>NZ_JAQWCQ010000058.1 GCF_028705895.1 Massilibacteroides sp. | reverse complement strand
GTCCGTACTTGTCATTTGCGACGAGAAAGATATTGTAATCGTCTTTCATAAAACGCTTGCAATTGTTCAATACCGCTGCAATGCCTTGTACATAGCTTTCTTTTGCCTCATTTCCCTGACCTTTATACAGAGGTCCGATCTCAAGTTCATGTTGTCGTTTGAATCCAAATAAATCATATGAATAAGCATGTTGTTCATGGTGGTCAATCAGTCCTACATAAGGAGGGCTTGAGAAAATACCATCTATTTTTTGTTTTTCTACAATGGAGGCAAACTTCGGTTGTGTTTCTTCCAGTTGCTGAACAATGTCTATCGTTCGGCTATCTCCTGTCAAGCATAACTGAAATGTATTGGTTCTTAAATGCTCAAATTCAGCCAGACGTTTGATCGTATCCTTTGTATATCTCTCCCACCAACTCAATATAGAAAATAGTGGTTTGCATATTTTTCCATGCTTCTTGCAATAATAAGGAGCTATCACCGGCTCAAAAAGTGTGCCCAGATCTGAGTGCGTTGTTGCTCTGCATGAACGAATCGTGCGACTTAATATAATACTCAATATTTTCTTTGTCTGAATATTTTAAATCGATTTAACTTGATTAAACACAAAATCTATTTCCTCGCGTATCTCTTGTAAGAACCATTTACCTAAAAAAGTAGAGTGGTCCGTTTGCAGCAGCCGGATATTATATTCTTGTATAAGCCTGTCGTAAATCGGTCTAAAAGACTGTTCTTTTTCTTTTCCGTATGATTTTTCATCAATTAGATTCTGGCTAACCTGCTGTCTGAATGTCGGTACAGGAAAATAAGTATCATTAAATGCTTTTAATTTTTCAAGCAGGCGTGCCTCAAACTCCAGATTTTTCCTGGAGGCAAGAAATTCTTTTAACGCTTGTGTTATTCTTATAATTGATTGTTGAATATCCAATAGGTCGTATTGTAAGACCTTGCAATTGCCGATTAATGCATTAAATGCAGATATGTCTATTCCGATTGCATTGATACCTAATTCGTTTGCTTGAACTAATGTTGTTCCCGACCCAGAAAAAGGATCTAAAACAGTATTACCAGGCGCAAAAAAAACTTCTTTTTTAAATTTATCTACATGATTATCAAGAAAATATTCCACTAATTGTGGAATGAATTTTCCTTTATAGGGGTGGAGTCGATGAACATGTTTGGTAGTTTGAGCCTCTTTGTATTCAGAAAAAGAAAGAGCCCAATTTAAGTCCTCACCGAGCTTTTCTTTCCAGACTTCTTCTTTGGATTTACCATATTCTTTATAGTAATTCACTAAATCTTCTTTTAGTATTTGCGTGTTCCCATTTTCACCTATTTTAGGAATACGCCCGTATTGAATCAGATAAGATATGTTCGAAGTTGTGACTTCTCTCTTTAAATAGTCACTTGCCCAGATACTTGCATCCTTTATACTCAATAATTTACTCATTTATTGTCAAATACGTTTTTATAGATTATACAAATCTACAAAAAAAACAGGTCATTCTGTAGCTGTAAAATATTATTTAAAATAGCCAGAACGTTCAATCGTAGCTTTCCAAATTTTGAGGCGCTTCAACTTTCGTTTCCAGGCGCCTCAGCAAACAAGTTGAAGCGCCTCAACATTCGTTTCCAGGCGCCTTTAAATTTTCTTATATCCTACAGCTTATCACTCCGTAACTTTTGTCAGCTCTATTTCCTCGAGAGCTTTAGGAAGTCTTATTAAAGAGCGGTCGATTTCTATTTTCTTCTTCATTCCGCGTTCTCCTGCGACAATATAATATTTAGCTGTATCCATGGACATTTTTTTCAAAAAAGCCTCTTTGATTCGGGATAATTTTTCATTGATAGATCCTTCTAACGGATTACATATTCTATTCACGCTTTCAACCATATTAAAATATGTTTCCCTGTAAGATAACAGTATGCCCATCGACCAAGTGAGAAAATTTAAAATGAATGAGTTTAATCTGAGAGCAAGCACTCCATTATACGATGCAATGGGAATAAGTTTGTCGAAACTTCGATGTCAACTATACAAACAAGAACAAAGTCAGGTGCTGGTTACTGTTATTACCGATGGAGAAGAAAATTGTTCAAAAGAATATTCCGGTAAGATGATTAAAAACTTAGTTAATGACTTGAAATCTTTAGGATGGGTTTTTGCTTATATTGGAGCAAATCAAAATGTAGATGTCGCTGCAGACTCTATCTCAATAAACAACCGAATGCTTTTTGAAGCAACTTCTGAAGGAAGTGAAAAAATGGCAAAAGAACTAAATTGTTGTCGCATGGCTTTTTATAATAAAATATCAGAAAAAAGGTTTGATGACAAAATTAAATTACAGGATAATTTTTTTGATATTTAGTATTAATGGGGTAAAAGTATTGGGCTTTCAAAACTGTTGTCAGAGCCACTTTTTGAAAACAAAGTAGTATTTTTTTTAAGATACTACTTTGTTTTATTTCAAATATAATGTATATGCCTGACTAAAGACCAAACAGCCGACTTAGTAACCGAAAACTAAAAAGCCGGCTTTTCTTTCATGTCTTTTGTTTGGGCCGATTGGCTGGTTATGTCTTCTTTCGTATTCTAAGTATAATTGTTGTTGACGTTTTGACAAGATAGATAAAATGTTCATACGTGATTTTTTTTCTATTCTTGCCAAGCGATCTTTTATTTGTTCCATTTCTCTGATGTTCGCATTGATCTTTTTGGGATTGGGTCTGTTTTTGTGTATCAAACTTTGATGGCGGGCTTCTAATTTCTGAAGTTTTGCCTTTAGCGGTTTCGATGCTTGATAGCTTTCACGGCTGATCTGGCTGATCGTCATTTTTTGTTTGTAAGTAAGCGATCTTTCAAACCTTGAATCATCTCTGTGGGAATCTCCTCTCCATTCTCTTCCTTGTGCATATGAAGAAGTTACCATGGTGGCAACTAATATCATTATGAGCATTATTCTTGTTTTCATGACTTTCCGTTTTTGCTGGTTATACTTAATTCTTCTCTCTGTTACCCTGGGTTTATAATAATAGACTGTCTGTTCTGTTTGGGGTTTAATCGTTCAACTTTTATTAACGAAATCAGGCATTTTTGATTTTTTGTTTGAATATTATGTAACGTTTTTTCGTCTGGTATCGTCTTATATTATAGATAGCAGGAAAGGCCACCCTGCTTAATACTAACAGATAATACAAATTGTTATGAAACGGATGATTTTATTCATGCTGCTTTGCAGTGTGATGGTAGATGCTTTTTGCCAAAAAATAGAGATTAAAGGTCGTATTCTGGATGCAAAGAATCAACAGCCGATGGAATTTGCTAATGTTGTTTTGCAAACGATAGATACGGTTTTTGTCTCTGGTACGACATCGGATACAAAAGGATATTTTAAAATAGATCAGGTTGTTCGGGGTAATTATCAGGTGGCTATATCTAATTTAGGATATGAAACGCAATATATTGCAATTCAGGACATAAGTAAGAGTGTGGATCTGGGAAATATAAGTATGAATGACGCTGCTGTTTCGTTGGAAGGGGTGACGGTTAGCGGTTCGAATATGAGTAGCCGTTCGGATAGGAAATTGGTGTTTCCGACAACGAAACAAATCGAAGCGTCTAATAATGGTATTGCGTTGCTTCAACAGCTTATGCTCCCGAAGATTCGTATTAATCATATGGATAATACCGTGTCTGTTCCCGGAAATGGTGAAGTGCAACTACGTATTAACGGCGTGAAGGTGGAGACTCAGGAGATTGTCGCTTTACTACCGGAAGATATTATTCGTGTGGAATACCATGATAATCCCGGACTAAGATATGGAAATGCTGAAGTGGTGCTGGATTATATCGTGCGCCGTCCGGAAACAGGAGGAAACGTGAGCGTGGATTTACGCAATGGCGTGAATGCGGTATGGGGAAACGATCAATTATCCGCTAAGATCAATCATAAAAAATCGGAGTTTGGCGTCAATTACAATATTAATCCGCGAGATTTTTATGAAGTATATCGTGACAATGAAGAATCGTTTAATTTTGAAGATGGCACATCTCTGAAGCGGAAAGAGCTCGGAGAGCATGGACGTTTACAATACTTATGGCAGAACCTGAACCTGAATTATAGTTATCAGGAGCCGGATAAATATTTGTTTAACGCCACTTTCAGATATCATCAGACAAATAATCCTCATCTGGATTATAAAGGAAAATTGTACAATATGCAACAAGAGAATGACGTGGTAGATATGATTGATAAAACAGCGGAAAAATATTATCGTCCTGCGCTCGATCTGTATTACCAGCGGAACCTGAAAAACGACCAGACTTTGGTTTTTAATTTAGTAGGCACTTATATGAATAGTAATTCCGAACGAATCTATCGCGAAAGTAAAGCCGAAGAGATGTTGACGGATGTGAATAATCGGACAGAAGGGAAAAAATATTCTGTTATTGGGGAGGCGATCTATGAAAAGAAATTAGGTAAAAACCGTTTAAGTGGAGGACTGAAGCACGAGCAGGCTTTTATTGATAATCTGTATCGTAACGGGCATGAAACGAATACACGTATGGATCAATCGGACTCTTATCTATATGCAGAATGGGCAGGTAAGGTGAGCAAATTAGATTATACGGTGGGTGTAGGGCTTTCCAGATATTATTATAAACAAAGAAGCATGGATGAATCATATAGTTACTACACGTTTCGCCCGAAAGTTACTTTGCAATATAATCTGATGGACAATAGTTTTCTGAGGCTAAGTGGGGCTGTGCGTCGGGTAGCGCCTTCGCTTTCTAATCTGAGCGACGTGGAGATGGTGGTTGATTCGCTTCAGATCCAACGTGGAAATCCGAATCTGAAACCGTATATGAACTATAATCTACAATTAACGTATGAGATTAAGAAGGGTCTTTTCTATAATAGTACCTGGGCGAATTATGATTATTCTCCGGATGTAATAGCCGACGAAAAATTAATTGAGGGTGATAAATTCATTCAGACATGGAATAATCAGAAAGACTGGCAGAGAATGTCGGCACGCACAACGTTTCGCGTAGGTCCGGTTAAGGATATTCTTCAATTTTCCGTAACCGGTGGAGTGAATCATTATAGGAGCAACGGAAATACGTATAAACATCGTTACACAAACTGGTTTTATAACGGAGAGATTTCGGCCAACTATAAAAAAGTACTTCTCTTATTCGGAATAGAATCCAACTGGAACTGGTTTGAAGGAGAAACGCTTTATGGAGGAGAGAATATTCATTATGTAATGGCAAAATACAATTTGAAAAATGTGTCTTTCGGGCTATCCATGTTTAATCCGTTCTCCGATAATTTTAAACAAGTGAACGAAAACTGGTCACAGCACGCTTCATATAAACATGCGAACTACATCAATGAAAGTTCCCGATTGCTAATGGTTCATTTTTCATATAACTTCTCATTTGGCCGTAAGTTTACCGCAGCTCAAAAACGATTACACAACAGTGACAGTGATTCAGGCGTGATGAGTAGTGGAAAATAATAGACACACACAGGAAAGCCGATAACTGTCGGGCATAAAAAAAGGACATCGCTTATATGTGATGTCCTTTTTTTGTGTGAAAATAAAATAGTTACTTTCTGATTCCTAATTCTTTGATGATAGCACGATATCTTTCGATATCAACTTTGATCAGATAGTCCAATAAACGACGACGTTTACCTACTAACATTTTAAGTGATCTCTCCGTATTAAAGTCTTTCTGATTTTTTTTCAAGTGTTCAGTAAGATGGTTGATACGGAATGAAAATAATGCAATCTGGCTTTCTGCCGTTCCGGTATCAGTAGCTGATTTACCGTACTTTTCAAAGATTTCTTGTTTTTTTGCTGAATCTAAATACATGATTCGTTGTTACTTTAATAAATTAATACTATATTATTTTAAGCAGGTGCAAAGATAGTCATTCTTTCTGAGTAACAATACTTTCACATCCTTTTTTTATAGATGCGGATTTTTTGTTGTAAATTTGTCGCCACTAAATTAGTCTCAATGCAAAAGATTCGAAACATCGCGATTATCGCGCACGTTGATCATGGCAAGACAACGCTCGTTGACAAAATGTTATTAGCCGGTAAGTTATTCAGAGAAGGACAAGCAGAGCCGGACCAGTTCTTAGATAATAATGACCTTGAAAGAGAAAGAGGTATTACGATTCTTGCTAAGAACGTATCGATAAAATATAAGGATTACAAAATCAATATTATTGACACTCCGGGGCACGCCGATTTCGGAGGGGAAGTGGAACGCGTATTGAATATGGCAGACGGATGTCTGTTGCTTGTAGATGCTTTTGAAGGGCCTATGCCTCAGACTCGCTTCGTTCTTCAAAAAGCAATACAGCTTGGTTTAAAACCTATTGTAGTCATTAATAAAGTAGATAAACCGAACTGCCGCCCGTCGGAAGTACAGGAAATGGTCTTTGATCTGATGTTTAGCTTAGATGCAACCGAAGATCAGTTGGACTTCCCTACAATTTATGGATCGGCTAAGCAAGGATGGATGTCTGATGATTGGCAGAAGCCGACTCAGGATATCTATACTCTTTTAGATGCGATTATTGAATATATACCGGAACCGGAGATGCTTGAAGGTACTCCTCAGATGTTAATTACGTCATTGGATTACTCCAAGTATGTTGGACGTATTGCCGTAGGCCGTGTGCATCGTGGAGAACTCCGCGAGGGGCAGGACGTGATGTTATGTAAACGTGACGGCACAATGGTGAAATCCCGTATTAAGGAAGTAAATGTGTTTGAAGGGTTAGGTCGTGCGAAGGCGACCTCCGTAAAATCCGGAGATATTTGTGCCCTCATAGGAATTGAAGGATTTGAGATTGGTGAATCTATCTGTGATGTAGCCAATCCGGAACCGTTACCAACGATTGCGATTGACGAACCGACAATGTCTATGTTGTTTACGATCAATAACTCTCCGTTCTTTGGCAAAGATGGTAAATTTGTAACATCACGCCATATCTATGATCGTTTACAGCGTGAACTGGATAAAAACTTAGCACTGCGGGTTGTTCCAACAGACTCGGCCGATTCCTGGTTGGTGTTCGGACGTGGTGTGCTTCACCTTTCTGTATTGATCGAAACAATGCGTAGGGAAGGCTATGAATTACAGGTTGGCCAACCACAGGTTATTATCAAAGAAATTGATGGTGTAAAGTGTGAGCCGGTAGAGCAATTAACAATCAATCTGCCGGAAGAATGCTCAAGCCGTGTTATCGATATGGTAACAAAACGTAAAGGTGAAATGACGATGATGGAAAGCAAGAATGATCGGGTTTTTCTCGAATTTTTCATTCCCTCACGAGGTATCATCGGACTGAACAATGCTGTTCTTACAGCTTCAGCAGGAGAGGCAATTATGGCGCATCGTTTTCATCAGTATCAACCATGGAAGGGGGACATTGAACGTCGTAACAACGGCTCTATCATCGCAATGGAAACAGGAACGGCATTTGCCTATGCCCTGAATAATCTCCAGTCACGCGGACGTTTCTTTATTGCTCCCCAAGATGAGGTTTATGCCGGACAAGTTGTCGGAGAGCATACCAAAGAAGGTGATTTAGTTGTGAACGTAACAAAGTCTAAGAAACTGACCAATATGCGTGCTTCCGGATCGGACGACAAAGTGTCGTTGGCTCCTCCTATACTATTTAGTCTGGAAGATGCGTTGGAGTATATCAAAGTGGATGAATACGTAGAAATCACCCCGCATTATATGCGTATGCGTAAGATCCTTCTTGACGAAAACGACCGTAAGCGTCAATCTAAGAACTGAAATAGGTAAAAGAATTATCTGGATTGATCTTTATTCATTGAATGATTGTATTTCTTTATTAGAGAAATACAATCATTTTTGTTATATTTTCTTATCTCTGCATATTTTGCACCAAGTATCTCCACAGTTTCTGGCGAAACAACTAATCTTTCAAAGTTTTTACATCCTGCCTGAATATCGACGTTTGTAAATCTCATTCTATTCAAGTCGATAATTTCTATCTTGATATTTTCCTCTCTGTCGTCGAATAAGATATTTCCTCCAGAATAATCCTTATGTAAAAAACCGTTCTTGTGAAGTAGTGCTGTTGTTGTAGCTATGGCTTTCAGAATGTCTTCTTTGCGCTTAAAGTGTTGTTTGTTAAGGTCATTGTATAGATAAGGGCATGTTGACTCTAAGCTTACAAAATAGCTTTTATTAAAAAGAAAACAATTGCCAATGGTAATATATCCGATAGGTATGGGAGTACCAATTCCTTTTTGCAGTAGTTTTTCTGCGTTAATGTAAGCTCTCTCTGCCTTAGATTTTCTGAATAAACCGTATATAATACGATTAAAAAAATGTGGTTTTTTATATGACTTTACGATTAGATGTAGATTGTCGATATCATACTTTTTGAGTTCATTGCGCCCTCTATATATTGTCGATCCTGATTTGTCAAACTCTTTTGGCAGGTTGATGATGAAGTTGGCTAATTGAGAATAACTTGGATTTATATATGTTCTTTTTGTATTAATGAAATTGTCTATCCAATTTATTACTTTTGACCAGGAACGATTATATCTTAATGGGCCATTTAGTTCTCTAAGGAAAAAATCCGGATATAATAAATTTAATTTGTTTATAATTTCTTTCTTCTTTTTTCTATCTTCTTTCCTTTTTGAGGAAGCATGTATCCTATAGAAGTGCCCGACTTGAGGTAAACGAACAAAATCTCCTCCATCTTTTAAAACAGAAATCCAGAAAGCCCAATCTTCTCGCTCTATTTGTTCGCAAAATCCTCCTACTCGTATCCAGTCTTCTTTGCGGAATAAAGAGCAACAACTAATCATATTTCGTTTAGTAAGTGAAGACAATGAAAACTCAGGTAGCCTCCATTTACCTGCTTTATTACCGAAAAGCTGGGCGTTAGAGCCTACAACTTTTATGGTTGAGTTTGTTAATAGTACATTTACGGCATCTGCAATAAACTCTTTACTTATCAAATCATCAGCATCAACAGGAAGAATGAAGATCCCGTTTGATCTGCTTATCCCATTGTTACGAGCGGCTGAAACACCGCGATTCTTTTGTTTGTAAAAGAATACATTTTTATAATTATCTGCATATTCCTGTGCAATCTCTAAGGAATTATCTGTTGATCCATCGTCAATAATTATGACTTCAAGAGCATGATAGGTAGATGCTAATACAGAGTCTAAAGTCTCTTTTAAAAAAGGTTCGGCATTATAAACCGGAATAATAACAGAGACGATTGGTAATGACTTTGGTAATGTTTCTCCCATACTTATATTCTATCTCTCTTATGGATCAACTTCAGCCAATAATATTTTATTGGGTTGGTGTATTTTAATTGTTTCCATGGACGACTTCCATGTGGTCTGTGCCAGACAGTCAGCTTGGTAAACAAATAGTTGCTGAATTTAAGCTTCAGAGATTGATGGGAGATTGTTACATCATGCCATGATTTTGTGGGGTCTAATTCGTGAAAATCAAAACTTTTCAAAAAGTTCAGCGTGAGTAGCGAACAACAGAAGCTGACATGTTTTGCGGTCTTGAAAACTTTGTTTTCCTTTCCTTTTGCATATAGATAGGGATAGTTGATATTCTCCTGTTCGTCAACAGTCACTGAGGCAGCAATTCCACAATCATCAAACGATACTGCTCCATCAAACAGGCTCTGTATAGTTCCTTTTTTTACAATTACATCAGATTCAATAATTAATAAACCAGCTTCTTTCTGTATAGCATTCTCTTGTGCTATCTGAAGTATTAATAAATAGTTCGGAGAGGGATTTGTGGTTAAGTCGGAAAGATTAACCAATGTGAATCCTAATTCTTTAGCTGCTTTCTCAAGAATCAGTGTATTCTCTTCCGTACTGAAATCATTGTAAACAGTATAAGTAAATGGAACGGTAATATCAGAAGCCATAATTGCTCTTATTGTCTCAAGTGTAAGTTGTATTGAGTCCTTCACCGGAGTAATAACATGTACTTCTTTCATTTCTTATTCAGTTTTCTTTTATCCCGTAAAGGTAGATATTCTTTCCGGTTATTTTCTTGTCTTAGGAGTGAATATCGGATTAGGATTGCAATATGATCTTCCTGATAAATTTGCATTTAATACTAAACTGAAATATCAAATACTTGAAGGTTCAGATATGATAGTTGTGGGAATAGGTCTTGTAAGGAAGCTCTAATAGCTATTCAAAGAGGAATCAATGCCTCAGAATCGGATATTTGTTGTTTGATCGGATAACCGATACCGAGCACCAGGTGGTTTGGGTAGCAGAAGCTCTGCAGAAAAATGCGTATATACGCTTAATCTTTCAATAAATAATTTGTTGTAAGCTATTATTTGTCTATGTTTGTTGAAAACAACCGCGTAAATACGCATTTTTTTTCAACAATTATGGAAGTGAAAAGAGATATTTATCTGAAGAAACTTATTGCCAGCAAACAAAATGGCATGATTAAGATCGTCACAGGTATGCGTAGATGTGGAAAGTCATACTTGCTTTTCAATCTTTTTTGCAATTACCTTAAAGAAACAGGGGTTGACGATAGTCATATAATACAGGTGGATCTTGAAGACAGACGTAATAAATCATTGAGAGATCCCGATGCACTCTTGGAATATATTGACGGAAGGATGACGGATGATGAGATGTATTACATACTTCTTGACGAGGTGCAGCATGTTAAAGAATTTGAGGATGTTCTGAATAGTTATCTGAAGATAAAAAATGCAGATGTATATGTGACCGGAAGTAATTCAAAATTCTTGTCTAAAGACGTAATCACTGAATTTAGAGGAAGAGGAGATGAAATAAAGGTTGCTCCGCTTTGTTTTTGCGAATTTATGTCTGTTTATAAGGGGAGCAGGGAGCAGGGCTTAGAAGAATATATGACTTACGGCGGGCTGCCAGGAGTAGTCGCTATTGCTGATGAGACTAAAAAAATGGAATACCTGAATAGTTTGTTTGAAAAAGTGTACCTTACAGATATAAAGGATCGATATAAAATAAAAAATGACAGTGATTTAGCCGAATTGATAGATGTAGTTGCCTCTTCTGTTGGTGGGCTGATTAATCCAACAAAGATTGAAAACACCTTTGCGTCAGTCAAGCATAGTAAAATTTCATATAATACGATCAAGAGTTATCTTGATATTTTACAAGACGTATTCCTTATAGAGAAATCTATTCGTTATGACATAAAGGGAAGAAAGTATATTGACACTCCGGCAAAATATTACTTTTCAGACATTGGCTTGAGAAACGCCCGTATAAATTTCCGACAGTATGAAGTAACTCACCTGATGGAGAATCTGATTTATAATGAACTTCGTGTTCGAGGATTAGCAGTCGATGTGGGTGTTGTTGTTATCAATACTAAAGATGAGAATGGAGTAAGCCAGCGTAAGCAATTAGAAGTCGATTTTGTATGCAACCAAGGAAGCAAACGATACTATATTCAATCTGCACTACGACTCCCAACTGAAGAGAAGCGAGAACAAGAACTTCGTTCATTAAAGAAGATCGATGACAGTTTTCTGAAATTTGTTATTACGGAAGATCCTATAAAGAGATATCACGATGATAATGGCATTGTTTTTATGAACATCTATGAGTTTCTGATAGATAGGGATAGTCTAAGGGTATAAAAAATAGACTACTATTCAATGCCTCAGAATCGGATATTTGTTATTGAAGCGGAAACCGATGCCTAACATAAGGAAATTGGGGTTGTGGAAGTCTTGTAATGAGTATCCGATATGTAGAAAGGTGTTTCGCGTAATGTCTGTTTTGAGTGCGAGTATCTGATAGAAGGAGTTGAGATCTCCACCGTTATGCAATATGTTGACACCCAATCCTATGTTTACGCTGAAATAAGGCATAACGTATTCAAACCTGCCCGACAGACCTAATGCTAACTGCCTTTTTAAGGCTGGAGTGTAAAATTCCTGCTCCGTACCTGAAATATAATCTTCCGTATAAACATTTGCACTTCCGTCATATACACCGTCTAAAGAAACGCCTACACGCGTTTTATAACCTAAGTTATACATGGGGGCAAAGTTGAATCCTAATACTGTATAAGCATGAGGTGAAGCTACTTGTTGATCGCCGAAGGCAACACCTTTCCGACGCCAGGAGCCGAATAACACTAAGTCGTAGCTGGTATGGGTTTTAAATTCAGGAATGGGTGTGTGAAAGACCGGTTTTTGTAGTGCTCGTATGTCTCTGTTGAAATTATAGGCTAAACCAAGTTTGAAGCCGGCCGTATTTAATCCTGCGTTAGGGAATTTCGTGTTTCCATTTGAAAAATGAGTCAGATCGATTCCGGTGGTCAGGTCAAATTGGTTGGAGAGTACCCAGTTCAGGTATAAATTAATGTTGATATAGGCATTGAATTCTGAACCGATTACCTTGTTGTACGAATTCATATCAGGGTCATAAGGCTTCCAACCACCCGATAAACCGAAATTCCATTCGTAATTAAGAGATACAATAGGGGAGAGCCTACCTATTCTTGCGCCTTGAAATAGATATACAGCAAGAGGATCTCCTAATTGCCGGGGTTCACCAAATGTGAAATATGCTAAGCCCAAACCTTGATATACCCCTCCGTAAATGCGGTCGGTACACGTGTTTGGCTGAGATTGAAATGAATATTTAAGATGAGTGGAGAATGAGTTGTTTATTCTTTCTCCGTTAATATTGTCTCCTTTTAGAAAGGAATTTGAAGGAATTATGAAGCCAGGCCTGATTTCTGCGTCAATACGGTGGATGAATTTACGGGAGACCGGGATTGAATCCCAATAGCAGGTCATGTCCTTGCTTAGAGGTTGAGACATGATTGTGTCCGCTTTATAAGCAAATAAGCGATCTATAGTTTGTCCTAATATATAGATGTGGTTGAATAAGAGAAAGAAAGTGACGAATAAAACTCTTATTATACACAACCGCGTGTTAAATCCCATAGTATTCCTCTCCACAATTCTTCGGCAGGACTCTTTTCTCCTGTATATACTTTGAGTTAGTTTAATAGAAGGTGTCTCCTCTGTTTGGAGACACCCTCTTATTGTGTTGCTTATTCTTTAAAGAATTTGTATTCCGTCTTCTTTAACCTGCTCTTCGCCGGAAGGAGTGATTAGTTTGTATCCCTTACCGTGGATATTAATGATTTCAATACCCGGATCATCTTTCAGAAGTTTACGCAGTTTTGTGATATACACGTCCATACTGCGAGCGTTAAAATAGTTATCATCCACCCAGATTGTTTTCAGGGCGTAGTTACGTTCCAGAATTTCGTTGGCGTGTGAACAAAGCAAGCTAAGCAATTCACATTCTTTGGTGGTCAGTTTTGTTACCTTGTCACCAATAGCCAATGTTTGTTTCTGAGTATCAAACATGAAGTTGCCCAACTTGTAGAATGGGATATCCTTCATTTTCTTTCCTTTCACACGGCGAAGGATAGCTTCAATACGAAGAAGCAATTCTTCCATGCTGAAAGGCTTTGTCAGGTAGTCATCCGCCCCGATTTTGAATCCTTCCAGAATGTCCTCCTTCATTGTCTTAGCCGTAAGGAAGATTACAGGAATATCCGGATTGATTGAACGAATTTCCTGTGCCAACGTAAAGCCATCTTTTTTCGGCATCATCACATCCAATACACAAAGGTCATATTTGCCTTTTGTAAAGCCTTTATAGCCTGCTTCACCATCGGTGAATAGATCCGTCACATACCCTTTTGCTTGTAAGTATTCTCTTAAAAGCATTCCTAAATTTTCATCGTCTTCACAAAAGAAGATTTTTAGCTTTTCTTCCATAAACTAACTTTTTATAAGAGGTAAAGTAATAATAAATTTTGTTCCAATATTTCCAGTTCCGTTTTCGGCACGTATCGTACCGCCATGATCTTCCACGATTTTACGGACATAGGCTAAGCCTAATCCAAATCCTTTTACATCGTGTACATTTCCCGTTGGGATTCGGAAGAAACGGTCGAATACCTTTTTCTGATACTCTTTTTTTATTCCAACCCCATTATCTTCAATAGATATCAATAATTTTCCACCTTCATTTGCTGTCCTTGCCATAAGTGTAAGCGGTGTGTCTAACCTTCGATATTTTACTGCATTATCCAATAAGTTGAACAACACATTTGTGAGATGCATTTCGTCTACGTAGATCGAAGATTCTTCGGCTTGCAAGTCTATGTCAATCGTTCCACCGTATTTTTCTACTTTAAGCGTAAACGTGTTGGCAATGCCTGCGATCAAGTCGTTTGCATCCAATTCTTTTAATTTTAATGCTGCTTTCTGTCTTTCGAAAAGCGACATTTGCAATACCTTTTCGACCAAGAAGCCTAAACGTTTTGTTTCATCGTTGATAACTCCTGAAATATGCTTGAATACATCCGGACTTTTGGTAATATCAGAGTCCTTCAGCATTTGTGCGGCCAAGGATATGGTAGAGACAGGAGTTTTCAACTCGTGCGTCATGTTATTAATAAAGTCGTTTTTCATTTCCGACAGTTTCTTCTGACGGAATACGATATAGATCGTAAATACGAACGTGACTAACAATAACAAGGAGAATATAGCCGAAGGCACTAAGAAGGTCACCGATTCAGCGATATAATCGCCTTTGGTCGGGAAATAGACCTTCAGATAATTCTGTTTAGATGGAGGATCACCCGGAAAGAGTACCTGTGTGACCATTTCTGCCGGGTTCGGTTGCATATCACTGCTTTTGTAAACTGTATTCCCATCTTTATTGATAACAAAAAACAAGTAAGGGATATTCAAACCATTATTCAGAAACTCTGTTTTCAGAGAGTTGTCTAATTTCTTAAAATCAACTCGTTCCTCAATTGGTTTCAGGTTGGCCGTGTTTATGATGTTCAGCAGCAATTCATCCATCAATCCTCTTTGGTATCTATACCTCGTAGTCAGAATCTCCTGGAAATTATGTGAAGCACTTACAATACTGTTTGTCCGGGGCTTTGAAGGAGAAGAGGAAGAGAGAGAAGACAGAGGCTCGAATTTCTTGTTTTCGAACAACTGTGTTCTATTCACCGTCTTGCTGATTGTTGACCCATTTGTATCCCGTATCTGTAACTGGTATTGCTCTTGCGTGATGATTTTGGATAATGCTTTTGAATCAGTTTGATTCTGATACATATAATTCCCTTCTCCACGGTTGATGTCTTCTTCAAGGTACTTTTTTGTTTCTTCCAGTTCCAGATTTCTCGAAACCTGATGCAGACTTCTCTTAACCGTTTCATTAAACTGTTCGTTGCTTGTCCTCAGAATAGTACTTACGTAGGTCACCTGCAGGTACAAAAGTCCTGCAAAGGCAAATGCCATAACAACTGCGAGTAACCAAATCGTTGACTTTCTCATATCATTTATCTCCTATGACTGGAACAAATAACGCCTATTTTAGTTTAATATTTACACAAAAAAAGTAAAAATAGGGGGCTTCAATTCTTAAAATATCTAATATATGGTGTTGTAATTTTGTTGTAAACACCTTTTGTTCAGCTGATTAAACGTATTCTTTGGTTAAGGTGCTGTGTTTTACGCTTATGAGATTAATAAAGACAAGGCTTGGCAGCCTAAAAACGGCCTGTTTTTAAGAGTGTTGAAAATCAGACAAAATTCCGGGTAAAAAATATAAAGGATATTTTTGCAAAAATATCCTTTATATTTTTTCGTGTATTAGGATCAAATAATTTTTTCTACTTCAGCCAGATTTTTTGCTACATCTTCATCTGATAGTTCGAAGTTGGTGAGGTCGCCTGAAAGATATTGGTCGTACGCAGCCATATCGATTAGCCCATGTCCCGATAAATTAAATAAAATCGTGCGTGGCTTGCCTTCCAATTTGGCCTGTTCTGCTTCCTGGATGGCGGCGGCGATAGCATGAGCTGATTCAGGAGCGGGAATGATACCCTCCGCCTGAGCAAATAAAGTTGCTGCTTTGAACGTATCAAGTTGTTTGATATCTACAGCACCCATTAAACCGTCTTTTCGGAGTTGACTTACGATGGATCCTGCTCCGTGGTAACGCAATCCTCCCGCATGAATATTAGCCGGAGCAAAATTGTGACCTAATGTGAACATCGGGATCAATGGAGTGTAACCTGCTTCATCCCCAAAGTCGTATTGGAACTGTCCGCGTGTCAGTTTAGGACAAGACGCCGGTTCGGCAGCAAGAATACGAATATCCTTGCCTTCGGTCAGTTTATGACGAAGGAACGGAAACGTAATACCCGAAAAATTAGATCCTCCACCGAAACAGGCGATCACAACGTCAGGATATTCTCCTGCCATTTCCATTTGTTTCTCAGCCTCCAACCCAATAACAGTCTGGTGAAGCATTACATGATTTAATACGCTGCCCAGTGTGTATTTACAATTAGGGGTCTGCATTGCTAATTCAACCGCTTCAGAGATTGCCGTTCCTAAACTTCCCTGATAATTCGGATGATCAGTCAGAATCTTTCGTCCCGCTTTGGTGCTCATACTTGGAGATGCAATGACCTGAGCCCCGAAAGTCTGCATAATCGAACGACGGTATGGTTTCTGATGATAACTTACCTTAACCATATAAACAGCCAGTTCTAAGCCGAATGCTTTTGCTGCATACGATAAAGCAGCGCCCCATTGCCCGGCGCCTGTTTCCGTCGTGATATTGGTTACGCCTTCTTTCTTACAGAAATAAGCCTGAGCAATCGCGGAATTAAGTTTGTGAGAACCAACCGGACTTACACTTTCATTCTTGAAATAGATATGAGCCGGTGTATCCAATGCTTTCTCTAAACCTGTAGCACGTACCAAAGGAGTAGGGCGCCAGATCTTATATAGATCACTCACCTCTTCCGGTATTTCGATCCAGGCATCCGTGTCGTTCATCTCTTGCTGTGCCAATTCCTGTGCAAACAAAGGGTATAGATCTTCTGCCTTTAGCGGCTGTTTGGTCTGTGGGTTAAGAAAAGGAAGCGGTTTTGTTTTCATATCCGCTACAATATTATACCATGCTGTGGGTATATCTTTCTCCTGTAGTAAAAACTTTTTTGTGCTCATGCTTTATATATTGCTTACATTAATAGTCCCAAAAGTTGGTGGTTGCTTACAACTTGAAAGCAAAGGAACAAATAATATTTCGATCATCAAATCTTATCTGTGAAAAATAAGTACATTTGCCGCCTGTAATCTTAAGTACTAATTGTCTTAACCCCAAATCAATGAAACATCTATTGCTTCTTCTGATGTCTTTTCTATTATCACTACCTGCTTCTTCCCAGAAAAAAGATTTTTCATATAAATTCTATGGTTTTGTCAGAGGGGATCTCTTCTATAATACCAGGGCAAATATGGCACCGGTGGACGGAAACTTTTATTTATTCCCCTTGAATGAGGTGCTTGATGCAGATGGAAAGGATTTGAATGCAACGCCTAATGGCAGTTTCTATACTTTTACAACTCGTCTTGGCCTGGATATACAAGGACCTCGGATAGGTACTGCGCGTTCATCGGCCAAAATAGAAACCGATTTCGGAGGGTTCTCCGCAAGCACTACTATGATTCGTATTCGTCAGGCATATGTGGCATTGGATTGGACGAATAGTCAGGTTCTGATCGGTCAAACATGGCATCCTCTGTTCGGGTCAGTCATGCCTGATATGCTGAACCTTTCTACCGGAGCTCCGTTCCAACCGTTTAACCGTAGTCCGCAGATACGTTATCAATATAAAAAAGACAGATTGAGATTTACGGCTTCAGCGTTGTGGCAATTACAATATTTGTCAAGTGGCCCGAAAGGAATGAGTGAAGATTATATTAAAAATAGCTGTGTTCCTGAGCTATACGCAGGGATCGACTTTGCTTCGGACAAGAACTGGCTGGCCGGAGCCGGAGTACATCTTATTTCATTGACACCTCGTACTACTACGGAATGGAACAATAAAACCTATAAAGTCAGCGAACGAATGACAACGTATTCCTACGAAGCGCATGTAAAATATACAGGCAATAATTTTACGATTGCGGCGAAAACAATTATGGCTTCCTCCTTAGATCAAACCGCTCTTATTGGTGGATACGGAGTGAGTAAGATAAATGAAAATAACGGAGAGCAGGAATATACTCCTTTCCGGCACTCTACTTCCTGGCTTAATATAACGTATGGTAAGAAATGGAAACCAGCCTTGTTTGTTGGCTATACAAAAAATCTCGGAACAGATGACCCGTTGGTTTCTTCGGATAAAATATATGGATTAGGATTAACCATTGATCAGTTGTTGACAATTAATGCAGCTATTTCCTATAATCTTGCCAATTGGCAGATTGGAATTGAGTACTGTCCGGCTACATCTTGGTACGGACAAGTTTGTCCTGAATCAGGAAAAATAGTAAATTCGCAGGCCGTAACGAATCACCGTATTCTGGGCGTGATGATGTATTATTTCTAATCAAGATTACAATGAGACAATTATTGATTTCTGCCTTTCTGCTACTAACCTTAGCTTTTTCTCTTGGAGCACAACGACAAAATATTTCGTATAAATTCTATGGTCAGGTTCGTGGAGATTTGTTCTATAATTCGCGGGCGAATGTAGAGACTGTGGATGGTCTTTTCTTTATGTTTCCGAAGGACAAGGCACCCGATGCGGATGGGAATGATCTGAATGCAGCGGCAAATGGTAGTTTTTATTTGTTGTATTCGCGCTTGGGGATAGATATTAAAGGACCGAACATTGGTAATGCGGTTTCTACGGTTAAGATAGAAAGTGATTTTCGTGGTTCGGGAAGTACTTTCGCTTTGTTGAGGATACGCCATGCGTATGTTAATTTGGATTGGGGAAAATCAGACGTAACAATCGGTCAGACCTGGCATCCGCTATTTGGGGAAGTATCTCCTCAGGTATTAAACCTTTCTACCGGTGCACCTTTTCAGCCTTTTAATCGTAGTCCCCTGCTTATGTACAGATATGTAAATAAGAACTGGCAACTCAAGGCTGCTACCATGTGGCAACTCCAATATCTGTCAACAGGTCAAAACGGAAAATCAGAAGAATATATAAAGAACAGTTGTATTCCTGAACTTTATGCCGGTATTGATTATAAAGGACAAGGCTGGCAGGTTGGCGTAGGTGCTGATTTTCTTTCTATCACCCCGCGAACGCAATCTGTTATCTCCGACGGAGGGAATACGAAAGTTTTTAAAGTAAACGAACGTGTAAATTCGTTGACTTTCGAAGCGCATGCAAAATATACTTCCGCCGATTGGTTTATTGCAGGAAAAACGTTATTAGCATCGAACCAGGTACACAATTCTATGATTGGGGGGTATGCTGTTTCCGCTATAGATAGCCGTACGGGAGAATATGAATATACTCCCTTTCGTAATTCTTTATCTTGGCTGAATATCGTTTACGGAAAGAAATGGAAACCGGGAATCTTTATTGGCTATATGAAAAATCTGGGAACAAGTGATCCGATAAACGGTGCTATGTACGGAACAGGACTTAACCTCGACCAATTATTGTCCACACAGTTCCAGCTTACCTATAATCTTCCTCATTGGAAATTCGGTTTCGAATACATGCCTTCCATTGCCTGGTATGGTGCAATAAATTCAGAGGATGGTAAGGTGCTTGATTCTCATTCCATAACAAATCACCGTATTCTTGGCGTTATGATCTATACATTCTGATGATTGAATATACAATAAGGCGTTAAAAGTTACAATTGTTTTTTCTGCAATAGAAAAGTATTTTGAGCACTTTGTTGGAGATTATCAGGATCAGTCCGAAACCCCGGTTGTTATTACACTTGGATTATGTCGTTTTTAATGGGATTACCTCGATAAGTTAAAACAAATTGTGGACAGCAAATATAAAAAAGCGAAATAAAAAACAAAATAATAGTAAAATTTGTCATTTTCAGACAAATTGTCGTCGACTTCAACAGCGTTGTTTTAACGCGCTTTATTAAATAAAATGACAATATATGTACCCGAAAAACAAACGCCGAAAAACCACGCTTAAAACGCGCGATACGGCATGCCGGTTTTTTTGAATTCTCAAAATTGAACAAAAAAAGGCAATGGATAAAATCTTCCTATTCTTTTTGGAAAAAGATTCTATTCTTTTTTTGAATATAAAGGATATTTTTCAGAAAATAACCTTTATATTTTCGGTAAAAAACGGGCTATTTTAGTCTAAATGCAATGTTTATTGGTCTAAAACGATTCTATAAATCAAAAAACAAGGATGGACATTTTTTTACGCGTAAGTAAAAGGACGAAAAAAGTATCTATTTGTCAAAATAAAACGCAAAAAATCAAAACTATTCGATTGATTTTAATGTATTGTAAATCAACAATATGAACAGGATTGATTTTGTTGGAAGCCTCTGCTCAGCGTAGTCTCTAAACCAATGTCATCAACTTAAGCTATACAGTTTGGTTTTAAGGCTGAAAGCCTGCTATAGTATAGCCCAACTGTTAGGGTAGGTTTATACTGTCCTTTCAGGCCGCAAAGGAAGGGTGTCCTATTACCCAATACGTTGTGTTGGGCTGATATATACTCGGCTTTCAGCCGGAATTATTCGATGAATAGTAAGACTAAAGTGGAACAAGAAGTTTGAGTTGATGACATTGGTCTCTAAAATGCCAGTTTGCAGTATAGACGTATCACGATGGATGATTACCATGACAACCGGATATTTTGCCTGATCCTTTATTCCTGAATCCGAAGAAACCCGATTCTTGCTGAAAATCTGTTGAAATAATAGCAAGAATCAGATTGAGAAACAGAAGTTAAATCCCGATATTTGCAATATGAAAACCATTCGCTCAGAACTTGAAGCTCTCGCAGATGATAAATACAAAGCATTCTCATCGAAACTTATACCCAATATCAATTTAAATATGCTGGGGGTAAGGCTTCCCGCTCTTCGGCAAATAGCCAAGCGATTAGTGCGGAAAGATTATGAATCATATCTTGTTGAGACAGATTTGCTCTATTTCGAGGAGACTATGTTGCAGGGAATGATTATCGGCTACCTGAATACGAGTTGGCAAGGCAAAGCAAAACATGTTACTCGATTTGTACCCAAAATAGATAATTGGTCGGTATGTGATAGCTTTTGCACAGGCTTAAAGTTTGATGAAAAAGAGAAACATGATGTGTGGATGTTTTTGCAGCCCTACCTGAAATCGAAAGAGGCTTACGAAATACGGTTCGCAGTTGTTATGTTGTTGTTTCATTTTGTAGATAAGCAATATGCAATCAAAGCGTTTTCTGCATTCGACCGAATCAAACACGAAGAGTATTATGTGCGAATGGCTGTGGCTTGGGCGGTATCTATCTATTTCAGAGATGCGCCCGAAGTAACTATGCCTTATCTGAAAAAGAATAAACTTGATGACTGGACTTACAATAAAGCCTTGCAGAAGATAACGGAATCGCAGGCTGTTGATAGTGAAACTAAAGATATAATCCGCTCTATGAAGCGTAAAGTATAATGAAACAGAGTTGGGAAAAAGTAACTATCAGAACCGATGACGGGGAACTGAAAGACGGTATTGCTCCTGTGATAATATCTGCAAGTCGTGCAACGGATATTTCTGCTTTTCATGCCGAGTGGTTTATGAATCGCCTGGAGAGGGGGTATATTCGTTGGGAAAATCGATTTGCTCCTTCTATGCCAAAATATATTTCGCTTAAAAATGTTCGTCTAATCGTTTTTTGGACAAAGAACCCTAACCCTTTGATGAAATATCTTGATGAATTGGAGAGTCAGGATTTGAACTTCTATTTTCAATTTACGCTGAATAACTATGAAATCGAGCGATTTGAACCGGCTATTCCTCCATTGGCGCAACGAATAAAGACATTTCAAGAATTATCGAATCGGATAGGTAAGGAGCGTGTTATTTGGCGGTTTGACCCGATGTTGTTGGCGGAAGATATTTCGGTAGCTGATTTGCTTGCTAAGGTAAAAGGCATAGGAGATGAATTAATCACATATACGGATAAGTTGGTTTTTAGCTTTGCAGATGTATTCAGCTATCCTCGTGTAAAAGCCAACCTGATTAAAGACAGCGACTATTTCACAAAAGAAAATCACTATTAACCGACTAAAATTCCAGACAGTCGGATTTGTTTAATTACACGGTCTGTATCGTGTTATATTTCTTTTTTTCGAAACCCTACCCCCTGTTTATAAAGCCAGCCTAAGCTGGATTCC
>NZ_JAQWCQ010000100.1 GCF_028705895.1 Massilibacteroides sp. | reverse complement strand
TACTCCGGAATCATCACTATACGATCACTATTTCAGACGTAACAAGTGCCGGTTCAAACACTCCCGGAGATGCTTATGAAGGTGGAGGTATCGCCATGAGCGCAAGCGTCACGGCCTGGAATCTGGCAACACAAAATAACGTCATAGATCAGCAATATATTTTGGAGTTAGATACCACCGTGGCTGTATTGGACTACAAAGGATCTATAATAAATATTGATGTAAAAACAAGTAGTGGTAAAACATGGAGTATTGATACTTATCTGACAAATGGCGTTTCCGCTGTTGTCATCTCGAACAAAATACAGATTCAGAATACGAACATTAATCCGGATAAGACAGAATGGGATTGCGGATGGATAGACGTTTTGGTTGACAATATTAAATATAGGCTAAAAGTTGTTCAAGAGGCTAATCCTGAACATTATCCAACAACACACAACGGTTGGGCAGGTAGTAACATTTACTGGGATGGAACAAAATTGACCTTTGATGATGTTAATGATCATATACATGAAAAATATCAAGGTGTTTTCTTTAAATGGGGCAGTTTATGGGGGATAGATCCAAGCGGTTCTAATAATGCACTATGGAGTAGTAATACAAATGTGGTTTATAAACCCGAAGGAAGTATAGAAACCAATGTTTCTTGGAATTCTATACCTTACTGTAAACCTCCTACTAACAGCTATCCGATAGCACCTAAAACCGGGCGTGACCGCCATTATCTGACAGAAGTTCATGATCCGGAAAAAGGATTAGGAGATATCTGCAAATACCTTACGGAAAGGGCAGGCGGGACTCTCCATGGAAAGAAGTGGCGTATGCCTACTTCAACTGAATTTGGTATAAATACAGATTACCAAGATTACGGAGGAACCTGGAATCTGGTAAATTCGTTTGGCTCTGATGGGAAATTTATTAATTCTGGAAAACCCGGTGTAACCAAAGCGAGTGATATTGGTATTCCATTTTTTTCTGCTGCAGGGTATCGTAGCTCTATCGGAGAATTAAAAAGTATTGGTACTTATGGGTTTTATTGGTCAGCCTCCTTCACAAATTCTAACGCTTATATACTAGCTATCTCTAAGGTCAACATTCTCCCTGCCAGTTCGCTGAGCTTTACTTTAGCAGCATCTGTGCGTTGTGTGGTAGAATAAAAATGGATAAAAAACAACAAAAACGATATGAGACAAAAATGGATATATAAACTACTGATTCTTATTACTCTTTTCTCTTGTGTAAATGAATATGAAAGAGAAATAGAAATCAAGAATGGGGAAACAATCCACTTCACAGTGGAAATTCCGGGAATTGCCACAGCATCAACACGTTCAATGGACGGAGTGAAAGAAAACGAGATAGAAGCAATAAGCGTATTGGTTTTTGACGCTTCAAATCAATTTATAGAGAAAAAAGACGGATCGAATATTGTTCAAAGTGGAAGCGACAATGTAAATGTATCTTTTGAAGCAACTGTATCTACAGGTACAGGCAGAAGTATAGTTGTTGTTGCAAATGCAAAAACAATATTAGATGCATTAACATTAAGTGTAGGACAACCAAAATCCGCTGTTCTACAACAACTTAAATATACAATGACAGGGAAATGGGCATCGGATAGCGCCGGCGCTTATACTCCCATACCTATGGTAGGCGAAAAAACAGGGGTGTCAATTACTTCAGGAGGAAGCATTTCGGGTATAAACTTGATTCGTATGCTGGCACGTATTGATATGAAAGTGACGACTTCAGATTTTAAACTAAAAAAAATCCACTTATGTAATTATAATACGAATGGATATATTACTCCAGCATGGGACACCAACGGAACCATCCAGACCAGTACAATAACAACACCCAACTTGCCTTCGAACACAGGTAAAAACATAACGAATCCGTTAACATATGACACCTCATCTGCACAAATTTTCGAGGGGGAAATCTATACCTTTGAAAATAATATGGCAAGTGATGTAAATGGTATTGATCATGTTGACCGGAAAAACGCAACTTGTCTGGTTGTGGAAGGAGAATATAATGGAGCAACTTACTTTTATCGAATAGACTTTACTGAAAACACCTCGGTAAGTGATCCGACAACTGTTGCTTACATGCCTTTACTGCGTAACCATAAATATATAATTAGCATAACTTCGGCAGCCGGAGTTGGCTACGCAAGCCTTAATGAAGCACTTAGCTCATACACGATCCCGTCTAATCTGAAAACACGCCTTATCTATTATGACATGGGTGAAGTCAAAGACATCGCTTATGACGGTCAGTACTTTTTAGGCGTTTCTAACAAGGAAATAGAATTGCCGAGAAATGAACAAGTTGCAACAAGCGAAGGCAACACCTTGATTGTAACCACCGACAATCCGACCGGTTGGAGAATTGAGAATATTAATACGATTTCCGGAGCATCCGGATGGTTAACAACAGATATAACCACGGGACCATCCACTACAACAGGCACTTCAGTTAATCTGTTGGCAAGCTCTAATACAACAGGGAGTAGTCGAATAGCTGAAATAAACTTCATTGCAGGGCGGATTACATATACCGTAAAAGTGACGCAAACGATCACAGCAAATCTCCTTTTAGAAATTAAAAATACGACTGATAACATAATATCAGAATTGCTTTTTGCTTCAGGAGCCGGTAGAGTTACAAGCGCACAATCTTTCAAAATAGTGTGGGAGCCACAAGACTTAACGGTCTCAGCAAATTTAGCGGTAGCTAACGCAAATGCGTTTATTTATCATTTTGGCTCTGATACTCCCGGTAGCGGTTCTCAGACCAGTATTATATCTCCTACCGGTGAGAAAACGTTTAATATCACTCCTCAACCTATAGTCGTTACAGATCTTACCGGAGAACCATTTCTTGAACGAGCATCATATGTTAATTTTACAATAACAGACGGAATAAACAGTAAGACTAAAAGTTTTTTGCTTAAGCATTCTGCATATAATCTTGTTGTTGATACCAGCTATTACCGTACCGATGGAAAATGTTATAGCTTTATTGTGCGCAGTAATGTAGCCTGGCGTATTAAGTCTGTGTCAGAAACATTAATAACAGGAACAAAACTTCTAAATATATCATCGAGTGATAATTTAAAGGTTGGCACTACAGGTGGTCCTAATATTAATGGTGAAGAAATATTCTTCACCACAGTAAATAACTTAAACGTTAAGGGTACGGTTAATGTGGTTTTCGAAAGCCCTACGGGCTTGTTAGACGATATTACGATTACGTTGAATTTGAAAAACGAAGGGTATTATCCATCATTTCACAGAGGCTGGGCCGGTAGTAATATTTATTGGGATGGAAGTAAAATGACATTTGATGATACGGGACGCAGAACACATGAAAACTATCAGGGTTTGTTTTTCAAATGGGGTAGTCTGTGGGGAATAAATCCATATAGAGAAAATAGCGGTTATTCGGGACAAGTTTACAAGTTCGGGTATACATCAGTACAAAATGGAGGTCCTTATTCCAATATCCCATTCGTTACTCCTACAGTCTCGTCCGATCGAAATCGTCATTATCTGTTAGAGGTACATGATCCGGATAATAACATTGGTGACATTTGCAAATACATTACAGAACAGGCCGGCGGGACTCTCTATGGAAAAAAATGGCGTATGCCAACGTCTTATGAATTCGGTGCTGATGGAGACTTATATACCCAAAAAGGAACATGGCCCTTAAATCAACAACAAAATGATAAAAATGACGGAACTTATGTTATCCCCGGAAATCCGGGATATACAAAGAGTGAGGTAGGTTACCCATTCTTTCCAGCAGCAGGCTTTTATTCGGGCACAAACGTAAACAGTATAGGTACTAGCGGAGGTTATTGGTCAGGAAGTTCGAAGTCTTCCTCAAAGGCATATTATCTGAGTTTTATCTCAAATAAATCGACATTTTTGGCTGCTAGTGCTACAAACCCTTCATACGCTATGCCTGTGCGGTGTGTTCAGGAATAAAATAAACAAATTGTATTTCATCATAAATAAAGTTTCAAACAGAGAAGATAGGAGTACGTCCGTTGAGAAACTTGCGGCTTCGCTGATAAATAAATGACTCAAACAGGAGTCAAACAATAGTTTAGTCAAAAAAAGGATTGTACGGATTGGAAAATTCGTACAATTCATCTTTTATAACTTCAGAAACAAAAAATAAGGTGGATCATATCTATTCAGTTAAAGATGACAAATTCTTTCCTGGACGAAAAAACATACTTTTTGGATGAAAAATTGTAGTTGATGAAATATTTTTTTTCCGAATTTTGTCGAGCGCAAAAGAATGTATTGTATTCTGATGAGATCAGAATGTGTAAATGTCTCTTTCTAAACTATGATTCGTGTTATTGACTAAATGTCATTCTATTTTTTTATTTACTATTATCTAACCTAATATAATGGCTTAATCTTCGTAGGAGCTATTTTTATTATTATAGCTGTAATCTTATCGATCTTTAGCCATTTTTTAAGACTTATATATTTATGCTAATCACAATAGTCGACGGACATGATACTTGTCCATATAACAGCAACGAAGAAAAAAATATAGAACGATTAGAGTTGGCTGAAAAGAAAGAATGTATACTTAAAACCAATTTCAAGAAAATTGTAATGGTATGTCAGGGAGTAATAGATGTTAGTCTCAATGGCTATAACCCCCAAGAGATCGGACATCATAAAATGTTTTACCTTGAACGAGGTCAACATTTGAAAATAACTTCCATATCAGACTCTGAATTGTTAATTTTTAGATTTAATAAGGTGCAATTATGTAATTGTTTTTCTCTTGATAAGTTGTTTGTTAGTCCCGAAGAGTCGTCCATTAAGAATAAAAAGGATAAGGGACTTTACACATTGCCAATCGCTCGGCTTATATACTTGGGGTTTTCTCTCCTGAAAGATTGTCTTGAACAAGGTCTGAGTTGTAAATATTTTTATAGATTAAAAACGGAAGAATTACTGTTTATTATCGGGAAAATATATAGTATGACGCAACTTCGGGATTTTTTCAGAGAAGGCCTAAGCACGGATATTTCTTTTTCTGACCAGGTCAGAGAAAATATATTCAAATATCATACTATTCAGGAGTTAGCACAAGCGATGAATTATACAGTCTCTGGTTTTGAAAAACGCTTTAAGAAGGTTTTCAAAACAACCCCTCATAAATGGTTAAAAGACAAGAAAGCAGATAAAATTTATTATGATCTGACAATGACCGATCTGACAATGACCGAAATTACGGATAAATATAATTTTAATACAAATAACTATTTGATAACTTTTTGTAAGTCATATTTCGGAATGACACCGGGAAAGATACGAAAAAACAGAGGTGTCTAAAAAATATTTAAAGAACAACAAAGGTCTCTCTTTTCATCGGAAATTCTCTGTAAATGAGTATCTTCGTTCTTCAATTAATAACATTTATACAAAAAGACAATGGAACAAGTTGTAAAAGAACTGAATGAGTTATTTGCTGAGTTCTCAAAGGATGTAAGTTCTCAAGTGGAAAATAGTAATAAAGCTGCCGGCGGACGTACTCGTAAAACATCGCTGGCTATCGAGAAAGTATTAAAAGTCTTTCGCAAAACATCTTACATATTCCGGTGATACCCACCCAGCGATTCCGGTGATATGCACCCAGTGTTTTCGCTCAGGTTACTGACAAAATTACCGTTTTTTTCTTAAACTCTCTCCTTTTAACTCAAATCGATGTGATGT
>NZ_JAQWCQ010000057.1 GCF_028705895.1 Massilibacteroides sp. | reverse complement strand
TATAAAATCTATGTTGGTTTACATTTCAATGGGGTCATTTTTATTTTGGATAGAGGGGGCAACCTTATTTTAGAGCAAGGGGGCAATTTCATTTGGTTTACGGGGTCAATCTGGACTGGATTTTCCAGTTTTACAGGGTATTATAGGTAATTACGTTTCTGTACTATTCGTTTTGTCCCTAATATTACAAATCTTAAAAAAAATGGACATGCCGGATAATGTAATTTAAACAACATCTCCCGAATTCTGCTCTTCAGACACATCTTTCGTTGTTTTGTTAGAGAAGTAAGCCCAAAAAGCCTTATTTGCGACCGATATCAATCCGACGCAAAAACAGGTGATTTGCCAACGTTTTGATTTTTTTCAAACCAATAGCTTAGAGCAAATGCATCTAAAATTTCAAATGAAAGAGTTACAAACAATATAAAAAAGATTCGTAAAATTCAAAACAGCCTGTAGAAAGACTTTATCTTACTAATTAATCTACCACTAAGGAAACATTATGAGAGATGTTTTTCGGTAAAAATTAAATGTTAGGATTGAACTATTCAAATAGAAATTTTATCTTTGTCTTTATGTTAAGATTGGTAACTCATATTGAACAATTATTATTTGTCCACGATTGTGTGATCGTTCCTAAATTAGGAGGCTTTGTGCTTCAATCTGTTCCGGCGTCTTATTCGGGTGAAGAACATATTTTTCACCCCATGCGTAAAGAGCTTCTTTTTAATGCTACGCTTAAACATCAGGACGGGTTGTTGGCTGAGTCGTATATGAAAATGTATGATGTCAACTATCGCAAGGCTACAGATATGATTGAGGAGGATGTAACTGTTTTGTTACATCGTCTTAATGAATCCGGACAAATAGATTTTAATTCAATGGGAACGTTGCAGATCGGGAGTGAAGGCCAATATGTCTTTCTTCCGGCTGAAGACAATCCCCTGAGTGTTGTTTCATACGGTTTACCTTCATTTTATTTTACTCCGTTGGCTTTGCTTAAACGGGAGTCGGAAGATCTGTTTACTCCAATTTATAAGCAGGAGGAGAAAAAGAAAGATGCTGTTTATATTCGTATTAACAGAAGTTTCCTGAGGGTAGCAGGAGCTGCCGCAGCTGTTGTCGTTTTGATTCTGCTGATTTCTACGCCGGTAAAAGACGTGAATCCATCCACATACACAGCCAGTTTTATCCCCACAACAGAAATAAGGACACAAAAGCAGGCTATTCCGGAATCTGCAGTCGAGGTTCCGACTCTTGATGAAGCACCAACCGTTTCGATAGATGTTAAAGATGTTGAACCCGCAGAAGCAGTAGCTGTGGTCGAACCGCAGAAGCTAAATAACGGGAAAACGTATTATATCGTGATTGGTAGTTTTCCTAATGAAGAACTTTGTAATAAGTATATTACAGAAGTTGATAAAGAAAAATACCCGCGAGTCGGATATGTTCGTAGAGGCGAAAAAGTGCGTGTGTATTCGGATAAATTTGAGAATAGGGCAGAGGCGGAAACTTATCTTGCTACGCTTCGTCAGACAGATAAACATAAGGATGCTTGGCTGTTTATCAGCCGTTAATGAATTTCTACCCCATTGGATTTTGTACTCGATACGGATAATAAAGAGTTTCAGGATGCTTTGCAGCTGATTACTTATACACGACAATCTGTTTTTCTTACAGGAAAAGCCGGAACGGGTAAATCTACATTCTTAAAATACATTTGCAAGCATACAAAGAAAAAGCATGTTGTTCTTGCGCCTACCGGTATTGCAGCGATAAATGCGGGAGGGGTTACGTTACATTCTTTCTTTAAACTGCCTTTCCGTCCTATGTTGCCGGATGATCCGGATTTAAGTACGCAGGGAAGCCGTATTTTTGATTTTTTCAAGTATAGAAAAGAGCATCGGAAAATATTGGCAGAAGTTGAGCTGATCATTATTGATGAAATATCGATGGTGAGAGCGGATATTATTGATTGCATAGACCGGATTTTACGTGTCTATTCTCAAAATATGCGTTTGCCGTTCGGAGGAAAACAGTTGTTGTTTGTTGGCGATGTGTTTCAATTAGAACCTGTGGTTCCGTCCGATCAACGTGAAATATTGAATCTTTTTTATCCAACTCCGTTTTTTTTCTCAGCCCGTGTTTTTAAGGAGATCAACTTAGTGCCGATAGAGCTACAGAAAGTGTACCGACAAAATGATCCTGTCTTCATAAATATATTAGATCGCATACGAAGTAATTCGGCTCGCCCGCAAGAATTAAAAATATTAAATGAACGAGTTTTTCCGTCTTTCTCCCCAAGCGAAGAAGATATGTATATAACCTTAGCTACGCGTCGGGATCAAGTGGACTTTATTAATGAGAAAAAATTAGCGGAGTTGCCCCAAGATGAATTTGTTTCATTAGGAGCAATTGATGGAGATTTCCCGGAAAGTTCATTGCCAACGCAGTTGAGTTTAGCCATAAAAGAACAGGCTCAGGTTATTTTTATCGATAATGATCCCGAACGAAGATGGGTGAATGGTACGATTGGTAAGGTCGCCGGTATTGATGAGAACGGAAATGTCTATGTACTATTGGAGGATGGTTCTGAACATTTGGTTGAACGTGCTTCCTGGAGAAATTATAAGTATCGATATAATGAAGAAGAAAAACGAATTGAAGAAGAAATTGTCGGTACGTTTGAGCAATTACCGATTCGTTTGGCTTGGGCTATAACGATTCATAAGAGTCAGGGGCTAACCTTTAGTCGTGTTGTCGTCGATTTGAGTAAGGGCGTTTTTGCCGGAGGACAGACTTATGTTGCCTTGAGCCGTTGTACAAGTCTTGAGGGGCTTGTTCTTAAAAGTCCGATCTCTCCATATGATATTTTTGTTCGTAAGGAGATAGAACAATTCAGTCGTCAATTTAATGACCAGCATCTGATCGAAAAAAGTTTACGGGAGAGCGAAGCGGACAGATTGTACGCTCAAGCGAATGAAGCGTTCAGTAAAAATAAGATGGAAGATGCGATCCGGGCGTTTAGTGCTGCTGTAAGTAAGAGAAATGAACTGGATAAGCAATCTGTGCAACGTTTATTATGTCGTAAACTACGATTAGTAAACCGCCAACAAGAAGAGATTTCCCTGTTAAAAAGAGAATTACAAGAAAACAAAAAGCGCGTATCCGAGTATGCACGTGAATATTACCTGATGGGGAATGAATGTATCACCCAAGCCCATGACAGTAATGCCGCTATCCGGAGTTTTGATAAGGCATTAAAGTTAGATCCGGAGTTTACGGACGCATGGGTTCGAAAAGGGATTACCCTATTGGATATTGGCGAGAGTTATGACGCGCTTGTTTGCCTCAATGAGGCTGTAAAGCAACGACCCCATTCGTTTAAAACACGTTATAACAGGGGAAAATGTCATCTTAAGCTGAAAAATTACGACGAAGCAATGCGTGATTTACTGAAAGCCGTTAAATTAAAATCCGCTCATGCTGCAGCACACGAATACCTTGCTGAGGCATATTCAGGTATGGGAGAAGAAGAGTTGGCGCAAGAACATCGGGATATAGCGGATTCACTGCGTGAAGGGAAAAATGATATTTAGAGTATAAAAGAAAGTAAGCGACCGGAAAACCACGTCTTTTCTATTTCCTGCTACTGCTGTACCTTTGTGGGCAAAACTCATGTATAGTCTGAACGACAGCATGCGGTATCTGTTGTACAATCGTCCGACCGATATGCGTAAAAGTTTTCATCGAAAGAGGCTCCTTGCCAAAAGAATAGGACGGAGTCCGAAGGATGGGTAAGAGTGGTGTTTCTCTAAGGGATAACTGAAAGCAATGTTGATGTGTCAAAACATGTAACCGCCGCTTAGGGAACCGTACTAGCAGTGGTGTGAGAGGACGAAACGGGAATTAATCCCGTTTCGCCTACTCGATTTATGTTTGTCTTTTCCCAATATTTTCTTAGTTGAAAATATAACGTACACTGAATTGGATAGAATAGGTAGAAGCAAAACTATTGTATTGAGAATAGCTATCTACTAATCTTTTCCCATTGTTTTGTTGGTATGTAAATCCATTTGCAGTTCCTTCAGTAGAGTTGTAAGATAGCAGAGAGTTATTGTTTACACTTTTGTATAATCCCCAATCGCAATTAAGTAAGTTTAGTAAGTTCTTTACATCAATACCAAACTGAAGTGTGTTTTTCTTGCCACCCACCAAGAAGTTATAATCCTGAACAAACTTAAAGTCTAACTGATGATGCCAAGGCATTATCGCCCCATTACGGTCAGCGTATTCTCCTTTATGATTTTTTAAATAATCATCTTGATTGATGTATGCCCAAAAATCATCACGTTGCTGCTTTGCTGTATATACAACTTTGTCTCCATTTTCATCTGTAATTGTATAAGGGACATTTGGTTTTGTTTCTTCTGCAAAAACCCATTTGTCTAATTCTTCACGGCTTGAGGGGATATAAAGCAAATTGTTTGCTCCACCATCTCCAACAACGTTACCTGCTAAAGTATAAGAATAACGAGTTGATGCATAACCACCGTTATATCCCATGTTCATACCTTCATAAATGAAAGAGAATGTAGATGACATCTTTTCATTACCAATACGGTAACCTAAAGAAGCTACAATACGATTTGGAGAAACGTAACTACCATAACCAATTTCATTCTCATTAACTCCATTTATAGAGTTTGTGTTGGTTTTATATGCTGAAGTTACTTGACTTCCCAAGCCATCATTGTATGCTTTGGAGTTTGAATACGTATAAGCAAATGAAAGATTAAGACCAAAATCGAAGTTTTTAGCTAATTGCGTTGTGATAGAGTAATAATGAGCTTTACCACCTGCATTAGTAATCAAATAGGCATTTTTGTTTGTGTATTTGGAGTATCTACTTCTGGTATCGTTAGGAGACAACTGGATTGTCCCATTAGCGTATAGATTTTCATTGTTAATTACAGAAGGATTAATGTCCTTGTTATAAATACCTTCTAATGTGAAATCTATATCTCCAGGTAATTTTGCGTCGAATGCTAAAGATGTTTTCCATGTTGACGGCATCTTTAGTTTGTCATCGATAATTGTTGGAGAAGATGGAGCCGTAATTTCTGCTGGTTTGAAATTACCGCCATATAGATCTTTTAAAATATCTTTAACATCAGCGTGGAAATCTGGTTGAACACCACTTGCACTTTCTGCTGAATTATAATAATATTGGGTTTGTCCAACGTTTGAATTACCTACGGCAGATACTAACCAAACAAAAGGAAGACGTCCAACAAAAATACCTGTTCCTCCACGTAATACATATTTACGTTCTCCGGTTAAATCCCAGTTGAATCCAACACGTGGCGATACGGAAATACTTGCTGCTGGAAGCTGGTCAGTTGAGAAATGACGCTCAGCTTCACCTTCCTTTGCGAAATTTAATTGATAATAGGCATCGTTATAATTGTCTTTTAGATCAGGATAAATAGGTAACTCAAAACGCAAACCTGCAGTTAACTTGAAATTGTCGTTTATATTTACTTGATCCTGAGCGTATAACGCGTATTGCTGAGTCTTCATTTTTGCTTTAAACTGCGATAGATCCGCTGAATTGGAGTGAGTTATACCAAAAGCAGAAGGTTTGTTTCCATTTACAAAGTCTTCCCATGAAGAAAATACGTAATAACCGTTACCTCCTTGCATAAACCCGTTGACTGCATCGTTGCTTTCGAACTGAATACCTGCGAAGAGATTGTGTTTACCTATTGTCATCGCAACCTCATCTGTGAGTACCCATGTTTTTACCTCACGTAAATTACCCGGAGTAAAAGGGTCAGGTCCAAAAGAGGCGAATAGAGAACCATTTTTCAATATATCTACAGTCGGGAAAACGCCACCTTCATAAGAACGTGGTTCTTCCTGATAAGAATAAGTAGCGCGTAACGTGTTGTTTAATTTCCCATTAAGCCATTTTGAATTCCATTCTCCTGCATAGGATGTGAAATTTTGTTCTTGGTAATAACGTGAACTTTCAAAATATAGACCTGGATAAGAGGTACGTCCACTACCTGCACTTATACCATCGCCACCCGGATAAATACTATTAGCCGTAAGTGGTGAGGTAGAACTGGAAGGGCTGTTTGAATCTTTCATATGGGTACGTGAATAACGCACATTAAGTTTATTGTTGTCGTTGATGTTCCAATCCAAACGTCCTAATATACGATAAGCCGGAGTTTCTATAGAATAATTTTGATAGCGTCCAGGATTGTAACCGTATTTGCTTTGCAAATAATTAGCCATCATATCCATATCTGAAATAGTCGGACGGTGTACATTCCCTGTATTGCTTCCCCAATCGTCTTTTTCACTACCTCTGGCTGTTGCAGAAGGGCCTGCAGTTACATTATCTTCATATTCTCCATTGATGAAGAAGAAAAGTTTGTTTTTGATAATTGCACCACCTAAGCTTGCTCCATAAGTGTAAGCCTTGGATTCTTCACGTGTTAAATCAATATCTCCAACATGATTTCCTTTCCAATCCTGATTGCTTAGATAGGTGTATGCGCTCCCTTTTATCTGATTCGTCCCACTCTTGGTAACTGCATTTATAGCACCACCGGTAAAACCACTTTGACGTACATCATAAGGAGTAACTGATACAGATATCTGTTCTAATGCATCCAGGGAAATCGGAGATCCTCCAGCAGGAAGGTTAGAGCCGATACCAAATGCATTGTTAAATGCCGCACCATCAACCGTAACAAAGGATTGACGGAAATTACCACCACCAACAGCGAAACCATTACCTGTGTTTCCTCCTTGTGGAGTCAGGCGCATAATATCGTTCATGCTACGACTTACAGTAGGAACTAAAGCCATTCGCTCACTATTGATATTTGTTATTGCTCCTGCACGATCTGATTTCATATTACTGTTTCTGGAAGCAGTAACGACTACTTCGTTCAATTCTTCACTTGATTCTTTTAAGGAAACATTCAATACATAGTTTTCCCCAAGTTGTAATTGAATCTCTTTGTAAATAGACATTTGATATCCTATAAAAGATACCTCGACTTTGTAAGGACCTCCTGTACGCATACCATTCAGACTGTATCGTCCGTTTTCATTTGAAATAGTTCCGTAGGTTGTTCCTGAGGGCTCGTGCGTAACAACAATTGTAGCACCAATAACCGCTCCGTCTTTATCCGTCACCTGACCGCTCATACTGGCAGTCGTTACTTGTGCTGCCAAGGGATAAACACAGAACAAGAGTAAGAATAGCAAAGAAATTCTGAGATTAAACTTTAACATAGAACATTTTTTTAAGTGTTGTACGGTGCAAAAGTAAATTTAATATATTTAATTATTGCAAAAAAACCATTACATTTCTGTAAACTTATCATCATTTGGTGAATATATTACAATTACTCATAATATAGTTCAATTCGCTTAAAGAGATAAAAAATAATACCTTTGTAGATAATCAAATCGTAAGAAGAAAAATATATGATTAGTAAACTATTATTTGAGAACTTCAGTAATGTTTCTGTTTACAACCAAATTGCGGAAGCGTTGCAAGAAGCGGGTGAATCAAAAGGAGTAGAAGTCTCTGTCCAAGGACCGGATTGGGCTATTGTTTATACTGCATCTCAGCAAATGAGTGGTTGCGATTATAAAGATGAGATCGAGACGAAAGCAATAGCAATTCTTAAAACAAAAAATCCCGGTCTTTTTTAAGCCGGGATTTAGAAGCTGTTTAATGATTGCAGACTTTGCTGGTATCAACCGTAAAACCATTATTAGTGTTCAGAAACTTTCCTTTACGTTTGAGGAATACAATTAATGTATCTATATCCATATTATTTGCTGAACAGGTATAGAAGCGACTTTCCTCGCCAAATTGTCGGATAATAGCTTCTTTCAGCGTTTCTTCTGAATAGTTATGTCCTTCCATCATGTGAAGAACTTCGTGGGCATGTATTTCTTTCATGATTTGCGATATTCTAATGGTGACATTCTTTTGTGTTTCTTAAAAAACTTTCCAAAAGTGGACTGGTCTGAAAAATTGAGAATGTTTGCGACTTGTTGAATTGTTATATTGGGAGATTTGAGTAATATTTTAGCTTCAGTCATAAGTGCATCATCAATCCATTTGCTTGCCGACCTGCCGGTTAATTCTTTAAGAATAAGAGACAGGTATTGAGGAGATATGCATAATTTATCTGCATAAAATGATACTTGATGTTCTTCTTTACAATGAGCAAACAGCATTTCCAGAAACTGATTAAGTAGTTCTTCTTTGCGAGTAAACGTAGGGGCTTTTAATCCGTCTTTTTTACTCATGAAAATATTACCTAATTCGATTAAAAACTCCATGAAGCCAACTTGAAGAGTTTCTCTTTGCAAAAAATGGCTTCGATTTTTTATTTTGCTTCTAAGTGACACAACGATATTGGATAGTAAATCTTTTTCTTTTGTATCAAGAGCAGTACATGGATTTTTTACTAACTTGAAATAATTAAGCATCGACGGAGTTCTCTTTTCCATCCATGTATCCATGAATGATTTGGAAACAACAAGCATTTTTGCTTTAAAATCAGAACTCACTTCCGACAATTGGATTGTATGTGTCGGGAAAATTGTAACTAATTGGTTGCTATTGATGTTATACGGAACATAATCCAGACAAAACTGCGATGATCCTTGTGTTGTGATTACTATCATCATTGCATTCATACGCATAGGACTGGAGTATTCTGAATCGTTGCCTGCTCCATGTTTATGCTTTAATACGCATCCTTCTAATTCACAGATGATGAATTCATCATGAAAAGAGTCCATGTTGGTTAAAGCATTAAGGGCTTCCATCTCAATTAATGGTAGTTTGTCCATCTCAATTTTTTTTAGTTTGTGGCAAATATAGAAATCTTTATAATGTGTTTTTCGATTTTGACTAAAAAAAAACAATAAATGCCGAAATAGCATGTTGTTTAATATGTGCTGTTTCGAATTGGACTAATTACGTAACGGATTAAACCATTTGAGTTTTCTCTATTTATTGTTCCTTTGCATTAGAATAAATAAAAAACAGGTGCCCAAAAAAGAAATAGCAAAGATCGCGTTGGACCTTTTTTCCCGTTATGGAATAAAAGGTGTTAGTATGGATTCTATCGCGAATAAAGCGAATATCTCTAAACGAACTCTATATGAGTATTTTGATGATAAAGAAACCTTATTGGTTTATGCGTTAGAGTTGAACTATGTTTATTATATTGACGTGATTAAGACATTAGAGAGAGACTCAGAATCGATTATAGATGTTTTTGTTTATCTCTACGATAAACTTATGCATATGCCGAGATGGTATAGCAAGAAGTTTTATGATGATTTAAAAAAATTCCCGCGTGCTGTTGAGCTTGTAGAAAACCATTCAAATCAATTTCATCAAACGTTATTGAAATGGTTTAAAAAAGGAGTTGAAACGGGAGTTTTTCATTCAGACATAAACTTTGAGATTGTAGTTCTTCTGGCTCGGGGATATGTGAAAATGATAAGACCTTCACAAATATTTTCAGAGTTTTCGTCCAAAGACGTTTATAATACAATTCTTCTTGTTTTTATACGAGGTATATGTACTGAAAAAGGAAGCGAGATCTTAGAGCGTCATTTAAGAAAAGTGAAATATAGTTTGGTAAATAATTAGGTATTAGTGATACATAAATTGAAAAAATAGATGGAACGATTGTTAGCAGGTAAAAAGATGAGGTTTGCAGCAATAGTACTTTTGTCTGGAGGTATCTTGACTAATCTCAAGGCCCAAGAGCCGGAAGTGCTTTCGTTAGACTTGAATCAGGCAGTGGAATTTGCTCTGAGTGAAAGTCCTACGGTGAAGGTTGCAAACAAGGAGATTGAAAAGAAAAAATATGCCAAGAAAGGTGCTTACGCAGCATTATTTCCTCAGGTTGATTTTGGGGCGGATTATAGTCGTACGTTAAAAAAGCAGGTGATGTATATGGATGGTGCATTTGATATTGAGTCCATGATGTCTCCTGTGTTTAATGGTATAGACAATACTTTTGCCAATTCTGTGTCTGGTTATAAGCCCGGAACTCTTGCTGAAGAGATAGCAAAAGAAAATGCAAAAATTCCTCAGACAAATTCGGAAGAAGGAATCTCTGTGGGACGTGATAATAACTGGAGTTTTGGCTTTACTGCCGGTATGCCTTTGATTAATGTTTCCTTGTGGAAAAGTCTTTCTATATCCGGAATAGATGTGGAATTGGCTGTTGAACAAGCTCGCTCCTCAAAAATTGACATGGTTAATCAAGTGCGTAAGAGTTTTTATGCTGTGTTGCTCGCAAATGATTCGTATAAAGTGTTTAAAGAAAGCTATGATAATGCTATGGAGAACTATACGGATATAAAGAAGAAATATGAACAAGGATTAGTCGCCGAATATGATTTGATACGTGCTGAAGTAAGCGTGAGAAATGTCGAACCTAATATGCTTCAGGCTCAAAACGCATTAGGACTTGCTCAATGGCAATTAAAAGCTTTAATGGGAATGGATCTTGAACAAAAGATTATCTGTAGTGGTGAACTCAAAGATTTTGAACCGGAACTTTTTGCGGACTATGTTGCTACCGATACGACTTTGAATGAGAATACTAATTTGAAACAATTAGACATTCAGGGAAGACAATTGGATGCAAAACTTAAAATGGAAAAATTTGATTATTTGCCTACTTTGTCTTTGTCGGGTTTATACCAATGGAATTCGATGAATAATAATTTTAAATTCGGAGATTATAAATGGAACCCATATTCAATGGTCGGTTTGAAATTGACAATCCCTGTTTTTTCCGGTGGATCAAGATTGAACAAAGTCAGACAAACACGCGTGACGATCGAACAGCTTAGTATGCAGAGAGATGATTTGTCTCGCAACTTAAAATTAGCGGTAAAACAGTCTCTTGATAATATGGCGACTTGTGTTAAGCGTTTTGATGCCGCTCAGAAAGGTGTAAAACAGGCTGAAAGAGGATATGAAATCTCGCAGAAAAGATATGATACAGGTGCCGGTACCTTGCTTGAGATGAATGATTCAGAGTTGGCATTAACTCAATCTAAACTCAATTTCAATCAGGCTATATATGATTACATGGTTGCTAAATCTGAATTAGAGAAGATTCTTGGCCGGGTGAACAATAAATCAAACTTATTTTAAAAACATAATGACAAATAATAATATGAAAACGAATCAAAGATTGTTTTTACTGCCTGCCTTAGCATTTGTTCTTTTGGCTTCATGTTCAGGAGAGAAAAAAGCAGCTGTTGTTGAAGAGGAGAAACCAAAAGTGAAGATAGAAACTGTGAAAATAGAAGCTGTTGATCAGGTTCAAGAATTTACAGCGACAGTTGAAGCTAATATCTCAAATAATATAGCTCCTCAAGCGGCGGGAAGAATTCAGAAGTTACAAGTTGAAATTGGAGATCACGTAAAAGCTGGACAAGTCCTTGCAATTATGGATGAAACTACTCTTCGTCAGACCAAAATACAGTTAGATAATCAAGAATTGGAGTTTAAACGTATAGATGAATTGTACAAAGTTGGCGGTGCTTCCAAATCAAGTTGGGATGCATTAAAAATGCAATTGGAGGTTACTCGTACAGTCTATAAGAATCTGGAAGAAAATAGTAAGCTGATCAGTCCGATAACAGGTATTGTTACTGCAAGAAACTATGATAATGGCGATATGTATTCCAGTGGAACTCCAATATATAGAGTTGAACAAATCCGACCGGTTAAATTAATGGTAAATGTATCTGAGACTTACTTTACTTCTATCAAAAAAGGACAAGAAGTTGCTGTCACGATGGACGTTTATCCGGGTGAAGAATTTACCGGAAATGTAAGTCTTGTGTATCCTACGATTGATGCAACTACCCGTACATTTCCTGTCGAACTGAAAGTTAACAATGCCGATGAAAGGGTTCGCCCGGGGATGTTTGCTCGTGTAACTTTGAGTTTTGGCGTGCTTGACCATGTTGTCGTACCGGATTTGGCAATAGTGAAACAGGCCGGTTCAGGAGACAGATTTGTCTATGCGTACAAAAATGGGAAAGTGTCCTATGAAAAGGTTGTGATAGGTAGAAGAATGGGAGATCGCTATGAGATTGTTTCTGGTTTATCAGATGGAGATCAGGTGGTTGTTTCCGGACAGACTCGCTTAGTAAATGGAGTTGATGTTGAAGTTGTAAAATAAGAATTAGTAAAAGATGAGTTTATATTCAACCGCAGTACGTAAGCCAGTATCAACAGCGTTGATGTTCGTGGCTATCGTCATATTCGGTATATTCTCTTTAACAAGGCTGTCTGTGGATTTATTGCCTAATATTGAGACAAATACCATTTTAGTCATGACCTCCTATCAGGGAGCGAGTGCTTCCGATATTGAAATGAACGTCACTAAACCGATGGAAAATGTATTGAATACGGTTAGTGATTTAAAACATATCTCTTCTCAGTCAAGAGAAAATATGTCCGTAGTTACACTGGAATTTGAGTTTGGTACTAATATCGATGTTGCAACGAATGATGTCCGTGATAAATTAGACCTTGTTCAATCTTCATTGCCGGACGAAGTAGGTAACCCGATTATCTTTAAGTTTGGTACAGATGATATTCCTGTTCTTATTCTTTCTGTGACAGCAGAAGAGAGCATGAATGCTCTGTATAAGATACTGGATGATAAAGTGGCCAATCCGTTGGCGCGTGTGAGTGGAGTTGGAGCTGTTTCTATTGCCGGGACTCCAATCCGTGAAGTGCAGGTATATTGCGACCCGAATAAGATGGAAGCCTATGGGGTTACGATCGAAGGGATTGCTGCTTTGATCGGCGCTGAAAACAAAAATATACCTGGCGGTAGTATTGATATCGGCTCCAATACTTATTCTCTTCGTGTTCAGGGTGAATTTAACGATGCTAATGAAATGCTGAATCTTGTTGTGGGGAGTAGTAACGGACGAGTAGTTTACTTAAGAGATGTTGCGACAATCTCTGATTCAGTACAAGAAAAAGCTCAGGAATCATTTAATAACGGAACTCGTGGTGGAATGATTATTGTGCAGAAACAGTCCGGAGCAAACTCTGTTCAGATAGCCAATAAGGTTAAAGATCAGTTGCCGGAAATAATGAAAACATTGCCGAACGATATTCATATTGATACGATTATCGATACGTCAACGAATATCCTGAATACGATAGATAGTTTGATTGAGACGATCATGATCACCTTTATTGTGGTAATGTTTGTTGTATTCCTGTTCCTTGGTCGTTGGAGGGCTACATTCATTATTATGTTGGTGATCCCGATTTCGTTGATCGCAAGTTTTATTTATTTGCTTGCGTCCGGAAATACACTTAATATTATTTCGTTAAGTTCTTTGTCCATTGCTATTGGTATGGTGATTGATGATGCTATCGTGGTCCTGGAGAATGTCACAACCCATATTGAAAGAGGTAGTGAGCCTAAACAGGCCGCTGTGCACGGAACAACGGAAGTTGCCCTTTCTGTAATCGCATCGACCTTAACGATGTTGGCCGTGTTCTTGCCGTTAACAATGGTTACAGGTATGGCAGGAGTCTTATTCCAACAGTTAGGATGGATCGTATCTATTATTATGATTGTATCTACATTAGTTGCCTTGACCCTGACTCCGATGTTGTCATCGAAAATGTTGAGGTTAAATCCGGAAAAAGGGAAGTTGTATCAACTATTCTTTACTCCGATAGAAAAAGCACTTAATGGATTAGACTCGGGCTATGCTCGTTTTCTTGAATGGGCTGTACGTCATAGAAAAACAGTGATTTTTGGAGCTGCTCTTATCTTTATAGGAAGTTTGCTTATTACTCCTGCCTTAAAAACGGAATTTTTCCCAACGCAAGATAACGCCCGTATTTCTCTGACTATAAAACTACCCGTTGGTACGCGTCAGGAAATCGCTCGTGATCTGACTCTTGATATTGACAAAAAATTCAGGGAAAAATACCCGGAAATAAAAATGCTTAGTTTGCGCGAAGGACAGGCTGATACGGATAATACGTTTGCAAATATGAGCGACAATGGTCCTCATATCATTTCAGGATATGTAAGCTTATCCAGTGTTTCCGAACGCGAAAGAGGATTGGTTGAGATCTGTGATATGATGCGTAAAGATTTGAGCGAATATACAGAAATTCGTGAATATCAGGTTATAGCCGGTGGTGAAAGTGGCGTTGGAGGTGAAAATAGTGTGGATATCGAAATTTATGGTTTTGATTTTGAACGTACCGATGCTGTTGCTAACGAAATTGTAAGAAGAATGCGTGACGTTGAAGGTTGCTCACAAGTAACATTAAGCCGTGGTGAATATATTCCGGAATATCAGGTGGATTTTGATAGGGAAAAATTAGCAATAAACGGACTTAATATAAGTACCGCAGCGTCTTATCTTCGTAATCGTATCAATGGTACGGTCGCTTCTTTATATCGTGAAGATGGAGATGAATATGATATCCGTGTTCGCTATGCGCCTGAATTCCGCCAGTCGGTTGACGATATTGAAAATATTCTGATTGTAAATCCTCAGGGTAAAGGAATTCGATTGCGTGACGTTGGGACAGTTGTTGAACGAATGACTCCTCCTACAATCGAGCGTAAGAACAGAGAGCGTATAATTACAGTTAAGGCCGTTGCAGCTCCGGGAGCAGCATTGAGTGACATTGTAGCTGATGCGCGTGCCGAAATATCTCAGATTGATATTCCTTCAGATGTATCGTGGTCTCTTGCCGGTACTTTTGAAGACCAACAAGATACATTTCAGGATCTCGGCGTTTTATTGTTGCTTATCATTATTCTTGTATTTATTGTGATGGCAGCTCAATTTGAATCGTTGATTGACCCATTTATCATTATGTTTTCTGTCCCGTTTGCATTTACCGGAGTTATTCTTGGATTGTTTGTAACGCAAACACCTCTTGGGGTTATGGCGTTGATCGGAGTATTAATGCTGGTTGGTATAGTGGTGAAAAACGGTATTGTGTTAATCGACTATACTATTCTCTGTCGGGAACGGGGAATGAGTGTTATCACAGCTGTAGTTGCTGCCGGTAAATCCCGTTTACGTCCCGTGTTGATGACTTCCGTTTCCACTATTTTAGGAATGATCCCAATGGCCGTAGGACAGGGAGAAGGAGCTGAAATGTGGCGTTCGTTAGGTATAACCGTTGCTTGGGGACTTGCTGTTTCTACTTTGATTACCTTAGTTATCGTTCCTACTGTTTATTGTGTGTTTGCAGGAAACGGTATTAAGATCAGAAGGAAAAAACATGCGAAAGTGATAGATAAAACCGCTGCTATAGTCTAAAAAGTTCAATCAGGAAGAGTGTTCTTTACTCTCTTCCTGATTATCATTATATAAAAACAAAAAGTATGAAAGCTGTATTTATATCATTCAATCAGGCTTATTTTGAGAAGATTATATCTATTTTAGATAGACAAAATATACGTGGATATACCTCCTGGAACGGATCAGTAAGAGGGCGTGGAACCAAAACGGGTGAACCTCATTATGGAAGTCATGCATGGCCTACCATGAACACGGCTATCTTAACGATGGTAGATGAAACAAAGGTTGATCGGCTTTTGGAGAAACTGCATGAGTTGGATAAGGAAACAGAAGCGCAGGGATTGAGGGCATTTGTCTGGAACGTTGAAAAGACAATCTGACCTAATAGCTTGTTATATAAAAATAAAGCTGTATCTTTGCGTCGCTTTTTTAAGCCCAACATCGTGTGATGGGAAATTAGGAAGCGCTAATTTTGAGTAACACAAAAATAAAAAAAATGAAAACATTTCAATTAGAAGGTTCACCAAGAGAAGCTCTTGGTAAAAAAGCTGTTAAAGCTTTACGTAAGGACGCATTAATCCCTGCTGTATTGTATGGAAGTTCACCAGTAGCTATGCCTTATTCAGGAAAAGTTTCTGAAGGAGACAAACTGGTAGATCTTGGAGACAATAAAGGATTGATCGTAACAGATTTTACTGTAACCAAAGAAGGTGTACGTAAATTGATCTATACTCCTGAAATATTCCTTGTCGATTTGGATATTAAGGGTAATAAAAAAGTGAAAGCCATATTGAAAGATATCCAATTTCATCCGGTAACTGATGAAATTCTTCACATAGACTTTTTAGAAGTATTCGAAGACAAGCCTATTGTAATTGAAGTTCCTGTAGCTCTTGAAGGACATGCCGAAGGGGTTAAAGCAGGGGGTAAATTAAGCTTGGAAATGAGAAAACTGAAAGTGAAAGCTCTTTTCTCTCAAATCCCGGAAAAATTGATTATTAATATTGACTCATTAGGTTTGGGTAAAACAATACAGGTTGGTTCTCTTCAATTCCCTGGTTTGGAATTAACGAATGCAAAGAACGCTGTCGTATGTGCTGTTAAGTTGACTCGTGCTGCTCGTGGTGCTGCTGCGGCTGCTGCAAACAAATAAGCATTAACCATAGTTTAATAATTCATAAAAGGGGAAGAGCATTCTGTAGAATGTGCTTCCCCTTTCTTTATTATCTTTAGAACATGAAATATTTGATCGTCGGATTAGGAAATATCGGGTCCGAATATCTCGGTACCCGGCATAATATAGGTTTTCGTATCGTGAATAGTTTAGTCGAAGATGCAGGAGCTATGTTCACCGAAGAGCGTTACGGTGCTATTTGCCGTTTCCGGATAAAAAACCGCGAGGTAACGGTGTTAAAGCCGAATACCTTTATGAATCTGAGCGGACATGCGGTGAGATATTGGTTGCAAAAAGAGAATATCCCTGTCGAAAATCTCTTAATTGTAGTAGATGATCTTGCATTGCCTTTCGGGACGCTTCGTCTGAAGCCCAAAGGAAGTGATGCCGGTCATAACGGGCTTCGTAATATTCAGGAAATATTGGGAACTCAGGAATATGCTCGTTTACGTTTTGGTATTGGAGATAATTTTCCGCGCGGAAGACAAGTCGAATATGTACTGGGGCAATTTACCCCGGAAGAATTAGCTGAAATGCCTGAAAAACAGAAACAAGCTATAGAAATTATGCGTAGCTTTTGTTTAGCCGGAGTACAGACTACGATGAATCAATTCAACAATAAATAAAAAAACATGAATGAGGTACGCATAGATAAATGGATGTGGGCAACCCGCATATTCAAAACACGGACGATTGCGACGGAAGCGTGCAAAAAGAATCGTATTGCAATCAATGGCGTTAATGTGAAGGCTTCACGTATGATTAAGGTAGGTGACATTATTCAGGTACGCAAGCCTCCCGTTACTTATTCATTCAAAGTGTTGGCCTTAACTGAACGAAGGATGGGAGCAAAGCTCGTGCCTGATTTCTTAGAGAATGTAACGACTCCGGATCAGTATGAACTATTAGAAATGAATCGTATCTCCGGATTTGTGGATCGTTCAAAAGGGATGGGACGCCCAACGAAAAAGGATCGCCGTGAGATGGAGCAGTTTACCGATTCGTCATATGTAAATGATGGCTTTGATTTTGACTTCGATTTTGATACAACGGGGGAATAAAACAAATAAGGGATAGCGTTTTCTATAAGAATACGTATCCCTTTTTTACTTGTATATACAAACTGCAATAATTATTCAGCCTGTTCCTGCTCAGTTAAAAGATTTCCTTCATCATCCCATGTTCTCCAGATTCCTGTTTTTCGCCCGTGAGTATAGAACATCTCGTAACGTAAAATTCCCTTATCATTCCAAATACGCCAGGGGCCATCTTTCAGACCTTCTTTATAAGATGCTAATCCGGTCATATTTCCTTCTTCATTATAGGTTCTCCATTCTCCATGAAAGATTCCTTTGTAATATGCCCTAACTTCTGCAATTTTGCCATTGGGGTAGTAGATGACATAAGTGCCTTCAGGACGTCCGTCTTTCAGGAAGAGTTCCATCTTTAGCATACCGTCGTCGTAAAACTCCGTATAACGGCCGGTGTAGAGAACACTTTGACTTTCGTCTGTATAGTATTGACCTTCACTAAGCACAAGGTCCTGCGCTTGCAACGCAAACGAGGCCCCTGATACTATGATTGATGTCAACAAAATTCGTTTAATCATATTGCATTTTCTTTTATTCTACGGCTGTAGGTTTTATTTTGCCCAACCTTTAGTCCAGTCATCATCCGCAGGAACAGCACCCTTATATTCTGATTTTGCAAAGAACGTATCACTGCTCAGATCCGAACCTCCTTCAACCGTACCAACATAGATATCAGTCAAGCTGAACTCCTTGTTTTGTGCATTACCGGTAGCCGCATTGAACTTGTCGGACGTGAATATACCCTCTTGGCTGCTGAATGCTGTAGCCAACCAGACGTTATTTAGTACAGAAGTGCCATTGTCCAGCGCAGTTTCTGTTTCAGCTGTTTCTGTCGTCAACGTGTTAGCCTTTCCGGATACTAAAGCATTGTATATTTTAACCTGTGTACCGGCACGAAGACGGATTCCTCGTTTGTTCGTATCCGAATTATTACCGATTAAGGTGAGATTTGCCAGAATAGGAGCGGAGGTAGGACTTGCTGTAAATACCTTACTGTCATTGTCTGCTTCTATCAAACAATCGCAGCCGTAACCTAAAGTGGTCTGATTTTCCTGATAAGCCACTAAGAATTGTCCTTTCCCTCTCCAGCCCTGTGTCCAGTCGAAAGAATCATCGCTACAACTTGTCGCAATCAGATACTTTACATTTACAGCACCGCCAAACCATTCGAATCCATCGTCTGAACCTTGATACGCCTGCAAATATTCTACCGTAGTTCCACTACCGACACCATAGAATGTAACCCCGTTTGCTTCATGCTCTTCATCAAAAGCATAGCCTGTATATTCTAAACGGATATAACGTAATTTACCCGAATTATCGGCATCATCATTACCTCCGTAAGTTGCATCACCAATTTCAGATTTTGCAGTACCTCCGGATACGTTTATTTTAGCTTTTCCACAAATATGAAGACCGCCCCAAGCTCCTGCCTCAGTTTTTTCAGAAGTCATGACAATCGGATTAGACGCAGTTCCTTCAGCATTAATCTTCGCACCTTGTTCGATAAGAATATAATCAACTATATCATCATCTTTAGCAATCAGGCGAACGCCCGGCTCAATCGTTAACGTAGCTCCGGATTTAACATGAAAACCTCCTGTTAAGTAATAAGTCTGTCCGTTCTTTAACGTCAGATCCTTTGTTAACTCCCCTTTTAACTCTTCGTTAGTTTGTGATGCTCCCGGTTGGGTAGTCCATCCCGAAGTCCAGTCGTTCGATGCGTCAACAGCACCGGCGTATGGAGCAGAGATGAAGAACGGATCAATCGTGCTGACATCTGTGCCACCTTCTTCTGTTCCTACATAGCTGTTTGATAATGAAATAAACTGATTCTCCTTATTGATTCCGTCTTTAGTAAATAAAGCAGCTGTATAAAGTCCCTCTTTTCCGCTGAATGTTGTTTCCAGCAGAACGTTGCTTAATACCGAAGTACCATTCACTAGTGCAGTCTCTGTTTCAGTTGTTTCGGTCGTTAGCGTGTTTGTTTTACCTTTTACAAGTGCATTGTAAATTTTAACCTGCGTACCGGCACGAAGACGAACACCTCGTTTGTTAGTTTCAGAATTGTTCCCGATTAAGGTGAGATTTGCCAAAACAGGAGCAGATATAGGAGTTGTAGTAAATACTTTGCTGTCGTTGTCTGCTTCAATCAAGCAATCACAGTCGTAGCCTAAAGAAGACTGATCTTCCTGATAAGCCACTAAGAATTGTCCCTTACCTCTCCAGCCTTGTGTCCAGTCGAAAGAATCATCGCTACAACTTGTCGCAACTAAATACTTTACATTTACCGTACCGCCAAACCATTCGAACCCATCGTCCGAACCCTTATACGCCTGTAAATATTCTACCGTAGTTCCGCTACCAACGCCATAAAAAGTTACCCCGTTTGCTTCATGGTCTTCATCAAAAGCATACCCCGTATATTCTAAACGGATATAACGTAATTTACCCGAATTATCGGCATCATCATTACCACCGTAAGTTGCATCGCCAATTTCAGATTTTGCAGTACCTCCGGATACGTTTATCGTAGCCTTACCACAAAGATGAAGACCGCCCCATGCGCCGGCTTCTTTCTTTTCTGAAGTCATAATGATCGGGCTGGAAGCCGTTCCTTCAGCCATGATTTTACCACCTTGTTCCACCAGTATATAATCAACAACATCATCGTCTTTAGCAATAATTGTCACTCCCGGTTCAATAGTCAGGGTCGCACCCTCCTTTACTGCATATCCACCAGTCAGATTATAGGTTTTTCCTGTTTTTAAGGTCAATTCTCCTGTTAGTTCGCCTTTCAGTTCCGTATCATCCGGTTCGTCGGTACCTCCTCCATTGTCATCCTTATCGTCATCACTACAAGATGCGAGAGATAACATTGCAATTAGTGCAAAAGCAATTGAACTAAGTTTCCAATAATTCTTTTTCATAACTGTTTATAATTAAATGAAATAATTAAATGATCCATGTGTTTAAAAATTGTAAGTAACCCCAACCTCTATCGCTGTGTTGGTTTTGTAATATTCTACTACTTCTTCTTTTCCTGTCTCGGCTATTTCCTGACGGAAGCGAATTGTAGAATTCAAGAGATTCTTCGCCTGAAATTTGAAATTCAATTTCGAATTGAATGCGTAGCCTGCATTGAAATCGAGTGTGTGACGAACCGTTTCCTTTACATTGCCCAGCGTATTTATACCTACAGTGTGGATACGCGGTCCCTGTAAATTATAGAGTAATGTGAGATTCAGCTTATTACTGTTTTCAAAAGTCGGCGAATAGGTTATGTCCGCATTTGCCAGATAAGGTGATGCCCCTTGTAACGCTCTTTTTTTATCGGTATAAACACCATCTTCGGGAAGTTTTACTTGCGTGTACATCCAGGAAAGATTAGCACCGGCACGCCATTCGGGAGAGAATGTTTTACGTAGCTCCGCTTCTATACCTAATGCTGTTCCACTACCGGCATTCAGAAAAGAATGTACGGCCGAACCACCCGCAATCTCCTGTACACGCTCAATTGGAGAATCTAAATATTTATAATAACCGGTTACAGAAAGCATGTTTCCGGATCCGGAAATATATTCGTATCGAAGGTCAAAATTATAATCATACCCGTTTTGTAAATCTTCATTACCACGTATGGATGCACTTCCATAAGACTCCTGATACAAGAAAGGAGCCATCTCAATGAATTGCGGACGAGTAACCGTGCGAGAAGCACCAAAGCGGATAGCCTGACTCTTATCAAGTGTGTATTTTATATTCAATGCCGGTAATATATCATCAGCATTTAGTTCCGCTCTCATTTCCTGTCCTGAATCTTTCCAGTATCTGACCCATTGATTGGAGCTTTCATACCGAATCCCGGCATTGATTAATAATTTTTCCGCCGGATAGAAATCTGTTTCCGCAAAAGCCGCGATAATTTCACTGCCGGCAAAATAACTGAATTTTGGTTGCTGATTTTTATCAATAACAATGTTCTCATTAGCTATATTTTCCTGATTCAGAAAATCGTCTGTGTCATAAATATTATCAACCTGCGGGTTGAGTTTATTCAGATTATAGAAAAAACGAGTAGAATAATAATCACGTTTCTTATTTATATAAGCTCCTCCGAAACGGATGAGATTCAAATCGTTGAAATTGTATTTTAGTTTTAGGTCTCCTGTCCCGGATTTTTCGTCTAATTCTCCGAAGAAGCGCATGGTTTCCTGTCGGTTTAATTTAAAAAGAGCAAGTTCTCCATTGTCTTTACGAAGAAACATTGCCTGTCTCCTGTCCGGTTCATCACTTGCTGTTATACCGTATCCGCCATTCCAGTTGATTGTCCATTTCCCAACCATGTGTTCTCCATCCAATTGATTATTTATCAAACTATAAAGATGATAGACACTGTTGCTCCCTTCGAGATTGTTCCCTTCCGAATCAAAACCGATTCGCGTTTTGTGCGTGTCATCGGTTAGTCTGGAGTAAAAGAAATTGTAGCGGATACGGTTCGTGCCGGCAAATTGATAACCTAAACCAACCAGGGCGGAAGCTTTTGTTTGATACGAGTAATTGTCTGATGTGAATTCATTTAGCTGAGTGCCTTGAGATGTGAGTGTGGTGACATATGAGCCCTTGCGGGTTTCATAATCATTGCTGACCCCTAATGCTCCGATCAAATTCAGCTTATTGCTTCCGATATCCCATGTTTTGCCAAAAGACAGTCCTATATTTAATTCGGGTAATGCTTGCTTTTTATAGGTAGAAAATCCTCCGCCAAACGGATTCTGTTGTTTTGAATATTCTGTAAATTCCTTAGAACTCATATCTTTAATGGATTGAGGTAGATTTTTGATCCGCAATCCTCCGGATTTATCAGAATAACGAAAATCGTCAAAGGTCGTGTTGACTCTTCCTCCTGCCGATAAGGAGATGCTAAGATAGTCTTTGCCCGGATTTTCTTTCGTAGCAATATCTATATGTGCACCGGCATAATCTGCAAAAGTAGAAGCCTGAAATACCTTACTGACCGTAATATTCTGTACGATAGAAGAGGGGAAAAGATCAAGAGGAATCAGCTTGTTGTCCGGATTTGGAGAAGCAATAACTAATCCGTTCATCGTGGTGACACTATATCTGTCTCCCAGTCCGCGAACAAACAGTTGTCCCGTTCCCGCTAAAGAAATGCCGGATAATTTTTTTACGCCATCTGCAACATTGGATATTCCTTTTATACTCATTTCCCGAGCCCCAAGATGTTCAACCGAAACCGAAGCTTTTTGACGTTCCATCATCAATACGTTTTCGCTTTCCAGATTCTTACGACCTACCACAACTACATTTTCCAGTTGCAGATTGGCATCACTAAGCTCAAACTTAACAACAGCCTCCTGAAGAGCAACAACAGGTACATCCTTTATCGTTTGAGACTGATAAGACACATAGGATGCCGAAATGGTGTATTTTCCCTGTTGAAGACCTTCAATCCTGAAATAACCATCTATATCAGTGGTTGCCCCCGTTGTTGTTCCATCAATCACTACGGAAGCGCCGATAAGAGGTTCCTTTAATTTCGTGTCAAACACGGTACCACATATTGTACCTGTTTGAGCATACATTGAGATAGACAAGAATATTCCTGTAATAATTAAGAGCAGTTTCTGAATCCTGTTTTCTTTGTAAATCTTTCTCATTCCTTACTTTGTATTATTATTGATCATATTCCGGAATACGAAGCAAAAGTAGAAGTGGGATGTTTCAGGTCAGTTTAAAAAGTGTCACATTTCCATGTAACCCGTGTTTCTTTCGTGTTACATGTTGCCAATTATGATAAAGTATACTAAATTCGCTTACTAAATGCAATAAGATAATGAAACTCTCTCGTAATGCATTATTTTTGTATCGAGAAAGAATGTCGGTGGTTTTATGAATCATAATACAGTAAATTACATCATTAACGGACTTCTGGCTATAGGTATAATCATCTTGTTTATCCTTCAGTTTGGAAATAAGCAAAAAACTATCGATTATTTTGCTCATACTGATATGTCTCAGGATACTGCCTCGATTCTCTCCTTTGCTTATATTAATGTTGACTCTCTTTTGCTGGATTATTATCTGGCTACCGATCTGCGTAGTCAAATTCTTGTAAAAGAGGAAAACTCTCGCTCAATCATTACTCAACGGGTGCGTGATCTGGAACTTCAGATGAGGCGCTATAAACAAAAATTAGAAGAAAATCCATTTCTACCCCATGAACAATCCGATGCCGAGTACAAACAGATTCTGCGAAAGCAACAGGATATTTATAGGCTGGAAAATCAATTGTCCAAGGAATTGAAAGATGAACAAGACCGCCTTTATCAACAACTATACGACTCGATCATTCAGCAACTAAAAAGATATAATGAGGATAAAAAGATCGGTATAATCTTAAGTAATACTGCCGGTGATAATATTCTTTATGCCCGCGAATCCTATAATTTGACGCAGGAAGTGATCAAATATCTGAATGAAACATTTACTACTCCCGCATTACAAGAAAAATAGGGCATTGGTATGCACAATATAGATGTGCTGCACAATATTTGTAAGACTGAATCGCAGGCCTGTAAATCCGATTAAAATTCGACTAATTTAGCTCCGTCAACGGTGCTTTTTTCGGATCAGTCCGAAACCCCGGTTGTTATTACACTTGGATTATGTCGTTTTTAATGGGATTACCTCGATAGGTTAAAACAAATCGTGGACAGCAAATATAAAAAAGTGAAATAAAAAACAAAATAATA
>NZ_JAQWCQ010000010.1 GCF_028705895.1 Massilibacteroides sp. | reverse complement strand
GGTGTTTATTGCTGACAGGTTGCTCCCCAGCAGAGCCTGTTTCCTCTTAACGCCCTGGTATAAAGATAGAATATGAAAGTTAATTAATAACAATAATCCAGGAGTTGCTTGGATTTTAAATGGAAAGAACAGAATGAAAAAAGAATATATAGTAGATAAAATTTTTGAGAAGGAGGATTTTACATTGACTTCGCTAATAATAGGAGAATATGAGGATTGCTTTTTCACGAGTTGTAATTTTTCGGAGTATGATCTTTCCGGTTTTAGTTTTATCAACTGCGAATTTAAAGATTGTAACTTAAGTTTGGCTAAATTGAATAAAACATCATTACAAGAAGTGAAATTCAGTGGTTGCAAGCTGTTGGGGCTTCATTTTGATACATGTAATGAATTCAGTCTTTCTTTCTCTTTTGATAATTGCCTATTGAACGATTCTATTTTCTATAAGCTGAAAATAAAGAAAACCTCTTTCATCAATTCTCAATTGAGAGAAGTAGATTTCACAGAAACAGATCTGAGTAATTCTGTTTTTGATAATTGTGATTTATTGGGGGCTACTTTTGAGTTTACGAATCTTGAAAAAGCAGATCTTCGGACAGCTTATAATTTCTCCATCGATCCGGAAACAAACCGTTTAAAAAAAGCCCGGTTTTCACTCAACGGCTTGCCTGGACTTTTGAATAAATATGACATACTATTTGATGAAAAAATATAAAGGATATTTTTGCAAAAATATCCTTTATAATTGGAAAAATAACCTTTATATTTTTACTCCGTTTTTTACATTGATTTTCAATAAGGTAAAAAATGCGTGTCATTCATTGAAGACAGGGGGTATCCAATAGTATGTTTTTTTAATATCAATATGAAACAGATACATCAAAACCTTCCTTGCGAGCACGCTCAGCTATACTATCCAATTCTTCTTTTGTCGCCTTTCTAAGTCCCTTTACAGGGGTTTCACGTTCAACTGTATAAATCATTACCTGACGCGGTTTAATTTTTTTAAGCGCAGCAATCCAACCGGTGATCTCTTCTTCTGTCATGTTACTGATTGACTCTCCTTTGCATTCTCCATTCAGAAACATAGTCTGAATTATCAGGTTGCCTTTAAAATGGCAAAGATGTTCTAACAACCATTCAAAAGTAAAGGAAGGCGATACCGGACGATCTAACTGTTGTATTCTGCTGTCCAATACAGAATCAAGCTTCAATATACAATCATCCACTTTGTGTAATGCATCAAAAACAGCTTGTTTTTTTATCATTGTAGCATTAGACAAAACCGCTATTTTCGCTTTCGGAAAGAAACGGTTACGAAGTTTTATAGTATCATCAATTATCTCCGGAAAATGAGGATGCATTGTTGGCTCTCCATTTCCGGCAAAAGTAATTACATCCGGTGCCATTCCTTCTGCCTGCATCGAAAGAAGCGTTTCTTCCAGTTCTTTTTTTGCCTCTTCACGAGTCGGAATACGAGTTTTTGTTTTCCGTTCGGAATTCAGCCCGCATTCACAATAAATACAATCAAACGAACATAGTTTGCCGTCACGAGGAAGCAGGTTCATTCCCAGAGAAACTCCAAGTCTCCTACTCTTCACCGGCCCAAAAACAATTTTATCAAAAAGTATTGTCGCCATATCTATTTTTCCTAATAAGCCTATGCAAATGTAACAATAAGTAAGGCTTTAGAGTTTAAAATTCATTGTAACGAAAAAATAATAATAAAGAAACAACAAAAGCATATTCAAATTGGTTCAATAAAAAAGAATAGTGGATAAATATCTAACTGATAGGCTGATAATAACATGTTGATTTGGTATTTTAAATAGCTATTTGTTTTTTCAACACTTAATTATTAAACAGCATGAATAATTCGCAGACGAATCCAACAGGGGAAGAAAGAAAAGAAATTTATTCTCCTCCTGTAATTGAAACAAATATCGTTCAAATTGAACACTCTATGGCCGTAAGATCAGGAACTATTAAAGTTGATGAAACGAAAGTCAATGTTGAAGACTGGATTGATGAAAAGACACAACATGGAAGTGATATAGAATTTTAATTAGCACATCTTAATAAAAAAATAAAATGTCCAGACAATATAAAAGAACAAACGCTTTCCTAATCGTTTCTTTACCAATTATATTACTTTTTTTAAGTTCCGGATGCTCAAAAGAAGAAGCAGATAATGATAAGAATGAATTAAAAGGTACTATTGGATTTTCTGTTTCCGGAATAATTGACGAAGAAGGAGAAGAGGTCTTTACCCGTTCTCAAATGAAACAACAAGTTAAGGTAAAATCAATTAATGAAGACTTTGAATTAATCGCTCTTTTGTCTTCTCAAAAAAATATTACCACACGTGCTACTTCACCTCTACCAAATGGGGTTTATTATCGGGTTATCGCTTATAAAAAAACAGGTACTAATTATACTTATTTCGATCATATAGATAATTCTGCAGGCTCTTCAGGAGAAAACAATATATTAGAATTAGATGCAGGATTTAGTTATAAGTTCGTGGCCTATTCTTATAATCAAGAAACACTTATAACAGATGTAACAGATACGGATAATGATAATATAACTCCTCCCGAACACGCCGATTTGCTCTATTGGTCAAGTACTGATGTATATATTTCTGATGGAGAAAATACTAATATAGAGATTACATTCTCACATAAATTAGCAAGATTAGAAGTACAGGTTATTTCTGTTAATGGTTACACAATGGAAAGTCCTGATATAGAATTACCGGATCTGAAAAAAGCAAATTCGATGAAGTTAGAAACCGGAATTATATTAAATACTGAAGATATAACTCTAAGTAGTTTCAATATCGAAGGTTCAGAAAAAGCTTATACAAGAACTGCTTATCCGGATTATAATAGTAGTGATCCGGATCGCTTAGAAACTTATACAAACTTTAAAGCCGTTGGAATAACTTATATTTACCCTCAAACATACAATTCGCTTAGTTTAACAGTTAACAGTTTATCACTTGTTTCTGGTGGAAATATAACAAACCAAACTTCTGATTTTAAAATTTTTACTCCTATTGCGGGGCATAGTTACAAATTAGAAGTTCACATTCGCAAAAAAATTAATCAAGAGTGGAGTCAGGGATTTCTTACTAAAAAAGAATTAACAAGTAATCCAGTTTTTGAAGAGTGGTCTAATAATTCTCCCGCCAATAAAAATTCAGGTGGTTTTTATTGGATGTGGGGACTTAAAAATGACAAAACTTCTATAGATTCATATACAGAGGATCCATGTGCAGAACCCGGACAACCTGAAGCAGGTCCATCTCTTGAAGGTCAGTATGTACAATGGAATACGAATGAAAGCTGGGGATTAAATACCGATTTTCTTGATCCTTGTACAAAAGCTAATTCGGAGTATAAACTTCCAATTAAATCTGATTTTAAAGATTTAATTGCTCTCGGTGGTTATTTTGATGCTACTAAGGAAGGAGCCTATTTTGGAACAATAATTCCTCCCACTCAGGCAACTGAATCATTATATCCATTTTTTCCGGCTGGAGGTAATACAAACTGGCCATTATATAATTCTGTAGATCCAAGTAATATGGAATCGCGCGGATATTATTGGTCAAATAATTCCGGTAACTATACAACAACAGGTGTAGGCATGGTATTTACAAAAAATCAAATATCACTTCCCAGCTATAGTCGTGTTTACATTAAATCTTTAATACGTTGTATTAAGCAAAGTATTTAAAACTTCCACCGGAGGATAAAATTCAGATCAGTCTTATTGCTTCCTTCTATTTCTTCTAAGTCTGTTCCTATTTTGTCACGGTCAAAATAGTGCGAAGTAGAAAGTTTTACGGTTACCATAAGCTGACGGGAAAGATCATAGCGTAAAGTTCCTGCAAATCGTATGCCTTGTCCATAAAAAGAAGGCCTGTAATATACATACAAAGGTGTGCGTTCAAAAGAACTGATTGTAACGGAAGAACTTTCCGTATCGAAATATGCTGTATAAAAATCAGCTTTGATCTTTCCTTTTTGTGGTTGAAAAGATATACTTTGCCCCAACATCCAGCCTTTACTTAGTTTTGACGTTTCTTTTTTATACACCACTCCATCCAATGAAGTCCGGAAGTTCCAAGCATGGAGCGAATGTATAAACTGAAAGCGAAGCCGATGCTGATCCTGTTTTCCAATATGTATATAATTTTCTACCGTTTCATTTATTTCGGATTGTTTATACCTGTATCGTAAAGAAAACGAATTGCTTTTTCCTCTGTTATGTTCCATTTGCAACATATATTCTTTACCAGAAGAAGGTGAATCTACACCATATTTCAACCAGGGGAAACGAAACATATCTGCATAAGCCGATAGTTTCCAATAAGCAAATGATGATATTTGCATACCTAAATAAATACCTTCTTCATTTTGAACAGACGAATTTTGTCCGAAAGCATTGCCGAAAAAAGCCTGATATTTTTTATCATAATTCCGATATAACAAAAGAAAAGATGCATAAGACGTTGGTTGAATTTGTAGCCCATTTAATATAGCAATTGCTCCATTCGCAGAAATAGCCGTTTCACCATAGAATTTAACAGATCCTCTTCTTAAGAGATAATCAACACTTACATTTGTATTCTCCCTACCCCGAAAATTATATAAATTATACGGCTTCAACTCCGGTTCATACAGTTTTCTTCCAAAAGAATAGTTCAACGCAGTCAAGCCCAAATAAAAATTTTCAGAAACATATCTTATATTACCTCCAAGCGTCCGCATTCTCGCTTGGTTTCTTTTATCCCAATCCCGTTGTAAACGATGCAGCCCATCTGTTTTTAACGAAGTAATCAACAGGCTATCTATATTAGCATCCAAGTACTTATCTGAATAAAATAGACTTGCATCAATTTGTTTATAATTTAATGTAACTCCTACTCCTCGAAAAAAGTCATATTCATTGGTTGAATAATGCCGACGAAAACCATTATTTCTTCTATCGGCTTGTGATAAGATTACGCTTCGAGAAGGTGAATAATCATTACTTACCACCAATCCTTGTCCGAACGCCATTTTATAATCTCCCACGGCCAGTGTTTTCAACCATTTTATATCCTTTATCAACAAGTGAACAGAGTAATAATCATACCCTTTATGTCGTTTTGTGAAAAATGGTTCTCCCCCATCTTTCTCAGCAACAAAACCAAACTGGATACGATCGTCAAATTTATATGCATAGCGAACTGAATTATAAAAATCTTCTCCTAAGTATTTTCTATTCGGGTATAGTGTCAGAATACTATCGGAAACAGATGTATATCCTTTCTTTTGTTGAAAACCTTTGTCCATTCTGAAATACAATTCATTATGACCATACTTCAACAGGTTATCAACTGATACTAATCTGTTTTCAACAGAAGGTGAAGAGATATAAACAAATGGAATAAGTAATTCAAGTGTATTTAAATCTAAACCTTCAACATTCTTTAATTCGTAAACAGAAAACATCTGGCCGTATTTCTGTCTGTAACCTACTATAGTCTTAATCTGTTTATCCGTTAAAAAAGGTAGTTTATTCAACTGTTCAGCAGTTACTCTATTTAAATCGAACGGATTTTCTACCAGATAAGATAGTTCATCATATAATGTTTCAACAGATTCTACAGTTACATCGTCCAAAGCTAAATTATCAATATATTCTTTCCATTTATCAACAGAAAAAGAACTTTGTGCTTCAGCATTATAACAAGTAACTAAACAAGATATAAACAGAAAAGAAAGGATTATCAACAAATGCTTCATCGTATAAGAAATCAGAATAAATAAGTAATACCGATACCCGAAGAAATACCTAATAGTAAATGATAATTAACTGCCATATCCACATGGAAAACAGGTCGTTTCATACCAACACCAAACACTGGAATTACAGGATTCGTTTGTAAACCTGTCCGCAAATAGAAATCGTTATAAACAGTATATTCTAAACCTGAATAAATACGTAGAGCAGATTGGTTAGTATAACGTATTGATGAAGCTATCAACAGGTTGTTAATAAACTGGTATTGACAACCTGTTTGTATAGAATAGTAATTAAAGTCTTCTATATGAATACTTTCTTTATCTAATCTTATGGAAGGAAAATCCGTTATTGACAAACCTATCAACAAGTTTTCATCAGGAATATATAGAATACCAATGTCTGTTGAGAGCTTTTTAACTTCTGCTTCATAAAGTTCTGTTTGTAACAACGCGTATTGAGTACTAATTCCTACGATCCACTCAGAAGATACTCTTTTAGAAAGTACTAAACGAAACATTGTTTCCCTATATTTATCATATCCGAAAGTAGATATATGAAAAGCAAAGGGAAGTTGAAATTCGGAATTTCCATAAACTATAGATACCGAAGACAATTCTTTTAGTTGATACTTATTAAAGTAATTTATATCAATAAATTGACTTGTTGATAAACTTAAACAGGAAGGATTAAAATAGAATGAATGAGTTATATTACTTCCTCCCATTCCCATTGTTCGAAGATCAGATATACGAAGATTGGTTTGTGAGAAAACAAACGTATTAATAATAAATAATACGACACAAGTAATGAATTTCTTCATTTGTTAAGGTAATACTGGTTAAAAACAGGACGCAAAAATAGTCAAATTATATATTATTCAGTATTTCAAATAAGTAAATCAATTATTTTTGTTTCTTATATGATAAGAATTAAGGTACTTATATTAATGCTATCTGTTTTTTATTGTGCTTCATCTTCAGCTCAATCTATTCAAACAAATATACTTCCGAAAGGATACTACAAAGCTTATGTAGAAAATTCAGATACTGTACCTATTGTAAATTTAAGGGATGTGTATATTTTTCCTCCTCAGAAATTCAAAAACAAAAAAGAACAACAGAAATATAATAAATTAGTGAGGGATGTTAAACGTACGCTTCCTTATGCCAAAATGGTTTATGAAACATTGATTGAGACTTATGAGTACATGGAAACTTTACCAACTGAAAAGGAAAGGCAAGCACATCTCAAACGAATGGAAAAGGAATTATTTAAAGAATATAAACCGGAACTTAAAAAACTCACTTTCTCACAAGGTAAATTACTTATTAAGCTGATAGACAGAGAATGTAATCAATCCAGTTATAATTTATTGAGAGCCTATCTTGGTAGTTTCCGTGCCGGATTCTGGAACTTATTCGCAGGTATATTCGGAGCCAGTTTAAAAACAGAATATGACCCAAAAGGAAAAGATGCCATGACAGAACGCGTAGTTGTGTTGGTTGAAAATGGTTTACTCTGATAGTTTTCTAAAAAAATCCCATATAATAATACCTGCGGTTACAGATACATTCAAAGAATGCTTGGTTCCGAACTGAGGTATTTCTACGCAATAATCAGAGTTATCAACTACCTTTTGTTGTACTCCTTTTACTTCATTACCTAAAATAACAGCATACTTTTTCTTATTATCTAACTGTAATTTATCAAGCATAATACTTCCTTCAGCCTGTTCTATACTACAAACGGTATAACCTTCCTTTTTAAGTTTATCAACAGCTTCTAATGTTTCTTTAAAATAGATCCAACTAACTGTTTCTTCTGCTCCAAGTGCAGTTTTATGAATTTCAGCATGAGGCGGACAAGCAGTTATCCCACATAAATAAACAGCTTCAACAATAAATGCATCAGATGTACGAAATACAGAACCAACATTATTTAAACTCCTTACATTATCCAATACTACAACTAAAGGAATCTTATTTCTATTTTTAAATTCCTGAGGAGTAAGACGATTCAATTCTGTAATTTTCAGTTTACGCATGATCTGATGATATAAATTAATTTACTGCAAAAATAACCCTTTATTTTCGGATAATAACGGTTAATAACTTATCGATAAAGAGTGAATAGAAAATGAAAAATAATTCTTGCTTTATTGGATAAAAACATATATACAATCCCTATATCAAAATTACAATAATATTACAATCTTATTTATAAGAGAATATCAACCTCCATTTTTCACCGTTTTAAATAAGAAATATCTTTATTTTTTTACATCACCTAACTTATTAACAACCGATATGAAATAACGTATAAAATTCTTATTTCCAATAACTAAAAAGGTAAATAACTTGTTTATATAGTACTCATAAAGCAATTGAGGAAGCTAATAACGTAATATGCAATAAAATTGAAATATATTTATCAAAACAATTAACAGAACATCATAATCATATTTATATTTTTAAAGTTTTAAATAAATAAGAATATAAATATTAGATGTTGAAAAGTGTTGGATGTTGAATTATTGGGATTGATGAATTAGAAGTAATGAAAAGAAAAGCTAACTTTGCAATGGTTACTCATCTTAGAAAGTAATATAACTATGACACAGAATTTATCAGCAGGCTATATAAACGTTCCGGTTCCGAAAGATATAGATATTAAAGCAGAAATAGATAGGTTCCGGAAGGAAAAAAACGCAGTTATTCTTGCTCATTATTACCAGACCGGTGATATACAGGATATAGCAGATTTTGTTGGGGATAGTTTAGCTTTGGCACAATGGGCTGCAAAAACTGATGCTGATATCATTGTTTTAAGTGGTGTTCATTTTATGGGTGAAACTGCTAAAATAATTTGTCCGGATAAAAAGGTATTAGTACCGGATCTGAATGCCGGTTGTTCATTAGCGGATAGTTGTCCGGCGGATGATTTTGCTGCTTTTGTTCGTCAACATCCGGATCATACGGTTATTTCTTATGTAAATACTACTGCTGCTGTAAAAGCGGTTACGGATGTAGTAGTTACTTCTACAAATGCGAAACAGATAGTAGATAGTTTTCCGGAAGATGCTAAACTCATATTCGGTCCGGATCGTAATTTAGGTAATTATATTAATAGCATAACCGGAAGGAATATGTTATTATGGGATGGAGCCTGTCATGTACATGAACAATTTTCATTAGAAAAGATAGTCAACCTCAAAAAAGAATATCCGGAAGCAGAAGTGATAACACATCCGGAATGCAAACAACCCATTATACATATCTCCGACTTCGTAGGATCGACTGCTGCTTTATTAAAGCATACGATTAACTCGGATAAAAAACAATTCATTGTAGCGACGGAAAGTGGTATTTTACATGAAATGCAAAAAAGTAGTCCTGATAAAGAATTTATCCCGGCTCCTCCTAATGATAGTACTTGCGCATGTAATGAATGTAATTTTATGCGTTTGAATACTATGGAGAAATTGTATAATTGCCTCAAGTACGAATTACCAGAGATATTCGTAGATGAAGCAATTCAGAAAGAAGCCATTAAACCTATTCGTCGTATGCTTGAACTTTCAGCTAAATTAGGTTTGTAATAATTTATTTAATTACCATTATTTTAGATACAACACTTTCAGAACCTTCTGAGCTGGCAGCAATAACAAGATAAATACCTGTTGCTACTCTGCTTCCTTTGACGTTTCTGCAATTCCATAGGAGTTGGCCTCCAACAGATTTGGCCTGGTAGATAAGATTACCCTTAATGTCTGTAATTTTTACATTAGAATCTGTCATTAATCCGGTAATTGTAACTTTATCTTCATATTCAGGACGTACAGGATTAGGATAAACAGAAACATCAGAAAAAGATTCTTTACCTTCAGTTCCTTCTCCCATAAAAGAAATAAGACCTTTGTTTGTACCTATAAAAACTTCTCCTGTTTCGTCATTTATAGTAAGACTCTCTATTTTATTAGAAGGAAGAGGAGAATTAGCAGTAGTAAAGTTATAAATAGTCTCCATTCCATCTTCACTAACTAAAAAGACACCGGACGATTCTGTACCTAACCATTTTTGATTACCTCCGTCAACAGCAATAGCATTTATCAAATCACCATTAAGAAACAAATAAGCGCCACTTTCTCCTTCACGTATTATCTGATAAAAGAAAAATCTATTAGGATTTTCTAAAGCATTAGCAGGAACAGTAGTATAAACAGGACCTTTATTTGTACCTATCCATATATTTCCTTTTTTATCTTCTACCATACACCTAACCGTGTTGGCTCCTATATCTTCTCCATTTTGATTTATAATACTACTTATAAAGGTTGCTTGACTACCTTCTTCAGATAAATCATTGTCTTTAAAAATAAAAATACCGGGATTATTATTATAGCTATCAGAATATGGAATATTCAGCCATTTATGGTCTTTAGAAGTGATAATTATCTTATCCATTATCATAGGTGTGGTCATATAATCTTTAAAAGAAAACTTAGCCCATGTGCTATCCGGTTTTAATACTTTTATGGGATATTCTGTTTCTGCATTTGTCATCCATAAATTTTTATTTTTATCAAAAGCGATGGATGAAATGCGAACATAATGATAATAATAATTTTCTTCTGTAATGCTTTTAGTATATTCCAAAGGGCTATTATAAAAACTATATGAATTAACAAATTCATTATCTTTAATTATAAATAAACCTTCCCCGTATGAAGCGATATAATATGTTGAAGGATCTTCAGGATAAGGAAGAGCTGCTACAAAGTCTTGCGGACTGTTAAATTCATTATTAGATCCATATTTCAATTTACTTTGATTAAGACTTGACCATTCATTATTTTCGTATGTAGAAAATATACCTTGTCTCCAATTCCTGTCATGATCTTTACCACCAGCAGTTGTAAGTAATTTATTACCTTGCATATACATGTAATAATTATAATTTGTTTTGGGGGTATTTACTTCAATTTTAGAAAGGAGAATATCAAAAGTTCCTGCGCTGTTTTTATTTATTCCTTTAAGTATATCTGTTCCTGCTGCAACCCAAAACTTATTTTTATCTTTTAATGAAGAAATGTCATTCACCGTGCCTAAATTAATATTATCAAAAGTAGAGAATGATGAAAAAATATACGCATTGGTTCTGGTATGCGTTATTAATTTATCATTTTCTACTTTTAAATTTATCAATGAATTATTTGTTATCAATGTTTTAATTGAACCATCATTTTCCTGATAACAAACACCTTTTATTGCTTTTTTTTGTGTTTGTAAAAGAAAACATAGTTTATTATCAAATAGGACTGTTTTAATGATATTATCAGTCATGTCGGGCAAAGAAACTGAATAAGCTTTCCAGTTATTTATATCTGCAAGATTAGAATCCAATAAAGCTTTGTAAATACCATTCACCGTTGTAGCATAAATTTCATTATTCATTATTGAAACGGAATAAACAGCATCATTGATAATTCGATAGGTTTCTTTTATTTCCTTCTTCTTCATATCAAGAGCTATTACTCCGAATTGCATAGATAAATAAGCTATATCGTCATAAATATCTATGTTATTTACGCTCTTAATATTGAAAGTAGTATTGTTCAGAAAATGACTTATGTTGTATATACTGTTACTATCTTCGTTCAGTATATCTATATTGCCATTACTGTAAATGATAAGGAGTGAATTAACAGAAGAATTATAAGCTATTTGTGAAATATCATTATCACTCATTCCTGTTTGACGTGAATAGAAACTTTCACTGTTATCTGTTTTATTATAGCTAAATAGAGAACCATTTGTAACTACATAAACTAAATTATTTCCTTCTGCAACTTTTGAACTGTTATAATAGGATAAATAAGTTTTGAAACGATTATTTAAATTAGAATCATCCTGTGCAAAAGAAAAAGAAATACAAAAGATTAGTAAAATAAAAACAGATATTTTTTTTTTCATTTCTTTTATAATTTAAGCGTGTTCAGATAATCATTTAGTTTATGTACAGCTTCTGCCCGATGGCTTATTTTATTTTTTATTTCATCTCCTAATTCGGCAAACGATTGTGTGTATCCCTCAGGAATAAAAACAGGATCATATCCAAATCCGTTTTCTCCCTTCTTTTCTGTTCCTATAGAGCCGTTTACTATACCTTCGAATAGAAGAGTATCATTTTCTATAATAAGGGCAATAACGGTACGAAAACGAGCTTTACGGTTTTCTTTATCAGTAAGTTCGGAAAGTAATTTTTTCATATTAGCTTCCGAATCGTGTGCTGTTCCTGCATATCTTGCTGAAAATACGCCAGGCGCATTATTTAATGCTTCTACTTCCAATCCGGTATCATCAGCAAAACAATTTAAACCAAATTTATTTTTTATGTAATTTGCTTTTAATAGGGCATTACCTTCTAATGTGTCAGCAGTTTCCGGTATATCTTCGAAACAGCTGATTTCTTCTAAGCTGACAATTTCTATTTTACCGGCTACTATCTTTCTGACTTCTTCTAATTTGTGTTTATTATTGGTAGCAAAAACTATTTTCATATGTTTAATGGAATAAAAAAAGCACTTCTTTTACGCTATAATAACGTATAGAAGTGCTTTAAATTGTTTTATGTTTGTTTATGTTTTAATTTGATCGAATCCTTCTCCGTAAACTCCCCTGACGACACTTTGGGAAATAAAAGCATTCGGATCTACACTTTTAACCAATCTGAATATGGTAAGCGATTCGGATTTTTTTGTTACCAAAATAATTACTTTCATGGGATTCTTTGAATAGCCTCCTTGCCCATCCAAGAAAGTACATCCTCTATCTGTATCAGTTATTATTCTTTTAGCTATTTCTTCATATTTCTGAGAGAATATAAGGAACTGAACAGATTGTCTGTTGCTGTTTATAATCATGTCTAATACATAATTACTCACTCCCATTTCTACAAAACCGAATACTATTTTTTCTACATTTTGAAATAGAAAATAAGACGATCCGATAATGAAAAAATCACAGAATAAAAGCGCTGTTCCGATAGAAACATTCTTGTATTTATTGACGATTGCAGCAATAATGTCAGTACCACCGGTACTTCCGTTAACCGTAAAGATCAAACCAAGTCCTGATCCACAAAGTGCAGCTCCTATTAAAATAGACATGAAAGGCTCTCCTTCAATAAGGGGCTTGCCTTGTAATAACCATTCAAAGAAGGAGAGAGATAGTGAAAGGCATATAACTCCAACAATTGTTTTTATTAAAAATTTAAATCCTAATATTTTAAATGCAATAACCAATAATATGGAGTTTAAAACGAAATATGAAATGGAAACAGGTATGGAAGTAGCGAAATAAATGATTGCACAAATCCCGCTAACTCCTCCTGTTACAATTTCGTTGGAAAGGATAAAGGCATTAAATCCAAATCCATATAATAAAGTTCCTAAAATTATAATCAGATAATCCTGGGTATGATTATATAATCTCCCGATATTGCTGCTTTTCATCAAATGACGATATTAACTATTTTCTGAGGTACTACAATAACTTTTTTAGGTGTCTTACCTTCCATCCATTTTGCAGAATTTTCATGTGCTAAAGCTGTTTTTTCAACTTCTTCTTTCGGCATATCAGCCGGTAGTTCAATATTGAAACGAGCTTTACCATTGAATGAAATAGCATAGGTAACAACATCTTCTTTCAGATATTCTTCTTTATGTTCCGGCCATTGTGCATCACATATTGTTGTATTATGACCCAATACGTGCCATAATTCTTCTGCAATATGAGGAGCAAAAGGAGCAAGCAGAATGATGAACTGTTCAAGTATTTCTCGTTTATTACACTTCAAGCTTCCTAATTCGTTTATACAAATCATAAAGGCACTGATAGAGGTGTTGAATGAGAAATGTTCTATATCAAAACTTACTTTTTTGATCAATTTATGAAGTGACTTTAATTCCTCCCCAGAAGCTTGTTCATTGGAAACTTGCAAAGTATCTGTATTTCCGAAGAATAGCCCCCATAATTTCTTCAGGAAGCGATGTACACCATCTATACCGTTTGTATCCCAAGGCTTAGATTGTTCTAACGGGCCAAGAAACATTTCATATAAACGAAGTGTATCCGCACCGTATTTATCCACAATCATATCCGGATTGACTACATTGAACATGGATTTGGACATTTTTTCAATTGCCCAGCCACAGATGTATTTTCCGTCTTCAAGGATAAATTCTGCCGTTTTATATTCGGGATTCCAGTTACGGAAAGCTTCTATATCAAGAATATCATTACTTACGATATTTACATCCACATGAAGCGGTGTAACCTCATATTGATCTTTCAGATTAAGAGAAACAAATTTATTTGTGTTGTTAATACGATATACAAAATTAGATCGTCCCTGAATCATTCCCTGATTGATTAGTTTTTTGAATGGTTCTTCTTCACAACTTACAGCGATATCATACAGGAATTTATTCCAGAAACGACTGTAAATAAGGTGACCTGTTGCATGTTCTGTACCACCGATATATAAATCCACGTTCCGCCAGTATTTATTTACCTTGCGGTCAACCAACGCTGTTTCGTTAGTCGGATCCATATAGCGTAGGTAATAAGCAGACGATCCGGCAAATCCGGGCATCGTGTTTAATTCCAATTGGAAGATAGTTTTATTGTCAATTAAAGAACAGTTAACTACTTTTCCATTTACCGTATCCCATGCCCAGTTGGTAGCACGCCCTAAAGGCGGTTCACCGGTTTCTGTAGGAAGAAATTTATCTACATCAGGTAATTCGAGTGGTAATTTATCTTCCGGTAATACCTGAGGCAATCCGTTTTCATCGTAATAAACCGGGAAGGGTTCGCCCCAATAGCGTTGACGGCTGAATATAGCATCGCGTAGGCGGAAGTTTATTTTTACTTTTCCTAATTTCTTTTCAGCGATATATACTTTTGTTTTAGCAATAGCTTCAGGTACGTTTAATCCGTTCAGTACAAGTCCTCCTGGTATTTCTTTTCCAATAACAGGAGAATTCATCATGATTCCTTCTTTGGCATCAAAACTTTCTTCCGATACATCACAACCTTCGATAAGGGGAACGATAGGAAGATCAAAATGTTTCGCAAAAGCATAGTCGCGACTATCGTGAGCAGGAACAGCCATGATCGCACCTGTTCCATAACCGGCCAATACATAATCACTGATCCATACAGGAATTGCTTCGTTTGTTAATGGATTGATGGCGTATGATCCGGAAAAGACACCTGTCACACGACGATCAGCAATACGTTCGCGTTCTGTTCTTTTTTTAGTCGTTGTAATATAAGCATCTACTTCGGCACGCTGTTCGGCGGTAGTTAAAGTGTCAACCAATTCGCTTTCAGGAGCTAAAACCATGAAAGTAACACCAAATACCGTATCTGCACGAGTTGTAAAGATGGTGAATTGTATATCCGAATCTTTCACTTTAAAGATCATTTCAGCACCCTCACTCCTACCGATCCAGTTACGTTGTGTTTCTTTTAAAGAATCTGTCCAGTCAATTTTATCCAATCCGTCTAAAAGACGTTGCGCATAGGCCGATACACGCAAACACCATTGACGCATTACACGTTGTTCTACAGGATAACCTCCACGTTCGGATAGTCCGTTTACAACTTCATCATTAGCTAATACAGTTCCCAATGCCGGACACCAGTTAACCATCGTATCACCCAGATAAGCAATACGGTAGTTCAATAATATTTTTTGTTTATCAACTTCACTTTTTGCTTTCCATTCCGATGCTGTAAATTCAAGTTCTTCACCGCAAGCGACATGTAAACCCTGCGTTCCGTTTTGTTCGAAAGCATAGATTAATTCGGAAATTGGCATTGCACGGTTTTTATCATAGCAATAAAAACTATTAAACATGCGAATAAATGCCCATTGTGTCCATTTATAATAAACAGGCTCACACGTACGGATTTCACGGCTCCAATCATACGAAAAACCGATTTTATCCATTTGTTCACGATATCGGTTGATATTATTCTTCGTCGTAATTTCCGGATGCTGCCCTGTCTGAATAGCATATTGTTCAGCCGGTAATCCATACGCATCATATCCCATCGGGTGAAGTACATTGAAGCCCTGGAGTCGTTTGAAGCGAGAATAAATATCCGAAGCAATATACCCTAACGGATGTCCTACATGTAGTCCGGCTCCCGAAGGATACGGAAACATATCGAGTACGTAAAATTTGGGTTTGCTTTCGTCTTCCACTACTTTATAGACTTGATTGTCTATCCAGTTTTTTCTCCACTTTTGTTCAATCTCTCTGAAATTGTATTCCATGACTTCAATCTTAACTATATGAATTTGTTGTTTGTTCAAAACAAATATCTATCTATTTGATAGCGTGTGCAAAGTTATAATAAATTCGTAAGTTTATCACAGATGTGATAATGCTTAATAGTAAACCCAAATCTTTGACCATATCCGATAGTTTTCCTCTGTATCCACCGTCAGCAATTCTAATCCGTTTTCTTATTTCTTATATTTCATCAACATGACCACCGGATTTGACTCTTCGTTCAATTCTGCGGCAATGTCTTTTAACGCGCCTTTCAGCTCATTGTTCTCATAAGCTTCGACAAGTTGATTCGCATTTAGTATTTGAAAAGCAGCAATTGTTCCGTTTACCGGCCGTGTAATCATATCAACTCTTTTTTCTTTTACATAGTCATTGTTTAATACCACAGCCCTGAACACAGCCTTTTTCTCTGTATCATAGAAAAGATCGGTAGTGGGAAATCCGCTTCCAGTTGTAAAGTTGAATTTCTTTTCAATAGCCTGCATAAAATAATAGCGATCAGTAAGAGCTCCCATTGTTAGCAGTACTTCCGGATCTTTAGATGGTTTTTTCACCAGAAACGGGCTTAATTTATGTTCCTTAGAGATATACTTGTAAATTGTATCAGAAGAAGTTTCTACAAGTAGCCAGTTACCATGATATGAAATTATTGGACGCACAAAAGTTACCACGAACCCATCACCTTCTTGTATAGTTGGTGCTTTAATAATGTCAAAAGGAATAAAAATAGGATTTGTAATATGACCGTCTTTCTTTGAAATAACAGCATGATAAGACCGGTCACCCCTCTTCTCGCCACCTTTGTAATATCCTGAAATATCGTAGCCGATTAAACTCTCCTGATTGTAATCAAAAATTTCTAAATATTCGGTGTCCTTCGTATAGTCAAGACTTCGTTTAAAGTTGCCCGACAAATCATAAACATAGATTTTTTTGTTAGAAGTCGAATTGACAAATATTTCATTTGCATCCTCATCCAGGGTGATACTATTGATACGGCCATATTCTTCTGCGCCCTGCCCTCTTTTATTTATTTTTCGTATCCCCTTACCTGTGTTTCTGTCAAAAATAAAGATGTCACCATCGTTATTCCTGTTTTTTACCAATATAAACTGATTCCCTATTTCCATTACGTTCCCTTGGGTGATAAATTCGTCATTTGTTTCTAACGGAATGTATTCAACATCCATAAAATCCTGAAGAATCAGTGTCCTTTCGGGATGACTTGCATTCATATCAATTGTGATAAGTTCTTCTTGCCTATCCGGCTGCTTGCAGCCTCCTGCCCCCATTAGAGTAAGTAATATTAAAGTAAAAATAATAGTTTTTTTTTTTCATTATATCATAGCATTAGTTATACAATTTTCTTTTTCCATATCTGTGGTAAAACTTTATCATATCTGTAGAAAAGTTTTACCACAGTTATAGAAAAACTTTGCGACAATTATAGGAAAACAGTTTTTTGTTATTTCGCAAAGCCATCTGTACGGAAAGGAGAAGCCGGTAGTTCTTCGTTTGTGTAAAAATTTCCAAACTCTTATTTATACATCACAAATGCGAATGCATTTTTCAAGTGAGGCTATTTTATCTTCTTGTCTGGGAACAAATTCCTGACCAACGAAACCTTTATAACCTGTTTCTACTATCGCTTTCATGATAGCAGGATAATATAATTCCTGTGTTTCGTCTATTTCGGCACGTCCCGGTGAACCTCCTGTATGAATATGCGAGAAGAAACTATGGTATTTACGAATATTATCGATGATATTACCTTCCATAATCTGCATGTGGTAGATATCATAAAGCAGTTTGAAGTTTTCCGATCCAACACGACGGCAAAGTTCCACGCCCCAGATTGTATGATCACAGAGATAATCTTTATGGCCAACACTATTAAGCAATTCCATCGTTAGTACTACTTTGTGCTTTTCTGCAATCGGTGTAATCCGTTTCAATCCCTTCTCACAATTTTCCCATCCTTGCAAATCTGTCAGGCCGTTTCTTCTTCCGGAGAAACAAATCAAATTGGTTAATCCGGCTTCGGCAACCATCGGAATTACTTTTTCGTAGCTTGCTACCAACTCATCATGAAGGGAAGGATCGGCAAAACCACCATCAATACCCAATCCAGCGCCCTGAGCCATAGCCACGGTCAACCCGTTTTTTTGTACGATAGGCCAGTCTTTCGGATCAAGCAATTCAACAGATTCAATTCCTATACGCTTACATATCTTGCAAAATTCATCTAATTCATAGCTACCAAAGCACCATTTACTAACCGAATGACGGATATTACCTTTCAACGCCAATTTTGTAGATTGATTTGTACCAGGTATTGCAGCTTCTAATCCGGATACAGCCATCGCTGCACCTCCGGCAAGTACTCCCTTAATTGCAGTTCTTCTTGAAATGTTTTTCATGAGTGACAATATTTATGATTTAAGTAATTATCAATTAAGTACAAATATAGCTAAATATACAACATAAATAATTACACCTGTATTATTCATAAATTTAGTTCGAATGAATATCGTTCATTTTACTGCTTCAAAAAAACATCGTATTTGATGAAAAAATATCCTTTAAAAAAAACGTACCAGAATCACTCCGATACGTTTTTTATCAAAATTCAAAACTTAAATAAATTATTTACGAGAAACAGAAAGAATGCCTTTGTCGTTTCCTTTACTTAAATCAACTGTGAATATATAGAATACACCTGATTCTAAAGATTTTCCTTCTACAATACCTAAATTACCCGGGTCGCGGCCATTTGTGCCGTCACCTACAAAGATAAGATCGCTTTCGCTGCTCAGGGTTTCGTTTTTAAACTCACCACCCCAATCTTTCTGATGGAAGAATTTGAAATTAATTTCGTCTGTCTTGATTGTTTTTCCTCCTTCAAGAACTACGCTGTATTTCTTATCTCCTATTGGTGCCATACAAATTGCTTTGCTTGTATCCCATCCTACTGCGTTTGTGCTAACGGATGGATTGCCTATACCGTCTCCAATGATCCATACAGCACCTGTTCCATCTGCTTGTAGGGTTGCGAGGTCTTTACCGTTCAGTGCTTCTAAAATCAGATAGTTCAACGCGGTATTGGCTGTAATTCTGTAGTTGCCGTCTATGGGGACAAAGTGCAATTCTCCGCTTTCATTGACATTGAAATAACTTGGGTCGATCCACCAACTTTCAAATCCTTCGAAACCTTCAACAGTTACTTTATCTCCTTGTTTTAAGGCAACATCAATTGTATAGTTGTTATCATCTACGCGTTGCATAACTTCTCCGTTAACGGCATAAGCAATGATAAACGGAGATGCTGAATAATCGAAAGTATTAAACGTAATAGTGTATTCTCCACCTGCTGTGTTTGAAAAAGGAATTGTTTCTGTGCTTCCCTCTTTGATGGCATCATTGTTCCAACCAAAGTTGAGCACATTTCCGTTTTCGTCTAATACCGGAGTTTTTATATATCCTTTTATCTTTTGAGGAAAAACGTCTGTTACGGCATAATTATATGCTTCAGTACGTTCCATGCGGTACTCGCCCTTTTCCGATACGAAGGTGAGGTAAGGATAATCCGGACGGGAAACGGACAAGTCGTAGGCTTCTTCTGTTATGGTAAAATTGATATTTTGTAGAACAAGCTTTAAACTTGCTTTTCCGTTCGGGATATTTGCGTAATAGGGAACATGAATTTTCCCGCTGTACGTGCCATTTGTTTTTGTACGGATAACTGTTTCCGAAACTTTTTCTTCATTAAAGAAAAGCTGTGCCTTGACAGTAGATAGAGGAACACTTGCGTCTTCAACGTCAATAGCAAAGGCGAGACTGTCTCCCATATGTGCATTTCCGAATGATGTCTGGACGTTCATGACCGGATTACCGGGATTTTTGTCGTCATCATCGCATGCGGTTATTAGTAATGAACCGCAAAAAAATAAGATTACTCCTATATATTTTTTCATAATGATCTGTATTTAAAAAGATTATTTTTTCCAACGGAATGAAGCTACCGACTTTGCAGGAGTATTGTAAGTAAAGTTTTGATTACCATCGTTTACTACAATTTTTTTAGCTTCACCCGATTTATTAAGAATAACAAAAGCATAGCTTCCATCTGTATTCTCGAAAGCGGAATACACAACGCCGTCTGTATATCCTCTTGTTCCGATGCGCGTTGCTCCGGATTTAACCACAGAAGAAAGATGTCCGATGATGTAATAATGAGAATTGCGCGTGATCGTTTTAAAATCAGAGCGGTCGATATCTACAGCACCATAACAGGTTTGACAGCCTCCTTCTCTATTCGGACCGCGTTCGCTGTCTAACATCAGATTCCAGACAATAACCGCTTTGCACCAATTATTGATCGTTCCAAGTGCAACTTGTTCCATATCGTCGATGAGGCGAACGGAAAGATTTCTTCCGTCATTCCATGTGCCTATTGATGTCTCCGTGAAGATCAATTCTTTATCCGGCTGTTTGTTATAGATATCCAACAGTTCATCTTTATCACCTCCGTAATTATGATACGCTGCTCCTGCAACAAAAGAAGAAGCTGTCGGATCTTCGTAAATCCGTATTGGATAATCGTTCTGATCCGTCATATTGTCATAATTATAATTGTGGTCGAAAAGATAAATCTTTGTATTCAATCCTGCATCTTTCAGTTTAGGCCCCAAGGCATCCTTAATAAAGGTTTGCTGCTCTTGCCAACTCATATACAAAGAGGCCGAATTGCCTCTGTTCAAAGGTTCATTTTGCGGAGTAATGGCATAAACAGAGATACCATTCTCTTTCATTGCGTTAATCCATTTAACAAAATAAGTCGCATAATCCTGATAATAAGCCGGATTAAGTTGTCCGCTCGTCCACGATTCAAATGGCTTTAAATCAGTAAGATTATTTACTTTCATCCATCGGGGACAAGTCCACGGCGATCCCAGAATCTTTATATTCGGATTGATGTTCAGAATCTCTTTCAGGATGGGGATAACGTATTTATTTTCCTCTTCCTGCAAAGCAAAGTTTTCGATACCGGGTTTATCACAACACGTATATTCGCTAAGCGAAAAGTCCGAACAACCGATCGCAATGCGGATATAACTTTGTCCCATTCCTTCCGTTTCAGAAAAAGTCTCCTTCAGAAATTTATTTCTATCTTCTGCTTTCATCTGTAACAGATTGAAGCTGGAAGAACCTGTTATGGCTGCTCCGAAACCATCCATGGTTTGATAACGAACTGTCGGGTCTAACGTAATAGTTAGTGGAGACATACTCGTTTCGCTATTGAACTTGATGGTCTGTTTCTCGAAATCGGAACTTCTGTTGTTCGTTGTAACATAGGTTGTAATCTCACCCGTTGGTTCCACCGGAGGATCAACAGGTTTGTCTTTTCCACCGGACGAATCGCTGCCACACGCATTCATAACGAATGCGGAAGAGAGAAGCAAAAGGACGATTTTTTTATGTATCATAATCTGTTTATTAAATCATTAATAACCCGGGTTCTGAACTAAATTTTCGTTTTGGTCAATAGCTCCCTGAGGAATAGGCAAACGATAAGAGTTCTGATCAAAAGGATAAGCCTGAGTTCTGCGTCCGGAATCTTTTGCATAAACAGCATTCATAACCTCTTCCACCTTATCCAAACGAACTAAATCGAACCAACGTTGGCCTTCAAAGGCTAATTCCAGACGACGTTCGTTAAGCAACGCATCCAACATCTTATTTTTGTCTCCCTTCACACTTGCCGCAAGTTTACCAAGTCCTACACGAGTTCTTACCTGATCTATAATATCTGCAGCAGCAGCAAGATCAGGATTATTTCCCATAATCAATGCTTCTGCCTTCAGTAAAAGAACATCCGCATAACGGAATTTGATCAGACTGCTATAAGCCGAACGGCATTTATACATGAAAGGATAATGGTCGGACGGATAATAATAACTCCATGTACAAGAGTAATATACAATTGATTCGTTAAAACGGATTTCATCTCCTTCTTTGTTGAAGGCATTGATAAGGTCTCTCGAGGGGGTTACCCATTTTTCCCATGTAAATTGAGAATCCCAGTTAATTAAATCACGACCGAACATCCAGGTACACCAGTTCCCGCTACCTGCAAAAAACTGAGCTTCCAGAATAGACTCGGATGTATTGCGTTTGCGAGCATCGGTTACTTCATCATTCATGCCGAACAAATCCTTAAAGTCAGCAACCAGCGACGGACCGTCTGCTGCTACAGCATTACAATATTCGATAACTTTAGCGTAATCGCGCAGCGGTTTCTCTGCATATACTTTGGCTAATAATGTACGTGCAACGGTTTTAGTAAACACTGTTTTATCTGCCGCATTATAATCCGGAGCAGCCGTCAACGCTTCCAGCAGGTCTTTTTCTATTTGTTTATATGCTTCTTCTTCTGTACTCTGTGCAGGGAAATACTCCGGATATACATCATCGATTGTTTCCGATGTAATGTCTCCGGCCTCTGTCGTGATTACAGGAATACTACCCCATAAGCGAACCATATCGAATAATACCATAGCCCGGAAAATCTTTGCTTCCGCTTTGTATTTTTCTCTTTCTGCACTTGTCAAAGTCTGATCAGTTACTGCATCGATATTTACAATCAATTTATTAGCGCGGGCAATATCTTCGAGATACCTGTCCCAGTCACGCTTAATCACAGAATTAGAACCCTCAATGGAGTTGGTTTCGTAAGGCAGAACTTCAGCCCCTGTGGTTCCGGCATAGGCATTGTCTGAATGCGACTCTGCAATCAACATCAAATCCAGATACCAGTGTTCTTGTCTGTCGCGCATCTGATTGTAAATAGTTTTCAGATGACTTTCTACAGCAGCTTTGTCTTTAAATACAACTTGGTCACCTGATTCATTAACTCCTTCCGTTACATCGGAATAAGCCTCCAGCGGGTCGTAGTCTAACGAGCAAGAACTTGCCGTTAATAACAGGCCGCAACATAATCCTTTAAAAATATATGTAAGTTTCATAGTAGTCAATTATTAGAATTCAACGTTAATACCAAATACAAACGATTTACTATGTGGGTAGGTACCCCAGTCAATACCTTGAACAGCACCGCTGTTTCCCCATTGATTTACTTCGGGATCCATTCCTGAATAGTTTGTCCAGGTGAGCAGATTGCTAACTGTAAAATACGGTTGTAAGCGAGTAATACCTATTCTCTTTAGTCTTTCAAGCTTCAGGTCATAAGATAATGAGATATCCTTTACACGTAAATAGCTTCCGTCTTCCACAAAATAAGTAGAGTTTTTAATATTAAAACCAGCCTTAGGTACATCTGTTATCTGTCCCGGAATTCTCCAACGGTCTAATACACGGGTGGACTGATTCTTTCCGTCATACATCCCTTCCGTTTCAATTCTTGAGGCATTGAATACATCATTCCCGTAACTACCTTGAATAAAGATACTCAGGTTTATGTTTTTCCACGAGAAAGTATTAGTCATACCGTATGTAAAGTCCGGATTCGGATCTCCGATATAAGTTCTGTCTGTAGAAGAAATCTTACCATCTTCATTCAGATCACGGTAAATCATGTCTCCGGTTTCCGGATCAACCCCATCAGATATATATCCAAAGAAACCACCTAAAGCACGTCCAGGTTCATTGCGAACAACTGTCTCATTGATAACATCACTTGTTTTAGCATCATTATAAATTTTCTGTAAATCTAAACGATCCAATTTGTTTTTGTTAAAAGAGATGTTGAAATCCGTATTCCATCCAAATGCTCCCTGAAGATTTACAGTACTTACAGAGACTTCAAATCCACGGTTGGTCATTTCACCTTCATTACGCGTGATTGTATTAGAAGCAGCAGCTCCGGAAGGTAGAGTAACATTCATCAACATGTCTTTGGTCTTCTTATGATAATAATCTAATGCAACCATCAAACGATTACTGAATCCGGTAAAGTCAACCCCTAAATTTATCTGGGTAGTAGTTTCCCATTTCAAGTCGGGAGTACGCAGGTTGGCCTGACTGATAGAAGGCAGTGCGTTGTCCTGTCCTGTAACAAACCATTCAATACGATTAATGTTGTAGCGCTGTAGATAAGCGTAGTCGTGAATGCCGGATTGATTACCTGTTTTACCCCAACCACCACGTATTTTAAGGTCGTCTAACCATTCGATGTCTTTCATAAAATCTTCTGAAGAAATACGCCAGGCGGCCGAAGCAGATGGAAATGTTCCCCAACGATGATCCGGATGTAGTTTGGAAGATCCGTCCATACGCATATTCACAGTAAGCAGATATTTACTGTCGTAATTGTAAGATACACGTCCGAAATACGAAAGAATACCCCACTCGGAAGCTCCACTACCTGTACTGTCCCAACCGATTTTATTCGCAGCATTCAGCGTTTGAATATCTGCATTCCGGTAATGAGATCCATTGATCCAGCTGTTTCTGTAATCAGAATCCGTCCATGATGCACCGGCCATTGCTTCAATTCTGTTCTTTCCGAACGCTTTATTATACGTTAATACATTATCGAAAGTAAGCACTGTATTGGTGTTACGGGTATCAGAACCTTCACCGTATTGATTACGCCCCCAAGAGGTCGTTATCGGATCAAGGAATGTTGTTTTCAGTCCTTGCCTTCTATCCAATGTGAAAGAAGATTTCAACGTTAAATCAGGCATGAACGTTATCAATGCGCTACCGGATGCAATCAGGCGATTTTCTTTGTCGCGATCATTTTCCGTTCTGGCCATATTTTCTAACGGATTATTGATATTCCCGATGCCATAGAAATTATTATAATATTGTTCCGGTTTTTCTGCATTCCAGATTGGTGCATAAGTAGGAGTGTTTATTACAGACAGAACAACCCCGCCTCGATTTGCTCCTAACCCAGTTTGTAAACCGTTTTTCTCGCTATCCGAATAAGAGATATTCGCGTTCAGCGTTAACCATTTTCTTACCTTGCTATCTAAATTTAGTCTGAAATTATACCGTTTGTAATAGGCCGTATTCAAGACTCCCTTTTCATTTACATAGCCGCCGGAAATGAAATAATTCATTTTCTCGGTACCATCGGAAATAGATACCTGATAGTTTTGGCGATTACCGGTTGAATACGCTTCATCAAACCAGTCTGTTTTGTCCGTGAGACCATCCGGCAGAGAAATTATTCCGATCTCATCCTGCAGCTCTTTATACTGTTGCGTATTGAGTACATCCATGCTCTTAACCACTTTGTTAAGACTTAATTGTGCATTGAATGTAATTTTAGCATCTCTGTTGCTACCTGCTTTAGTCGTCACAAGAATAACTCCGTTTGCCGCACGTGAACCATAGATAGCAGCTGAAGAAGCATCCTTTAAGATCTGAATGTTCTCAATATCATTTGGTGATAAGAAATTGATATTGTCAACAGGTACTCCATCGACTACATAAAGAGGATCATTACTGCCGTTGAACGAGGTTGTTCCACGTACACGAATAGACATATCAGCTCCCGGTGCACCATTGGGCTGTACAACGGAGACTCCCGCAGCTTTTCCCTGTATTGCCTGAGCAGCCGAGATAATCGGACGTTGATCCAGGTCTTTTGTTGAAACTGTGGCAATGGCAGTAGTCACATCTTTACGTTTAACGGCGCCATAACCGATCACAACAACCTCTTCCAAAGCAACTTGAGATTCTTTTAACTGAATAGACCAGCTTTTTTGAGAACCGGTCACTCCTATTTCCTGAGGTTCATAGCCAACGTAAGAAATGTGTAATGTAGTTCCTGTCGGTACTGAGAGCGTAAAGTTTCCATCATAATCAGTTACCGTACCATTTGTTGTCCCTTTTTGGACGATTGAAACTCCAATAAGCGGTTCATTGCTTTTAGCATCCGTAATTGTTCCGTTGATTTGTGTTTCCGTCTGTGCATACGTATTCGAAGCGAAGAAGGTTAACAAAACACAGAGCAAGAAAATTGGAGAAAAGATCTTTTCCAATAATTTCATAATCTTCTGTGGATTTAAATTAGTATTTCTATTTAAGTATTCTTACACACACTATAAAATATAATGCTGTTGCTAAGCTATCGGGATTCGGTATGCAAATAGAAGAGATGAATAAAAAAAGTACTGAATAAAATTACAGAGTTATTGTTTTACAATATAAAAGTTTGAAATAAAAACGAAAAAAAGTACTGAATGATTAATTTTCTTCAGATGGGAAAGCTGCAATTTCTGCTACTTTTTTCTCAAAATCATCACGGACAACGGCAGACTTATTTCTCATTTTTGTCCGGTAGTTATATACTGTCCGAAGAGAATACCTCAAGAAAGAAGCAATCTTATCACTGTCGGTAATGCCAAGTCGGATAAGTGCAAAAATGCGAAGTTCGGTATTTAAGAGTTCACCTTGCTTGACTGTCACCTGTTCTCCGGGTAGTAACAGTTTATTGAACTCCTCAATAAAAGTAGGGTAGAGGTTGAGAAATATAGAATCAAAACTTCTATAAAGCTCTTCTAACTCACTATCTACAAAATTAGTTGATTTAAGTGCGTTATATAGTTCCTCTAATTTCTTGTTGGAAGCCAACTTGTTCAGATCTTTCCTGTAATTCTCTAACTTATCTATATAAGAAGAACACAAGTCGAAGAAATGTCCAATATATTCTTCTTTTATGTGATTGGCATCAACTAAACTTGAGTTTACATGATTCAAATCAGTGTTCAGTTTGCTTAATTCTTCATTCGTATCCTTTAGTTGACGACGAATACGAGATAATTTTTTCATCTGTTTGTACAGATAAATTGTAAGAATAAGCGCAAAAATCGTCAAAAAACTAATTAATATTGAGAAAAGCTGCAGATCGGATTTCCGTTTTTCTTCTTTGGTCTGATACGAAGCATTGATGATAGGATAAAAAGAAGACGTTTCAATTGCACGATAACGCATATTGCAAAACAGAGCTTCGTTAATAGCCAGATCGATAAATTGATAAGCCCTGTTGATATCCCCATTCTGATAATAAAACAATGCAAGTTCCTGTAAAGAAGCATTGTCTTTAATCGCGTTCTTAATGTCGGCAATCGCTGACAATAAAAGCTGTTTCTCCTGTAGTCCGGACTGTCCCGTTTGTTTATAAATCAGACTAAGAAAATAGGAAACAGTAGCCTGTTCAGGGCTCTCTTGCTGAATATCGTGTATTAATCTGTTCAAAACAGTCTCAGCTTCATTTAAACGTCCGTTATAAACTAACTTTATCCCGTAATTTAACCGATAGGAGTAAGAATCCCTATCTAATACAGACAATAGAGAATCCCTGTAATATTCACTTTTAATAAAATATTTAACCTGATTGTTACTTTGTCCGTAATGACTACAAAATGAGCCATATACTTCATAATATCTTGCAAGAATATCTTGATTTAGTATTGGTTTATGAATACTATCCAATAATTCTTTAGCTTCAAAATATAATCCGCGTGATGAATAGAGCCACGCCAACTCAATATCCGAATAGTTTTTTCGTTCCGAATCATTTAATTTCTTCGCAATTTCTATATTCTTTATTACATAGCAGACTGCAGAATCAGAGATGAACTTTTTATACTCATTGTATAATTGGTCATTTATTTCAAACTCTTGTTCAAGGGAAAGAAATTTCATATCTAACAGTTGCTTGTGCGACTGAATAGTTTTTTCTTTTATATCAATATAATCCTGCTTTTTTTCGATAATCTTATCCAGCTCTGTTATCAAAGAACTGTTTTCTTTTTGAGCATTTATACCTAAAGAAAAGAACAGAAGAAACAGAAGAATATTAAGTGATGTGGACTGTGGTCGAATTTTCATTTTTCTGGCTGATAGTATATATTACAAAGCTACTTAATTTTTTTCAGATAATGTATTATTATAAGAAGAGACATTTTTTGCAATAAAAAAGTCCGAACGAAAAGTCCGGACTTAGTATATTCTATGAATTGAATTTATACGTTAAACCTGAAATGCATAATATCTCCGTCTTGTACGATATACTCTTTTCCTTCTACACTCATTTTTCCTGCTTCTTTTACAGCAGCCTCAGAACCATATTTTATGAAATCATCGTACTTGATAACTTCTGCACGGATGAATCCCTTCTCAAAATCAGTATGAATAACACCGGCACATTGTGGTGCTTTACTTCCTTTCAGGTAAGTCCAGGCACGAACTTCTTGTACTCCTGCGGTCAAATATGTTTCTAAATTTAGTAACCTGTAAGCTGATTTGATCAGGCGATTAACTCCCGACTCTTCCAGACCTATTTCACTAAGGAACATTTGTCGTTCTTCGTACGTTTCAAACTCTGCGATTTCGCTTTCTATCTTTGCTGCAACAACAAGTATTTCGGCATTCTCGTCTTTAACCGCTTCGTGGACAGCCTCAACATATTTGTTTCCGTTTACAGCACTGCCTTCGTCCACATTGCATACATAAAGTACAGGCTTATTCGTCAATAGAAATAATTCGTGCGCTATCTTTTGTTCATCTTTTGTTTCGAAACTTACCGTACGTGCGCTCTTTCCTTGCTCGAGAGCCTCTTTAAACTTAACTAATACATCGTAGGCAAGCTTAGCTTGTTTATCTCCACCCGTTTGCGCTTGTTTCTGTACTTTAGAAATACGCATATCAATCGTTTCCAAGTCTTTCAACTGTAATTCAGCATCGATAATTTCTTTGTCACGGACAGGATTAACAGCGCCATCCACATGCACAATATTTTCATCATCAAAGCAACGTAACACATGAAGAATGGCATCCGTTTCACGAATATTTGCAAGAAACTTATTACCTAAACCCTCTCCTTTACTGGCACCTTTAACTAAGCCGGCAATATCAACAATTTCTACAGTAGTAGGAACAATGCGTTGAGGATTGATAAGTTCGGCAAGTTTATTCAGTCGTTCATCGGGGACAGTGATTACCCCTACGTTAGGTTCTATTGTACAAAAGGGAAAATTAGCCGATTGCGCTTTTGCGTTCGACAAACAATTGAAAAGAGTAGATTTTCCAACATTCGGAAGCCCTACTATACCGCATTGTAATGCCATGTATATCTTAATTAATTAGTTATATCTCTGATTTCCGGGCGCAAAGATAACCAATCTTTTGGTATGTTATTTATATTCCCGAAGTTGAGTTTGCCTATGTCTTTGTTCAAAAAACAAGGAATTAAGTTACAATAGAATCGAAAAGTGCGTTTTGTATGTAAAAAGATAGATGAGTTATAAAGAAACTTTAGACAATTTTGTATTTTTGTATAGGAAGGAATGAAGATGCTGAATTGTAAGTATTGGCATTTTTATTTAAATAAATATTCCTTGTTTAAAGAGTTTTTAAAAAAAACGAGAACTTTATTTTATATTTATGAAGAAGATTTTAGTAACAGGTGGAGCAGGTTTTATAGGTTCTCATTTGTGTATTCGATTGTTGGCAGACGGACATCAAGTGACGTGTCTTGATAATTATTTCTCCGGGAGAAAAGAGAATATTCTTCATCTACTTGAAAATAAAAACTTTAGAATAATTGAACATGATATTACTTCTCCCTGTTGTTTAAATCAGCAGATAGATGAAATTTACAATTTAGCTTGTCCGGCATCTCCTGTCTTTTACCAATATGATCCGATAAAAACGGTCAAAACCTCAGTTATGGGGGCTATTAATGTGCTTGAATTAGCGAATAAGATAGGAGCAAAAGTTCTACAAGCATCTACGAGTGAAGTCTATGGAGATCCTGTTATTCATCCACAAAAAGAAGACTATTGGGGAAATGTGAATCCTATAGGGATTCGTTCGTGTTATGATGAAGGTAAGCGTTGTGCGGAAACTTTATTTATGGATTACCATAGAGAAAGAAAAACAAGGATAAAGATTGTACGTATTTTTAATACTTATGGTCCGCATATGTTATTAGATGATGGAAGAGTGGTTTCAAACTTTATTGTTCAGGCTCTTCAAGGGAAGAATATAACTATCTATGGAGATGGAAGCCAAACAAGAAGTTTTCAATACATTGACGACTTAATAGAAGGAATGATCCGGATGATGGAAACAAATGACGACTTCATTGGTCCAGTAAATTTGGGGAACCCATCTGAATTTACAATTAAAGAATTAGCTGAAAGAGTTTTACTAAAAATTAATACAACGTCAGAAATTGTGTATAAACCATTACCAATGGATGATCCTAAGCAGCGAAAACCTGATATTAGTCTTGCGCAACAATATTTGGATTGGAAACCTAAAGTAGAATTAGATGAGGGAGTGGTGAGAGTGATAGATTACTTTAAAGAACAACTATATTTATTCGCATAGTTTAAATAAAATAGAGGGAGGAACGTAAGAATGATTTTTGATTATTCATTATACAAAATATTGGTTATAGATGATATTCCCACTAATGTTCTATTATTAAAAGTGATGTTAGAACAGGAGGGATATAAAGTTATAACCGCAAATGGAGGACAACAAGCTTTTGAACTTATTAATATGAATAGGCCTGATCTTGTACTTCTGGATGTTCTAATGCCTGAAATGGATGGCTTTGAGTTTGCCAAAAAAATAAAGAATGAAGCAAATTATAAAGATATACCTATAATTTTTTTAACAGCATTAGATAAACCATCGGAAGTTGCAGAAGGCTTTAAGGTTGGAGGACATGATTTTGTTTCTAAGCCTTTTAATAAAATAGAACTTTTAGCCCGAGTCAGACATCAGATATCACTAATTGCTGCTAAGAGAGTGATATTGAAACAAACAGAAGAACTTAAATGCACAATAGCCGCGAGAGATAAATTGTATTCTGTTATAGCTCATGACTTACGTACGCCTATGTCATCCATGAAGATGATATTGAATGCACTCTGTTTTAATATTGATAAAAACTTATCCAAAGAAGAATTTTTCGAAGAATTGCAGTCGGCGAATAAAATAGCAGAAGAGTTATTCTCGCTATTAGATAATCTGTTGAAATGGACACGAAGCCAGTTAGGTTTGTTGAAACCTATTCTTCAAGATTATAATTTGGTAGATTTGACAAAAGGTGTTATTGAGGTTTTTGAAATACTTTCAACTAAAAAGAATATAACAATCTCTTTTAATGCACCGCAAGAAGCATTTGTGCATATTGATATTGACATGATTAAGGTTTCAATAAGAAATTTATTAAGTAATGCGATTAAATATAGTTATCCAGGAAAGAATATTGAGGTTAAGATTCAGAAAGTTGATGATTATGTTTCGTTGGATGTTATAGATCATGGATGTGGAATAAATGAAGAAAACCTGAATAACCTCTTAGACGTAAAAACTCATATTACAACGTTTGGCACGAATCAAGAAGAAGGATCTGGATTAGGACTACTCTTAGTAAAAGAATTTTTGGCATTAAATAATGGCAAGCTTTGTTTTGTCTCAGAGGAAGGTGTCGGTTCTACATTCACCGTTATTTTACCCCTTGTCGGCGAAACAAGTACAAACGAATAAAAAACTTAACTTAAAACAGTAGAGTTTTATTTCTTTTTAGACAGTTTTATATGTTTAGTTAAGATTTCTAATAGAATGTTTTTGTCAACAGGTTTACTAATGAAATCATTGCATCCGCTTTGCATCGCTTTCTTTTTCTCTTCTTCATATGCATAAGCTGTAACGGCAATTATTGGGATATCTTTAGATACTTTTCGTATTTGTTTTGTTGTTTCAATACCGTCCATACCCGGAATTTTGATGTCCATAAGGATGATGTCTGGGTGGTATGCGTTGAACATCTCAATAGCTTCACTACCTGTTGTTGCATGATACAGCAGGTACTTTGTTCCTATAATCGCTTTTATAAGATTGAAATTTGAAAGAATATCTTCAACCACTAAAATTGAACCTAATGGAGTTGCTGTCTGGGAATCTTTATCAAATATATTTTTCTCATGTTTTATACCGTTTTTTTTAGGCCGTTCATAAGGTAAAGTAAATGTAAAGATAGTTCCTTCTTCTTTTTTTGAAGTGGCAGAAATACTTCCTCCTAATTTTTGGACAATAGTTTTACAAATAGCTAATCCTAATCCTGTTCCCGGTGCAAACGAATCAACTTTTACGAATCGATCAAAAATTATATCGATCTTATCCGGAGCGATGCCAATGCCTGTATCTTTTACATAAAATTCAATCTCAGCTGTTTTGATTTTATAACCAAAATGAATCTCTCCTTTTGGCGTAAACTTAATAGCATTATTAATAAGATTTGAAATAACTTGCGCTAACCGATTTTTGTCAGTCATAAGTACAATATTATCTGGAGAAGGATCAAAGAATAATTTGGCCATTTTATTATAAACCTGATGAGTTGCAAGAAGTTCTTCAAACAAATCTTTTAGCATGATTGATGAGAATGAAAATTGAAAAGTCCCTGACTCAATCTTTGACAAATCAAGTATTTCATTAACCAATTGTAATAAACGCTCATTGTTTGTTTCAATAATATTATAATATGATCTTCGTGTTTCTGCATCATCTGTATCTGCAATAATCCCAGAGAAACCAACAATTGCATTCAACGGTGTTCGAATTTCGTGACTCATATTAGATAAAAATGCTGATTTTAAACGGTCAGATTCTTCTGCTTTTTCTTTTGCTTTGACTAATTTTTCTTCATAACGAAGCTGATCGGATATATCACGCCTGAAACTCCAGATAATATCTTCTCCCTTTGAATTTTTCACAATATATGATGTACAATCTGATGCAATAATATCAAAATCTTTATAATTCTGCTTACAGACATACTTTAAGATATTATTATTATTTAATAATTTATCAACAAAAGCATTCCACATGTTTTGATCAGTAATATTATCTAATATCTCGAAAGCTTTATATTGAGAAATATCTATTGTTGGGGCTATATGATTATGGGCACGGCATAATTTATTGGCGAAGATTACAGTTCCATCTAAGTACGTGGCATAAATACTGTCATTTGAATTATTTACAGCCATTGTGGTCATCTCTAATTCACTTCGTTTTTCAATCAAATCCGTTATATTCTGAATATAACCTTCATAAAAGAAATGCCCGCGTTCTGTATAAGATTCTGTAATTTTTATACGCATATAATCAATATCATCACCTAAAATGCGATAATCAAGAACATCACATCCATTATTGCCCATGTCAAGATTCTTAAGGGATTCTATATCATCGACATGCACGGATTTACAATAATCGCAAAATTCCACTTCGTGTATATGCCCTTCCGGATAACGTCTATCTGCAAAACCAGCATATAGAATTATACCAGTTTGTGTGTCATATCTCCACTGCCCGATTTTCGCAGCTTTCTCCGTTTCCCTTAACTTTTGGTTCATCGATTGCAACCTTTTTTTCATTTGGCTTCTTTTGGTGATATCCCGATATTGACAAATTACATGTTCCGGATCATAACGCTGCATGATGCATTTGAAGTAATACATTTTATCTGAAGTTGGGAGATCATAGTTCTTATTTGAAATGATGCCATTATTTACTACACCTTCAAATTCTGGACGAAATTCTACGACTGTTTCATCAGGTAGTACATCAAAAATATTCTTGCCTAAAATCGTGCCATTGTCGGAGATATAAGGATGTACTGTACGAATAATCGCATCTTCACAGACTCCATCATTTCTTACAAGAAGAAGCGTGTCACAGGTTAAACCTAATATTTTATACGCATTATTTTTGTCATGTAGTATTCCTGTTGTTTGCATAATAATAAAGTGTTAAGAACGTTCGGCTTTCTCCCATATAGCAGGTTTGCCCCTTTGCTTCCAAAAGTAATAAAAACCCTTCAGAACACTTAGATTCATAAATAAGAAATAGTAAGGAATAAAAAAAATCTTATATTTAACCCTTTGGTTAGCGTATAGCCAGCCGATAAAAGAAAGCAAATAAAACAAAATCTGAAGAATCGCTATAGTTTGATAAAGAAAAACAGGCTCTGTATCTTGGATAATCAATAATATATTCAAAGGAATTAAGAGAAAAAAGGCTAATGGTGTAATTGTCCAACGAAGAACGCGATGCGAAACGTATTGGAAGCTAAGCAAGCCATATCGAAACGGATTAAGAAGCGCTTTCAATCGAAGGACAGACTGTAAACCACCGGCAGAAATACGAACTTTCCTTTTCTCTTCCTCCTGAATATTTTTAGACGCACTTTCAATGGCGTAGGCATCTTTACAATAAGCAATACGATATCCTTTCTGAGCAATGTGCATTGATAGAATGAAGTCGTCTAAGAGCGTGTCTGATGACATTTCTTCAAAAAGTGATGTGCGGATAGTAAACAACTCCCCAGCTGCGCCTACGGCCGAATATAGGCGCGAATCCAGGTCTTTCAGTGCCGATTCGTAATGCCAGTAAGCCCCTTCACCTCCGGTTGCCGATTCTTTTTCCTGTTTCACTATTCTTTTTTCTCCTGCTACACAACCTACTTTAGGATCACTGAGCTGCTGAACCATTAACATGATAGCATCCTGATTGATCATTGTATTGGCATCTGTAAAGACTGTGACAGAAGTACTCACCTCTCCCATTCCTCTATTTAATGCTGCTGTTTTTCCTCTTCGTTCAGGTTGATGAGTTATTCTGATATTTTTGTAAGTCTGGAGTTTTGTTACTGTATTATTTGTACTCCCGTCCGTAACCCAAAGGATTTGTAACTTTTCTTTCGGATAGTTTAGAGCAAGGGAGTTATTCATCTTTGCTTCAACACAATTTTCTTCGTTATAAGCTGTAATGAAAAGGGTTACATCCGGTAGTTCTTTGCCATAATCTACTTGTTGAGGTTTCTTTAGCATTTCTTTTATCTTTACCAAACACCAAAGAAGTATCCCATAACCTATATAGGTGTAAAAAACGATGAATAGGGCAAGTATAAACAGATAAAAAGACAATGTCATTTTTTTATAATTTAATTCATCTAAGGTAATGAATATGTTATACAAAAAAGACGAGGCAAATGAAATGTCTCGTCTTTTTCTCTCTATTTATCGTTAATAAACTTTTCCTGCTGATGGAGATTTATACCAATCTGCACTGCTTGATCCTCCGCTACTTGCCCAGCTCTCAAATTCAGGATATGCATCTTTGATGTTCACATACTCTAATGGATAGCTGAATCCGTTAGGAATACCTAATACCCACACTAATTTATCCGCACTTCTGAATGTTGTACCACTTGAGTTACTATTTGCGGTGGGAGCGTATCCATACATATGTATTTCCGATCTTTTACCTTTTGTTCCTCCGTTAACCGCGAAGATATTCAGTTTGCTGACATTAATCTTGTCTGTGCTGACCGGCGTATTGAAAGTAATGGTGATAGTCGTACTTGCAGAGCTTTTTGAAGCACCGCCTTTTATTGTATTTAATAAAACAGCGCTTGATTCTCCAAGGGTAGCATGGGCATCATCAAATAGTGGAATAACGGCATTGCTTCCTGATTCAAAATCAGATGAGAAAACACTTCCGGTTAACCAATCATCTGATCTGCTAACATTACTGATCAGAGATGAATTAACGCCATCCAATTGAATACCGGCAGCTAATCGTTTGCTTGCTCCTACAGCACGAAGTACAACTTTCAAGGTTAATGTTTCAACTTGGTTCGCTGAATTTTGGCTGTAACTCGGTTCTACGTTGATAACCAGGTCATTCATATCATAATCCCCTAAAGACGGCCAGTTGTCTTCAAATAGATAAGTCATTTCACCTCCGTCTGAGATGATAGGGAAAGAGGGATTAGTCGGTTCAGTTGGCTCAGTTATTATTTTATATCCTCCATCATTACAACCGCTGTCTGCGATATTTTGCGGATAATCGCCCCATTTTACACCTGATGTCTGTGTGTAATATATATTCCAATTATCCTTTTTTTCCGCAAAGTGGGAATTACATTTTATATATAAATTTCCATCATAAATTACATTATTATTTGAATTCTCATTTCTTATTGCGGTATTCATTATTAAAAACGCATTGTTTCCTGTTCCAATAATCTTGTTATTATATTTTAAAGTTGCAGTATCATCAACTTTAAAAATAGCATCTTTACCTAATTCAATATTAGTTTGTTCGATAGACATAGAATTTGTCTTAAATAATCCGCCAGCGCCTACTGTAATAGTTGAACCGTTTAAGTTGGATTTATCTGTAACTTCAAAATGACAGGTGTTAATAATAACACCTCTCCACGTAAGATTTAAAGATTTAGTTGTAAATGACTTATTATTTTCAATTGAAGTATTATCGCTCTTCAAATTTGTTTCATTATGAACAAGAATAGTTCCTCCGTTGACTATTCCTCCGTTATCAAAAATTAGGTCATTTGTAGTAATATTTCCTGAATTTTCTATCTTACCATTGTTTGTTATCTGTATGGTTGAAGAAACATTAACTGTTCCTAAATTGTAAAGGGCAGAATTATTATTAGTAATAGTTATATTTGTAGCTGCAATACTTCCATTTCCTGTATTTTCAATGATACCATTACCATTACTTGTCTTCAGATTTCCTGCAACAGTAAGTGTTCCCGCATTGTTTAATAACGTATTCTCTAAAATTTCAAGACTCGGAGCAGAAAAACTTCCACCACTTAAAATGATTAGTTTACAATTGCTCGGAAGTTGAAAATTATTAGATAGTGCTACATTACCTGTAATATATATTTCCTTACTTGTTGAACCACCAAAGCTTAAACTTCCTTGTAAATTTGCTATTACGTATGCTCCCGCTGCCAGATCAAGATGACCTCCATTAACAATCGGAGTTGCATCAGCCGGTACCGTATATGTTTCGCCAGCTCTTAAAGAATACGTTTCTGTATTATTTGAGGATGTAAACTCAAAACTTTTTGTTGGATTAGACGCAGTATTATTTCCAAAATCGTAAACAAGACTTTGAGAGTTTATATCTAAATACCCGACAATTTCATTTTTTGCCGGATCTGTTTGTTTGATATAAACAGCCTGAAGCGCTTTAGCTATAGTTGTTGTTGTAACAAAATCTTGCCCTTCTTTAGCAACGCCTTTGCTTAATAGTATAGCGTTTGTGTCGAATAAAGGGTTTGAATCATACACTTCCACTACATAGTAGTATTCACTATTATATTGGTCATCCACTTTAACTGTTATATTGACAGTTTGAGTATTGTTCCAATCAAAACTTTCGGGGATTGTAAAGTCTTCACCAAAAATATCGGAAATAGTTTTTGTTTCTTCTGTTGACGGATCATAATAATCCTTTTCGCAGCTAGTCAATATTGTGGCTAGTAAAAAGAAAGAAAAGAAAAATTTAATAATAACATGTTGTTTCATAACCACTATTCTTTATTAATCTTAAATCAGATGCAGTGAAAAAAATTAAGTGTAAATTCAATTCTGTCAAAAGGACGGACAAAGATATATATATATTTTCAGAATTAATGAGAAATGGGTTGATTGTTATATAATTGGGTTTATTTATGCAATCATAAATGCTGTCTATTTTATTAAGTTTGATGTTTCATCTTTGGGTGGTTTGTTTTGCTTTGTAAAGTAAAACGCTGGATTTTTTAACGCTTTGATAGTTCGTACCCGAAAACTATTCCACAATGAACCGTCAGCATTTAATGTGTTACTCGCTGTTACAGCCCGCGCTTTGCGAGAGGTAATTAATTTTATTTTTCCATATTTCTTTAATCCTAAGGCCATTGAACCATCTTCACCGCGAATTAATTCTATGCGATAGCCTACTTTACGGCCAAACTCTGTTCTATAAGCGAAAACCATACCTCGAACCCCTCTTTCAGGACGGTTTATTGATAGTAAGCGAATATAAATATCTCTCAGTAATTCATAAGCAAAAAGTTTTATTGGGGTGAATTCTTTATTTGGAATAAAACTCCACAATGAATAGACAGCCATGATATTTGGTTTTTCTAATTCATTTATCATTGTTTGAATATAATAAGGAGGATACATGGTATCTGAGTCAATACAAATATAGTATTTTCCCTTTGCTATAGCTTGTCCGCATTGTCGTGCATATCCTGGACTTTTCTTCCCTTCAAAAAGAGGTGTTATTCCTACAGTCCTAAAAACATCCTCAGTCCGATCAATAGAATTATTATTTACTCCGATTATTTCTATAGGATACTTACATTTGTTATCAGCTAAAGACCAAAGACAACTAAGAAGGCGGGTTTCCTCATTGTGAGCAATCACTACCACAGAGGCAATAGGAGAGTTGCTTTGTTTTTTATTAATTTTATTTCGTATCTCATCAATAACCCTTTCTGAAGCCTCATCAAAAGGTTTTTCAAAGACACTTAAATATTTGCTATACCAACTCATGATTGTTTTTGTTTTTTAGTAAATCATTAAAAAGGCTTTCCCATTGTTTAGCAATATATTCTATTTTAAAACGTTCGGCATTTATTCTTGCTTGCTTTCCCATCCTTTTTCGTACTTCTTCGTGTTCAATCAGATAACAGATTCTATCAGCCAATTCTTCAATATTGCCATTCTCAACAAGTAGTCCGTCTTCTCCGTCTTTGATTATATCTCGTGGTCCGCAGGGACAGGCAAAAGAGACCGGAGGAACTCCACATGCCATTGCCTCCACCAGTACCATTCCAAATCCTTCATAGCGAGAACTCAACACAAAAATAGAGCTTTCACAATATTTAGCAGTAATGTTGTTTACTGTATGTTCGAGGATGCAGTTTTCTCTTAAAGACAAATTATTAATCTGCTCCTGTAATTCTTCTCTATTGCCATCACCATATATTTTTAAAATCCAATCAGGGTGCTTCCGAGTAACAATAGTCCAACTGTCTATCAATCTGTCAAATCCTTTTTGTTTCGTATATCGTCCAACAGCTATTACTTGTTTATTTGTCATGGGTGACACGCATGAAACATGAATGGTTAATGGATTAGGTATTACTGATATGTTTGATAATTCCGGCCATAATAAAGATTCTTCATTTGTTAATAAGATTACTCGAGACAGTTTTTTAAGGTTATTGATGAATCTGTCTGATAGTCTTTTTTTTATGAAGCGGATAAAAGGATTATCCTGTTTTATACTATTTGCCTGATATGAATTGCGGGTGATATGAAATTCGCCGATTTTAACGCTACCGTCATTGATGGAATGAATGAAATTAATCTCTCTCCTTAGCGTTGAAATTACAATGTCGGCTTTTATCTGAAATAATGCGGAAGACAGTCTTTCTCTGAACTGATAATAACGAAAGGGGTATTTGAGCATTTTGAAAAATGGTGACTGATTGAATGGCCAATCAATGGGGCATCCTAAATCAATATGTTTGACACGGGAAGAGAGTGGGAAATAAGGTGGTTTCCCGATTTGTTCTGAAGTAATAATCGTAACAGAACAATTCGGTATATTATCAGCAAAATAGTTTGCTTTGAAGGTGATAATGCGCTCTAATCCCCCCGGTATATAAAGAGATGGCAAATAATAAACGATTTTCATTATTCAATCCTGCTAATTATTTCTTTTTCATATTCTTTATCACTCTCAGTTACCCAATTACCTCCAAAAGCTTCGTTTGTGAACTTTTGTTTTATCCTGACTTTTCTTTTTGCTTTCATTCTCCACCACTCATATTCGATATCAATATGCCCAATGTCCAACGCTTGAAAACCAAGTTTAAATAAATCATAGGAAAGAACCGTGGCAGTTGGACCTAACGCAATCAGAATGAGGTCGTTTTTGTTTAGTTTTTTTGCTTCGTGAACTATTTGGCCGTATTTGTCGAACGCATCATAGGCAGGACATAGAATGCGTTTTATACTGTTTGCGTTATCGAATAAATCATTACCCACTCCTAACCTACTCTTTTCCCCTTCAATAAAAACAATATCTCTATTATTCCAAACTCTTTTTATCTCTTTGAACCATTTATCACATTCTTTTTTTGAAGCAAAATCCATGTACGGACGTGAGACAAAAGTATTATAATATTCTTTCTCAGGCGAGAGATATTTGTCCCAAAGTTCTCCATACAAGTAAAAATGTGCACGCCAGAACCGACGTGCTTTTCTGTTATACCGATATAAGTCTTTAAATACATCGGATATACAGACAAGATGTTTCTTATCATTACTTTCTAAAACTTCAATCAAACGTGTGGCTAATTCAGGATCTCCTTTTTGAAAACCAATAGAATGACAATGAGTAAGTAATATTTCTCCATCTCCAAAACGACTGATAGAACACCCATCAGAGATTATCTTGTTTATAGTCTCCTCTATTGTAGCAACCTGTGGAGTAATTTTCTGCTTTTTCTGAAAAATAAGATACCAGAAATTGTACCATTCAACAATAAAGCCATATCTGACTTTTGATTTGATGAAACGAAAAATGTCGGAATAACTCATAGTTTCTTCAATTTATATTATCTATCACTGTCTGCATTTGATTAGTCCAGGATAAAGAATCAATGGATTTTCTGATCTTTTCTGATGTCCAGTTCTGATTGTTATAGAAATCAATCAAAGCATCAATATCTATTGGTGTTTCATCAGCCGGAGCTTTTATCACATAAGGCATCATTTCAAAATCTTCGTCAATTTCCGAATAAATAAAAGGGATACCTCTTGCTGCGTATTCGCGGTTTTTCAGTGTCTTGATATGAGTGATATGACTTCTGTGACGTGCTAAGCTACCAATACCAATATCAGCCATGTCGAACAATCGAGTTAGATCATTTCCATGTAATGCTCCATGAAGAATCACATAGTCATTCAGGTGGTTCACCTCAATTAATGGTAATATCTCTTCTCTTTCCCGCTCTCCACTGAAGTTTCCAACAAGATGAAAGACTATTTTCTTTTGACCATCCTTAAACGATTGATAATAATTAACCATACCGGCGATTAACCGATCATAGCCATGCCAATAATGAATCTCAGCGACTCCAATTAAATGGATTTCATTTTTTGATACTTCTTTTCCTCTTTTTAAAGGAATACTGTCAAAATCAATCCCATTGGAAATCTGAATCGTACGTTGACCAAATATTTCCTTTTGATTAGAGAATGTAATTATCGCATTGAGAAAGGAGGCTAATTTACTGCGAAAAAGTTTATCAATCAGCAGGTGGCATTTACTTTCAAATGTGATATACTCTTGGTCGTAGGGATAGGTTGGTATCTCCATCAGAACTTTTATGCCATGTTGTCTCAATGATCTTATAAAGGAAATAGTAAATGGATTCGCATTATGATCTGACCGTATATAGATAAAAGAGATTTGATTGTTTATGATATACCTTAATAAAGGCCGTAGATAAAAGCGTTTCTTTAATTTAGCGATAAAGCCTTTTCCCAAATTAACAATAACTTGTTCATCGCATTTCCAAACCCTGCTTCCGTTTTTCTCTACACCATAGTGGCAGAGAGCTGTTTCCACGCCACATTCATTAAGCGCTTTTACTTGCGCTTGTATCTTCTTGCTGATACCATTTGTTGGCGACAGTCCGTGGAATATGAGGAATAAGGCTTTCATGTGTTTATAATCAGTTGATTTATTAATGATTAAAGATGCTTGTTGAGATTAAATCCTATCTGTGAAAATTTTGAGGCGCCTCAACTTTCTTTTCCAGGCGCCTCAAAAAAGTCAAAGCTCAGTCCTTTTTTTTCGTAGTCCATATAACCTTTTTTATTTTTTCTAATAAATTGTATTCACCACTTAATTGGAGATAAAAACTCACAAGAAAGATAGAGGAAATACCTTTTATTAACAAGTTTGCTAATAAGTTTTTATCTGAAATTACTGTATTGAGTGGCCATAAAAGTAATATACAACAGAATGTCAACGACAGAGGTGAGAGGAATTGCTTAATCAATGACTTAAGAGAACGTTTGTTAAATGTTTTCAGATACATCTGTAGATAACATTGTATGAAGTTTATAAAAAAGGTAATGCACAAGCACCAGGCTATGGCTTCCAACGATTTGAAATAAAAGACACCCATAGCAATTCCGCTTACATTCAGTACGGATGAAAATAGTCCGCAAATAAATAAACTTTTTGTGTCGTTTGCTGCTTGGAATATTGACCCGGAAGAGGAAAGCACGATTTGAAAGCCTGCTGATAAGGCTAATATCTGAAAAACAGGAACAGAAGGCAACCATTGGTTGCCGAATATAAGCAGTGTCAACTCCTGAGCGGTAAAGAAAAGAAAAACGCTAAGAGGAAATCCGATAAACGCAAGTATTCTAATTATTCGTTCATAAGAAGAAGCTAAGAAACGCAGGTCGTTCTGGAAATCGCTTAACACGGGATGGAGCACGGGGGTAATAACAAAAGTAATATTTTGTATTGGTAACATCATCAGGCGGTACGACTTTTCATAATAACCCAAAGGATTCATTCCTAAGAATTTCCCAATCAACAATTTATCCAGATTTCGACTGAAATAATTGATTAAATTGAAAAGGAACTGAAATAAAGAATAAGAAAATATTTTTCTGACGGAGTTAATTTCCGAGACAAAACGAAATTTCTGTGGATATTTCCGATATGAGAGTATAAATATAAAAATACTTGATAATATCGGGCTAATCAATAATGCGTACAAACCTGCTCCTGATAAGGCGGCAATAATAGCAAGCAATCCCGTCGCTAATTGAATAGAAAAACTCCTTATAGCGATATATTTAAACTCTTTATTCTTATAAAGTAAAGCGTTGGGAACAAGGTTGACGGTATTGAAAAAGAGATTTACAGTCAACAAGCCACATAAAACAGAAAGCACAGGAGAGTTATAGTAAGCCGCTATAAACGGAGCTGCCAACAGAAAAAGAAACGATAAGAAGAGGCCAAGCCAAACCGTAAACGAGAACAAAGAGGCCAGATCATCTTCTGTTAAACTTTTATTTTGCACGATAGCCGGTGATATCCCAAGATCAGAGAAAATACTGAAAAAGGTAATGATAACCGTTGCTATAGCTACAATACCAAAATCTTCCGGATGCAGCAGTCGAGCTAATATACCGGAAATAATTAGTGTTAAAATAATGCCGGAGTATTTTGAAATACCGGTGTATAGAATGCCGGATAAAATTTCTTTTTTTTGTTTAGACATCCTTTCTTTTTACTAATGCTTTTATTTGTATTAACCACGGGAATAGCAAAACGCATAAGTTCTTAATCCGAATATATGGTATGTATTTTTTTCTGATACATGTAAAAAACAGTTTCCATCTGTGTTTCGCTGATAAAACAGATGCATTATATATTACTGGATTAATAATATACTCAATTAATTTTTGAGTGGTAATCACAATCGAACTACTTCCATTACAATTAGATTGTAGATAATCTAAAACGGTAAAGTAACCCGTGATGTTCTTTAAAGAAAAGACTTGTGTCATTGTAGAGTTTTCTCTAACGCGACGTTTATAAAATTTCTGATTGATAAAAGAAACTCGTTGTGCTGATTTATATAATTGATAAGAAAACAGTTCGTCTTCATGAATGATGCCAGGATAAAATTTAAGTTTGTTGTTCTTAATATAATTGTGACCTATTAAGTTAAGACAGACTGATGCTGAATAGACCTTTTTATCAATCATTCGTTCCAACAGTTCTAAACCGGAATAAATACCATTCTTAAGAAGTTCTGTTTTTTGATAATCAAAAGGAAGTTGTTTGCTATATTCTGTATAAAAAATTGCTGCGTCAAAAAAAACAAAATCTAATTTTCCCGTCTCGCATTTTTCATAGCAAAGTTCTAACGTTTTTTCATCTAACAAGTCATCACTATCCATGAAATAGAGATACTCTCCGATTGCTTTTATGATACCATAATTCCGGGCTTCTGATTGTCCCTTATTCTCTTGTTGATAAAACGAAATTCTTTGATCTTCCTTCGTAAGCTTTTCTATGATTAGTTGACTGTTGTCGGTGGATCCGTCGTTGATAATAATAATCTCGATATCACTCAATGTCTGGCACATAATACTGCGTATAGCTTCTTCGGCATAAGCTTCTGTATTATATACCGGGATTATAACACTGACTTTTGGTTTGTTTATGACTTTATCTTGATCCATTTCTGTTCATTAAAATCATATTGTTTGATAATACGAGCCGGATTTCCGACAGCAACCGAGTAATCCGGAATGTCTTTATTTACAACACTCCCCGCTCCTATTACAACATGTTTACCGATTGTGACACCTGCTAAAATTGTTGTATTTGCTCCAATCCAGACATCATCACTTATTGTAATAAGGGATGTTTTTATTCTTTGATCAGCAATCGTATTATCCGGATTTTCATAATTATGATTTAGTCCCGACACAACAACATTCTGAGCCAGGTTGACATGGTTTCCTATTTGTACAGGTCCGATAATTGTATTTCCTAATCCGATACGAGTGTGATTTCCGATGATAATCTCTCCTACTGCATTGGTTAATGCAGAGAAGCTTTCTATCACAGAAAAATTTCCGAGTAAGAAAGGATTAAAAGGAACCAAATCTTTTCGGACATTACGATAAATAACCGATCCTTTTCCTCTTTTGATATATAAGAATTGAAGTAAGCGCAGCCATAATCGAGGACGCGTTTTAACCGGATGCATCATTAGCTTTAAAAGAAACTGTTTCAGCCGTGGATGCTGCTTTATTTTATCTGATATGCTTGCCTTTGATGTCATTTCTTATTCTGATTTCGTATGTTCTGTATGCAGGAATCTTTCCCCTCCTTTTTTTGCTCTAAAGAGGTTTATAAACATTAGGATAAAGAGAATGGGAATTTTTTTTAGGGCGTGCTTAAATTTATCATCAACTAACTCATCCGGAATCGCCAAGCTGAAGGTGATAAATAAAAGTAATAATATGCCCCACCATTTTAATGAATAAACCCATGATATGCATATGGACACAGAAGCGATAAGTGTAATTATTCCCAGAAGGATAACGCGTGGTAGCATAAGCCATTGAAAGACTTTATCTAAATACCACCAATTACCAGTCAGTATAATTTCCGGTAAATCTTTTATGCTTTTCCTCAAAGCATTTATCTGGGAATAGATCCAACGAGCACGTTGGTTGTAGAAAGCATTCTTGTTTTTAACTTTTTCATCCAGAATAATAATATCGTCCAAATACTCCACATATATTTTTTGCTTCATCAAAAGTTGTTCAAGTTCTTTATCTTCACCTACAGAGGATATTTTTTTAATATTTTCCGTAAACCATTTGTAATCAAATGCCATTCCTGAGCCAATGAGCGCTGAAGGAAGTCCGGCATTGACGTGTCCTTTTCGAAAGAAAGCATTGTTGATCTCCTCACTTGCGGCATCAAGAATTGCTACATCGGTGTTTTTGTTTTTTGCTTTCCTATGAGCCTGAATGGCATAAACACCAAAATCATAAACCTCATTGATTCTTTCTAAGAAGTCAGTTCCGGCTAAATTGTCTGCATCCATAATAACAATGCAGTCATATTCCTTTTCTAAGTGATCAATAGCATAATTGAGCGCTGCTGCCTTGGAGCCTAACGGGGCTTTTGTCTGTAATAATAGTATCGGATATTTCTGCAATTGCTTGTTGGTTTCCGGTAGCATTTGATCGGAAACAACCAATATGTCGTACTTTTCTTTAGTGTAGTTTTGTTTTAAAAAGCAGTCGACGGCTTGTTCTATTACATAATCTTCTTTGTAGGCAGGGAATAAAACGAGAAAATCATGTTGTTTACGTGCGCGAGGGTAATCTGTTTGTGACTTACGCAAAGAGAATAGTGCGAAGATAAAAAGATAGGTAACTTGTATAAACAACAGCCCGAATAACAAAGTATCAACTATTTCTAAAAGATAATTCATAGACCTTTTTTCATTTGGAAAAAATCAATGATTCCTTTGATGACAGCTTTTGCCTGCTTTCCTTTTTTATGAGACAAAAAGTAGAAAAAACTTTTTGGATAGGCGAATATAAGCAAATAAAGAGCAGACAGGATATATTCGCCTCCTTTTCTGTTTCGCTTTGCGTAAAGAAGCCGGTTGCGTGTCATATAATAGACCTTTAACGGACTCTCCTGCCCTGTACTGCGACTTTCCTTGTGAAAGACTTCTGCTTGCGGCACGTAGCCTAATTCATATCCTTTAGAAGTCATCTGCGTACACCAATCTAATTCTTCATAATACAGGAAATAGACCTCTGGCATTAAGCCAACGGTTTCTATCACTTCTTTTCGAATACACATTGCGGCACCGTGCAAATATGGTGTTTCGTGTGGTGAATCCCATTGTCCGTTATCATCCTGTTTATATCCAATAATACAATTTCGAAGTGTTATGTGTGACAATGATGTATAACCGGCAAACTGAATGCTTTGAGGGCTGTCTGCAAATAAGATTTTAGGTGATACACCAGCTAAGTGAGGGTTCTTATCAAGTGTTTCAAACAGGAATATGAGAGAAGCGTCTTTGAGTATTACATCATTGTTTAAGAAGAGTAAATATTGACCCGTTGCCTGTTTGATTCCCAAATTATTTCCTCCTGCAAAACCTAAGTTCAGATCACTTCGTATGGTTTGTATTGTTGGAAACAGCTCTAGCAATAGGGCGGCTTCGTTTTCTCTTGAGCCATTGTCTATAACAATCAGTTCATAGGAAACTGTAATCAGATGTTCTTGTATAGAATAAATAAGCTCCTTCGTATCTTCACATCCGTTGTAATTGACAGTTATAATTGATATGTTAGGCTGAGGTTTCATTCTTTTCAAGTTCTTTATCGAATTTTGTTCCTAACATAACGAAAGCCATAAGCGTATAAACAATTGGCCCATTTGGAAATTGTTGAAACATTTCGTTTCCGTATGAACAAGCCAGCATACCGGCAATTCCGGCAATACATGCGCTTATAAGTCCTTGTAATTGTTTGTTTTTTATTTTAAAAAGAACATCGCGTGTTCCCTTAACCAAAACGAAAAGAAAAAGAAATAAAAACAGAAAAAGACCAACTATTCCGGTCTCAACCCAGACATATACTAAAGAGGTATCGGTAGGTAACTGATACATATAGTCGCCAGGTTCAGCTCGTTTGGCTTTTCCAACACCAATTCCGAATGGCTTCTCCTGCATGAATACCCACATCTTTTTCTGATTCTCTAAACGAACATTAAAAGATGCGTCCTGACTGGCATTAAAAGCACTTCGCATCCGATAAATATTGATATTCCCATTTCCGATGTAAGTATATTTGAAGAAAACGAAAACGAAGAGTAATAAGAATAATCCGGGGACTAATATTTTCCACTGTTTAGAGAGGATGAAATAGATAAAGAAACCGATAAAAGGAATAACTACAGCAGCCCGCGTCCCGGAAATCATTAAGCCGTAACCCGCCCCAAGAGCAATCAGAAGGAAATAGATCTTCAGATATTTATTTTTCATATAGAATGAACAGATGGAGAAAATAACCATAGATAAGCCCATACTGCTACCGAAAGAAGCCGCGTCTGTGAAGAACGAGAAATATCGGATTCCGGTATATATTACATGAGTTCTTGAACCGCCTAAAACATATAGCCAATAATTCTCAACCGAATCAAATCCATAATATTTTTGCATCAACGCTTTTAGTATAGCAAAAAGAGTCAGGACAGACCAGATATAAAGAAAGATTTTTAGATGTTTATATTGATCGAACAATAAGAACACTAAGAGCGGAAAAACAAAAAGATAAAGCGATAAACTTCTTACCCCAGCCAACCAATTTGACAGAGAGGTGTCCGGATGAAATAATAGTAGGCAACAATAGACTAACCAAGTCAAAGTGAAAGCGCTAAAAGGCTGTCTTATATTATTCCATTTAATGGGGTATTTCAAACCACGAAAAAGAATCAAAGCGAAGGTCAGGAATAAAAGAATATCCATTGTGATACCTCCCGGAATGTCCGGAACGTAACGGGTTAATCCCATAATAAAGTAGTTGGTGACAAATACCCCATACAAAGCCCACTCAGGTTTTTTTAACGCTTGTAAGAGGATGAAGAAAACAAATGGAGAGACAGACCATATAAGAGCTATCCCTATTCCTGTTTTAAAAAAAAGAACGACAAAGACAATAAGGCCTGTTAATAAGCCTCCATAGAGACAAAGTCGTGGGGAAGAAAATGATATTTTACCACTAAAATCCATTCTGTTACTGTGGTGAATATAGCCCGATTCGATATAGCAAATAGGCCCATGTTCTGGATTTAACAAAAGGAGGAAGCGTTCCGGTGAATGATTCTACTACCTCTTTTGATGCTTTGTTTAAGTAGATAAACAAAGACGTCTTATTTTTTTGCTCCTGTAGTTTCTGAAACAGAAGTTTATCACTCTCTTTCCATATAGAATCTGCGTTGATGACCAATAGATTGACCGTAGCTTCCTGTAAAAGTAAAGGAGGAATACTGTTTAATGATAAAGCGGCATATTCAACGACATAAATATTTGCTTTTACATTTGGGGTAAAATCAAATAATCTGCGGGCAAGGAAAAATTCTTTGCTAAATGCGGAATAGTCACTGTCCCACTCCAACATTTGTACATTTAATCCATGTTCTTCCCAATAATCGACTACCTGTCTGCCTAAGTAAGTTTTCCCTGTTTTCTGTCCGATACTAATCAGATTTATTATAGTTGGAGTATAGGGTTGAATATATTGGGATAATGCATTACTCATAAATTGTGTGGACTTTTCTTCACGCGCTTTATCATATTTTCCTTTACCGACTAAAGGAAATGCTCCCAAAACCCGTCCTCCGGTAATTCTCTCGGTGCGGACCCGGTCTCTTAAGGTAAAGTCCAAAAGATCCATTATCAAAAAGAAACCCAGAATAAAGGTGAAGCTACCAATAAAAGCTGCTAAAACATACGCTTTTCGTTTGGATGGCTCTGTGTTTAAAGGGAAAGTAGGCGGATTGATTAACTTTAGTGAAGCCGAATTCATTTCCAGACTTTTTAAACGTAAACGTGCCGCGTTTAAGCTGCTTAAAATGGATAGATAAGACCGTTCGATGAAGTCAATATTTCTTTCCTGACGTTTAATTGTAGAGCCAATAGGAGAGAAGTGCGAATATTTTTGGTTTATATCTTGTTTGTATTGTTCGATCACATTTTTCTCCGCTTTACTCTTTTCAAATATAAGAAGCTCCTCTATCCATTGAGATACGAAATTGGAGGTTGGATAGCCAGATTTAGTAAATTTTTTATTACCTGCATCTGTCGAGATGGAAGTAAATTCTTTTTCAGCGTTACTTAATTGTTCTTTATATTGTTCGAGTTGTTGGTTTCGAGTTGTTGAGCTACTATTTTCCTGATTAAAAGTCTCCAACTCTGATACAATCTTATTCAGATTAGATATTTCAGATAATTTAGACAAAAGTAAAGAATTGCTTTTCAGAAAGGACGCATTTTCTCCCAATTGCGTTTCAATATGCTTAATTGATGCTTCCGCACTGCGATATTTTTGTAACACATCCTGATATCTTAATTCTATTTCCTTGTCCAAAGCAGCAACTTCTTTTGTTTGCTCGTCATAATTAATGATACGATTTTCTACATTATACAATGTTAATGAGTCTTCTCCGCTTTTTAATTCTTTACCAACCCGATCTAATTCCCGTTCAAAATATTTTATAGCATTATTAGTCGAACCAAATTGAAGATTCTGGTATTGTTGAATATAGATATCATTGAGTAGAAGCAATGTTTGATAAGCCACACCCGGATCATTCGCTGAATAATCTATTTGTAACATATCGCTGCTTCCTAGTCGCTGAACCTTTATATTGCTTAATGAACCAAAGCAATAATAAGGATGATTCCAATTAAAAAGCCCATATACAAAGTTCGTTGGTGATTGCTTCTCGTAACTCCTAAGGTTTTGTACGGTTTTTTCTTCAGAGGATTTATCAATCAGTGCTAATACCTCTTTGGGCGTAATACGTAATACACTTTTATAATTTTCAGCATTTATATAAGCATTATCTTTTTCCGGGTCTCCATAAATCATATGTCTGGCGTAAAGATGCAGCGAAACTTCGTTTAATGTCTCCTTGGATTTGATGATATTAATGATATTGTCTATTGTGTTGTTTACAACGGTACTATTTTGCATTGTCTCTCCTGTTTCCATCGCAAAACCGGAGACTACTCCAGTGTAAATCGTCATGTCCACATGATAAGTACGTAGCATATTCCTGGTACTAACGATAACCAATAATGTAATTACTATTGGCGCGATAATCAACCACCAACGGATGCGAAACAGAAAACGAAAAATATATTGTATGAAGTCCATTGTTTTATTTGATTATTTTCGTTTTGGAAAGAATCTCTAATTGTAAAAGCGCTTTGTTTAATTCTGCTTTTGTGTTCTCATAGGTTTCCAAAGCATCTGATTCAATGGACTTTCTCTGATTTAATTCATCGATTTCAATTTTACCATTCAAGAAATCCTGTTCTGCCGCTTGGTATTGTGCATTTGCCATTGTAACGGATTCTGCTTTAATCTTAAGTACAGCTAATTCTTTTTGCGCTTTAGTGTACATCTCAATAATACGGAGTTTCTGTTCGTCATGCCATTTTTCGATTTCCACTTCTGTGGCTTTTGTTTTTAATTGTTGACGTTTTATACGGTTTTTACGATCAAAAAAATCATCAAACGGTATGGCAACGCTAACTCCCACATTGTACCAGGCCTGACGTGCTCCCGAATATTGGTAGAAAAGCGGGGTGTCATTATCAGAAAAACTACTGTTGATTCCCATAAGTCCGTACTGAAAAGTACTCTGAGCACGAAAATACTTTAACCAACTTCTTTTCTCTGTTTTTAACAGACTTGCTTCTTCTTCCATTCTTACGCGATAGAAATCTACTGCAGCGCTGTTATTGGCATTTTCAAATAAAACATCTAAAGGAGGAAGTTGCATATTGGTGAGCTCTTCGGGAGTCATTGCCGTAAAGCTTTCTTGCGCATTACTTATAAAGCTGAAAGCGATTAGTAACAAGACGATTAATATATGTTTCATTCTTTAAGTGTTAAATTAAACATCCTCTTTCTGTATAAAAGCTTTAAATGTTTTTAGAATTATTCTAAAGTCCATTAGAGGAGAATAGTTTCTGGCATAATAAATATCCAAATCTTTTCGCTCTTTTGCAGAGAGACTACCGGAATCCCCTCTCTTCTCTACTTGCCAAAGACCCGTCAGTCCCGCTGGAGCAAGAAAGCGTTCTATGGATTCATCCCCAGTTAAAGCCTCTGCTTCGTACAAAGGTAATGGTCTATTTCCAACTATTGACATGTCTCCTTTTAAAATATTAATCAATTGAGGTAATTCGTCAATACTATATTTTCTAATAAAATGTCCTACCTTAGTTATTCTCGGGTCATCTTCAAGCTTTTTGAATGCATTCTCTGTTTCTATTCGTTTGTGCTTGATGTATTCTTCTTCGGGAATAATTTCATCATCGGAAACTAAAAATGTCTGATTATGATATGTCTTTTCATTAGAGGTAGATATAGGATTTTCTATAGGCATTGTTTTGTATTGGTTTAAAGCTTCATATTCTTTCAGTCGTTTATCTGCATCAACATACATTGAACGAAACTTCCAAAAATCAAAAATCTTATAATTACTACCAACACGTTTGGACTTATAGATGATAGGTCCTTTACTTTCTATTCTTATTGCTAAACTTATTATCAAGAATAGAGGAGAGAGAAATATCAGAGTTAGTAAAGAGACGGTTATATCAAAAAGTCGTTTCAGTTTAGGTATAACAAAAGGAACCAAGTCTTCTTTCTCTACATGAGGATGATTCAATAAAGAGTTATGTTCATTTATCCAATCTAAAAAATCTCTGATAATTTGTAGTTTAACATCAGGGGCTGCAGTGTCATTAACACCACTTTTAATATAGCTTAGTTTTTCTTCGCTGTTTAATCCTTTTGTGATTAGAATGATATAGAGATGAGTAAATTTTTTATGAAGAAATTGTATTCGCTCACAGTCTATTTTAACAGTGTCTTGTTCGTAAAAAATAATTACAGGAACTTTTGGGTAGTAGTCATTGATAAGATTGAGTGCTGCTACATGATTTTCAGCAAGATCAAGTCTCCCTTCTGATTCCGTATGGAAAAGTTGTTCGAAGTGTTGTATATAGACTTGCTGTTTTCCAATATAAATGGTTTTAACTTTCAATTTATAACTTTTCTAATTCTAACTTTTAATTCTAATGGATTAAATGGTTTTAAGATAAAGTCTTCAGCTCCTTCTTCCAGTAAACGGATACGTATATCACTACTCTCTTCACCCGATAAGATTATAACAGGGATTGATTTAAAAAGTTCATTTTTCTTTAAAAATGAAAGAAATTCATCTCCAGACATTTCTGGCATATAGATGTCTGTAATTATTAGGTCTGGAATATTTCCTTCCTGTAACCATTCAATGCCTAAGATTGGATTACTAAAATAAGTAATATCATATTCATTAGATAAATAAATACTAATAACATTAGCTATCGTTTTTTTATCATCAAGAATTAATATACTTCTTTTCATAAGAGAGAATGTCTTTACCAAAATCTATATTCAAATGTCTAACTTCAACTGTAATCAATGTTCTAATATAAATCACAAAACTCTTGCAACGGGTAGCTTTGATAAATGTTAAAAAGCTAATTTTATGTCTAATGTGTTAAAACTATCTGCTAAAAATGTTTGTATATTATTATAAATAAATAATATTATCGTTGCAAAAGTACAGAAAAATAGAATTTTATGTGTATAAAGTATGGTTGTTAACATAAATTAAATAAGATAAAATAGTGAAAATGAGATAGACGGATTTACAGATTGATAGTTTTCTTCTTTTCATTACTCTCAAAAGCCGCTTCAATAATACGAATAACGGGTAATACGACAGAGGCGTCGGTCTGTGGTGGTGTGTCTGATTTGAGAGATTGGTATATGTCTTCATAGAATCCCATATAATTTCCGGGAATTGTTTCTATTTTCCCCCGGAAATGCAATCCGTCCAGATCCGTATTGAGTATTCCATATGTTGCCTCTTCATCTTTTCCCCAATCAGAAAGAGTAGGAGAGAGGCCTGCTTTCAGTTCTTCTTCCTGAGGATCTAAGCCGTATTTGATAAAAGAACCTTTTGTTCCGTGTATATAATAACGTGGAGTTTCTTCACGCATTAGGTAGCCGGCTCTTAATGTAACCTTAACATGAGGATAAAGTAGCTGGATGTGATAATAATCATCGACCTGTGTTCCTTCGCGTAATTTATCTATATCGGCATAAACAGCTTTGGGTATTCCAAATAAGTTAACGGCTTGATCAATCATATGTGAGCCCAGATTATAGGTTAGCCCAACACGGTGATCTGCTTTCTCTTTCCATGTTCCCTGTTGTATAAAATTACGATAACGTTGATAGGCGGATTGGAATTCAACGACGCGTCCTAATACGCCTGATTGAACGACTTGTTTTACGGTTAAGAAATCGCCATCCCATCGTCTGTTTTGATAGACAGAGAGCATTTTATTCTTCTCCTTTGCGAGTGCAATCAATTCTTCTCCTTCGCGGACGGTAAAAACAAAAGGCTTTTCTACAATAACATGCTTATTTGCTAACAATGCCTGTTTAACAAAATCATAATGGGTCACATCCGGCGTATTTACAACCACTAACTGGATGCTTTGATCGGATAAAAGTTCTTCGTACGAATGCATAATTTTTACCTCGGGATATCTCAACAAAGCACTCTCCGAGCTTCGTTGAACAATAGCGTAAAGTTCAAATCCGGGATGGTTACTGATAAATGGCGCATGAAAAACGGACCCTGACATGCCATACGACGCAATTCCTGTTCTTATCTTTTCCATAACACAAGCTATTATACAATTATAAAGACGAAGATAAGAAAAGTTTCATTCCTTTTTCCGGAAACTAAACTCGCAACCGCAGTATTGTTGGTTGTAGAAGTCATATTGCGCGATAATCTCCAAACGGCGTTCGCTTAGCCCGCCTTTGCGCCAGTTTTGTTCCCAGAATTGTATGCCGGAGAATTGTTCGGCAGCAAAATTACCGGCAGCAAATATATCATTCAGATTTTTCCAACGTGAAGAGGCGAGGGTAGTGGTAAACAAAGAAAAACCGTTTTCCGAAGCATAACGTGCCGTTTCAAGCATACGAACGATGAAGCATTTTACACAACGGCGACCACGCTCAGGTTCTTTTTCTAATCCCTTTATCTGTTCCCGCCAATCTGTATGGTTATAGTCTGCATCAATAAAGTCGAGCCCCAGTGCTTTTACATAACGTTGGCTTTCTGATTTTCTGATTTCGTATTCTTCTTTGGGAAAGATATTGGGGTTATAATAAAATACCGTCGGGCGGATATCATTTTGCAATAAGCATTCAATGATAGCCGATGAACAAGGAGCACAGCAGGCATGTAACAGCACTCTTTTTTCGTCGTTAGGTATCTCTAATTTAAGCATTCTGTTCGGTTTTCCTCTGCAAATGTAGTCGTTATTGAATTAGCTTATAGCCTATTCCTCGGACATTAACAATCCGTATGCTATCGTCTTTGGCTAATTTATGGCGTAGTTTGGTTATAAAAACATGTAAGCTGCGAGAATTGAAAAAGCTATCATCCCCCCAAAGATCAAGCAGTATGTCTTGTGTATTAACCACTTGGTTGATATTTTGACATAGACGTTTTAAGATTTCTGATTCCCGATGAGATAATTCTTCGGCCTTTCCGTTTAAGTAAAGTTTCTGAGATTTGGCATTAAAGCTATATGTTCCTATTCTGAATTCCTTTTCCGTTTGTACATTAAGTTGAGGTTTGTTGACAAGGGCTTTTATACGTACAATTAATTCTTGCATACCAAAAGGTTTCCGTAAGTAATCATTTGCTCCCAATTCAAATCCTTCCACTACGTCTTTTATGGCAGAACGGGCAGTCAGGAACAAAACAGGAGTGACGAGGTCTGTTTGTCGGATACGTTTGACTAATTCAAATCCATCCATGCGCGGCATCATCACATCGGTTACGAGAATATCCGGTTTTTGTTCGAAGAAATAACGTAACCCTTCTTCCCCGTCTTTGGCAACACGAATAGAAAAGGAGTCTTCTTCTTCAAGTGTCTCTTTAATAATCATGGCAAGCGTTTCTTCGTCTTCAACCAGAAGTAGATTTGTCTTTTGCTTTTTCATGAGATTAATGATTAGCTGGAATCCGGATTGTAAATAGGCTTCCTTTACCGGGAGTACTTTTTATATAAATAGCTCCACCATGCTTTTCCGCCATAGTTTTTACATAAAAAAGACCTAATCCATAGCCTTTAATATTGTGTACATTTCCATGTGGAATGCGATAGAACTTATCAAAGATGTGCGATTGCTTGTCTGCCGGAATCCCCAGACCGTTATCTTCTATACTGAAACAGTAACAACCATTTTCTTCTTTTACCTGAATCGTTACTATTGGCTTATCTCCGGAGTATTTTATTGCATTGTCAATCAGATTACTCAACATATTGCTCAAGTGAGTACGGTCCGCATAAACGATTAAATCATTTGGATAACAAGTACATGAAAAATAGACAGTTTTGTCTGTTTTCAGTTTGTGTTGTTCTATCAATTCCTGAATTAAGGTCTGTATCTGTATTTCTTCCCGATACAGACTGAATGATTTTCTCTGTTCCATGCTCATGGATAATATTTGTTCTACCAGATTACTGAGCCGGGTGAGTTGTTCTTTACAAATTAGGAGATATTTCCGTCGTTTTTCTTCGTTTTTTGTCATGTTAAAATTCAGCAGCGCATCTGTTGCTGAATAAGCAACAGCAATTGGTGTCTTTAACTCATGCGTCATGTTGTTGGTAAAATCATCTTTCATCTCTTCGAGCGTTTTCTGATTCAGCACAGTGCGGATCAGATACCAGAAAGCAAATCCTAAAATGATGATAATGAATAAAGTGGTTGCTAATATTCCTCCCATTCGAATTAATATGGTTCGAGTTAACGGTTCCATATAAATACGGAAACAATATGCTTCGTCATTATCATAAAAATAAATCAGGGTAGGGTAGTCGGACTCTTTTTTATATGTCTCTTCAGGACGAGAAGTACTTATCACTTTTCCTTGATTAGTATCGAATATCTCTGAGTAATAATGTTTCGTCCGGATATTTTTTTGTTTTAGTTTATTCGCGAATAGGCTATCTAACCGATGTATATTTATAGGTATTTCCTTATCTATAGCATTATGCATAGAGGTGTTGATATTGCGTACAAAATGTTCAGAAAAGAAATCCTCTTCTATACTATTAAGAGTGCTTTTGGTAATTGTTGTGTCATTATCCTCTTTACTTCGATCAACGAATCTGTCTTCCTTTTCAAATGTAATATTGCCTCTATCGTCAGATGTGCCGGTGATGCTGATCGTTTGCTCGTAGTCCTTCTTATGATGTTCTTTCTCAAGCATCTCCATACGATAGAATAACTCCAGTAACTCAGCCGATTCCATACAAGTTGTAAGTTCTCTTTTTAACTCATCGTGCATAGAATTATACAGACCATATAACCAATATAGTTGCCAACCAAAAATGAGTAACAGAGCGAGCAGAACACTTGTAACAATATATCGAAATGACTTTTTCATGACAATGGCAAATATACAGGCTATCCTCCATAATTCTGAGAAACGATAAGACTAAATAACACTTCTGAGTAAGGGCAGATTAACTATTCATTTTCTATAGAGGGAGTAATATAACCGACAGGTTTTCGTAAAATTTTCAGTTCCTTGTTTTTGACTTGTAATTCAGCTAATGTCTCATTTATAAGATCTAATTGTATCTGTGTATTTTCGTTGATATCATTATAGTCGGTAAAAACGTCTTCAATATATTGTTTAAGTTCTCGGATTTCATGTTGTAGTTCTTCAACTTTATAAGAAGGAGAATTTAGTACTAATTGGCGCATTGCAACAAATGCCCGGGTTATTAGAATACTGGTTTGAACCGCAATATTGCTTCGTAATAGGCTGGCAAGCATTACTACGCCATGTTCTGTAAAAGCAAATGGAATTGCAACCTTAGGACGTTTATTTATTGATGTCATCACAATTTGTGATGACATGCTTTCCCATTCTTTTGGTGTCAACTGAAACATAAAATCTTCAGGGAAACGTTCAATATTCCGTTTTACAGCTTGATTTAATACGCGAGTCTCTACCTGATACATATTGGCCAAATCAAAGTCCAATATAACTCGTTGTCCTCTGATTTCATAGATTTTGTTTTGGATGATTTGTAATTCCATCTGTTTTTTACTTTTCATAGTTAAGAGTATGCAAAGTTATTATATTTTGATTTTATAAAAACCGATAAGACTAAATAACACTTCATAAGCAAGCAATAACACAAAGTAAATTGTTTTTTCGGGAGTTTTGCATGACAAATAAATGTTACGATTATGAAGCGAATTTATTTTACGACTCTTTTTTTATTCTTCTTGGCTCACGGCTATGCGCAGGAAGAAATTTCACAAAGCGTGGCTTGGGAGAATGATACCATTATCTCCATGTTGAATCTACCGGATATACTGATTAAGGGCGAACGTCCGATTGTGAGATTAAGAGAAGGAAAACTAACGTATGATATGCCTCGTTTGCTTGAGGATAAGATCGTGAGCAATGCTTATGAATCTATTTTACAATTGCCCGGCGTACGTGAACAGAATGGTTCTTTGTTATTAGCTGGTGCAAAGAGTCTTACTGTGATATTAAACGGGAAACCGACTACCATGACTTCTGATCAACTATATGCGCTGTTGAAAGCAACTCCCCAATCCCGATTACAAAGCGCGGAAGTGATGTATAGTGCCCCTCCGCAATATCATATACGTGGTGCGGTGATTAATCTGGTATTGAAAAAAGGAAATTCGATTATACCTGATTTACAAGGGCAGGTCAATTCATCCTATACACAAAAATATTATGGAGGCTATTCGGCCGGAGGAACAGTCTTATATTCTTCCCGGAAGTTTTCTGCAGATTTTCTCTATACCTTGAACAAGAGCAAAATGAGGACAGGATTGGATCTGTACTCGAAACATTTACTAAATGGAACAGAGCATGTAATTGATCAGTTTAATAAAGGGAAAAGTACGCGATTCTCCCATAACATGCGTATTGGTCTTGATTATGAGTTGACAGATAAGGATAAATTGAGTTTTGCTTATACAGGACGTATTTCTCCAACTTATGATCGTTTTGAAGAGTCTAAAGGGAGTTTACCGCAAACAGAGACCTCGAGAAGTTATATTGACCCTGAACAAATGCATAATCTGGCAATAAATTATAAATCGGGAATGGGTTTAAGTACAGGGTTAGATTATACATTTTATAAGGACAAGTCCGTACAAGACTTTACAGATCAACAAACAAAGAATTTCTTGTCTTATACAAATCAACAGATAGATCGCCTCACCGTTTACGCAGATCAAACACACACACTTGGTACATGGGCATTGAATTACGGAGGAAAATTTTCCTACGCATCTGATCATAGTAGGCAGTACTACCAACCGCGTAACGGAGAGGATCTGTCTTCGTTGGATGCCAATAATACGTTGGAAGAATATACGTATGATTTTTATGCGGGATTTGATAAATCTTTTACAGAGCAGTTTTCTGTTTCCGCTTCTCTTACAGGAGAGCATTATAGATATGGTAGTTTTAAAGAATGGGTATTGTTTCCCAGACTTGAAATGTCTTATGTCTTTTCTCCTTCGCATCTCCTTCAGTTGTCCGTTTCATCAGACAGAGCTTATCCCAATTATTGGGAAATGCATGGAGCGATCAGTTATCTGAATAATTATGCAGAGATACACGGAAACCGGGATTTGAGACCGTCAAAAGACTATGAAGCGCAGTTAAACTATATCTTCAAAGGAAAATATATTGTTACGGCATATACCAATTATTCCGATGATTATTTTGCGCAGTTGCCTTATCAGTCTTCAGATAGGCTTGCACTTATTTATCAGACATTGAATTGGGATTATAGCCTGACTGCCGGCGTAAATATTATCATTCCCTTCAGCGTAGGAGAGAAACTGGACTCGCGTCTGACTTTGAATGGGTTTTATGACAGGTCAAAGAGCGAGCACTTTCATGATATTTCTTTCTTAAATAAAAAATGGGTGTTCTACACCCGTTTAGACAATACCATAAAACTGTCTTCCCAACCCAACATTGCACTTGAAATATCCGGAGCTTATCTTACCCCCAATATTCAGGGACCCGCCGAGCTGACTAAGATGTGGATGCTTGATGCCGGACTAAAGTGGACATTTGCCAAAGAAAAAGGAGAATTAAGACTGAAAGGAATCGATTTGTTTGACGCCTGGTCTCCTAATATGAGAGTACATTATGCAACTCAGAACCTGGATATGAATATGCTGCCGGACTCAAGAGCTATTACACTTTCTTTTACGTATAAATTCGGAGGATATAAATCCCGTGAGCGAAAAGAAGTGGACACCTCCCGATTTGGACAATAAAAGAATCTGAAAAATTTTAAAGAGCCTGGTAATGAAAGTTGAGGCGCTTCAACTTGTTTGCTGAGGCGCCTGGAAACGTATGTTGAGGCGCCTTAAAATTTTTGAAGCTACTATAAAAAATATAAGCTTTTATATATCTATGTAATTTTTCTGATTTCTTTGCGACTAATAGAGAAAAAGCAATTGAATGGTATGGACAAAGTGAGTTTGGATGATGAGTTTGTGAAGCTTATTCAGGATAACGAGAAAATCATATACAAAGTTTGTTCGGTGTATGTGACGGACGAGAATCCTATAGCTGATCTTTATCAGGATGTAGTTTGTAATCTTTGGAGAGCATTTGCCGGATTCAGGCGTGAATGTGCCGTTTCTACCTGGATTTATAAGGTGTCCCTGAATACCTGTATCACGGGCTTGCGGAAATACATGAAGAGGCCTCAGCATGTATCACTCTCGGCTCTTTCCGCGCATTTGATGGAGACTGATCAGGATGATACTATTCGCGAAATGTATCGCCTCATCCGCCGTCTCTCCGCCCTTGAAAAAGCAATCGTCCTGCTTTATCTTGACGAACATTCTTATCAGGAAATTGCGGATATCACCGGACTTACTTCTTCTAATGTAGGTGTTAGGTTGGTGCGTATCAAAGAGAAACTCAAAAAAATGTCGGAAGTTAATTAAAGAGTAGTATGGAACTGGAAGAAATGAAAAATGCCTGGCTGGCACTTGGTGAAAAATTAGATCAGAAAGAGAAAATAAGTGCATTGCTGATTCGCGAAATGTATCAGACTAAAGTGAAGAAGTCGTTAAATGTATTGTTGGGCTATGAAATACTAAGTGTAGTTGTTTGTTTTCTGATATTGCCATTTATTGGTTGGATTATGACACAGACGCCCGACTTATTGTTTTTCTACACAATGTTGTATTGGGGTATATTTTCTTTGTTAACCGCAATCTGGTGTTCTGTAAAAGTAACATTATTACTGAAGATTGACGAATTGGGTATAATAAAAGACAACATCAAACGTATCAGTACTTATGCTGTGTGGATACATAAAGAGAGGATGTATTATACGGTGTTTGGGATAGTAGGTGTAATCCCAATAAGTATAATTTATATGCTGCACGCTGGTCTTTGGCAGTGGATATTTATGGGTGCGGTATTTATTGTTGTTATATTGTTAACGATCTGGTCATATAAGCGGCTGTATTATAAAAATATTCGGACAATCCAGCAAAACCTGAACGAACTGAAAGATATCGAAGACTAATAAGAAAAAGAGGGGGCTCAAAAGGTTCTCCTCCTCTTTTTTAGGTATCCAATAACCACTTTTTAGTATTCTCACTCTTTATTTACCCAATTATGGGGATTGTTTGGTGTTGTCGGCTTGTAGAACTTTGCATCAGATTTAGGATGGAGTTTTAGGTATTTAAAGAGAGTTTAGAATGCAGATTTATATAAGGTTAAACGCTATAATTATTTTATTTTTATTTTTTTCTTTTCCAATATTTTCTCAACAGGCCAAAATTTCAGGGAAGATAAAGACAAATACAAATGAGGCAGCAGAGTTTGTAACCGTGAGTTTGAAAAACACCAGTTATGGTGATGTGACGACACTGGATGGCTCTTATTCGATACAGGCTCCTATTGGTAATTATGTATTGGTGGTCTCTGCTATAGGGTATAAAACGGTTGAGAAATCGGTCAGGCTTTCTGACGAGAAAGAAATGAAAGTAAATCTGACAATTACGGAACAGGCTACGGAACTTGATGAGGTAGTCGTGGTTTCAAACGGAGTGAGCCGCTTGAAACGATCTGCTTATAATGTAATTGCGATAGACACAAAGGCTTTACAAAATTCTACACAAAACCTTAGTGAAACATTGGCTCAGGCTCCGGGTGTTAAACTTCGTGAATCGGGTGGGGTAGGATCGGATATGCAACTTATGATGGACGGCTTTAGTGGAAAGCATATTAAGATATTTATAGATGGTGTACCACAGGAAGGGGTGGGAAGTTCGTTTGGATTAAATAATATACCGGCCGGCTTTGCGGAACGTATTGAAGTTTACAAAGGTGTTGTTCCTGTTGGTTTTGGAACGGATGCAATTGGTGGTGTTATTAATATTATCACGAAGAAAAACCTGAATAAGTGGTTTCTTGATGCTTCGTATTCCTATGGATCATTTAATACACATAAATCGTACGTTAACTTTGGACAGACATTTGAAAATGGGTTTACTTACGAGATTAACGCTTTTCAGAACTACTCGGATAATAATTACTCGATAGATACACCAGTAAAGGATTTTGAAACGGGTGCTATTAATAAGAAAAAGATTGAACATGTAGAACGTTTCCATGATATGTATCATAACGAAGCTGTGATTGCTAAAGTTGGTCTTGTTAATAAAAAATGGGCAGATCGATTAATTTTTGGTTTTACCTATTCTAATATGTATAAGGATATACAAACGGGAGTACGTCAGGAAATTGTTTTTGGAGGGAAATACCGTAAAGGGCATTCTTTGATGCCGTCTTTAGAGTATCGCAAACAGAACTTATTTACAAAGGGACTTGATCTTACGTTAACAGGGAATTACAATAAGAATCAGACACACAATGTTGATACATCCACTTATGAATATAACTGGCGTGGTGAAATGCGTTTGCTCAGATCTCCGGGAGAACAGTCTTATCAGCATACCCGATCAGATAATGACAACTGGAATGGTACACTTACAGCCAATTATCGTCTGGGAAAAGCTCATGTATTTACATTGAATCATGTTTTGAACAACTTTACCCGCTCTAATCGTTCCATGTTGAATGAGTATTCGGGAAAAGATGCCATTTCAAAAGAAACCCGCAAAAATATTACAGGCTTGTCTTATCGGTATATGCCATCCGAAAATTGGAATGTTTCTGCTTTTGGTAAATATTATGATCAGTTCATAGCCGGGCCTATTGCTACGACATCAGCGCAAGATGAATATACGCGCACGACCAATTCGGTTAATGCAATGGGGTATGGTGTTGCGGGTACTTATTTTATTTTGAAAAGTCTGCAGACAAAACTTTCTTATGAAAAAGCATATCGTTTACCAACCAATGAAGAGATGTTTGGTGACGAAGATCTGGAAACCGGAGATTTGGCCATCAAACCGGAAAATAGTGATAATGTAAACCTGAACGTAAGTTACAGTGAACTGTTCGGGGATCATTCGGTCTATGTAGAAGGGGGTGTGATTTATCGGAATACAAAAGATTTTATACAACGAAAACTTGTTGATCTGAGCGGCGGTAAATCCGGTGCAGCTTATGAGAACCACGGTCGGGTGGAAACAAAAGGATATACCCTTTCTGCCCGTTATGGTTTTGGCAACTGGGTTAGCATGGGTGGAAACTATACGCAAATGGACGTTCGTGACAATGTAAAGACAGTGACCGGAGGAAGTAATCAGCAAAGTCTGACATACGGGGCACGTATGCCTAATTTGCCGTATCGGTTTGCGAATTCAGATATTACTTTCTACAAGCGCAATCTGCTTAAAAAGGGGAATCTGTTGACTGTTACTTATGACAATTTATATATGCACAGCTTCCCTTTGTACTCGGAAGTTTTAGGCAGTGAATCAAGTTTCGTGGTTCCTTCCCAATTCTCTCATAATCTGACAGTCTCCTATGCTATTAAAAACGGGCGTTACAACTTCTCGTTTGAATGTAGGAATCTGACTGACGAAAAATTGTATGATAATTTTAGTTTGCAAAAAGCCGGAAGAGCCTTTTACGGAAAGGTGAGAGTCTATTTCGGCAACTAAATGCAGATCAGAATTCTTGTTTATTATCCATAACTAAATATATAAAAATGAATAACATGAAAAGTTTTTTAATAAAAGGACTTGCCACAATGATGATGGCTGGTTTCTTATTCACATCGTGTAGTGATAGTGATGATCCGATTCCGACTCCTACTCCTGATCCGGAAGAAAATGTGATCTCAAATTATGTTGTTGTTGCTACGGATGAAGCAGGTTACTTGTTGACAACAGATACATTAGGAACAGGGTCAATTACGGCGCTTAATAATGGACTTGTAACAGAAAGTGGATCATTCTGGGTTTTTTACGGAAATGAATATCTATATCGTTTAGTTTACAATCAGGGAAATGCAGGTGTAAGTTCTTCTTATATCCTGAATGCAGAAGGAAAAGTAGAAGAACGTGACTATACGTATGAGATTAAAAGATTTACGACTTATGGTATCTATAAAGACTATATCATAACTTCTTCTACCGGCGATCTGGCAACAGAATATGCTGACGAAAATGGATTCTTACCGAAAGGCTTTCTTTTGTCTTATCTTGACGTGAAAAAAGAAACGTTTACAGATAACAAGGAAGTAATGTGGTCTGAAAATTATCTGGATAATGGAGAGTATGTTACTTTAGCCGGTATCGAACAGGTTGGTGATAAAGTATTCTCTGCTCCAATTCCTATGGGTTTGAGCCAGTATGGTGTAAAAGCTGAAGGGGGTAAATATGTAAAATATCCCGAGCTTGTTAAAACAGAAGCCGGAGGAAGTGCAAGTAGTGCATGGAAAAAAGGAGAATTACAATGGACGCAGTATCCTAACGAAGCATGGGTGGCTATTTATAACGACCAGACGTTGAGCAATCCTAAATTAATCAAAACGGATAAGATTAGCTACGCTTGCGGACGTAATCGTTCTCAATACTATCAAATGATCTGGGCAGCGGATAATGGCGATGTGTATGTTTTCTCTCCGAGCTATGCGAAAACGATGACAGCGGATGTACAAAAGACAACTTTGCCGGCTGGTGTTGTACGTATTAAAGCGGGAGCAGAAGACTTTGATGCAAGCTATTATTGCAATATAGAGGAACAGTCTGCTGGTAACTCTTTTGTACGTTCATGGCATCTTACCGAAGATTATTTTCTTCTGTTGATGTACGACAGACCTCTGACAGAGACAGGTTTTACGGCTAATCAACTGGCTATTTATAAAGGAGAAGATAAGAAACTTACTTATGTAACCGGACTGCCGGATGTAAGCCTTATCTCCGGATTTGCAAATGAGCCATATACGGAAAATGGTATAACTTATATGCCTGTTACTACCACAGAAGGTGATCCGGCAATCTATTGCATTAATCCAAAAACAGCAGTTGCCACTAAAGGGCTTGTTGTTGGTACGAAACAAATCAGTGGTGCAGGTAAACTCACTTATGCTGGTGAATAAGATTTATATTTGTTTACTATTCCTCCTGCCCCCATTAGTATTATGGGGACAGGAGGATATTTGTATAGGTAAAAAGTATTCTTTGCATTCAACGGTGCTACAGGAAGAAAGAGCCTACTGGGTGCATCTGCCCGACAATTATGCAACGAATGTTACGCAGACTTTCCCTGTGATTTATTTGCTCGACGGAGATCTGTTCTTTCATTCTTTGGTCGGTATTAATAGAGCATTTTCTTCAGGAAGACGAAAAGATATTCCTTCCTTTATTATTGTCGGTATAATAAGTACGGACAGAACGCGTGACTTTACGCCTACGGCTTCTGCTGCCGGAAGAGACGGTAAAATACCTCCAGGAGCTGTTCCCAAAGGAGGAGGAAGTGATACCTTCAGTCGTTTTCTGACCGAAGAATTGCGTGGCGTAATTGACGGGTCTTTTCGGACAAATGGGCAAAATATGTTGGTCGGACACTCTTTCGGAGGTCTTTTTACGTTGAATACATTTTTCAAACATACCGAATTGTTTGATACTTATTTAGCGCTTGATCCAAGTCTATGGTGGGATCAGAGACGATTGTCAAAAGAAGCCGGGATATTGGTCAAAGATAAAGATTTCGAAGGAAAAAGTCTTTATGTGGGTGTGGCAACTAAGCCACGACCGGATCGCGCTACGATGAATCTCACGGATTCCGACAGCCTATTTGCCGAGATATTACCTCAGACAAAAGGGCTTCGCTTTTTTAAGAAATCCTTCCCTGATGAAACTCATGGAACGATTGCTATTCCGGGTATTCTCGATGGATTCAGGCAATTGTTTTGGTGAAAATAAGTCACTCACTACATAATAAACGAAAGACTCATGGTTAAATTATTAATAGAATTATTGGAGTTTCTGAGGTCGTGCGCACCTCTTCTCACATCGCTTGCTGTTTTTACGCTATTGTGTATCTTGTTATCTAAATCGATAAGAAAGCATGCGAAAATATATTATTTCGTATTATCAATTCCGTTTATCTTAATTGTGCTTCCTTATCTTGCTAAACCCTTTGGGTTCGAAATTTCAGGTTTTGCAAGAGTGCCTTTCCTTGGAGAGATAATACGGGACTATATCCATATGGCAGCTTTTGGTCATCCTCTGCTGATTATTATCATGTATATGGGGGCTCTTGACATGAAAACGCCGGGAGTAAAAAGATTGATGTCAATACGTAAGGAATTATCCATTATATCCGGATTTCCTGTTCTCTCACATGCCTTGATTCGCGTGTTCCACAATCTGCCGGCATCTCTGAAATATTTTGGAGACCATGCGGCTTACTTAGCAGAGACTAAAGTTACCAATGAACTAGGCGCAGGTATTACTAACTTTAGTTTTGTTTGGGGGATTTTGCTTATTATTTTATTTATTCCTCTTTGGGTTACTTCTTTTGACTCTATTCGAAATCGTATGGGATATCCCAAATGGAAGAAATTTCAGAGATGGGCTTATGTCATGTATGCAGCGTTGTTTATTCATGCGGTAGGAATACAAGTCGGTTTTATTCTGAATCCGAGAGGAGGCCATGCTCCACAAAAGCCCGCTGTTGAACAAGTCGTTTCTCAGTCTCCGCAAAGAGGAAATCAGGTTGGAAATGGCGAACAGCTACAGGCAAGAGAAAGAAAAGGAAACGACTCTGTAAAGCCTTCAGAAAATAAGAAGAGCGAACAAGTGTCTCAGAAATCAAATGGAAAGCGTGCTCAGTCAAAGGGATTTGCAGACATAAAAGTAAGTTCTCAGACCAAACAGTATATTCATCTCTTCTCTATCTTCTTGGTATATGGATCATACTTGTATCTCCGTGTAAGAAAAGCAAGGAGAAGCGGGTCGAAACGAAAACTGGCAACAGTAAAATAATCAATTGTCTTTCTCTATAGACATTAAGAAACATGAGGGTGCGTTAAGTCACATCCTCATGTTTTTTTATTTGTTGATTTCCGACGTAATATCTTGTACATCCTGTAAGGTGAAATTCCCCAAAAGCTGAATTACGGAAAATCCTTTTTCTGTGTCGGCCAGCATAATGAGTTCATTGATCAGATCCCCCTTTTGCTTAGCATAGAATGTTGCTTTTGTTTTGCCGTCTCTAACGCGCATAAGCTCTTCATGCTGCTTATTTATCAATCCCGAGAATTCTTTGCGCATTTGTTCCGCTTTGTCCTTGCTGTCTGTATTCAGAATCTGAAGTGATTCTATTTTACCTTTCAGGTTCATCAGATTGAGTCCTCCGGTTTGTATGTTAGGCATCATCTGAAACATTGCTTTTGAGATGTAAACGGACTGAACATTGTCCATTTCGGCGAACTTATCAAATAATTTGTTTTGCGCGAATGAGATGCTAAAGCAAAAACAAGAGATGAGGATAAGAATATATTTTGTTTTCATGATGAAATGTTATTTTAATTGATTGTTTAGAATATTACTGACCTGTTGCATTTCCTTCTGTGCATCTTCCATCTGATCAATTCCTTTATTCAGATTGGATGATAAAAAGGCGAGTGCTTCACCGGCAACTTTGGCTGCTTCGTGAGGATCTTGATATGTATCAGCCGTCATATTCCGGTCGTTATTGAAAGAGGCTTGATTTAGAGCAATACCGATACAAAGTAATACGGCGGCAGCGATACCGGTTATTTTATATGCAATAGGTTTTATTCTGAATGTTTTCCCTTTGCTTATATGTGTATCTAAGCTCTTCTCTAAACGTTTGCTGAGACCTTCTGGTAATGGAGTCTGCGCCGATTTCCGAATGAGAAGGAAAACTTCCCGTTCTTCTTTCCAAAGTGAAGGTACGTTTACTTTATCAGCAAAGAAATCTGCTAATGCTTGCTCCTCCTGCTCTGTAGCCGTTCCATCATAGAAAGCGGCGAGGTATTGTTTTATCGTTTTATCGTTCATAACTCATTACTTTATTAAATTTTTCGCGGACTGTTTTTCGCGCTCTTGAAAGCAAAACTCGTATATTAATAGCACTTAGGCCGGTTATATGTTCTATTTCTTCGGCCGTGCAGCCTTCTATTCCGCTTAATAAGATTACCTGTCGTTGGTTGTCCGGAAGTTCATTGATCAGTTTCTTAATTACCCTTGTTCGATCCTGTTCTATCAATTCATTTTCCGGAGAACTGGTTGATACAAAAATCTGATCGTTTACTTCGTCTTGTCCTATATTTCGTTTTGCTGATCTCAAATAATCCAAACACATATTGCGAACCAAAGTTATACAAAAAGCCTCTGCACTGCGTATGATTGTCAATTCTTCCCGCTTATCCCATAATTTGCAATAGGCTTCCTGAAGAATATCTTCTGCATCTTCCGTATTGCCTGTTATCGCAAAAGCAATCCTATATAGCTTAGGATGAAGAGGAAGGAATTGTTGTTTGAAGCTGCCTTCATCCATTTGCGTGTTTCTTTACTAACGAGTCGATATCAGACGGCTTGATATTTCCTTTGATACGAATCAGCGAATTGCTGTTGCCCGAAATGAAAACAATAAGTTCACGTATGGTTTCATCTTTCATCTTAACCAGCACGCGCGTGCGGTTTCCGTCTTCATTTGCTGTGACCATCGTTTCATAGCCCGCATCTTTCAGATCCTTCAATGCCGACTGAAAGTTGGATTTAACTTCATCTGCACATTCATCTAAAGATAAAACCTGAATCCCATCAACTCCCATTACATCTGTGAACAATCCGGCCAATTTCATACTAATAGAACCTATTGAAACTGTAGAAACATTTTTCTCTTTTGCAAACTGTTTAAATAGCTGGTCAATATTTTTCTGAGCAACTCCTATTTGTGTAATTAGAGCAAGTAATGCGATTAATACATATTTTGTTTTCATTTCCGTATAATTATAAAGTTACTAATTCATCTGTTAATTGCGCTATTAACGGCTTTCTAATAACAAGACGGATTCGTTATTTGCTTTGTTACAAAAATAAGAGAATATTTTATGTAAAAAGAAGAAAGGCAACCCTTGAGGATCGCCTTTCTTATATATTAATGAGGTACGACTTACCTCAATTCATCAATCTTAAAGAAGTCCTGATCACCATAATCTAAATTCTCACCGGCCATACCCCAGATAAAGGTATAATTGTTTGTCGCAGAAGCGGAATGTATAGACCACTCCGGAGAAAGAACAGCCTGATTGCCTTTCATCCAGATATGACGTGTTTCAGTTGGTTCGCCCATAAGATGACATACGGCCTGCCCTTCGGGTACTTCAAAATAGAAATAAGCCTCCATACGACGGGAGTGGATATGAGCAGGCATCGTGTTCCAGACACTTCCCGGAGCCAACTCGGTCATACCCATCTGTAATTGACAGGTAGGTAATACCTGATTCACAATCATCTTATTAATCTTCCGGTGATTGGATGTTTCCAACGCCCCGAGTTCCATAACTTCGGCATCAGCCTTTGTTACTTTCTTATCGGGATAGTTACGATGCGCACAAGCCGAATTGAAATAGAACAAGGCGGGTTTTGAGGCATCCTTGCTTTCAAAATAAACTTCCCGTTCGCCGGAACCTAAATAAAGGGCTTCTTTATAATCCAATTCAAAAGAATCGTTTCCAACATAAACAGTACCGGGACCGCCTACATTAAATATTCCCAGTTCTCTACGACATAAGAAAATGGGTTGTTTCAGAGGGTCGATAGCTTCTAATTGAAGTTTTTCCTTTACCGGCATAGCACCACCTACTACTAGTCGGTCGTACATGGAATAAACCATGTTTACTTCATCTGCAGCAAAAAGCTTTTCAATCAGAAAATCTCTCCGAAGTCGTGTTGTGTCGTATGCTTTTGCATCCTCCGGATGAGCCGCATAACGTAATTCATAATTTGTCTTCATTGCTAATATCTTTATGTTATTATTTATTTCCGAGTTTCACAAACATACTCAATTTTTTGCAATAACTAAAAGTGTATCAGCTTACTTTTTAATCAATTTATCTATCCATTCCCATGCTTTTTCCCATTGTTCAGGATAAGTATAATGCCCTATTTCCTCCACAATAAGGTAATCTTTCGGTGCTGTGATCATATTTAAAGCAGAAAACATAGAAGTAGGCGGACAAACCATATCATTATATCCCAATGAATAAAATCCGGGAACTTTGATCTGACGGGCAAAATTCACCACATCATAATAATAAGACGTTTCTATTTTTGCCGGAATATTATTGGACGGATCCTTAAACATATGTGGCCATCCTCCTGCACGTCCGTTCAGATATCCCGTCAAATCACAAAGAGCCGGATAAAAAGCTGCCAACCCTTTGATGCGGCTATCCAAGCCGGCTGCAACAATCGAAAGTGCACCTCCCTGACTACCTCCTTGTACAACTAAATTATTCCCATCAAACTGCGGCAATGAATAAATGAAATCCACCGCACGGACACAGCCTAAATAAACCCGTTTGTAGTAATATTTATCCTTATCTTCCAGATTGAAATTATTATAGCTTCTAAGCGCTCCCGCTGATAAATTCTGATAAACATTTGCGGGCAGATCAACAGGAATACCATGTATGCCTATTTCGAAAGTGATGTAACCACGTTCTGCATTCCAGACATCACCTCCATAAGGACGAATACCTGCACCGGGTACTTTCAGTACGGCCGGATATTTTCCCTCTCCTTTCGGAATACAAACAATACCGTAAAGTCGCGCTCCCCATTCATAATTCTGAACGCTAACCTGATATACATTGACCTTTTCCGTACACTTCTCCGGAATCAACGTCATCCGCGTATCCATTGGAATTTTGGCCGCCTCTTTTTTTGCATTGTCCCAATATTGAACAAAATCGGCAGGTAGCTTAGTGGTAGGCTGAATCAATTCCGGATTAACTGCAGCCGTTGCCAATCCCGGGTATTCTTTCCCGTCGTACTTCGCCCAAACGCGGCAGCGCAAAAATCCGGGCTTCTTCATACTTCCGGCATTGACCGTGAAAGTCCCTTTGTCCAACGTCTTTGTTTCGCTTTTCAACGGATCCATCATGTCTTCGGAAACCTCATAGCGAATCTCCACCCCTTTCATCGGAATACTATTCTTCGTAACCGTAATATCAAAAGACACCTTTTCACCGGTTTTATACACCCAATCTGCATGATTGGGAGCAACAACAACCTTAATAAGTTTCTCACCCGGCTGGGCAAACAAAGTTGCCCCTCCAAACAAAATCATTACCAGCAGTAATGTAAATCTAATAGCGTGTGTTTTCATTGTGTATTAAGTATTTAAAATTGAGTGTTAAAGGTATGGATAAAAAAATACTTCCCAATACAAGAAACATTAGATATTAATACTTCTTGTATTGAGAAGTGAACAAATTTACTTTCGTAGCTTGTTTTATGATTAATTAGTGATAGCTAACACCATTTCCCATGCGCCAATTTGTTGAATATTAAATATCTTGTACTCTCCATCTACTCCAGATGAAGAAATATTCATTTCTTCGTCACTTATAATATAAACATTCTCATTACTTAGGAATGTTACTTCTGCATTTTCTCTTGAGTAAGCAGCAGGGAGGCCGATATCATATATTTCATGCCTTATTACTGGATTCTGCCTATGTCGTTTTGACAAATAGATATGTTTTTGGCTGTTTTTCTTACATGTTCAAATAATGCATATTGTCATTATTCACTTATTTATATTGTTTTGAACCAATAAGTATTGCATAAAGACCAAAAATGATCGTTTTTTGCCTGAAATTAAAAGGTTATCTTTTGAAAAATAACCTTTATTTTTGAAAAAAGATACTATTCTTTTTTCAAAGACATTAGGACAAATTTTTTCTTTGTGTTCTTTTCACTGTTTTGAAGGTTTGAAAAAAACAGGCATGACATATGGTGTGGCTTTAGGTCGATTTCCCTGCGTTTGTTTGCAGAGTGCACTTTGAGGCATTTTATCAAAGAAAACGCCTCAAAACGCCCGAATTTAACCAGCTGTCAATGTGGTGTAAAATTGTGTTGTTTGCTTTCTTTTTGTATTTTTAGCCAATTGCCTTAGTTGACAATACTCCAATCACCGGAATAGTATGCCTTATCCAATTTCGTTTTTAATTCCGGCAGATTATCTCTGACAGCTAAATCCCGTAAATCTTTATAAATATAAAAGTTCAGCCAATACCCATATGCATACTTCTCATGAGTGGAACGAGGTTGTTTCCAGAAGGAATACCAAGCCGTATTTAATTTGTATTTGTTTGCAACTTCAATAGCTTTTTGACTGCGATTCCAGATATTTTCAGTAGCTTCTCTGAATAACTGCTGATAGTCGGTCAACTTCATCTTGCCTGTTTCATGAACAGTAGCACGGTCGTCTATGCCCAAAGCTTTCAGGGATACCTTTTCTTCAAAAATCTGATCCCCATCCAAGTCATATTCAATCACATCGAAGAAACCATTATTATCTGAATCGCTATATTTTACGGTAGCCCAAGCTGATGGAACACCCGTATTCCGTTCGTAACCCGTAAAGTCGTACAGCCCTCCGTAGCCTTGGAAATAGTTGGCTTGCTGATCAATACGCCAAGCGCCCCATTCTGCCCCATGAAGATGGATGCGGCCGTCAAAAGGAGAAAGATACAGATTTCCTTTACCGGAATTATCCTCGTCAAACTCCCCTCTGTCTCCTACCGGATCCGCCTGCGGATTATTGTCCAATCCCCCTTTTCGCATGCCGATTTTAAATAGCTCTTTCGGCTCATAAAACTCCACTCTTTCCCAGCGGTTACAATCATCATCCTCATCGAAAACAAACCAACAGGAACTCCATTTTCCCTTTTCATAAATTAGATTGTAAGCCACATGCCTGTCCGGATACACCAGATGATCCAATTGTCTCCATCTGGGATCAAAAAAGAACTTATCTGCCTCGGGCAATCCCCTTAAATTTTTATACTTATGTACCTGGTCAACATAAGAAAAGCCCTCTCCTTTAAACAAAATAGACATATCAAAATCGAATTCATTTCCCGGACCGTTATCGTTATCCAGATCGTACGTATGCGCAGCATAGTCTATCTTTTTTGTAAAGAAAACATCATGTTCCGGATTCTCATTATGATATTTGGGATCGGAATTATCAGAAGGACGATACTTCGGCGTATCAAGCAGACGGATAGCCATTTCAGAAAGCCCGTCATTATCATCATCAAAGAAGATAAACGGAACCTCCCAGTTGTACTCCAGATCTTTAATTCTGAAAGAAGCAGCATGCATCTTCAGGAACGTATTATTCCCATGATAATCCTGATAAAAATTAGCGTGCCCATTATGCTGCCAACACTTCAGCACAACATCTGTCCATTGAATATTATGCTTTATATTATCCTTCTCGCCATCATCGATCATATACATATAATCCGATCCATCCATGCCACCGCGTCTCTTCCCATCCTTATTCCAGACCACGGTCTGTATCTCAGCAATACCATCCCCATCTTCATCCACCCAGTCGATCGAAATATCATTAGGCCCGGCAAAAACCCCATCCTTATCCTTATCAATAAGCAAACAATCATTGTCCGTATCCCCTTCCGTATCTCCGTATTGCATATCATCGTCATCATCGATCCACATAATAGGCACATCCCCCAGAATAAACGACTTCAACACATCCGGATCCCCATCCTTATCCAAGTCAATATACTCAATCTTCGACTTATCAATCACCAAAGGAAGCCGGAAGGGCGTTAACTGCGTTTTATTATTCCAATACTCCTGCGCCCACAGCCCACAACTAAAGGAAAGAATCGCAGCAAAAATCATGAGTTTTCTCATCTTCACTTTTATACAAGGTAACATCGTTTTCATTTTCATGTATTAGGATTATTAATTAGTTTTTTCCAGTACAAAAAGTCAAAGATAACAAACTTAATAAAAAAGAGAGATAATATGCTTTGTATTAAGGTGCTTTTATTGTGTGTGGGGCATATATTCAATAAACTATCCTCTATGCTTTTAATTATAATTAAAAACATAGAGGATAGTTCTAAAAAAGAATAACATCATCACTTATAATTGATGCGCACAAATTAATACCACCCTTCATTATTTTTAAAACCATTTAACCTACACTCTCGTTCAGGTATCGGGAATAATAGTTTATATGGCTGAATATTATACGATGCATCAATGAGATGACAAACTTGTCCTAATTTTTTTGCTGCCTCATTTAAACGCTTTTTTTCTTTTTTCCCATGTTCATTCATTATTTCTATAGCTCTACCTGTTCGTAAGAGCTGATACCAGCGATGGTTCTCAAATGCAACCTCTACTCGAATCTCTTTGAATATTGCTTCTCGTAATTCTGTTTGATTTGTAGTTTTAATTTCTTCCAATCCAGCTCTCTTACGTACCTCATTCAAATGGATTAACGCTTCCGCGGATTTACCCGTTTCATTTAATGCCTCTGCTAATAACAACTTGAGATAACCATATCTATAAATAGGCCAATTTTCATCGGCTCTTCCATCAACTGTATATGGGGTATGATAGAATTTTTTAATGTATGCAATAGAATCACCAACAACTGTCAAATCTTTCCCGAGAGACTCTTGATAAACTCTATTTTTTTGATTTACGAAGTAACCAATTGAAGCGTCTTTTCTTATATCCCCAGGTTCATATGCTTGGATGATATCCAGTGTAGGTATATTACTACCTCCCATTTCTCCTGTCCATGCAGTATTTATTAATGTCGATCTCGCATTTTTAGGTCCCCAAATAAAGATATAGTCACTATGCTCTCCTTCTACAACAGAGCTGTATTGTACTTCAAAAATAGATTCTGCATGATTCTTATTTGTTGGATCAAATAAGCTGGCATATCCATTTTCTCCTGTTAATAACTGATACCCCAACTTGGTTACTTCCGTAAAATAATTAGCAGCCGCTTCATAATCTTGTTTATATGTCATGCAAATCTCTCCCATTAAAGTATAGGCTGCGCCTTTAGTTAATCTACCTTTATCCATTTCATTATTATACTTGACTGGTAGTTTTTCAATTGAGATATTAACATCTTGCTTTATAAAGGTATATATTTCGTCAATAGAGCCTTTCTTAGAAGTAAAAGCATCTGATGGGCCAGTCGTAGGTTTCTCTCGTAAAGGAACCTCACCCCAGAGTCTTACTAAATGAAAATAAAAGAATGCACGTAAAAACCGAGCTTCTCCCTCATGTTGATTTTTTAGTTCTGAATCTTTGTATTCAATATTGCTAATGTGTGAAATAATTGCATTTGTTTGTTGGATTCCATCATATAATCTATCCCAAACATTTTGATTATAAACATTAGAAGCAGTCATGAGAAAATCATTTATATCCTCACGTTGTTGAACTCCTCTGTCTGTTTCGTAGTATTGAAAACTAGTATTATCTGCACGCATTTCTGTATGTATGTATATATGATCTCCACGATATATATCTTGCAATTTATCGTAGACGCCATTTATTGCGCTTTTTATCTGATCCTCTGTTTTATAATAATCTTTATCGCTTGTGAATATATAGGGGCTAACATTAAGATTATCATTACATGATAACATTCCAATACTCATTAGCAACAAAAGATATTTAGTTGTATTTTTCATATTATTGTTTTTTTAGATCAAAAAGTTAAATTAATACCCAATGAATATGTTCTAGCTACCGGATACCCTGTATAATCTACTCCAGGAACCATAGACCCGGCTTTTTGTCCGCTATTTCCATAATTTGTTATTTCAGGATTACCATCATAGCCCGTAATTAGAAATGCATTTTGAATGCTAACATAGAATCTTGCATTTGAGCATATTTTTTTTATTCCTTTATCTAAGTTATATCCCAATGTTATATTTTTAATCCAGAGATAATCATTGTCTATAACCCAATCTGAATTAACATCTCTATATATTACACGTCCTCTACTTGATCCAGAAGTGGTTGGAGTACGTCCATCACCTGGTTGTTCTTCAGAACGGTATCTATTAACCATATCTTTGGTTACATTGAAAATGCCATCAGTATTATGAGTGTATTCATATTGAGTCTTCAATAATTGACCTCCAACAGAACCACTCATTGAAATACGCATATCCCATTGTTTATAATTCAAGACATTTGTGATACCAAATGTAAAGTCTGGATAAGGATCACCAATAACATCAAAGTCATTAACCGCTGTGATATCTCCACTTCCATCTATATCTTTCACTTTAATATTACCTGCAATTGCCCCAGGAAATTTTGCAACATTCGGATTGTCAATATCTTCTTGAGTGTATAGACCTTCCACAACATAGCCATAAAAAAGGCCTAATGGTTTGCCTACCATTGTAATATGGGTAGGATTTTGTTCCCCACTGAATCCCGTTAGTATCGGCGTGTTATCACGCCCCAAAGAAATAACTTTGTTCTTGTTAAAAGCGATATTGGCGCTCGTTGTCCATAATAGATTTTCAGTACGTAAGTTACGACTAGTAATACTAAACTCAAATCCTGTATTTTGTAAGTTCCCATTATTTTCTTTTGCGCTCTTGAATCCAGACGAAGCTGGAAGTTCTATATCTAAAAGCAGATTTTTTGTATTCCTCTTATAAAAATCTGCGATGAACGAGAAACGATCATTAAATATACTGAAATCAAGCCCAATATTCCACTCATAAACTTGTTCCCAACCTAGACAGGGATTACCTATTGTATTCATTCTGCGTCCTCCCGCTAAAGCTCCGTTTAATACATAATTTGCTTTGGTAATTTCGCTCATATAGGTATAATTCCCTATCTCAAAATTTCCAGCTAATCCATATGATCCTCTTATTTTAAGATCATCGATCCAAACCGCTTCTTGCATAAAACGTTCTTCGTTTAAACGCCATCCAAGAGATACAGAAGGGAAAGTTCCCCATCTGGAATCTTCTCCAAAACGAGAAGATCCATCCCGGCGAATGGCAGCAGTTAATAGATATTTCTGCTTGTAATTATAGGTTGCACGAGCTAGATAGGAAATCAAAGTCCACTCATTAATCCAAGAATTCCATCCACCAATTCTACCAGCGGCATTTAATGTTTCTATTTCATCAGAAGTATAGTCGTTTCCTGAAAAATTTGCCCCTTCATCTTTTTGAGTTTGGTAAGTGAATCCAAGTAGCCCATTGATTGAATGACTTCCTATTGTTTTTGTATAGGTTAGTGTATTTTCTGTTGCCCAATTTAAATAATTTGATTGGTTATATCCACTGGAAGGAATCGTAGGAGGGGCTTGATTTAACCCACCAAGTGTTGAAGGACGGAATGATGTATAATTACTTCCAAACCAATCTATATTTATTGATGATTTGAATTTTAGATCACTAAAGAAACTATACTCCCCGAAAAGGCTGGCAATCAGCCTTTGTGATTTTGTCCGTTGATTAATTTCTTTCATTGATTGTACTAAGTTAGGATAATTCCAAGTAGTACCTGTTTCATCCCCAATCATTGTATTGTATGATCCATCCGGATTATATACCGGAGCAATAGGGTTGGCCGTCATTGCCCAACCTATTTCGTGCTCACGTCCGTTTCCTCCTGTCATATCCCTGCTTTTACGTGTAAATGTAGGAGCTAGATTTAGGCCAACAGAGAACCTTTCACCAAGTTTTGCATCTACATTTACTCTAGCAGATATACGTTCAAAGTCTGTATTGATCACAACACCATCTTGCTTAAAATAACCAACAGAAGCGTAAGATGATATTTTATCTCCTCCACCATTGATACTAAGATTTATTTCATTAACCGGAGCTATCTGAGTTATTTCTTCAAACCAGTTAGTCCCTTTTCCTAATGCTTTTGGATTTTGATATAATGGAGGGACTTCTAATCCTAAATCTTCCAGTCTCTCTTTTTGGAATTGAGCAAATTCTGTAGCGTTCATCATATTTGGTTTTTCTTGAGGAATAACCTCTTGAATTCCTGTATAAACCGTGGCCTGAATTCTTGGTTTCCCGCTTATACCCCGTTGTGTTGTCACAAGAATTACCCCATTTGCTCCTCGCGAACCATAAATGGCTGTTGCTGAAGCATCTTTTAGTATGGTAATTGATGCAATGTCTTGAGGTGGTATATCGTTAATCGGGTTTGACCTTTCATCAGAATTTGTGGGTAGAGGAAATCCATCTATTACATATAATGGTTGACTTTTGGCGCCAACAGCCCCAAGTCCTCTTACTTTTATTTGGGGGCCTCCACCAGGAATACCATTAGATGTGTTTATCATGACCCCTGCAACCTGACCAGTTAGAGCCTGATCTAATCCACTAACAGGCATGCTTTTCACATTCTTCATTGCAACATTTGCAATGGAGGTTGTCAAATCTTTTGCTCGTTGTGTTCCATACCCAACCACGACCACTTCTTCCAATGCTTGAAGATCTTCTGCTAATTTGATGTTAAACATTGTTTCTTGGCCAACTATAACGTTTCTTTCTTTGTATCCGATATAAGATACGACTAAAGGGCTAGATCCCGAGATTGTTAGAACGAATTTTCCATCCATATCTGTAATCGTTCCGTTTGTAGTCCCTTTCTCTACGACATTAGCCCCAATGATCGGTTCGCCTTTCTCATCGGTTACAGTACCTTTTATTTGACGTCCGGATTGTTGGGAGACTTGTGTGGTTACATTTGTTTCGGCAGAGTTCTTCTTTTTCAAAACAATATAATTGTTCTCAAAAAGATACTCAATATCAGTATCATTGAACGCTGTGGCAAGAAGTGAACCTATTTCAATAGATTTATTTTTTACGATGATTTCTCTGTTTGAATCGAGATCTTTATCACTGAATACAACGAGATATTCTGTCTGTTTCTCAATCTCGTTAAATAGGTCTTTAACGGATAGGGAGTTAGAGTTTATTTTAATCACCGTGTTCTGTGCACTGCCTGTATATGCCATGAGTTGGAACATGCAGACGAATAATAGTGTAATGGTTATTTTCATAATCCTGAAATAATCTTTAATGTGTTTATTCCATTCAATAGTAGGTGGTAACAAAGTTTTTATTTTCATATCTTTGCTAATGTTAAGTGAATATTAATTTTTTACGAGGTTTGTGTTTACTTCAACACTGACCGGCAGATGTTCCCGCATTTGCCGGTTTTCTTTTTTTAGGCTAACTGGTTTATTTCATAGGCTGTCTTTTTTATTTACTTAATGTTATTGTATTGTTTTCCCGATCGCGGTCTATTTTGAAATTATGTATCTTTTGTATGATTCGTAGTATTTCGTCTATACCGTCTTGTTGACGGAATTTTCCGGTGTAAACGAAATTGTATATCTCAGGATTCTTTACGATGATCTTTGTGTCGTAATAGAGTTCGAGTTTCTTTATAATTTCGGCAAACCGTTCCTGATCAAAGCTGTAAATTCCATCTTTCCATAGGAAATAGGCGTGTTGTTTGATATTTCCTATTTCCATTTTTGTTCCTGTTATCAAAGCTTCCTGATCAGGGATAAGAGTTATTTTTCGATTTGTAGTTTTGTTGGTTATCTCTACTGATCCGCTTAGTAAGCTGGTTTGGATTTGTTCGGATTCCGGATAGGCTAATAGGTTGAATTCAGTTCCGAGTACTTTGACTGTGATGTCTTTTACGGATACACTAAACGGTGCGAATGGATTCTTTGAGACATCGAAAAAGGCTTCTCCCGTGAGTTTAACTTCTCGTTTGTCTTCAGAGAAACGAGATGGGTAGGTGAGAGTTGATTTAGCATTTAGCCAAACTGTAGTTCCATCGTGTAATGTTAAACATGCGCGTTGTCCGGGAGGTACATATAATGTATTTGTTTCTGTTTCAAATTTGTTTTGGTAGATTGAGTAAGTAATCCACCATGTAGATATGACCAATACGGCAATTGCTGCTGCGTATTTTAATATATGTGGTAAGTATTTTGATTTTGTTTTTTTGCTTTTAGAAATAAAATCATTGTAGCTTTTTTCTCCTTTTGTAATATCGTTATGATTAGGGAGGATATCCAGAAGAGCATATAAATTCTGATGGTGGCGAAACTGTTCACGCAGAGCAGAGTTCTCTCTCAGAAGATGAAAGAGTTCAGACTGTTCTTCCGAATTCAGTTCTCCAAGAAAATATTTATGTAACCGTTCGTCCATATATTGGGGTAATGTATATAAAGTTAACGAACGACGCTTTAAAATCCGCTAAAGGAAAATGACGTTTTTAAAGAGAAAGTAAGAAAAAAAGAATCGGCAGGTAATTTTTGAGTTCTTCACGAAGCTTTTTATAAGCAATTCCTATCTGAGTTTCAACCGTATTGACGGATATATTTAGTTTCTGTGCTATTGTTTTTTGTTTTTCGCCTTCTATTTTGCTAAGGATAAATATTTCACGGCATTTTTCAGGCAAAGAATTAATGGCCTTTTTCAGGATCATTTCTATGTCTTCCTCTGCAAACAGGTTCAGGTCGAATGCTTCTAATGAATCCAAACTCATCTGCAAGGCAATCTGATATTCTTCTTTTAATGTTTCCGTAGTCCGTTGTCTGACTGATTGATTGCGAAGATGGTCGATACATTTGTTCTTAACCGCAGTAAAGAGAAAAGCTAATATATTGATATGGGATGTAAGGGTGTCTTTCCTTTCTAAGAGATCGAGAAATACATCTTGAACAATATTCTCGGCATCTTCTTCGAAAAGTACATATCTACAAGCAAAACGTTTCATTTTCGCATAGTAAGAAATGTAGATATTTCTAAATCGTATATCGTTCTCTTCTTTTCTCAACGTGGTCTTGTTTTCAATAGTGACAAAAGTAATTATTTATTTTATTTATGAGTTTAGTTATCCCGAAGGAATGATATGTAATGAATTTGCCCAAACATACACTTCTTTCGTACATCCGGGCAAATCTCTAAGAACTTGCATTCTGCTAATATATTGTTTGAAGTAATAGTTCTTCCAACTAAATCTCTTTTCTTAAATTTAGTATCTCTTGTTTACTTAATCCTGTTAACCGGCATGTCTCTTCTATCGACAGCCCTTGTTTCAAACAATTCAGGGCAATGGTCTGCCTTTCTTTCTCAATACCTTCTTTCAGGCCTTTCTTTATTCCGTACTCAATACCCTCTTCGCGCGCATAATCTACAGCACTGCGCACATCGTCATATTCTATTATACTTTTCTTGTATGCTTCCATTTCCTGTGTCGTTAATCGTCCGATTTCTGCTGCTTTAAATAGTTTCTCAAAAATACGCCCCCTGCACTGCCGAAGGACGGCTGTCTAATCGTGACAGGTTACGTAAACAAAACAACCACCGATCCGTATTGGTTCTTAGATCTGTCACTGTTTTGAGGAATTTAGGTAACTCCACGAATGCGAATTTAAGCTTTTTTGAATACAAAGTACCTGTCCTTTGCCGGATTAATTGCACGTATTCCAGATAATGGTTTGAATCATCGTTTATTTCATCAAAAAGGATAAAGTCCAATATGCCGACAAAATAGACTGCTTTTAGATGAAAGTCCCATTTACCTTTAGTGGCCTGATTCTGGATCGGACGTGAGGCATAATATAAGCTCCGGTCACGGAAATAGGGTTGTTTTGCACGTTGTATTTCTACAATAAAAAATTCTTTTTTTTCGTTGGTGCAGAAAATATCAAAAATTGTCTTACGGTCACCTTCAAGTTCACCATGAAAAATGGTCGGTTGATATTGCAGGTCAACAATTTTGTCCGGTTCGGGGATGATCTCATTCAGGAAATCAATCAACAAGTCTTTATTTAGTTCATCGAAAAAGATTTTGGCAAACCCAAAATCCGTTAGTGGATTAATATAATAAGGAAAAAATCTTTCGTTCATCTGTTAAGGTTTTTATGATTGTGTTTTAATTATTTTGCGGCACGAAAGTAAAGAAAACAAGCGAGAGCGTCAACAGGTATTTTGTGAAGCGAATCAAACAGGAGGTTTTCTTATTTCACTATTTTATAAAAACAGAGTCCAGCGAAGTTGCTGTTTTTCTCGTATGTTTGTACTCTGTTATTAAAATAGGATGGCGAAGAGGAAGTATTATGTAGTTTGGAAGGGACTCAATCCGGGGGTGTATGACAACTGGGAGGAGTGTAAAATGCAGGTTGAGGGGCAGGAGGGAGCGAAGTATAAATCCTTTGAAACCCGGGAAGAGGCTGTTGCTGCTTTGGAAAACGGCTATGGGGATTATATCAAACCTCGTTCAGCGTCTAAAACTTCATTTTCTAAGCTTGCCGATCAGGAGAAAAAGTCTATCATAGCTAAGAGTCTGGCGGTGGATGCTGCCTGTAGTGGTAATCCGGGTGATATGGAATACCGAGGGGTTTATACGGCTACGGGACAGGAAATATTCCGTGTCGGTCCGTTAAAGAAGGGAACAAATAATATCGGCGAGTTTCTTGCAATTGTGCATGGTTTAGCTTTCCTGAAGCAAAAAAAGAGTGATCTCCCCATCTATTCCGACAGTCGTAATGCGATCCTTTGGGTGCAAAAAAAGAAATGCAAAACGCTTCTTGAAAGAGAAACGGTGAACGAACCAATCTTTGATCTGATTGAACGAGCAGAAAAATGGCTTCAAGCCAATACCTATACAAACAAAATTAT
>NZ_JAQWCQ010000099.1 GCF_028705895.1 Massilibacteroides sp. | reverse complement strand
AAAGATCCTGAACACTTTATCTCCATAGACACTACAAAACGATTTCTGATAAAATCAAACATGAACCATTGCTATTCAACGGGTATTTTATATGTAAAATCAATACGACCGTCAAAGTCGGGAAAAAATATAAAGGATATTTTTCCAAAAATATCCTTTATATTTGGAAAAATAACCTTTATATTTTTACGCCTGTTTTTTCGTTGATTTTCAATATGTAAAAAATGCCCGTTGACGGAGTTAAATTAGTCGATATTTAATTCGCCAACGGGTTTTTAGTTAACTGTCTATCTGAAAAGACTTTACTCCCACTGTCTCAATTCCGCAGCAATAAGCTGATATTCCTTTTCGGTTTCCAAGTATTGATCTACCGCATCATAATACGCTGATAGCTCTAATAAATAGTTGATCAGGGACAACTGCTTTTGCTTGAAGGCTTTCTCTAATAATTCTTCATTACTTGAGGTCTTTAATAGCTGATCATATTCCTGAAGCACACCATACAATTTCTGCGCTTTCTCATAATTACTTTTCAACTCATTTTGAAATTGTAAACGGGTATCATCGTATTGCGCTTGCATGGCAATAGTTCTTGCTTTTTGATGCCTGACCGTATTTTTACCTTCCCATAATGGAATAGAAACACCTACACTTACACCTTGTTGAGTTGTACCCGGAACACGTTCGCTTACATAACCGGCACTTAGTTTGGGCAGGTTTAACGCTTTAGTCAGTTGTTCCTGTTTTCTGCTCAACGCAATATCCTGTTCGGTTGCTTTGAGATTCGGATTCCGTTCTTCAGCAAGCAAAAGCCAGGAAGAAAAATCCTTCGGCAACAAATAATCCGAATAAGACAACAGAAGTTCCGTATTGACAGGCATACCTCCATTCAGTGTTTGTAGTTTGTCTGACAACGCTTTTTGTTCCACCTGATTTACTTCGTAAGCCTTACGGGTATTCAACAAGTTCAGTTTTGTTTTATTATAATCAATTATATTGATCTCACCTTTGGAAAAAAGCGTTTCATAGCCTTCGGCTAATTCTTCTGCCTGTTTTAAACGTTTTGAAAGTTGCTTTTCAAACAAATTTCTATACGTTAATTCGATACAGATTAATCTGGCTTCCTGTATGATAGCACGTTCCTCAGCAGCGAATAAGAAATCCACCTGCCTGTTCTGTCCTTTGCTGAGTTGCGTCTTATAATGATAGGCCGTAGGGAAATCAAAGGTCTGTGCAATACTCAGGTCTTTCCGGTTGCCTATTTCTGAAGGGCTTCCCCATAAATAACCGAACTCAACCTCCGGATTAGCCGGGTTTATACCAGTCTTATTGGCTATTTTATCCGCAGAAGCCTTTTCTCTCAAGGCATTCAATGTGGTATTATTCTGTTTGATACTTTCTAAAATCTGCCCTTCATCCTGTGCCCAGACAGGAGAAAGGAGAGACGAAAGTAAAAGCATATATATTGTCTTTTTCATACGACTACTTTATTCTATTGTTATTGACTCGTTCTTTATTTCCTTCCTGTGCATCATTCTATAGATGATCGGAACGATATACATGTTCAGCAAGGTAGAAGTAAACAAACCTCCTAAAATCACTTTCGCCATCGGACTTTGTATCTCATTGCCCGGAAGGTCTCCCTGAATAGCAAGTGGAATCAGAGCTAACGCTGAAGAAAGGGCAGTCATTAAGATCGGATTCAGACGGTCTAATGAACCTTGTCGGATGGCATTATCAATGCTGTTGCCATTAGAATAGAGGTCGTTATAATGTGCCATCAGCAGAATTCCGTTTCGGGTAGCAATACCAAACAACGAGATAAATCCGATAATAGCCGGTATGCTTATTTCTCCCGAAGTGAAAAGAACAGCATATACGCCTCCAATTAGCGCAAGTGGCAGGTTTAACAGAATAACAGCGGATTGTGCAGCGTTCTTGAATTGGTGATAAAGCAATAAGAATATAACCAATATAGCAAATAACGATGTTACAAGTAGCGTACGTGATGCTGCCTGCTCACTTTCAAACTGTCCTCCATATTCAACATGATACCCTTCCGGCAGTTGTATGCTTTCGTCCACTTTTTGTTGTATATCATTCACTACTCCACGCAAATCCCGTCCGGCCACATTCGCTGAAATGACTATCTTACGTTGTACGTTTTCCCTGCTGATTGTGTTAGGCCCTGTTGTTGACGTTACTTCTGCTATATATTCAAGAGGTATTTTTCCCTTGTCTGTATCAATAGAGAGGTGTTTAATCTTTTCGGCCGTATCTTTATATTTATCATCAACCTTCACAACTAAATCAAACGTTTTTCCTTCTTCATATACTTGCGACACAACCTCTCCGGAAAGCATTGTTCCGACAACTTCCGCAAACTCAGGTAATGTTACGCCGTATTTAGCCATGATTTCCCGTTTAGGCTTAATGGTCAGATTAGGACGTTCTACTTGTTGCTCTACATTAAGATCTGCAATCCCGTCGATACCTCCGATTGTGGACTTGATCTGATTTCCGATCGTGTACAATCGGTTTAAGTCAGCGCCGAACAATTTAATTGCAATGTTTGCTTTTGTTCCTGACAGCATATGATCGAGACGGTGAGAGATGGGCTGTCCAACTTCCGAGCTGATACCCGGTATGGCTGCTAATTTTTCGCGTACTTCTTCTAACAGCTCGTCTTTGGAACGATTCTTCAGAAGAAAAGGAGCTTCTATCTCTGATACATTCACTCCGAATGAATGTTCGTCTAATTCAGCACGACCTGTCTTGCGTCCTACCGTCTGAATCTCCGGTATTGTTAATAATGAATTTTCAACCTGACGACCAATTTTATCGGATTCATCAAGTGAAATACCGGGCAATGTATTTACAGTAATCGTAAAAGATCCTTCATTAAATGGAGGCAGGAAGTTGCGTCCTAAGAAAAAGAAAATCACTAATGCCGAAACAAGCAATATTCCGGTACCAGTAAGTACCTTTTTCTGGTTTAAAAGAGCCCAGTGTAAACTGCGTTTATACCATTGTTTTAATTTAACAACCAATCCTACTTCTTTGTCTGCTTTCTCTTTTTTACTTCTTCCCAGTAAATAACTACATAAGACCGGAGTTACCGTCAATGCAACCAATGTAGAAGCAAACAGAGCTGTAATGAACGCTATTCCCAAGGGGATAAGCATACGTCCTTCCATGCCGCTCAGAAAAAACAGAGGAACAAAACAAGCGATAATAATTAATGTAGAATTTAGAATCGGCATACGAACTTCTTTAGATGCTTCAAACACAACATCCAATATCTTTAGCCTCTCGGATTCAGGTTTTAGTTTATTTTCCCGAATATGTTTAAATACATTTTCAACATCAATAATAGCGTCATCTACCAATGAACCGATTGCAATAGCCATACCTCCGAGACTCATTGTATTAATTGTAAGCCCCATCATCTTAAGTGATAAAATGGAGGCTAAAAGGGCAAGCGGTATGGTAAGCAATGATATAAACGTTGCGCGAACGTTCATCAGAAACAGAAAAATAATAATGACAACAAACAAAGATCCTTCATAAAGCGATTTCTGCACGTTGCCGATCGAACTGTTTATAAAGCGTTCTTGTCTGAATATATCTGTGGAGATAGTCACATCAGCAGGCAGGTTTTTCTGTAGATCGAGAATAGAGGCATCGAGCTTCTTTGTCAATTCCAATGTATTGGTGTTCGGTTGTTTCGTGACAGTCATCAGCACAGCCGTTTTGGCTTTCTCTGAAGCAACGCCTAAACGAGGTTTCTTGCTTTCTATCCGTATCTCTGCAATGTCTCGGAGCAGTACGGGATAATCCTCTCTTTTGGCGATTACCGCTTTGCCTAACTCGTTTATTTCATTGCTTTGAAGAAGTCCGCGTATGATGTATTCATTGCCATACTCATAAATAATTCCACCGGAAGAGTTTCTGTTCATGTTACGGACTGCAGTAAGAACTTCATCTAAACTAATACCGTAATGTTTCAGTCTCCCGGGATCAAGCAATAGTTGATATTCTTTAATATCACCTCCAATAACCGTAACCTGCGCAACTCCACCGGTGGACAATAAACGCGGACGAATAGTCCAGTCTGCAATCGTTCTCAAGTCTTGTAAAGACGTTGAATCCGATGTCAGACCGATCGTTAACACTTCACCCATAATTGAAGATTGAGGCCCCAATGTGGGCTGACCAATATTTTCGGGGAGTGCATCTCCGAGAGCGGCTAATTTTTCTGTCACAATTTGTCTGGCGCGATAAATGTCCGTACCCCATTCAAATTCGACCCAAACAACGGAAAAACCAGTAGTAGAGGAAGAACGTACACGTCTTACATCTGTGGCTCCGTTTACAGCCGTTTCAATAGGAAAAGTCACAAGTCTTTCTACTTCTTCTGAAGCCATACCATTTGCTTCAGTCATCACAACAACCGTTGGTGCGTTCAGATCAGGGAATACGTCAATCTCCATATTACGGGCAACATACAGTCCTCCGAACAAAAGTAAAAATGCCCCGACAAGAATTGCAATCCGATTGTTTAACGAAAAATGTATTATTTTATTCAGCATAATCCATCCTCCATATTAATGTTCATGTCCGTGAGGAATAGACGCTGAAGCCGTTGAAAGTTTTATATGGTAAGCACCTTTGCTGACAACCTTCTCTCCTTCGGAAATACCGGAAAGTATTTCGGTTTTTTCTCCGTTTGAAATACCCGTTTTCACTTCCCGTTTTTGATATCCTTCTTCATCTAATTGTACATAGACAAAGAACAATCCTTGCTCTTCCGTTAAAGTAGATACCGGAACCGTTAGCGCTTCTTTTATTGGTTTTCCAAGTAAAAATACTTCTGTATAAGCACCCGGCAGCACATCTCCAACATTGTCAAAATCAAAAAACACAGGAATATAATACGAGCCTCCAGCCGATTTTCCAAAAGAAACCAAACGTCCGTTCAGCTCTGATAATTTATAGATTTCAGAACTATAAGGAGTCCGGAAATTAGCAGAAGAGATACTTTTCAGTTTATTGTAATGGCTTTCAGAAACGTCAGCTCTCAATTGGAGTTTACGGTTTTGAGTGATCGTAAACAGAGGAGTGCCGGCTTCTACATAATCACCCTCATTTACCAAACGATTCTTTATAAAACCATTTATGGGTGATGTGATATTAGTTCCTTTCTCAGACTGTTTACCGGCAGACGCGTCATAAGCAATACGGGCATTTTCGTAAGCCAATTTTATTTCATTGTACTCTTTTTCAGAGATCAGTTTGTCCTTAATTAATGCATCAGCACGTTTGAAATCCTTCTCGGCAATCTGATAGGCCGATTGAGCTTTCAACATCGGATCTCCATCCAGCATCTTTTTTGAGGAAACGGCAACTAACGCTTCTCCGGAACGAACAGCTAATCCCGGATTTTTTCCTCCCGAATAAAACGTTACGATACCACTTGTGGTAGCCGCTACTGTTATTTCATCTCCGGTAGCAGAAAGTATTTGTCCGGATGTTTTAATCACTTCCGAAAGACTTTCAGGCTCTACGACCACCACTTCAAGTCCACAGGCTTTAGCCTGCGCTTCTGTAAACAGAATTTCGTCGGTGTGTCCTTCGTGATCATGATTATGCCCTTCATGGTCGTGGTCGTATTCTTCATCTCCATGGTCATGGTTATGTCCTTCATGACTATGTTCATGTTTCTGTTCAGCTGTTTGTTTATCTGCGGAATTACACCCCCAGCTAAAGGCTAAAAGACATAGCCCGTATATCAAATATCGCTTCATTCGATTATTATTTTAGTAATGAAAAAGTAATTCAATTAAAGACAAGATGTCTCTAATAAAATATTTTGATAAATAAAATAAGAATCAACTAATAACAACGTTGTTATCAGGAATGAAAAGACATGGGGGGAGCCCGCAGACTATGGATAGAGTCTGCAAGAACTGAAGTGTATAACAGCAGATAGGGTTTATGCTGTCGTTCCTGAGT
>NZ_JAQWCQ010000056.1 GCF_028705895.1 Massilibacteroides sp. | reverse complement strand
AAATATAATAAGAATAATGTCATATCGAAAAGAAGTAAAACAACTCTTTAGGAAAACATTTTTTCTTACTTTTGCGGTTTACTTGTTACAAACAATTGAAAAACACATTTTATTCAACTCACGAATAATTAAAAATAGAATCATAAACAACTAAGAACTAACAAGATGAAAAGTGATACTTTAGAAATGGATGATGCTTTGGAGCCTATACACAAAACTGACTTAATTTATGGAATAGACGATCGTCCTCCTTTTAAAGAAGCTTTTTTTGCAGCCTTACAACATTTATTAGCCATTTTTGTGGCGATCATTACCCCGCCGCTTATTATTGCCGGAGCTTTGGGGCTGGATTTGGAGACTACCAGTTTTCTGGTTTCTATGGCTTTGTTTATTTCCGGTATTTCTACATTTATTCAATGTAAGCGTTTCGGTCCTATGGGATGTGGACTTCTTTGTATTCAGGGAACAAGTTTTTCTTTTATAGGTCCTATTATAACAGCCGGTCTTGCTGGTGGATTGCCGTTAATATTTGGTGTATGTATCGCTGCCGCACCGTTAGAGATGATAATTAGTCGTACATTTAAATATATGCGTACAATTATAACTCCTCTGGTTTCCGGTATTGTTGTGTTATTAATCGGACTTAGCCTGATTAAAGTAGGAATTGTTTCATGTGGTGGTGGCTATGGAGCGATGGAGAACGGAACTTTTGGTAGTTTTAAAAATATAAGTGTTGCCGCTACTGTATTGTTAAGTGTGCTTTTCTTCAACAGAAGTAAGAATAAATATTTACGTATGAGTTCTATTGTTTTAGGACTAATATTGGGCTATGGACTTGCCTTTGGATTAGGAATGGTAGATATCTCGGCTGCTTCTTCTCAGAATCTGGGAGGATTTACAATTCCCGTACCTTTTAAATACGGATTGGATTTTAGTTTCTCTTCTTTTCTGGCGATTGGTTTAGTTTATATTATTACAGCTATTGAAGCAACAGGAGATGTTACTGCTAATTCAATGATTTCCGGCAAATCAATCGAAGGAGAATCTTATGTCAGACGGGTTTCGGCTGGTGTTTTGGCAGACGGATTCAGTTCTATAATTGCAGGAGTGTTTAATTCATTTCCAACCTCCATTTTTGCACAAAATAATGGTATTATTCAACTTACCGGTGTCGCAAGCCGCTATGTTGGTTATTTTATTGCAGGAATGTTGGTCTTGTTAGGATTGTTTCCTGTAGTAGGAATCGTATTTTCTATGATGCCGGATGCTGTTCTGGGTGGAGCTACATTGTTAATGTTTGGCACGGTTGCAGCAGCAGGGATACGTATAATTGCATCACAAGAGATTAATCGTAAGGCTACATTAGTATTGGCGGTCAGCCTTTCTTTAGGTTTAGGTGTTGAATTAATGCCTAAAATATTAGAAACTGCTCCGGAGTTCGCAAAAGGACTGTTTGCATCAGGAATTACCACCGGAGGACTTACCGCTATTCTTGCAAATATTTTCATAAGAGTAAAAGAAGAGAAAACAGCATAAGAAACTATGGAATTACTTAAACGACGTATCGAACAAGACGGAAAGTGTTATGAAGGCGGAATACTGAAAGTGGACAGCTTCATAAATCATCAGATGGATCCCAGACTGATGTACAAGATTGCAGAAGAGTTTGTAAAACGGTTTGATGGTGTGCAGATCAATAAAGTAGTAACTATTGAAGCCAGTGGAATAGCCCCTGCAATATTAGTCGGTTATGTCATGAATCTCCCGGTTGTATTCGTAAAGAAAAAACAACCTAAGACAATGGAAAATATGCTTAGTACGACAGTACATTCCTTTACGAAGGATCGCGATTATACTGTATGTATAAGTAATAATTTCCTGCAGGCGGATGATCATATTTTATTTATCGATGATTTCCTTGCTTATGGCAATGCAGCGCTTGGAATGATTGACCTGGCAGAACAAGCCGGTGCTACTATTGCCGGGATGGGATTTATCATTGAGAAGGCCTTTCAGGATGGAGGGAAAAAACTACGTGAGAAAGGTGTACGCGTAGAAAGTCTGGCAATCATAGACGATCTTTCTGATTGTAAAATAGTTATTAGACAATAATATATCTTCTATATTTTTATCTTTGTATTCTATACTTAATAGAATACAAAGATGAAAAAAACATTTTTTTACTTCCTTTTAGCCGGACTTTTGTTTTTTGCTAACTGTCTGGCTCTGGCGATTGTGCCTCCTCCCCGATTAATTGTTCGTGCTGACGATATGGCATCTTCCAGAGCTGCCAATATTGCTTGCGTGGAAACAGCCTTAAATGGTATTACAACTTCCATTGAGGTGATGGTGGTCTGTCCCTGGTTTCCTGAAACTGTTAAGATACTGAATGATAACCCAACGATTGATGTAGGACTTCACCTTGTCCTTACCAGCGAGTGGGATAATATGAAATGGCGGCCTCTGACGCATTGTCCCAGCCTGACGGATTCTAATGATTATTTCCTTCCAATGATGTGGCCAAACAAAAACTATCCCGGTCTGTCTATTATGGAGGCCAAGTGGAGCCTGAAAGAAATTGAACAGGAGTTTCGTGCACAAATAGAACTTGCGTTAAAGAACATTCCTCAAATCGGACATATTTCAGGACATATGGGATCGCTCTCTTTTGCTCCGGAGGTGTCTGAACTTGTTGCAAAATTATGTGAGGAATATAATCTCACAACAGTTGACCGTAAGGAATCGATGAATCAACACCAGGTTGAGTTTGTCGGTTATACAGGCTCAAATAAAACATATGAAGATAAAGAAAAGAGTTTTCTGGCAACATTGGATAAATTAGAAGGAGGTAAAACTTATATTTTTATTGATCATCCGGCATTGGATAATGAAGAGATGCAGACTGTAGGGCATATTGGTTATGAGTGGGTTGCCAAAGATCGCCAGGGAGTAACCGGGTTATTCACTTCAGACAAGGTTAAGAATAGGATCAAAGAAAAAGGCATTCAGTTAGTAACTTATAATGAAGTAACCAAAGCATTGCCAAGAAGCACTCCGGCGGCTGAAAAATTTTCATCTAAAAACATACAGAACTATCTGGCTGATGTAAAAAAGCAAGGTCAGGATTTGCACAGTTTAATGATTCTTCGTCACGGTAAGGTAATTTATGAAGAATGGCTTGGTGATAATGCAGCAAACAAGCCTCATATCCTGAACTCGGTCAGTAAAACGTTTACTGCTACGGCAATAGGTTTTGCTGTGCAAGAAAAACTGCTTACGGTTAACGATGAAGTAATTCTTTATTTTAAAGATTATCTATCTGCCGAAATATCGCCCAACCTGAAAGCTCTTAAAATCAAAGATCTGCTTACGATGTCTGTTGGTCATGATAAAGATCCGACCGGAGAGATACGGAAAGAAACAGAACCGGGCAGTTGGGAACGTCTTTTTCTGGCTACTCCGATAGTTCACCAACCGGGTACTAAATTTGTCTATAACAGTCTTGCTACATATATGTTGGCCGCAATTATCCAGAAAGTCAGCGGTGAGACATTATTAGATTATCTCTACCCTCGCCTGTTCCGTCCTTTAGGAATTGTTGGTGCTAAATGGGACATGAGCCCTTCCGGCGTAAATACCGGTGGATGGGGATTATTCATTAAAACGGAAGATCTGGCCAAGATGGGACAATTCATGCTACAGAAAGGCAAATGGAATGGTAAACAATTATTGTCCGAAGCTTGGTTTGATGAAGCTACAACTTCAAAAATCCAACAAGCACCGGCATGGGCTGCAGAAGGAACCAAAGTAAAAGAAAGCGACTGGATACAAGGTTATGGTTATCAGATTTGGCGCTGCAGACATAATGCATACCGTGCAGACGGTGCAAATGGGCAATTCATAATTGTATTACCCGAAAAAGATGCTGTAATTGTAACCACAGCAGATATAAATGATATGCAAGCTGAGATCAATCTGATATGGAAACATTTATTGAAAGGATTTAAATAGTAATTCTAAAAATTTTGAGGCGCTTCAACTTGTTTGCTGAGGCGCCTGGAAACGAAAGTTGAAGCGCCTCAACTTTCGTTTCCAGGCGCCTTAAAATTTTCTTATGCCCTACATTGTCGCAAAAATAAGCATTTGGCATGCTTTACAGTCAAATTGTAATCGAAGTTTAGTCTCTTTGTAAGTGAGATAAAAAGGCTCCTTATAAGGAGATTTTCCTTTTTGCCATACGGGACACCAACCCATACTATATCTCAGGCAATGCTTAGTAAACATCAAAGGAACGTCTTTACGAACAGCCGCCTCAAACGCCGGTTCTATTGTTTTTACACCACGCGCATAATAAAAAGACTCTGCTTTGCTATTCAGGACATTACCTAAATAAGTCAGTTGTTTTTCGGGGAAAGACAAAGATGCTGACGCAGGTTTGCGTTTTGCATATTCTTTGGGATAACTTATTCTGCGGTTTTCCAAAAGTTTCTCAACAGCTTTTCGTCTCATTTCCGCTAATAATGAAGATGGAACGAACCAGTCTTTGTCAAAACAAATACGAATATCGGACACATCAAAAGGAGAATTACCCAATTTAGATAGTTGGGCGCGAATATTATACTCCTGACTTTTACGTGCCGGTTCTTTGAGAAAAGGCTCGCTTATTATTGCACCTATTCCTGTTTCATCCGTCATACTTAATGTAAAGCCAAACATATTATCGGAAAACTCAATATCGACATTTATTTTTCTTTCTGCTGTCGGTTTATTCATTTCTTGTTCAAATGAATGATCGTAATTCCTGTATAATTGCATCTTTGGCTTTATTGCCGGCATATTTAGGGGGAACACCCGATTTGCTTCAACCCGATTAACCCGGAAGCCTTCCAATTCACCCCGACTGTTAATAAACACCAAACCGTCTCCGTTATTTAGTTGTTTGACACCTGCAACTGTGAAAGAATTTCCTTTTATTTCTTTGACTACACCAATAAGTTCCCCTTTTGATTTGGGACTATCAAAAGAGGTTATATCCGAAGTCCTTCCATTTAAAAAATAGTTGGTAAAACCCCGATTAAAGCTTTTCTCCGGAACAGGTTCAAAAGTATAACTGCTCTTTCCGACAGAAGAACGAATATATTCCGGTCTGCGATTTAATATGGCATCTAATTTCTTCCGATAGTAGGCTGTAATATTCTTTACATAAGCTACATCCTTTAAGCGTCCCTCTATTTTGAAAGAAGAAACACCGGCATCTAATAACGCTTCCAACTGATCGGAACGATTCATATCTTTGAGCGAGAGAAGATGGCTTTCGCTGACAATCTCGACCCCATTTGCATCGATCATTGTATAAGGTAAACGACAATATTGGGCACATTCGCCCCGATTTGCACTTCGCCCACTAAGCGCATGACTAAGGTAACATTGTCCACTATAGCTCACACATAAAGCGCCGTGTACAAAAACTTCCAGATGAACATTCGTTGCCTCATGAATAGCACGGATCTCATTTAAGGATAATTCTCGCGCTAAAACAACCTGATCGAATCCGGCTGATTCGAGAAAGCGGACTTTGTCTATTGTGCGATTATCTGTTTGTGTACTTGCATGCAAGGGTATCGGAGGTAAGTCTAATTCCAACAGTCCCATATCCTGCACAATCAGAGCATCTGCTCCGGCTCGGTATAAATCCCAGACAAGCATTCGCGCGTTTTCTAATTCGTGCTCATACAACAAGGTATTCAAAGCAACATAAATCCGGGCATTGAAACGGTGAGCATACTCACAAAGTGTAGAGATATCTTCAATTGAATTTCCGGCCATAGCTCTTGCACCGAATCTGGGCGAACCTATATATACGGCATCAGCTCCATGATTAATGGCTTCTATCCCGCAAGTGAGGTCTTTTGCCGGTGCCAATAACTCAATCGGACGAACCTTTTCCATAAATATTATCTTAGTTCACCTAAATTTGCGATATCGCTGATATTGTACGGAGTTTCCTGATAAATGTAGTAGTTCAACCAATTGGTGAACAATAGGTTTGCATGTCCTCTCCACAAGACTAAAGGGCCTTGTTCGGGATCGTCGTTTCTATAATAATTAACCGGAACGTCAATATCCAAACCTTTCTTCTTATCCCGTACATATTCATCTCCAAGCGTGTTAGGAGAATACTCCGAATGTCCTGTAATATAGAATTCGCGCCCACCTCGCGACATAACCATATAAACTCCGGATTCATTACTTTCCGAAATCAGTTTAAGTTCAGGCACACGCAGAATATCTTCTCTTCTCAATTCCGTGTGACGGCTATGAGGAACAAAAAATTCATCATCAAAACCTCTGAATATCGGCAATGACGAATCAGATATAGAATGTCGGAATACACCGAACATTTTTTCAGGAAGATCATATTTAGGCACCTTGTAATGATGATATAACGCAGCCTGAGCAGCCCAGCATATATAAAAAGTAGAAGTTACATGCGTGTGAGCCCAATCAAATATACCCGTAATTTCCTGCCAGTAGTTTACATCTTCATAAGGCATTTGTTCAACGGGAGCACCGGTTACAATCATACCATCATAAAAGTCTGAAGAAACTTCATCAAAGTTTTTATAAAATTCCTGCATGTGAGCTACAGGTGTATGCTTATGAGTATGCCCCTTTATCTTCATAAAATGCAGCTCAATCTGAAGCGGACTGTTACTCAACAAACGTACCAGATCAGTCTCTGTTGTTATTTTTAAAGGCATTAAATTAAGAACAATCATTCTTAACGGACGGATATCCTGTTCAGATGCACGAAGTGAGTCCATCACGAAAATGTGTTCTTTTTTCAACAGCTCAATGGCCGGCAGATTTTTTTGTAAGTTTAATGGCATTTCTCTTCCTTGTGATTATGTATGAAGAGCAAAAGTACAAAAAACGTAATTAATACGTCCTATTATGATCTTTCATTTCTTTCCTACAATGCTGCATACGACAGCATCTCCTGTTACATTAACAGAGGTACGAAGCATATCTAACGGACGGTCGATACCGATAATAAGAGCTAAGCCTTCTGCCGGAACACCTATTGATGTTAATACCATTGCAAGAATTACATAACTTCCACCAGGTATAGCGGGAGTTCCGATAGATGAAAGAATGGTCATAAGTATGACTACCAATAATTGAGAAAAACTCAGATCAATACCTAAAGCTTGTGCGATAAACAATACCGCAATTGTCTGATAACAACTCGTTCCATCCATATTAATGGTAGCTCCAATTGGGCATACGAACGATGTGACAGTCTCTGAAATACCTAATTTTTCCTGGATTGTACGCATATTAAAGGGTAAAGTGGCGACACTACTACTCGTTGTAAAAGCAAACAATTGAACGGGATACATAGCTTTCAGGAACTGTTTCACCGAAATTTCTGTAAAAAAATGAATAAACAGAGGATAAAACACCAGAAGAAAGAAGAATAGACAAAAGACAACAGTCAAAGCATAAACAGCTAACGCACTGAAAATAGAAATGTCACCATCAAAATCCACAATCAATCCGGCCATTAGTGCAGTTACCCCCCAAGGCGCAAGTTGAATGATATAATTTACCATACGAAGAACTATCTCGTCCATAGCATCAAAGAAACGTATGACCGGTTCTATCTTAGTATAAGGTATCGTTAATGCAGATAATCCAAAAAACAGAGCAAAAAAGATTACATGCAACATGCGGGAATTGTTAGATGCCGACTCCACAATGTTGGAAGGAATAACTTCATCTAAAAAGGCAAGTGGCCCTCTATCTGTATTTTGTTGTTTTGCCTCTGCTTCTTTTTCGTCAGCAAAAGCTTTGTATTGCTCTTGTATATGAGCTACAGTTTCTTTATTAACCAATTCACCGGGTTTAATCAATAAGCCTGCCCCCAGACCTATCAATACGGCGAACGTTGACGTTACAATATATAAAACAATTGTTTTGCCGCCAAGATGAGAAAAACGATTGATATCTTTCAGCCCTGTAACTCCTTTCACTAAAGAAAAGAACACTAATGGAACGGCAATCAACTGAAGAAGTTTTATAAATAAATGCCCCCAGGGTAATATCCAGTCTTTTATGATGTTCTGCAAACCTAAAGGCAAAGCAATTAATCCGATAATTATTCCCGCAGCCATTCCAAAAATGATCTGAAGATATAAAGGGATGGGCTTTGAATTCCTTTTTGACATAATTTATTTCGTTTATATCGCAAATGTACAATATATTTAAAAACAACCTGCCATTATGAGTATTCATTATCTAATGTCTGACAAATCTACTGTAGTTTCCGTTTCATATAATTTCTTATTTTTGTACTAAACCGAAAAAAATAGAGTATGCTTAATATAGGATGTCACCTTTCCGTTTCGAATGGATACGAAGCAATGGGCAAAGAGGCTTTATCCATTGGCGCAAATACATTCCAGTTTTTTACACGCAATCCACGCGGAGGTAGTGCTAAAGCTATCGTTAAAAAGGATGTGGATGCTTTGTTATCAATTGCAAAAGAAAATAATTTTGCTCCTATTCTTGCGCACGCACCTTACACGATGAACCTATGTGCTGCAGATGAAGGTATTCGTAAATTTGCTCTTGAAATGATGGCTGATGATTTATCAAGAATGGATTATTTGCCGGGTAGCATGTACAATTTTCATCCGGGAAGCCATGTTAAACAAGGTGTGGAAGTAGCTATTGAATATATAACGGGAGCATTGAATAAAGTTCTTTACCCCGAATTAAAAGCTACGGTTCTATTGGAAACGATGGCTGGAAAAGGAAGTGAAGTAGGACGAACCTTTGAAGAACTGCGCCAGATTATTGACAAAGTGGAATTAAAAGATAAACTTGGGGTTTGTATGGACACCTGTCATATCTACGATGCAGGATACGATATTGTAAATGATTTAGAGGGCGTGCTGAACGAATTTGATCGGGTTATTGGTTTAGAAAGATTACATGCCATTCATCTGAATGATAGTAAGAATCCATTTAACAGCCATAAAGACAGACACGAGACTATCGGAAATGGATCATTAGGATTGGATACATTTAAAAAGGTGATTAACCATCCCAAATTGAAGCACCTCCCCTTTTATTTGGAAACACCCAATGAATTGCCGGGTTATGCTGAGGAGATAGCTTTGCTTAAAGGTCTTTATAAAGAAGATTGATCAGAGTATTGTTAACTTTGCATATTTCAACAAGAGGTGTTTTACTCCTGAATTTTTAAATGATACGGTTGCTTTGGCATTGCTGCCTTCACCTTCGAGGGCTGTTATTTCGCCTTCACCAAATCTGTCATGACTTACCCGTGTGCCTACCTTATAGTCTCCGCTATCGGAGACTGCAGTAGCAGCAGTTTCTGTGTTAAGCTTAGTCAGTTTTTGATGATTGGAAGTAGGCGTTTGAACGGAAACAGGTTCACGTCTGGAAGAAATAAAAGAAGTCCCTTCACTACTAAAGCGTTGTCGTTCAAATGAAAAATCGTCCGGTTTTGATTCGGCTTCTGATTCACCCGGAATTTCTATGTATTTATGATCTATATCTTTCAGGAATCTGCTGGGAATACAGATCATGCTCTTCCCGTTACGGAAACGACTCTTTGCGTACGTAATAATGCAATTTTCTTCTGCCCGGGTAATGGCAACGTAAAATAAACGACGCTCTTCCTCTAACGCTCTTTGACTGTCTTTAGACATCATAGAAGGAAACAAGTCTTCTTCTAAACCGACAACAAATACGTTTTTAAATTCCAACCCTTTTGCAGCATGAACCGTCATCAGAGTTATTTTATCCGTATTCTGGTCTTTAACATTATCCTGATCTGTTAAGAGAGCAACTTCAGAAAGGAAATCACTTAGTAAGACATGCTCTACCCCTTCTTCTCGCTTCATTTCACAGTATTCAAGAATTCCTTTTATTAACTCCTGAGCATTTTCAAATTTGCTTTGTCCTTCTACAGAAGAATCCTGTGCTAAAGCCGACATGATACCGGTTTCTCTCATGATCCGGTCTGTCAACTCGTCTAAAGACTTTGTCTGATTATCTTCCTGAAAAGACAAGATCATCTCCTTAAACGATTGAAGTTTTGCAGCAGTACCGCTATTGACGGGTAAAGAATAGGATAATGGTGTGCAAAGGACGGTCCACAAGCTTACATTATACTCATTTGCTGCATCTGATAATTTGGAAAGCGTTGTATTTCCGATACCTCGTGCGGGATAATTTATGACGCGCTTGAGTGCTTCCTCGTCATGCAGATTCACCACCAGTCGGAAATAAGAGATTATATCTTTAATCTCTTTGCGCTGGTAAAAAGATAAACCGCCATATATACGATATGGCATATTATGTTTGCGCAAGGCCTCCTCAATAATACGGGATTGAGCATTCGTACGATACAAGATTGCAAAATCGGAATACTTGTGTAGTCTATTAGCTGTACGAAGTTCCGCTATTTTCGCTGTTATGGTATAAGCTTCTTCATAATCCGAATAAAGCGAAATTAAAGAAAGTTTACTTCCTGCTTCTTTTTCAGAATAAACATTTTTCTCAATCTGATTTTCATTTTTATGGATTAAACTATTTGCTGCTTCCACTATATTTTTAGTTGAACGATAGTTGCGTTCCAACTTAAAAATACGGCAACCGGGAAAATGATTTTTAAACTGAAGAATATTGTCAATATTTGCTCCGCGAAAAGAATAGATACTTTGTGCATCATCACCCACAACGCATATCCTACCATGCTGTTCACTAAGACGAAGAACAATCAGGTGTTGAGCAAAATTAGTATCTTGATATTCATCCACTAATACAAACTGAAAGAAGCTTCTGTATTTGTTTAATACCTCCGGATGATCACGAAAAAGAATATTGGTTTGCAGTAACAAATCATCAAAATCCATAGCGCCCGCCTGAAAGCATCTCGTTTGATATCGTTTGTATATATCACGTATAAGCGGTACGTTACTCCGCATATCGCCCTCAATAAGTTCTCTGCTCTGTTCGTAGGCTTTATAAGTGATCAGTGCGTTTTTTGCATTTGAAATACGAGCTTGGATCATTCCCGGACGGTACACTTTATCATCCAGCTTCATTTCCTTAATTATTGATTTGATAAGACTTTTTGAATCTGCCGCATCGTAAATCGTAAAATCAGAAGGATAATTTAAAGCCGTAGCTTCATAACGGAGAATACGAGCAAAGATAGAGTGAAACGTTCCCATCCAAAGCCGACGTGCAGCCTCCGGTTCAGCAAGTTTTCCGATACGCTCTTTCATCTCCCGAGCAGCCTTGTTCGTAAATGTCAACGCCAAGATGCTTTGTGGCGGAACCCCTTGCCTCAGCAAATAGGCAATCTTATACGTAAGTACTCTCGTCTTCCCTGAACCAGCTCCAGCTATAACCAAAGATGCCCCATTGATATATTCCACAGCCTCACGTTGGCTGGTATTCAACTGTTCTAAAAACGCTTTCACTCTTCCCCAATATTTATTGCCCACAAAGTTAACAATTAATCAAAACAAACACCCCTGACATGATTTGATACATATCAGGGGTGTCTTATTTTCAGAGTGAGGGGAAGCTCATTATCAAGTGCTAAGTTGAACAATAGTTTTACCCCTCACTACATACCAAAGGCTTATTCCCAACCTCTTGTTGTTTGCTTTAGAAGAGGATTAGAATTTAAAATTCTGGAAGGAATAGGGAATACTTCATAATCTTTGTCTGTTTTATCAACTTCCTTATCCCACCAAGCATCACTATAGCGTCCCCAACGAATCAAATCTATACGTCTTCTGTGTTCACCAAGGAATTCACGTCCCCATTCATCAATAAATTCTTGATCCGTTAATTTGTCCGGATTTTTTTCGTAGCTATACTTTGGCCACTCTACCGGAGGGTAGTTTCTATACCTTACATCGTCTAATAATTTTGCAGCAGCAGCTTTATCACCAGTCCTATATTTACATTCTGCTAAAGAATAGTAAATTTCAGCTAAACGAATTTCGGCTATAGAATTAGACATAAACAATCCATGCGTATGAGACAGAGGACCAAACTTCATCAGGCGAACACCTGAATTTTCTTCACCGGTAGTAACTTTTGAACCTTCAGCCCATCTATTATTTGGTTTTTCAGAGAAGCGGCCAACCTGGTCAACAAAAACTAATTGTTGGCCTGTCCATTCTTCTGATCCGGTTACAGGTTTGGATTTGTCATAACCATATCCTTTTTCTTTATCAAATTCATATTGCGGACCGACTAAGAAAAATCCCTTTGTATCACCCGCATCGTTGATTACTTCATAATTCTGTTTACGATAATCCACGTCAGCAAACTTTTCATAAGGTTTACCCAATGCATAGTTATAAAGATTTCCTTCTAAGTCTCGCGATGGAGATAAATGAATACCATTATATCCATTCCAACCGTCTGTATCCAAAATCGAATTTGATTTATAATGATGGAAAGCAGAATACATCCAACCTAATTCATAAACATTGCGTTTATGTGGCCATTCAAACAAATTTTCAGGAGAAGAAGCTCCCACAAGAGAACGATGGAACGGACCTCGATAATCAGGGTCAATAGCAAATGTACCATACTTTCCATCAATAATGTCCTGTGCAACAGCCGCGCATTCAGTGTATTTAGGAGTACCAATCCATTTTTCCGCATTCAAATACATACGTACTAACAAAGCTGCTGCAGATCCTTGAGAGAAATGTCCAGGTATTGCTTTGCTTTTCAACATAGGAAGTACCTCTTTTATTTCCTTCTCCATGTAATCAAATACTTCCTGAGGAGTTGATTGCTCTTTTAACGTTGTAATATCTTCTACAATCGGTACATACCGGAAGAAATCAATCAAAAAAGTATAATACCATGCACGTAATGCACGAAGTTCACCAATATAATTAGCTTTTTCGTCCTCAGTAACACCTAATGTCGCAAAATCTAACGTCTCGAAATCCATAAGTAAACTGTTTATTTGGGCAATACCTTGATACGGCCCTACCCAACTGCCATTTACTTGATTTTGCAGATAGTCCCAGTTATGAGCATGCAAACGTACCCACTGGCCTTCATCCCAGCCATGTTTTCCTTTCTGTGTCCAAACGAAATGATCTGCTGTTAATTCCTGAAGATTCCAGCGGTCACCATCCCAAGCACACCAATGTCCATGTTCATAAGGACGTAATACTGCCGCTTCTACAGAATTCTTGTCTGTAAAATAGTTTTCTTTAGTTAATTCATCAAATGGCTCTTCAGTCAGGTCCGTACATGAAGGCAATGATACCCCAAAAGCAAGAGCTAACAGATAATATTTTATATTTTTCATATACATCTACTTTTTTAGATTAATAGCTAATTTGTACACCAAAAGTCAAGTTGCGAGCTGTTGGATAAACATCCATTGGATTCGAATCATCTGCTCCACTACTACGAATACCAGGCCATAATCCAGTTGTTCTGATAGAAGAAGGATCCATACCTGAATAACTTGTAATAGTAAACACATTTTTCAAAGTGCTATAAAGACGTAATGAAGAAATCCATTTTGACTTGATTTTGGGAGTCCAACCGAAAGTTATGTTATCTAATTTCAAGAAGTCACCTGATTCAATGAAATAGTCGCAAACTTTTTTACCTCCAAGTATATGTCCATTCTTTTCATAAGCAGAATGTAACAAGTTAACTTCAGGCTCTGCCTGCAATCCGAAATACATTTGTTCAACATTCAGGATATCGTAATCAAATCTACCACGGAAGAATAATGATAAATCAAAATTCTTATATGTAAATGTATTACCCAAAGATAATTCCCATTTAGGTGCACCGTTTCCAATATAAGTACGGTCAGAATCTTGTGCGTCATCTGCTAATATTGTTTCCGCACCGATTTTGCCACCTTTATAGATCATTATACGACCTTGGTCATCAACACCTGCATATTTATATCCATAGAAAGAACCTATTTCAACACCATCTGCCAATCGTTGAGCAGAACCCGGATTTCCGGGAGAAGGAAGTCCGCTACCATCTATATAACCTTTTGTATAAGTTGAATTAGAGAAAGATTTTAATTTTGATTTAGTATAAGAAACAGTAGTAAATAAAGAATAATTAAAATCCTTTGTGCGAACAGCATCCCAGTTTAATTGTAGCTCAAAACCCTTAGAAGTTGTTGTTCCAACATTTGTCCAAATATTTTGGTGTAAGAAAGGAGGAACTGGGGCATCATATTCTGCAATAACATCTTTTCCTTCACGTAAGAACACATCCAGATTACCACTTAAACGAGAGTCAAACAATGTATAATCAATACCTAAGTTATAAGAGATTTGTTTTTCCCAGCTTAAATCATAATTGGGATTATTTCCCGGGCCATAAACCTGTATCCAATCTCCTTCGCTGCTAATCTGCCATCCGTAACCAGTGTATTTTGCTAATGCAATATATCGGTCAAATCCTGAACGACCGGTTACTCCATAAGAGAAGCGTAATTTTAAATCATCAACAGATTCAATATCTTCAAAAAAAGATAATCTGGAGAATCTCCAGGCAGCAGATGCCGCAGGAAACGCACCCCATTTATGATCGTTACCAAACTTACTATTGCCTTCATAGCGAATAGAAGCAGATACTAAAAACAAGTTATCGTAATCATAATTTAAACGGCCCAAGAAAGCAATTGTTTTTTCTTTTTCCTTCTCAGAATCCATACCTAAACGTCCATCTGCTTTATTCCATTTACCTGCGTCAAGATTATTCCATTGAAACACATCGCTTGGAAAGTCCATATTCTCTGCATAGAATTTTTCCCAGTTAAACTCTTGATATGAGTATCCACCCATGACTTTAAAGTCATGCTTGTCTATCTTAAAAGAATAGTTACCAACCCATTCTAAAGTCCAGTCCACCCAGTTTTCCTGTTCTAAACGGGCGCGACCTGCACGGTCATTATCAATAGACTCACGATGATTCTTTGTGTAATATTCTTTTTGTTTTTTATTATGTCCCTGACGACCTAATTTTAACTCAGTATTTAAGTTTTCAAGAATATTTAGTTTGAGATTAAAATCTACAGTTGAATATTCATGATTCGCTTTGTGCTCACGTTCTGTAAGATTTTTAATCGGATTCCATTCATCATAACGACCTTTGAAGTATTCCATTTCATCTTTATCAACAGTAGGATTCAGTTTCGTAGCAACACGGAATGATCCGTAGTCAGTATTATCCTGTTCAGTAACACGATATGAGATATTACCTCCTACTTCCAATAAACCTTCAAGTGTAGTTTGTTTAAAACTACTTCTTAAACCATATTCTTTTCTGTTTGTTACAATATCAAGTCCTTCTTTTTCTTTATAGTTAGCAGAAATTCGGAACAGAGTTGTTTCACTACCTCCTGATAATGCCAGATTATGATTATGTCCGAAATTATCTTTGTTTAATAGTTCATCATACCAATTCGTACGACTTTTAAAATCTTTTGCACGACCCTTTTCTACAAATTCCTCCGGAGAAAGAATATCAGGTTTAGCCGCTACAAAATCGTGATCTACATACCCGTCATAAGTAATTTTCACTTTTCCGGCTTGACCTTGTTTTGTTTGAACCAAAATAACACCATTTGCTCCACGAGATCCATAGATTGCTGCTGCAGATCCGTCCTTTAATACGGTGATAGATTCAATATCCTGTTGTGCAAGGTTACGAAGATCACCACCAGGCATCCCATCAATAACAATTAACGGACCGTTACCTGATTTTAATGACGATGCTCCACGTACTTGTAAACCGGAAGAAGCATTAGGGTCAGCTGCCGCAGTGCTCGAAACAGTTAACCCAGCAACACGACCGTCAATCATTTGCATAGGGTCATTTACGGCTCCGCTTAAGAAGTCCTTGCTTCGCACACTTGTTACTGCAGTTGTCAAGTCTTTCTTCACTGTGCTACCATAACCAACAACAACTACTTCACTTAAAGTTTGAGTATCTTCATTTAAAATAATATTAAACGAAGATTTACCCAAGATTGAAATCTCTTGTGAAGTATAACCTATATATGATACATGAAGAATTGCATTTTCGGGAGCTTCTATTGAGAAGTTTCCGTCAAAATCTGTAATAGTTCCGTTTGTAGTTCCTTTAACTGTAATGTTTGCTCCGATAATAGGTTCACCATTCTTATCTTTTATGGTTCCTGTGATTGGTTTACCTTGTTGAGGAGCCGGAGTTGAAGTCATCAATATTTTTTTATTACTTAAAATAATCTGTCTGTCTTCAACCTTATAGTCAATATCAGTATTATCAAAAATTGTTTTAAGAATTTTTGAGATTGATTGGTTTGAGACTTCCACATCGACTCTTCTGTCGATATTCACTTGTTTACTATTATATAAAAAATAAAATTCTGATTTTTCTTCAATAGTATTCAAAACCTCTTCTACAGTTGCATTATGTAAATCAAGCGATATTTTAGCAGACTGAGAATAAGAAACTTCTGCTCTTGCTTGTACAAGAAGTAAAAATAATAAACATACTGTCATTTTCATAACAATGGGTATTTTACGCCATAACCCATAAAGGGGATTATACGTTTTGATAAAATTCAATTTATTCATACGTTTACATGCTTTTATGATTATTTTTTTAATTAATCGTTTGCACAGCTCGGCTAAAGTTTTAGTGCAAACAGGAAAGTACATGCGGGGAATTTTTCCCTGCATGTTTTTTACATTCTGATCATTTTAATTCATAGGCTAACATTTTAATTTTAAGATTAACAATTCGTTTATCGCACTCTTCTGATTTATATAAGTGATATAATCACTTTTCTCTTTGTATAAGATTCATCGTTTTTTTGTTTTGGTTCGACATAGTGCCATTTAATCGGAGATGCTTTTTTTATCAAATTCAATATTTCAGTCAGGCTTTCAGTTGTAAATGTTGCAGAGAATTCATACTCTTTCAATGCTTCATCTTTCAGTTCAATAATTACATTAAAATGTTTTGACAATCGATAAATAATTTCGGGCATTTTTGCCCTTCTGAAAACTATTTTTCCATCTTTCCAAGCTGTAGCTACAGTTAGATTAGTATTCATAACATCGATATTTTTAGTCTGTCTATTATAAATGGCAATCTGCCCCGGTTGGATCACGTTAAAAGAGGTTTCTCCTATTTGTTTATTAACGGATATATTACCATTGACAAGCACTGTGCTAATCCAGTTTTGATCTTCATATGAATTAATATTAAACTCAGTACCATAGGCGCATACAGAAAGATTATCATCTAATTTTACTTCGAATTGTTTGTCAGGATTTGCTTTCACAATAAAATAGGCTTCCCCATTAAGATTAACACTCCGTAATGAATTAGAGAAAGATCGCGGATAGACTAATGTACTTCCTGAGTTGAGATAAACCTGACTGCTATCCGGTAAAATAATTTTAGAAACAAGCCCATAAGCAGACTTAACCTCTATAAGTTCGTTTGCAGCTATGTTTTTTTCAAGAAGCATCCTGCCGCCTATAAAAAAGACAATAAGTAAAGGAAAAAAAACAGCCATAGTCAGAATCTGAAAAGACTTAGCTATTTTGTCCTTTAATTTAAGAAGAGATAATTTAAATGATATTTTCTTCCAATGCTCTATAGTCTTTACATTATGCAGCAATTGTATTTTATTGACTGCATTAATCAAAAAACGTATATCCTCAACCTCCTGCTGCAAAGAAGGTGATTTCTCAAGTTTTGTCTCAAAAGATATACGTTCATCATCAGACAAAGTACCTTCGAGATATTTTAGAATATGTAGTTCTTCTATATCCAATTTTAGCTCCGTTTTATAGATAGACGTAATGAACGCACAATACCCTATGCGTTAATAGATATTTTTATTAACAAAAAAATAATTAATTATACACTGTGGTGATTACCAAAGAAATAAAATGTAAAAAGGAAGATAATCTTTCAAATCTTTTCTAAGTGTTTTTAAAGCGCGAGTCATATATGCTTCTACTGTTTTGACAGAAATTTCACATTCTTCAGCGATTTCACGATATGTTTTCCCTTCAAATCGGCTTTTCTCAAATATTAATCGTATATTTTCCGGTAATTTTTTTAATGCGACATTCACTGTATCTTCAAGATCAGCCAATGAAAGTATGTCTTCCTGAGAATATAACTGTTCATTATTATTAAAACTTGATTCTTGATAACGAATTTCTGTTTCTTTTTTTCTTAAATAATCAAGGCAACTATTTTTAACGGTTGTAATCAAAAAGTTACGAGTTGAAGTCTTAATATCCAATTTTTTTCTGTTCTTCCATATTTTCAGAAATGTATCTTGTACGATATCTTCACATGTATCCAAATCAGAAATATATCGCCGGGCAAAAATAGTTAAGGATGGAAAAAAATTCACAAACAAAAGACGAAATGCATCTTCATCATCTTTCATTGCTATTTTCCAAAATAATACATCAACAGAAACTATAGTTTCTTCTTTCAGCATATATTAATCCGCTTTGAAATTAATCAGAAAAATCATCAAATATACTCTTCAGGTCTTGTTCAAATCCTGCAATATCCTCTCCTGTCGTGTCCCATGAGGTGACAAGTCTTATCTCATATTCAGCTTCGTTCCAAAAGTAAAAATAATACTTTTCTCTTAACTTAAGCGCAACCTCAGATGGAGCCGTGAAAAATAATTGATTGGTTTCCGGTTTTTGTGTAAATTTTATTTCCGGATATTGTTTTAATATATTGTATAATTTAGCTGCAGAGATATTGGCTTTCATGGCATTCTCCAACCATAAATTATTTTCAAGGTAAGGGATAAACTGAGCGGATAAATAACGCATCTTTGAAGCAAGCTGGGCAGATTGTTTCCGATAATATTGCAGATGTTCTGTTATCTCTGGTCTGAATGAAACCACAGCTTCTCCCATCATCATACCGTTTTTCGTTCCTCCAAAACTAAGGATGTCCACTCCCATATCAACGGTTATGCTGCGCATGCTACAATTCAGATATGCGCAAGCGTTGGCCAAACGCGCACCATCCATATGTAAATACATATTGTGCGAATGTAATAAATCAGCTATCCGGCGAATTTCTTCATGTGTGTAAACAGTTCCCAGTTCTGAAACCTGAGAGATATAAACCACTTTTGGTTGGGAATGATGACATACACCGAAATTGATTAATCGTTCTTTGATCTGCTCAACGGTTAGTTTTCCATCGTTTGTACGAATAGGAATAACTGCTGCTCCCGTCATCCTCGCCGGAGATCCACATTCATCAACATAGATATGTGCAGTTTCTGCACAGATTATACTGTTAAATGACCGGGTAACAGCCTGTAGTGCAACCGTATTCGCACCGGTTCCATTAAAGACAAGAAAAGCATCACCTTTATCTCCGAAAATTTCTTTTATTTTATCTTCTGCCTGTTTTGTCCATTCATCCGAACCATACCCAACGGCATGATCTACATTTGCATTTACTATTGCCTCCATTACAGATGGATGTACACCGGAATTATTATCACTTGCAAAACTTCTCATCTCTTTCTTATCGTTAAATATAAAATTCTATCGGATCATTTTTATCCAACATACTACGTATTCTTATTTCTGAGGTTTGTTGTACTAAAGAATAAGGTGCTACACTATGTGTCAACCAGGCATTTCCCCCTATAACCGAATCATGTCCGATAACGGTAGTTCCTCCCAATATTGTTGCTCCGGCATAGATTACCACATTATCTTCAATTGTCGGATGCCTTTTCTTATTGCTCAAATCTTTCGTTACAAACAAAGCTCCCAACGTCACCCCTTGGTATATCTTTACATTATCCCCTATTATGGTTGATTCTCCAATCACAATTCCCGTTCCATGGTCAATATAGAACGAATTACCGATTTTAGCTCCCGGATTAATATCTACCCCCACTTTAGAATGGGCATATTCTGAAAATAAGCGAGGAATAATCGGAACTTCTAATTCATATAACTCATGTGAAATCCGATAAACTGTCAACGCAAAAAAGCCCGGATAAGCAATAATAACTTCTTCGACCGACCCTGCTGCGGGGTCATTTCTGCTAAATACCGTTGCTTCATCATAGAGTTGTTCCTGCATCCAGGGTAGCTTTTCAAGAAAAGCATCCGCTACTTTTTTTGCCTTTTCCAAACCAAGTAGTACAGACATATTTTCTACAAGAACCGAGTAAAATTTATATAAAGCCCGCTCTCCGGTAATACCATTTGCACAGATAGGAAATAGCACATGGTCAACCAATGTGTCGAGTGCATCGTAAAGTTTCTTTTTATCGATCTCTAATCCCTTTGATTTAGAGATCAATCGTCCTGCGATTTCTGAAATATCAGTCATTTCATCCTTAATTTGTCAGCAAATGTAAGCATTAGAAACCATTTATTAAAGAGCTTATTCTTTCATTAAGGCTATCAGCCTGTAACAATTGTTCAATAGAAAGGTGCATACGATATCGCCAATAATGGTTTGTTTGCGCAGGTATATTAATCCTCTCCGCTTTTGCATCAGGCCTCCTTAGTTGTTCATCTATTGCAAGCCAGTCCTGCCATGGAATAATGGTCAGCATAGAAGGCGATGACAGATGGTTCAATAGTATCTGTTTGGCAATGTCACCCGTGCATTCTTCAGGAGCTTCTCCTTCACGCTTTAATACATTATTATAATAGCGTTGCGTTTTATTCCGATCTTCTGTCCACCAACTTCTGATAGGACTCATATCATGCGTGGACGTGGTACAGACTGAAAAATAAGGTAAGGAAGTCAGGTCTGCAAATTCTACTCCGAAAGCTTTTGGCATACGCTCTATTTCGAGACTCAGTAATTGTAATTTCGTCATTACTTCTGGAACCGTTGCCGGTATCATTCCTAAATCTTCACCGCAAACCAACATTTCTGTTGAATCCACCAAAGGTCCTAACTTTTCATAGGCCTGTTCTTTCCAGAACTGATTATGACGATGGTAAAAAAAGTTTTCGTACAAATGATTATAAGCGTCCTTTTCACTACCGGTCAACTCCCTATATAAAAAAGAGGAAGACGCAGATATACGAGGGTGGAAAAAATCCTCATTGTTTGGATCTCTTAGAAACAAGACTTCATTTGCTATCGCAAATAGCCCCGCTTTAATTCGGATAGATTTTGGATCATTCTTCCCCTCAAACAAGTGTTCTATCTTACGTTGCGTATCACAAAAAGATTTCAAAACGAAGTGGTTGGAAGATGATTGTGCCAGATAACTTCCTTTAACTTCATCGGTATATTCAGCAAATAAATCAGGCAGAAAATGTTGATTGATATGTGGAGATGTAAATCTTTTTTCATCAAAACAAAGTCCGAATTGTTCAATTTCATTGATAGAAAAAGGTAAAGAGGGATTAAAATGACCACAAAGTCCCTGTACATATTCTTCCGGTATCTCCCAGATACGAAAGAAACCAAGAATATGATCGATTCGGAAACAATCAAAATAATCATTCATTTTTGCAAATCGTTTTCTCCACCAGGCATACTCATCCATTTTCATTATGTCCCAGCGATATGTCGGGAAAAGCCAGTTCTGCCCGACTACAGAGAAATCGTCAGGAGGAGCACCGCTCTGACCGTTCAGATTAAAATAATCCGGTTCTGTCCAAACCTCCGCGCTATGCCGGTTTACCCCTATTGGCAAGTCTCCTTTTAATACAACACCATTCATTCGGGCATACGCCGTAACTTCCCTGAATTGTTTATCCACAATATATTGCAGGTAATAATTAAGAGCTATTTCAGGATAAGCCGGATTGGTAGGCGAACAAAGTCGGGTTATTTCAGCTTTGTCATAACTCGCATATTTCTCCCATCGACTGAAATCAGCAGTTCCATATTTATCCCGCAAATAACAGTATGCTGCATAAGGAACTAACCAAGAGCCATTCCTTTCAAAAAATAAACGGAACTCGTCATTATCTATTAGTTTTAAAAAACCTTCCTGATTAATGAACTCTTTGCAATATGCCATTTTAACATCAACAACAGCCTCATAGTCAATTTCTTCTTTTGCGTTTAATTCTTGCTGCTTGTTTTGATAATAGACATTTCTTTCTGGATCGTTCAACAATCCCATCTGACGCAGGTTAATATACATCGGATGTAAAGCATAAATTGACATTGCGCTGTAAGGATACGAATCGAGCCAGGTTTTTGTCATCCGAGTATCATTCATTGGTAAAACCTGAACGATACATTGTCCTGTTTTCTTTATCCAATCAATAAACAAACGCAAATCACCCAAGTCTCCCACCCCATAACTTTCGTCTGAACGTAAAGAAAACACCGGAATTACTGTTCCTGCTCCTTTCCAGAAATCCACAATAGGAGCATAACGAAAAGATAAACCGGATACAAAAGCAGACTCACAAGTATCTGTCAGAAAAGGATAATTAAGTATTCTGTTTTCACCTTCTTCCCAAATACAGGAAGATTTATCCTGCTCATTACATATCAGAAATTTATACGTAAGCGGAAATGTAATCTCCGAAGCATCTAATGCGATATTCCAGATTGCTCCTCCCGCAGGATACATTCGTAAAGATTCTGAAGGTTGCCAATTACCCAGTTTATCCTGATCACCTGTTAAAGCAATATACTCCTGCTTCCCTACACGTGGGGCAAAAACAGAAATCGTCAGACGTTCCCGACATAACAAACGATCCTGAACACGAACCTGATGATAAAAAAGAGCCTCAGTAAAAGCAGAAGAATAGAACGGTAAATCAACAGGAATATCCAACCAGGCATCATATACTATACAACAACCATTCTGATCATTCAGGGGCAGTGTATGTCCCCTGTTCCACTCTTTAGATACCACTTCCCCTTCAGAACGGACACAATAAAAATAATCTACCTGTTTTAAATTGTCGGGCAAATCCAATTCTAATTTCCAAAGGCCATCCCCTGCAAATATCATCTCAGGAGCAATCGCATCTTCCCATTCCCCTAACTCAGGAACAGAACCAACAATACACAATGACTGCCCCCAAACTGTGTTGTATTTTATATTGAAAACAACCCTCATATACTTATCTTAATTAATAAAAGGCGAAGATATAAAAAGAAGGCCACATTAAAGATGTAAAATCTTTTAATACCAAATCATTATATGCAATATTCACAATATGCATAATAGATCCATAATTCAGATTAAAAATATACTGATTTAACCCCTTAAAATGGGCTCTGTTTTTGTTGTTGAAAATCAATGTAAAAATCGGCGTAAAAATATAAAGGTTATTTTTGCAAAAATAAAGGACATAATTGGAAAAATATCCTTTATTTTTTTTTATTTATTCTAATGCTTCAAAAATCCTCTTAAAAGATGTCCGTCGATCGGTGGTTTTCTGCTTGCTTTGAATTCTGATTCTACGTTGTTAAAAAGTAAAAAAAGTCCCAACTCGCTTTTGAAAGCTTGTTGAGACTTTATAATGTTGTTCTACCAGAAGTAGAAGCCGGATGGGACGCCTTGCGAATGAAATACTATCTCTGTGTGCTGCCTTTGGCTGGTGAGTTGTAAAACGAGTTCACTGCTGGAAGAGAAAATGACCTCTGGAATGACTATTCTTTAGAGCAGTTTAAAGAGTTCCAAGTCAACATGATACAACTGTTAGGATTGAAAGGGGATTAAGTTCCCCTTTTTTATCAGATATAACAAAATAGTTATATTGTAATTTGGAGAAACATAACAATATCGTTATATTTGCATCGTACAAATGATCTTTGATATGAAAACATCAGAGTTTCTGAAAAAAGCTGCTAAGGCAGGTTGCTATTTTGTAAGCAATGGTAAAGAACATGATGTCTGGTATAGCCCTATTACTGAAAGGTACTTCAGGGTTTCAAGACATCAGAGCCAAGAACTTAAAGCCGGCACACTTAACAGCATGATGAAAGATGCGGGGTTGAAATGACCTCGCACATTTGTACAAAGTGACACGGCGTTTTCCGTGAATATTAATACTCTTAAATATGAAACATCAAGCTATCGTGGAATTATGGGATGACGGAACGTATAGCATCTATGTTCCGGATATGAAGAAACATAGTCTTAATGCGCAAGGATCAACAGTTGAGGAAGCTAAAAACAACTTACTGGTAGCCGTTGAGGATTATGTTGATATGTACAAGGATATGGGTAAAGCAATACCTAAAGAGATTAACAATCCGACCTTTGAATACAAATATGATATTGCGTCATTCTTTGATTACTTTGATTGGATAAACGTATCACGGTTGGCAGAAAAGGCCGGAATAAACGCTTCCTTATTACGTCAATACAAAAAACGTATTACTTTCGCTTCTGAAAAGCAAAATGTAAAGATACAAAATACTGTGCATCGCCTTGCAGAGGAATTATTAGCCGTTCGGCTCTGATAATATCAGCCATTTGTACACACAAAGCCTTATTCCTTTCGGGAGTAGGGCTTTTTTATAGACCATGAGAATAGTACCGAAACTTCCGCCGTATTACTCAGCAGAAAACTCGGGACCAGTCCAACCAACGCAAAACTTCGTTCGTTAATCGAAAATAGGTGTGCACAATTTCATGCTGTCCCTATCTGGTGGCTAAAAATTCGGCAGCCAAAGGGATATAGAATCACTTTGCTAAATGCAAGTACGGATTGTATTATAAAGGCTGTGAAGTTTTTTTTCCTATCATAATGCGCGCATATTAAGGAAAACTCTAAAGTGTACTTCAAACGTAGCGAGTCGGAAATGGCAAGCGTCATGCTCGAACTCGGTAATAAAGTAAGAAAAAACCGAATTTTCAAAGACTTGTAAAATAATGATAATAGATTTTATGAATTTGTAAAAGGGATATTTGGGGATCATCATAAAAAGATTGCTTTGCATTGGTTAAGTAGTCTTTTTTGTAGATGTTATGGATCAGTCCGAAACCCCGGTTGTTATTACACTTGGATTATGTCGTTTTTAATGGGATTATCTCGATAGGTTAAAACAAATCGTGGACAGCAAATATAAAAAAGTGAAATAAAAAAAACAAAATAA
>NZ_JAQWCQ010000055.1 GCF_028705895.1 Massilibacteroides sp. | reverse complement strand
AAATATAATTAAAAAAACATAAAAAATAACACACAACACTTCTCAAAGAAGATAGTTTGTGTGTTATTTTATAACGAAAGGGGCTTAAGGCCTACCGGTTTAGCCTATTGGGCAATACCTTCTAATGAAAAGAAAAAAGCGTATTCCAATGCTATATCTTTAAGATAATCAAAGCGTCCGCTTGCACCTCCATGTCCGAAATCCATATTTGTCTTTAGTAAAAGAATGTTATTATCGGTCTTCATTTCGCGTAATTTCGCAACCCATTTCGCCGGTTCGAAATATTGTACCTGACTATCATGGAGTCCGGTTGTGACCAGCATATTTGGATAATCCTTTTTCTCAATATTTTCGTATGGGCTATAGCTTTTTATATAAAGATAAGCTTCTTTCTCTTTGGGATTTCCCCATTCATCAAACTCATTCGTTGTTAAAGGGATACTTTCATCTAACATCGTATTAACGACATCAACAAAAGGAACAGCCGCAATGACACCGTGCCATAACAGTGGAGCCATGTTCACTACGGCACCCATCAACAAACCTCCTGCACTACCTCCTTCTGCATAGAGATGCTCCGGACTGGTATATTTTTCTTTTATCAAGAACTCAGCACAGTCGATAAAATCGGTAAATGTATTTTTTTTCTTCATTAATTTACCATCCTCATACCATTGTCGTCCCATTTCCTGACCACCACGAATATGAGCTATTGCGTAAGTGAAACCACGATTCAGCAAGCTTAGCCTGTTACTGCTGAATGAAGCATCCATGCTTGCCCCGTAACTTCCATAACCATATAACAACAAAGGCGTTTTACCATTACGTTCACTTCCTTTCTTGTAAACTAACGAAATAGGTATCTTCGTTCCGTCTTCGGCTGTAGCATAAATCCGCTCTGCCTGATAGTCTTCACTATTATATCCGCCTAATACTTCACGTTGTTTAAGTAACGTCTTCTCCTGAGTTACCATATTATAATCATAAGTAGAGCTTGGCGTAGTAAGTGAGGTATATCCATAACGAACTGTTTCCGTATCGTATTCGGGGTTGGAAGATGTATAAGCCATATAGGTCGGTTCGCCGAAATCAATATAATAATCCTTATTATCTGCTCGGTTGATAACGCGGAACTGTACTAATCCTTCTTTGCGTTCCTCCACGACAAGGAAGTTTTTGAATTCATCCACACTTTCGATCAGCACATCTTCACGATGAGGAATTACTTCAGTCCAATGATCAACTCCGGTTGCTGTAATCGGGGTTTTCATCAACCGGAAATTAACAGCATCTTTATTTGTCAGCACAAGAAACTCGTCTTCCAATGGAATTACATCATAAAGAACGTCTTTCATCCTTGGTTGAAAAGATTTAAACGAATCAGTCGGTTTGGAAGCATCCAACAAGAAGACTTCGGAAGAAAGCGTAGCCTGAGAATAGATCATAATATATTTATCATTCTTACTCTTTCCCACTCCAATATAATTGGTATTATCTGTTTCCGTATAAACTGTTTCATCTTTGGCGGCATCTGTTCCCAGAACATGTCGTTTGATTTTTTCCGACAGAAGTGTTTTTTCATTCTTTGAGGTATAGAAAAGCGTTTTATTATCGTTTGCCCATACCGAACCTCCGGTTGTATTTGTTATTGCATCCGAAAAAGTCTCTCCTGTTTCTAAATTTTTTATGTAAATCGTATATTGTCTGCGACTTACATTATCCACGCCATAAGCCATCAATTTGTTGTCCGGACTAATAGAAAAACCTCCTGCAGCATAATAAGCGTGCCCATCAGCCATCGCATCAACATCAAGCAGAACTTCTTCGGGCGCATCTAATGTTCCTTTCTTCCGGCAATATTTATAATACTCCTTTCCTTCTTCCGTACGTGTATAATAGAAATAGCCATTTTTAAATACCGGAACACTCTCATCTTTTTCTTTGATGCGTGCTTTCATTTCCTGAAACAAAGCTTCCTGAAAACCTTTTGTGTTACTCATCACCGTATCCACATACTCATTTTCTGCTTTTAAATAATCCAGCACCAATGTACTATCCGGTCCTTTTCCGAAATAATCATACATCCAATAGTAATTATCCACAACCGTGTCGTCGTGAATCGTTCTAACATGTTCTTTTTTTACAGCAACAGGTGGTGTTGCTTCTTTAAAAATTTCTTTTTTATTTTTCACACATCCCATAATCATGAATAAACTTAACACGAAAAAAACAATCTTTTTCATCTTTCGTAATATTAAAATGTAAAATAGTTAAACAAAAGTAGATATTAATCGCTGATTTTGTTGACTTTAAAAAATATTTTTGTTGTATCTTGTTCAAAAATAAAAACCAATAATACGAAAATGAAAAATCATCTTAAATCTATGTCCAGAAGAAACTTTCTGGCTTCAACAGGCGTTATTGCCGGAACTGCATTAATTAAGCCGAAGGATTTAAAGGCTGTGACTCTTGAACAGTCAAATGCTCCGGCAAAAAAATTAAAGGTAGCGCTTATTGGCACCGGTTCTCGCGGTTGCGGTATGTGGGGGCGGGATCTTATGAAACGTTATTCAGAGCAACTCGAATTTGTCGGTCTCTGCGACATCAATCAAGGTCGTTTAGCCTTTGCTAAGGAATATATCGGAACAGACTGTCCGTCTTTTACTGATTTTGAAAAGATGATGATTGAGACTAAGCCGGAGCTGCTGATTGTAACAACGGTGGATGCAACACATCATGAGTTTATTATCCGGGGTATGGAATTAGGAGCAAATGTCCTGACTGAAAAACCAATGACTATTGATGAACAAAAGGTACAAGCAATCATTGACGCTGAAAAAAGAACGGGGAAGACTTGTCGTATAACGTTTAACTATCGTTATTCTCCGCATCGAGCTAAAATATGGGAACTTCTTCAGGCGAATGAAATCGGAGAAGTTACTTCGGTTGACTTCCACTGGTATTTAGACACATCTCATGGGGCTGATTATTTCCGGCGTTGGCATCGCCTGACGGAGAAAAGTGGGTCGCTTTGGGTACATAAGGCAAGTCATCATTTTGACCTGCTAAACTGGTGGATTGACAGTGATCCGGAAACTGTTTACGGATTAGGGGCATTGGAATTTTATGGTAAGAATGGAAAGTTCCGCGCAGAGAACTGTCGCACTTGTCCACATACCAAAGAGTGTAACTTCTATTGGGATGTAACCAAAAATGATTATTATAAAAAGATATATGTAAACAACGAGAAATATGATGGCTACCTGCGTGATGGATGTGTGTTTAAGAACGATGCAAATATTTTCGATAAAATGGCCGCAAGTATCAAATACAAAAATGGCGTACAGGTTTCTTATTCTTTAACGGCTTATTCACCTTATGAAGGATATCGGATAGCTTTCAACGGCACAAAAGGACGGATAGATGCGTGGATACAAGAGTCAAGGCCGGTGAGTGATATTAACTACGATGAGATCATACTTTTTAAAAATTTCGGAAAACGAGAATATATTCATATTCCTCATGGTACTTCGGGGCATGGAGGAGGAGATGCGTTATTGCAAGATCAGATATTCGTTCCTAACACCCCTGATCCTATGAAACAATGCGCCGGTATTCGCGATGGTGCGTTAGCTTGTCTTGTTGGTATAGCTGCCCGTAAGAGCATCGAAAGTGGTCAGCCGGTAAACATAGCCGATCTGACTTCAATTAAGCCGGAGAAAAACAAGAAATATACAAGAATACTATAACAGAACAGATAAGCTGACTGTCTCATTTTGAATGCTTCTCATTAAAACGTTTGCGGAATTTATAATCGGCAATAAGTAGAAGAGAAACCAGACCTCCTATATACAAATAGAAAGGAACGGTAGAGAAATCAGGAATACGAAATTCTCTTGGAGAAATTTTAAGGAACGAAAGGGCAAGAATACCCAATATAAGAATAATAGCTGCAATGGAAATCGTAATCAACAAGCCCTTCCGTTCTTCCTGTTTCTCCTGGCAAACGGCCTCTTGTTTTATTTTTTGCATCATGCTTACGCGGAAATTATCCGGTAGCTGTTTTTCAGGCAAACGGGAAAATAGTTCCCTGAGTACATCGTTATTTCTCTTGGTCGTATGCATAACTATTCTTCTTTCATTTGTGTTAATATAACGTATAGCTTCTTTCGGATTCGATGTAATTTTGTTTTTACATTCGTCAGACTCAATCCGGTTATTCCTGCAATCTCTTCTATCGTTTTATTCTCCATATAGAATAAAAGAACGATCCCTCTTTCTTCAGAAGGCAGTAAATCCAAAGCCTTCTCTAACTGGCAATATCGCTCCTCCTGATTGCTGTCACCATAAAATTCAATAAGATCTTCTTCAGTCGTATTATTCAACAGGTTTTCTTCAATCGCCAAAAACTCCTGTTTCTTTTTTCGCATAGCAGAGACTACAGTGTTGTAAGCGATCCTGTACAGCCAGGTGGAAAAACTACTATCTCCTTTAAATCCCGACAAACTTCGGAAAACTTTCAGAAATACATCTTGTGTCAATTCTTCCGCATCTTCCTTGTTGTTGACCATCCTATAGATCAAAGAATATACCGAACGACTATATTTGTCTAAAATACAGGCAAAACTGGCAGTATCACCTTCCTGCACTCTTCGGATATAGTATGTATCGGTATATAGCTCCATTGTTTATATATATGGACGCAAGTTTAGTCAGGAAGTTACACTCAAGAAGATAAAAGTACAAAATAAATATATTTTACGGCCAACTGTAACCTTATCAAAACCAATGCGTCAAAATAGCAAACGAACAATTAAACATTTTAAATAGTACAGCTATGATGGATTTTATTAGTATGCCGCTTACAGTTGCGATTGTATTTGCTGCGATTTATGGAGTTTTTGAACTTTTTGTTCGCAAAAACGAACGTCTTGCGATAATTGAAAAGCTAAGTGAGAAGATAGATCCTTCACTTATTGAAGGTAAGTTTCGTCTCCCTGGTTTCGGAGGAAATTTCTCTTTCAGTGCCCTAAAAGCAGGAGCCTTATTAGCCGGTGTCGGATTAGGTTTGTTGATTGGTTTTTTCATCAATTGGGCAATGATGCAGAGTCCTGTTTACACAAATGAACACTGGTTCCGCAACGATATGGTTGCTGTTGCTTATGGAGCGTCAGTTTTATTATTTGGAGGTATAGGACTAATTGTCGCTTTCGTTCTTGAGCTAAAGATCAGCAAGAAGCAGATAAAAGAATAAGTTGTAAATTTTTATTTTTCAGTTTTCAGGGAGAATGTGTCGAAGCCACGTTCTCCTTGTTATTTTATCCACCGCTTACCCAAATGATAGACTGAATACCAGGCAGCAAGAAAGCCTATTAACAAAACGGTGATCAAAACAACGACAACGTCTCCAAATAAAACCAGTACGGGGTAAGCTTCAATAATGAAAGCATCGGCTCCCGCACCGAATTTGATAATACCAAATGCTTGCTGAAGTAAGCAAAGTGTCACCCCGATTACTAATCCTATCCCCCCTCCTACGCTGGAGATCATCCAGCCTTCGAACAGGAAGATTTTCCGAATCAGGTTGTTATCAGCTCCAAGATTGCGCAATGTCCGTACATCGTCTTTCTTTTCAATCATCAACATAGCCAATGAACCAACCACATTAAAGAGAGCAATTAATAAAATAAAACACAAGATCATGAAGATCATCCATTTTTCAACAGACATCATTTTAAATGCAGCAGCTTGCTGCTCTTCTCTGTCCTGAACAAGAAATCCCTGCCCCATAATCCGGCTGATTTTTTCTTTTGCCACGTTAACATCGACCTTATCGTTTAGTTTAATCTCCAATGCGGATATCTCATCTTCATAATCGAATAAAGAACGTGCCAGATCAAGAGAAACAATCATATAATTATCATCATAAACTTGCTGATTGATGCTAAACACGGACGTGATATAGGCATATCCTATATTTAATGAAGAGGCAGGATTAGCTATATTTATTTTTTCATTTCGTTTGGGAGCATAAATTTCCATTGGAGTAGAAAATCCGGTCTTTATTCCAAGAAAATAAGCCAGCCCAATTCCAAGCGTAGCATAATCCACCACGTCTTCTCTGAGTTTAAACTCTCCGTCAATCAGGGTGTTTTCAATATTTATTTGTTTAGCGTATCCGGCATCTACACCTTTAAGTACGGCTACCATCTGACGATTATTGTATTTTATCAGTGCGTTATCTTGCAGCACCTCACTCAACAGAAACACTTCCGGCAAAGCTTTCAGCTCTTCCATCTTCTGGGGTGAAGGGGTAAATACTTTTCCCGTCTGCGGGATTATTCTTAGCTGCGGATCAAAGTCACTAAACAGAGAAGCAATCAGGCTACTGAATCCATTCATGACTGACATAACGCAGACAAGAGCTATGGTAACCACCATCACGCCACAAACAGATACCATAGAGATGATATTAATAGCGTTGTGTGATTTTTTTGAAATCAGGTAACGCCGGGCAATATGGAATGGTAGATTCAAAACAATTCAGCTACGGTTATTTGAGCAGTTTGTCTATTTTTTCAATATAGTCAAGCGAATCATCAATATAAAAAGCCAATTCCGGAATCTTGCGTAATTGCAGACGTACACGTTGTCCGAGGTCATAACGGATAGCTTTCGTATTAGTCCGGATGGCTTCTAATAATTCCGGGGCTTTATCAGAAGGGAAGATACTTAAATAAGCCTTGGCGATGCTGAGATCCGGACTGACACGAACCACACTCACGGAAACAAGTGTCCCCGGCATACCCTGCGTTTGTTTCTGGAATATATCACCCAGTTCTTTTTGTATCAATCTTCCTATCTTACTTAATCTTGTACTTTCCATATCTTTTTATTTTTTCCATATCATTGTCAGCCCGTCACGAAGTGGTAAAATCACTTTTTCCACTCGTCGGTCATTCTTGATCTTTTCATTAAATTCCAAAATTCCGATCGTTTGTTTATCGGAAGCCATTGGCTTTTCCAAGACTTTACCATCCCACAATGTGTTATCAGCCAGAATGAGTCCACCTTTTCTCACCTTTGGAAACACAAGATCGTAATAATCCGAATACAAACGTTTATCTGCATCAATAAACACGAGATCAAAGAGTTCATCAAATGTCGGGATCAGCTCCATTGCATCTCCGAAATGAACTTTTATTTTCTCCCGGTCAGGAGAACAAGACAAATACTTCTGTATAAAGTCTTCCATCTCGTCATTTATCTCTACAGTATGGATCAGCGCATCATCAGCAAGCCCTTCAGCCATACACAACGTTGCATAAGCCGTATAGGTACCGATTTCCAGAACACGCCGGGGAGCCAGCATACGGCAGAACATTTTTAGTATTCTGCCTTGCAGATGCCCCGAAAGCATTCTCGGACGCAATAGATTCACATTCGCATCACGACATAAACCCGAAAGCAATTCGCCTTCTTCATCCATGTGTGACAAAATATATGCCTCTATCGACGTCTGGTCCATTATTTCTTATCTTCGCTGAATGTCGGCAGCGAATATCTGTCTTTCGCACTCAACACCTTTCCGACATTATTAATTTCAAGAAACGAGGTTCCTCCGCCTTCTCCGAAACTTCCACTAAGATAAGCAAACATATCATTACTTGTCAGACGACCACTTTTCTTCAATTCATTCAATGCTTCGAAGAAATAATCACGTCGGCTATCGTTCCAAGGCTGATATGCCGCCCAAACACCATACGACAAAGCTAACAGGCGCATTACCCGTTCGTTGTAACAGATTGCATACACTGTTGATGTTCCACGAAAAGCAGCCAGATAGCGGGCGGTTCTTCCCGAATAGCTATCAGTTACAATCGCTTTCACATGAAGTTTGGAAGATGTTTTCACCGCTTGTTTAGCTAAATAGGAGGTAACATCCAGGTCATTCCCTTCAATCGGCACACGTATATCGTTTGCTGCTAATTTTGTTTTTTCGGCTTCGCGGGCAACTTTCGTCATTGTTTGAACGGCTTCAAGCGGATACTTGCCGTAAGCTGTTTCGCCGCTCAACATCAACGCATCCGTACGGTAATAGATCGCATTGGCAATATCTGTAACCTCTGCACGAGTTGGACGAGGATTATTAATCATCGAATGCAACATTTGCGTAGCTACGATTACCGGCTTTTTCACTTCCACACATTTACGGATAATAACACGTTGTATTCCCGGAATCTTTTCAGCAGGCACTTCAATACCTAAGTCACCTCTGGCAATCATTATACCGTAAGCAACCTCCAGTATTTCATCAATATTATCGACTCCCTCCTGATTCTCAATCTTTGCAATAATCTTAATTGGACTGTTATGTTCATCCAATATGCGCTGTATATCTAACACATCTTGTTTGTTACGAACAAAAGAGTGAGCGATAAAATCCAAATCATTCTCTATACAATAAAGGATATTCTTCCGGTCTTTTTCAGTTAAAGAAGGCAGATTAATACGCACACCAGGTACGTTTACACTCTTACGACTACCTAAGGTTGAATCGTTTTCCACTTCGCAAATCAGATGATCAGCATGCTTTTCAATCACCTTTAAGTCAAGGTCACCGTCATCAATCAGCATTTCGCTACCGACATTCATATCGTTCACAAAATTAGCATATGATACGCTGATACATTCATGCGTAGTTTCCAGATTCGGATCACCGACAACTTTAACTAATTCTTTTGTTTTAAATTCAATCGGTTCTTTAGATACCGTTGTACGGACTTCCGGCCCTTTTGTATCCATTAAAATCGCAATACGGTTTGAAACCGCCCGCGTATTACCAACTACACGATTAAACCCTTCTTCATTCATGTGCGCAGAGTTCAAACGCACAACATTCATTCCGGCTTTATACAATGAATCAATAAAATTCACATCACATCGCTGGTCTGAAATAGTAGCAACAATCTTCGTATGCTTTAACATATACCTAATAAAATAAATTTAATCAAATACTTTTTATTTAACACCGCATTATCAATTACTGAAAAGCTTCTATAGCAAGGCGGTATGAATTCATTCCAAAGCCAAGGATCACTCCTTTGCAAGCGGCCGAGATAACAGATACGTGCCGAAAAGCTTCACGTGCATGTACATTTGAGATATGCACCTCTATTACGGGAGTATTAACCGCTTTTATCGCATCGTGCAACGCAATTGATGTATGCGTGTATGCTCCGGCATTCAATATGATTCCGTCAAAGGAAAATCCAACTTCATGAATCTTATTTATCAATTCTCCTTCAATATTACTCTGATAATAAGAAATTTCACAGAGTGGATATAAACCGCGCAGTTCATTCAGATAAGCCTCAAACGAAGTATTTCCATAAACTGTTGGTTCTCTTTTACCCAGCAGATTGAGGTTAGGCCCGTTAATAATCTGAATTTTCTTCATTCTAATGTAAGTTTACTACCTTTGCTTCCTGTTCTTTTTAGGAAAAAATACGAGACAAAGGTAATGATTTTATTTGATTCATTAATATAGTAGGCGCGTAAACAATGGAACAGCATATAGATATTGTCAATAAATACAAATTATACCTTCAGTTGGAAAAGGCATTGTCTGAAAATTCAATAGAGGCATACCTGACTGATCTGGACAAATTATTACAGTATATCTATGCGGAGAATAAGGATTACAAAACGATAACCTACAATGACCTGCAACATTTTGTAGCCACCCTGCGTGATCTGGGAATTCATCCGCGCTCGCAAGCAAGAGTTATCTCCGGAATAAAATCGTTCTACCGTTATTTGCTTTTGGATGAATACATCAGCATTGATCCGACAGAGCTGCTTGAAGCTCCCAAAATCGGGATGAAAATACCTGAAGTTCTTTCTGTAAACGAGATAAACAGCATATTAGACACGATTGATCTGTCTAAAGCTGAAGGACAGCGCAATCGCGCTATACTTGAAGTGCTTTATAGTTGCGGCCTGCGGGTATCTGAACTGACTTCTCTTCGTTATTCGGATGTTTATTTTGAAGAAGGATTTATCCGCGTACAAGGAAAAGGGAGCAAACAACGGCTTGTCCCGATCTCGGATACCGCGATAAAAGAAATCAAGAACTATCTCTACGACCGCAATCTGATTCCAATAAAAAAAGGATTTGAAGACATTCTTTTCCTGAGCAGAAGAGGAACAGCCTTGTCACGCATCATGGTGTTTCATATAATCAAGGAGCAAACAGAATTAGCGGGCGTCAAGAAGAATGTCAGTCCACATACTTTCCGCCATTCTTTTGCAACTCACCTGCTTGAAGGAGGAGCAAACCTGCGCGCCATACAGGAAATGCTGGGGCATGAGAATATAGTTACGACAGAAATATACACTCATATCGACAGGGAATTTCTTCGTCGTGAAATATTAGAACATCATCCACGAAGTAAGTCCCGTGATTAATACGTTTTCTTATTTCTTATTTCTTTTTCCATATCTGTGGTAAAACTTTATCATATCTGTGGAAAAGTTTTACCACAGTTATAGAAAAACTTTGCGACAATTATAGGAAAACGTTTTTTGTTATTCCGCAAATTCATCTGTACGGAAAGGAGAAACCGGTAGTCCTTCGTTTGTGTAAAGATTTCCGATAGACGTGTTATCAAAAAGAAAACGAACCGCCACCGGCTTTTTCACCTGTGGGGCAGAAACAATGACTGTCTTCCCGTCTATCTTCACTTTAGCGGGCACAAATTGCTTATCTTCACCGGCTATCATAAAACCGGTAATCTTTTTATCTGAACATTTTAAGCCACTCGATACATGATCAAACAAAATCCGAATCTTATTTTTTTCAATTTTCATTGATTGATAAGCCGGACTTTGATAACTAATATTTTCTTTATTGTAATTCTTTGCTAATGCCCAGTTTGCAAGTCGCTGCCCCACATCCTGTTTATTCTTCGGGTGAATATTCTTCACATCATCTACCAAGTCCCAAAGAACAACCATACCTGTATTAGGATAGCTTGCAGTTTTCTCTTGCTGTTCACGAACTAAATAGGCTTTATCCTGTTCTCCATATTGATAAGGAGCGATCTGTACGAAATAGAATGGGATCTCTTTTTTGAAGCCCTCTCTCCAGCTTTTAATCAAGGTTCGCATCAGTAGATCATAAGTTGAGGTTTGCCCAACTGCCGCATTCGATTCTCCCTGATACCATATAGCACCTGCAACACCATACGGCATTAGCGGATGGATCATTGAATTATAGCATCTGCCGGGAATTTTAGGCCACCAGTCAAACTCTGCCCGAACCTGGCTCGCTTTTTCCAGTTCAGGGTTTTTCATCACATTATTGTAAGGAACCCACACTTCTGCCGGAGTTCCACCCCAAGCACTCACAATCAGTCCGATAGGCACATCCAAGTCTTTCTGCAGACTCCGTCCGAAAAAATAAGCAATTGCACTTGTCTTACGCATGGTCTCGGGCGTACAAACTTCCCAAGATGCCAGACAATTTTCCTGAAGAGATTCAGAGCCAACCTTGGGCACATGATAAAAACGAATATTCGGGTAATCTGCCGCTGCTGCTTCCGCCTCACCATTTAATATTCCGTGGTTTACACTCCATTCCATATTGGACTGTCCACTACACAACCAAACCTCGCCAAGGAGAATATTTTTCAATTCGGTTTTCTCCCCATCAGATGCAGTAATTATATAAGGGCCTCCTTCTTTGCTTGTTTGTACCTCGACAGACCAAAATGACTGATTGTCTGATTTAACCACCATTGTATCGGACGGATTCCAGCTACACACTAAAGACACATTACCTCCGGGATTTGCCCACCCCCAGATAGCAACCTTACTATTCCTCTGCAATACCATATTGTCAGTAAAGACAGAAGCAAACTTCACTTTTGCTTCACTTAAAGAAGCAATACATACGAAAATAAAAAGCAAATAAACAAATCGTGTTCTCATGGTTCTTCGATAAATTCAAAACAGGCTCTAAATTAATAAATATAATTTGACAAAAAACGACATCCGTTTTTTCTTTTTACGCCTATTGTCATTTTATTAATCAAACATTGCGTAAAAAGAGTCTATCAGCATTTTAACGCACTGATAAACAATGTATTTATTTAAACCCCAATATCATTTCAGTATTGTCGTTTTTTCGCAAAACAAACTACAATTTGTTGCTCAAAATCTAAATATGGGTTAAAATAAGGCCTATTAGAGAAAAATTTCTCCAATTAGTATTTTCTTTCGGTATTTTGTACTACATTTGTTGCGTGGTTAACAAGGCGGATATTGAACGCCAATCCGTACCGTTGAGGTACGCATAATTTTGAGAGATAGAGAAAAGTTATATAAGTAGTAATTAATTAAATTAAAAGCGTAATGGCTAATTTAGATTTAAGCAAGTACGGAATTACGGGAGTTACCGAAATCGTTCATAATCCGTCTTACGACGTACTTTTCGCAGAAGAGACCAAAGCCGGTTTGGAAGGTTTTGAAAAAGGTCAAGTAACAGAACTAGGTGCAGTAAACGTAATGACAGGTGTTTACACAGGTCGTTCACCAAAAGACAAGTTTTTTGTTATGGACGAAGTTAGTAAAAACTCTGTTTGGTGGACTTCTGATGATTACAAAAACGACAACAAACCTGTTGACGCAAAATGCTGGAAAGCAGTGAAGGAATTAGCAACAAAAGAATTATCAGACAAAAAATTATTCGTTGTTGATACATTCTGTGGAGCTAACCCGGGCACTCGTCAAAAATTCCGTTTCATTATGGAAGTGGCATGGCAGGCACATTTCGTAACCAACATGTTTATTCGCCCAACAGCTGAAGAACTGGCAAATTACGGTGAACCTGACTTCGTTATCATGAACGCTTCTAAAGCTAAAGTTGATAATTTCAAAGAATTAGGACTAAACTCTGAAACGGCTGTCGTATTCAACCTAACAGAAAAAATCCAGGTTATCCTGAATACTTGGTATGGTGGTGAAATGAAGAAAGGTATGTTCTCTTACATGAACTACTTATTACCTCTTAAAGGTATGGCTTCTATGCACTGTTCAGCAAACACAGACAAAGAAGGCAAATCAACAGCTATTTTCTTTGGCCTTTCCGGTACAGGTAAAACTACGTTATCAACAGATCCAAAACGTTTGTTAATTGGTGATGACGAACACGGATGGGATAACGAAGGTGTATTCAACTTCGAAGGTGGTTGCTACGCTAAGGTTATCAACTTAGATAAAGAAAGTGAACCAGACATCTACAAAGCGATCAAACGCGACGCTCTTCTTGAGAACGTTACTGTTGCTGCTGATGGTAAAATTGACTTTACAGATAAGAGCGTAACTGAAAACACGCGTGTTTCTTATCCGATCTATCATATTGAAAACATCGTTAAACCGGTATCTAAAGGGCCTCACGCTAAACAAGTGATCTTCCTTTCTGCTGATGCATTCGGTGTATTGCCTCCGGTATCTATTCTTACTCCGGAACAAACTAAGTATTACTTCCTTTCAGGATTTACTGCAAAATTAGCAGGAACAGAACGTGGTATTACTGAACCTACACCTACATTCTCTGCTTGTTTCGGCGCTGCTTTCCTTAGCTTACACCCAACAAAATATGGTGAAGAATTAGTAAAGAAAATGGAAAAATCCGGTGCTAAGGCATACTTGGTAAATACAGGTTGGAACGGAAGCGGAAAACGTATTTCTATCAAAGATACTCGTGGTATTATCGACGCTATTCTTGATGGTTCTATCGACAAGGCTCCAACAAAAACTATTCCTTATTTTGATTTTGTTGTACCAACAGAATTACCAGGAGTTGATCCTAAAATTCTTGATCCTCGTGATACTTATGCTGACGCATCGGCATGGGACACTAAGGCTAAAGACTTGGCTGCACGTTTCATCAAAAACTTCTCTAAGTTTGAAGGTAACGAAGCAGGAAAAGCGCTTGTTGCATTTGGCCCGAAATTATAATTCGAATACAGATATAATTTTACAAAAAGTAGCTTCGGAGTTTTCCGGAGCTACTTTTTTATTTACACATATAAGTATTTCTTTCCCCGAGCCCCATTTGTTAAATATTATTTATATCTTTACTCCCCATATATAAATGATAAAATAAAAGGAGTGTTGAAGAATTTTTTCCTCGTATTTACTCTTCTCTTTTATCTTTGTTCCTGTGGTAGTAACGCAGTATATAAGATTGAAGGTAAGCTGACGAATCTGGAAGATCCGTTGGTTTATATTGTGTATGAAGGTAGCGGAGATAATATAATGGACTCTATAACCTGCACTACTCCGGGGCAGTTTAACTTCGAACTGAATCAGGAAGGATTTAACACGGCAACTCTTTTCTTTGAAAATAAGACAAAGCATGTAACCGTATTTCTTGAACCACAACAGAAAGCATCCATTACAGGAAATATAAAATATCCCTTACTTCTTCAGGTTAAAGGTAGCCGCATAAATGAAAAGCTTTCATCATTTTATAAGAGTATCTCGTCGTTAATAAAAGAAGAGACTGACCTTTATGATATTCTGACAACTCAGGAAACATCGACAGGAGGAGATACTGATATAGCAGCGAAGCTGACAAATGTAAGACATCAGATTGAAGAATCTGTTCTTTCTTTCATCTGTGACAATCCTAAAGAAGAAGCGTCGGCTGTTCTCATTCAATCCTATTTTATTATTCCGGACGATACAAGGAAGTTAGATGAACTGCTGGCTGTTCTTGATCCTCAGATTGCCGATTTCTATTTAATAAAAGATTTATCGGAATACAGCAACCGGGCTAAACGTACGGCCTTAGGCGCAGAAGCTCCGGGATTTTCTGTAAGAAATGTCTATGGAAAACCGTTTACGCTCGATTCGCTGACTGCCGACTACAAGTTACTCGCGTTCATTGCTCCCTGGTGCGAGATGTGCCAAACGGATATTCTTCATTTGGACAAAGTAGCAACGGAATACAAAAAAAAGAGTCTGGATATTTTGCTGATCAGCTTAGATGATGACCCCAAAGAGGTGAGAGATTTTTTAAAGAAAGATACGATCCAATGGAATATAGTAACGGATTCTGCAAATCAGGCGGCAGTATTATTTGATCTTTATAATATAAATATATTGCCTCGTTGCTTCCTGATTGATGAAAACAACAAAATAATACTCAAAACCGATAACGGCGTGGAAATCACGCAAACACTTGCCAACCTTTTAGGCGACAACAAAAAATAGATTAATTAAACCATTCCTTAACTTATGCTTGTAAAATCTTATGCCGCTGCAGTGCAGGGCATCTCAGCTACCATTGTAACCATTGAAGTTAATTGCACAAAAGGGATTCAGTTCTTTTTGGTAGGATTACCCGATGTCGCAGTACGGGAAAGTCACGAACGCATTATTTCTGCTCTACAGGTTAGCGGTTATAAATTTCCGAGAAATCGTATTGTGGTAAATATGGCTCCGGCGGATATTCGCAAAGAGGGTTCCGCATACGACCTGCCATTGGCTCTCGGAATCCTTGCCGCAGCAGAGGAAATAGACTCCGAACGTTTGGAACATTATATGATGATGGGAGAACTCTCCTTAGACGGAAGTCTCCAACCCGTAAAAGGAGTGCTTCCCATTGCTATTAAGGCAAAAGAAGAAGGATTCAAGGGGCTTATCGTACCAAAACAAAATGCACGCGAGGCAGCGGTAGTTGATAATCTGGAAGTCTATGGAGTAGAAACGATCAAAGAAGTAATTGAGTTTATCAACAAGAAAAAAGAACTTGAACAAACGATTGTCAACACGCGCGAAGAATTTTACAAACAACAAGAAAATTATGAGCTTGACTTCTCGGATGTACGCGGACAGGAAAATGTAAAACGGGCGTTAGAAGTAGCCGCTGCAGGAGGCCATAATTTATTAATGATCGGTGCACCGGGAAGCGGCAAGTCCATGTTGGCCAAACGCTTGCCTTCCATCCTACCGCCCTTCACTCTACAAGAATCATTAGAAACAACCAAGATACACTCAGTAGCCGGTAAAATAGATAAAGAAACATCTCTGATGATTCAACGACCATTCCGGTCTCCGCATCACTCCATATCCGGAGTTGCTTTAGTTGGAGGAGGAGCCTTCCCTCAACCCGGAGAAATCAGCTTAGCTCATAATGGTATTTTATTTCTCGATGAACTTCCGGAGTTTGGCAGGAACGTGCTCGAAGTGATGCGTCAACCATTAGAAGATCGTTGCATTACGATATCTCGCGCACGCTTCACGATCGATTATCCTGCAGGCTTTATGCTTATTGCGTCGATGAACCCTTGCCCTTGCGGTTTTTACAATCACCCGGACCGTCCTTGCTTGTGTTCTCCCGGAGCTGTTCAGAAATATATGAATCGCATTTCGGGTCCGTTGCTTGACAGAATCGATATCCAAATAGAGATCGTGCCTGTTCCTTTTGATAAAATCTCAGAACAACGTCCGTCCGAGCCAAGCAATGCTGTTCGCGAACGGGTGATTCGTGCTCGCCTGATACAGGAGAAACGTTTTGAAGATTATGAAGGGATTCATTGCAATGCGCAGATGAGCACGAAACTATTACATAAATATGCTTGTCCGGATGAAGCAGGGTTGGCGTTATTAAAAAACGCAATGAATAAGCTCAGCTTATCGGCCAGAGCATATGATCGCATTCTAAAAGTTTCTCGCACAATAGCTGACTTGGAAGGTCATGAAAAAATAGAAGCACGTCACCTGGCTGAAGCGATTAATTATAGAAGCTTGGACAGGGAAAGCTGGGGGATGTAGAAAGTCACTTTACCGGCATCACTATTGGCAAAAAAAACATACCTTTGTGTCTCAAAAAGATAACAAAAAGTATGGAGAAACAATTCAAGAGAACGCTAATAACAACAGCTTTACCCTACGCGAATGGGCCTGTTCACATCGGGCATTTAGCCGGCGTTTACGTACCTGCCGATATTTATGCACGTTACCTTCGTTTGAAAGGAGAGGATGTTTTAATGATCGGGGGGTCGGACGAGCATGGGGTGCCTATTACTATTCGTGCTAAAAAGGAAGGGATTACACCGCAGGATGTGGTAGATCGTTTTCACGCAATTATTAAGCAGTCTTTTGAAGATTTCGGTATCACATTCGATATTTATTCCCGTACTACTTCTGCAACTCACAGACAAGTTGCATCGGATTTCTTCCGCAAATTATATGACAAAGGCGAATTTATTGAAAAAACAAGCGAACAATATTACGACGAGGAAGCTAAACAGTTTCTGGCTGACCGATACATAACAGGAACTTGTCCGCATTGCAAAAACGAGCATGCGTATGGAGATCAGTGTGAAGCCTGTGGGACATCACTTAGCCCTACCGATCTGATCAATCCTAAATCCACAATAAGCGGAAGTGTGCCTGTAATGAAAGAAACCAAACACTGGTATCTTCCGTTAGACAAGCACGAGCCATTCTTACGCAAATGGATATTAGAAGATCATAAAGAATGGAAGCCTAATGTTTACGGACAGTGTAAAAGCTGGTTAGACATGGGACTACAGCCACGCGCCGTAAGTCGTGATTTGGACTGGGGTATTCCTGTCCCCGTAGAAGGGGCGGAAGGGAAAGTTCTTTATGTCTGGTTTGATGCACCTATCGGTTATATTTCCAACACGAAAGAATTACTTCCTGATAGCTGGGAAACCTGGTGGAAAGATCCGGAAACCAAGATCGTCCATTTTATCGGGAAAGACAATATTGTTTTTCATTGCATCGTTTTTCCGTCTATGCTCAAAGCAGAAGGCTCATTTTGTCTTCCGGAAAATGTACCGGCAAATGAATTCCTGAATCTGGAAGGAGACAAGATCTCGACTTCACGAAATTGGGCTGTCTGGTTGCATGAATACTTAGTAGATATGCCGGGAAAACAGGATGTACTTCGTTATGTTTTAACGGCTAATGCTCCGGAAACAAAAGACAATGATTTTACATGGAAAGACTTTCAGGCTCGTAACAACAACGAATTGGTTGCCATTCTGGGTAATTTCATCAACAGAGCGTTAGTCTTGACCGAAAAATATTTTAACGGAAAAGTACCGGCCGCCGGCGAGTTGACGGACTATGATCGTGAAACTTTAAACGATTTCGTTAACGTAAAAGCAGATGTTGAACGTTTGTTAGACACCTATCATTTCCGTGATGCACAAAAAGAAGCCATGAACTTAGCTCGTATAGGCAATAAATATCTGGCAGATACTGAGCCCTGGAAATTAGCCAAAACGGACATGGAACGTGTAGCAACGATTCTGAATATTTCATTACAGATTGTAGCAAACTTAGCTATTGCATTTGAACCTTTCCTCCCTTTCAGCATGGAGAGACTAAACAAGATGCTGAATGTTGAGCCTTTAGGCTGGGATCGCTTAGGATCAACAGATCTTCTGCCTGCAGGACATCAATTAGGGAAAACAGAACTTTTATTTGAAAAGATAGAAGATGATGTAATAGAAGCTCAGGTACAGAAGCTACTCGACACTAAGAAAGCAAATGAAGAAGCAAATCACAAGGCAAATCCTATTCGCGAAAATATTGAATTTGATGATTTTACTAAATTGGATATCCGTGTAGGTACCGTGTTGGAATGCTCAAAAGTCCCGAAAGCTGACAAGTTATTACAGTTCAAGATCGACGACGGTCTTGAAACGAGAACGATTGTTTCCGGAATTGCGAAATATTACGCACCTGAGGAACTGATAGGGAAACAGGTTTGCTTCATCGCCAACCTTGCTCCAAGAAAGCTAAAAGGTATTGTATCTGAAGGAATGATTCTTTCTGCAGAAAATGCAGATGGAACATTAGCTATAGTCTCTCCGGAGAAGGTTGTAAAACCCGGAAGCGAAGTAAAATAACAACTGACTTTTCAACTAATGTCTGAAACTAACATACAAATGGTCGATTTGAAGCGCCAGTATCATCACTTGAAAAAGGAGATCGATACCGCCCTCTTATCGGTTGCAGAAAGTGGAGCATACATAAACGGCTCGCAGGTTAACGATTTTGCGGATGAACTGGCTAAGTATTTAGCCGTCCCTTATGTCATCCCTTGTGCGAATGGAACCGATGCGCTACAAATAGCCCTGATGGCACTTCAACTAAAACCAGGCGATGAGGTTATCGTACCTGCTTTCACATATGCTGCCGCAGCTGAAGCTGTTGCACTTCTCGGCTTAGTACCGGTTCCGGTTGATATAGATCCTAAGACATTCAACATGGATGCTTCGAAGATCGAAATGGTTATCACAAGACAAACAAAAGCAATCATTGCGGTTCATTTGTTTGGACAAGTTTGTGATATGGAAAAAATTCTGACAATCGTCAAACGATACAAACTTTTCCTGATCGAAGATAACGCACAGTCCACAGGAAGTGAATACATCTTTAGTGATGGAACCAGAAAAAAAGCCGGAACTATTGGCGACATCGGTACAACATCGTTCTTTCCTACTAAACCATTAGCTTGTTTTGGAGACGGCGGAGCATTAATCACATCCAATCCGGACTTAGCCAAACGCTGCCGGATGATCGCATCGCACGGACAAGAACAGAAGTATCAACATAAAATAATAGGATGCAATTCCCGTTTAGATACCATACAGGCGGCAATACTTCGTATAAAGCTAAAATATATGGATGCTTTCACGGCTGCTCGTGTGGAAATAGCAAAAAGGTATCAAGAGCATCTTGACTTTGTCAACAATATAAAGATACCTCAAACAGCAGCCTTTTCCACTCATGTGTATCATCAATATACCATTCTTGTGCAAGAGGAGAAGCGGGATGATTTACAGTTGTGGTTAAAAGAGAAGGGAATTCCTACTATCATTTACTATCCTTTCCCCATACACCATCAGGAAGCGTTTAAGTGGTGCATACGTATTGCTATGGAACTGACAGAAGCAGAAAAGGTCTGCAAATCGGTTTTATCGCTCCCCATTCACTCGGGAATGACAGAAGATGAGCAAATGTATATTATTAATTCTATTAAAGAAGGATTAGCGGCCATACGCAAATAATATTCAGATATGGAAGAAAAAAAGAAAATACGTTTTGCCGTAGTAGGTTGTGGTCATATCGGCAAACGTCATGCGGAAATGATTACACGTGAGGAAGGAGCTGAACTCGTAGCATTATGTGATATCCGCCCTCAGGATGAATTAAATTTAGGGGCTTACGATGCACCTTTTTTTTCTTCTATCTCTGCATTGCTCTCTTCAGACTTAACCATCGATGTTATCAACATCTGCACGCCAAACGGATTACATGCAGTAATGGCTATTGAGGCAATCGAAAAAGGATGCCATGTTGTATTAGAAAAACCGATGGCACTAAGTCTGACAGATGCTGAAAAAATAGTTTACACGTCTTTAAAGCATAGCAAGCAGGTCTTTTGCGTGATGCAAAACCGATATTCCCCACCCTCAGTCTGGATCAAACAGATGGTGGAAAGTGGCAAGTTAGGCAAAATCTTCATGGTGCAACTCAATTGCTATTGGAATCGTGACGAACGATATTACAAGCAGGGAAGCTGGCATGGTAATGCCGGATTAGACGGCGGTACTTTATTTACCCAGTTTTCTCACTTTATTGACATTTTATATTGGCTGTTCGGAGATATCTGTAATATTCAAGCTCGCTTTTCAGACTTTAACCACCAGGATTTAACAGATTTTGAAGATTCCGGTTTAGTCACATTCGATTTCGTAAACGGAGGGATAGGCAGCCTTAACTATTCTACTTCTGTGTGGGATAAGAACTTGGAAAGCAGTATGCTGATTGTAGCAGAAAATGGAAGTGTAAAGATTGGAGGGCAATATATGAATGAAGTCTCCTATTGTCATATCAAGGACTATACAATGCCAGAACTCGCCCCTACAAATCCGGGCAACGACTATGGTCCATATAAAGGTTCGGCTCAAAATCATAACTTCGTGATCCGTAACGTAGTAAACGTCCTATCCGGCCATTCGGAAGAGACCATAACGACTAATGTACTGGAAGGAATGAAAGTAGTTGACATAATTCAGCGTATATACGCAAACAAATAAAGCATTAAACATTTTTCCTGAATCTAATTAGCGTTTATTATATGTTTGAAAACATTAATTAGCACTTTAACTATTGACAAAGTCAAAGAAACCCGTACCTTTGTTTCGTGGTTTTTTCATAATAGTATTAGATTTAAGGTTAACAAAGTTGATTAGGGGTTGTCGTGAGACAGCCTTTAATTGTTTTTAGGAGGTTCGTATTTACTACACAAAGAATTCTCCTTCATTTTGTCTTTCAGGATCAGCGTATAAGCATTCACATTCCCGATGTCAACAACAGGCCTTTTGTCAAAAGATATTTACTGCACTTATTCTCATTTGAATACATTAAATAAAAGAAGGATTACTACTGACCGAATAAAAGTCCGATAAAAAAAGGCTACTTTTATTGAGCACAAATACAAATCATTTTTTTATGTAGATTTGTACTTTCTATTATTAACGAAGATGCATTATATTAATACATCTTATTTATTAAACTATTATTTATCATGAAGTCTCTATTTTATTGCTTTTTATTGTTTTTACCTCTTGGTATATTATCTTGTAGTAGTGATGATAACAATTCCAATGGTTCTGAAATTAAAATTGATGTACCGGGGGAAATCTCAGGGTTAGGCAATGACCGAGGAGAGCTAACCGGCACTAAATTTGAATTGCCTGAAGGGATTAAACTAAACCAGGAAATTGTTGGGTACCCATCAAGAGTTTTAGGCAGTTATGCTAGCTCAAGAGCCAGTGATAACAATATCAACCTTGATTACATTGAACAATTTATATTCGATTATCTTCTGAAAATGATGAAGGACGGAGAAAAATATGACATAGCTATAGGTAGTGGCTATGCTGTTCCGATATTTATTGTTCTGGAGAATACAACAGACAAAGATATTAAAGTCACTTTCCCTGCGGGATTAATAGTCAAATCTCAAAATTGGGAAGCCCAGTATGGTCTCTTAACGAAGAAAACGGAGTTTACAGCTCCGGCGAAAGAACGCCTAAGAGTGTTGTTATTTATGCATTGCTGCCATTTGGGAATAGTCAATCCGACAACAGCAAATAAGTTAGAGTGGGGTGTTGTTTCTAATTCATCGCTTCTGTTGGAGATATGCGACATAGTAGCTAACAAAAAAATTAATTATGAAGAATTTGGGTCATTATCTAAACAGTATTTCAAGCAAGCCTACTATATACAGGAACGGATTTGGGATTTAACCAATCGCGGAACGGCCTTAACAGAGGAACATAAGACATACTTGAAACAGCTTCCAGACAGTAAATAATCCTCATCGTTAAAAGTAGGTAATCCTAACACACAAACGACTTACTCATTAATATACGAGATTTTTTATTTTATGAAATCACTCCTTTTTATATTTTCTGTTCCACTCGGTGAATACCGAGTGGTTCTTTTTTTTATATTTTCACTACCCTAATCTGCGATATCTGATTCCTTTCTATTATCACGACTTACCGGGTAAAGACAATGCCTCCGTTCTCCGGAATCATGAACGACAGAGTTCCGTCTTTTCCTATTCCCAGAGTTTCCTTGTACGTTTCGCCGAATTTATTGTCTGCATACTTTATTATTTCCTGACCGGCAAACATGGGAAGATTCACCTTTAGCTTCAACGTTTTTTTTGTCGCGTTAATTCCTGCCACGTACCATGTCTCACCATGACGACGCGCCAGTACGCAATACTTACCCGGATAACCATCGATGAATTGCACTTCATCCCATGTTGTTGGAACTTCTTTCATAAAATCAATCGCAGCTTCCGGAGCATCTTCCAGATTATTCGGGGCGATGGCAAACATCTGTACGGCGCTTTGAAAAAGAACAGCCGTCGCTATCTGAAATGTAGTAGAAGTCCTACGGATAGAACCTCCGTCATTTGTACGGTTGTGTCGCTTATTAAGCAAAACGGGGCCAAATTCCATCGCTCCTACCGCATTGCGGATGAACGGATGCAAAGTAGCACTATAGGCCTCATCATCATTCGCCTTTTGATTAAAGATCAGGTTTTCTGATGCCAACACAGCTTCACTCGCGATGTAATTCGGATACATACGTTCCCAGCCTCTTGGCAACGTACATCCATGGAAAATAATCATCAAGCCATAATCGTTTGCGTCGGAAAGAATATCCTCATAAAGCTTAATAGTCTCCTGTTTGTCTCCGGCAAAGAAATCAACCTTTAATCCTTTTACGCCAATACTTTTCAGCCATTTCATTTCCTTCTTCCTGACAATCGAATTATGCATACGCTGTTTAGCTCCCTGAGGCGCATTGTTCCAGTAACCATTGGAATTATACCACAAAAAGACATCAACGCCTTCTGACTGTGCATATTTACACAGGTCAGGTATCCTATCCGCGCCTATCTGCTTATCCCACAGCCCATCAATCAAGACATATTCATATCCCATAGCCGCAGACAAATCGATATATTTTAGCTGATCATCGTAGTTAACACTGTTATCCTGCCACATAATCCAACTCCAGGTAGAACGTCCGAACCGGTACTCCCGGGAAGGTTCATACAAAGGTTTCACTACATCAAAAGGTACAGTCGTCTCAACAATAGGCTTCAGGTCTGCCCCTACCGTTATCGTGCGCCAAGGCGTTTCTCCCGGCAAACTAATACCCGGAGTAGAGCTTCCCAGTCCATTATTTTCTCCGGGATTCGGATAGGCTATTGTATATAAACCATCTTTTGTTCCTTCAGTTAGATGAGAACCACAATACGCGCTGCTAACTCCTGTTTCGGAAATCAACACCCAGCCATCTTCACCAATATGGAACAATGCAGGAAAAGTATATCCTTCGCCATACCGCGAAGGCGTTCCGAGTGCCTCATCAGGCATATATCCCTCCTCGTAACTTGGCTTCGTTCTTTGCCATCCGATCATCGGCGTTGCCTGAGGGGTTATAAAAGTCGTTGCATAATCGGGGAAATTAAAACCCGTTGCTTCTTTCTTTATCACACAGCAAGCAGTCTCCCCATTTTGCGGTATAACATATCTAAACGCGACATCATTATTGCTCACTCTAAAAATGATTGACAACGGATGCCCTTCAGCGTTTTTCAAAGAATACGTCAATTCCTTTGCCTGATAATGAACAGATGATGACTTAGCCCGCGTCAACGAATACTGCTCATCGATTACTCCCTCCTCCGCATTAACAAAGACCATCGACCCGGAAAAGTCGCCAATGTCTGCCACAAAGCCCAACGGAGAATTTTCAACTAAGGTTTTATCATCATATACCACCGAATACGAAGGCATTCCGTTATTCATGTCAATATTTAAAACCAAACGACCATTGATGGATTTAACAGTTTTATTTTGAGCAACAAGCAAACCACCTGACGTGATAAAGATTAAACAAAAACAAAGTATCCTCATTTGAATTACGATTAGATGTTAACAAATTATTTATAGAACAGTCGGAAAGACCTGAACCCAACGTAAAGATATTCATATTCTTTATGTCAACAACAGGTCTTTTGTTAAAAATGTATTTATTACGCTTATTCGGATACTCGAACAGATTTGAAAATAAAATTTATTCATCTGTATCGGATTTTTATGTTTCAGACAGTAAATAATACGGATCAGGCAAAATATCCGGTTGTTATGGTAATAATCCATCGTGATACATCTATACTGCAAACTGGCATTTTAGAGACCAATGTCATCAACTCAAACTTCTTGCTCCACTTTAGTCTTACTATTCATCGAATAATTCCGGCTGAAAGCCGAGTATATATCAGCCCAACACAACGTGTTGGGTAATAGGACACCCTTCCTTTGCGGCCTGAAAGGACAGTATAAACCTACCCTAACATCTGCTATGTTGCCCCTTCAGGGCGCGAGCCTCGTTCTACATCCTTCCCAACGCGTTGCGTAGGGCTATAATATAGCAGGCTTTCAGCCTTAAAACCAAACTGTATAGCTTAAGTTGATGACATTGGTTTAGAGATTACGCTGAGCAGAGGCTTCCAACAAAATCAATCCCGTTCATATTCTTGATTTACAATACATTAAAATCAATCGAATAGTTTTGATTTTTTGTGTTTTATTTTGACAAATAGATACTTTTTTCGTCCTTTTACTTACGCGTAAAAAAATGTCCATCCTTGTTTTTTGATTTAT
>NZ_JAQWCQ010000054.1 GCF_028705895.1 Massilibacteroides sp. | reverse complement strand
TTCGGCTTTCTGCTGTAGTCACTTCAGGCAACTGACAGAAATCGCCGAATCCAAAAACTCTTGCTTTAGTCCTTTGCCACCAAAGACTGGCTACGTGATATACCATACTCATCTCATCTACGAAAAGAATCTGATATGGGAAATCTTCTGGATTCCGCCATTCTTTTGAGTAGACTGTTTCGCCGTTCTCGGAGAGACCTAATACGCTACTCTTCTTTGTAAGCTTAGTAATAGTTTCAATTAAGAGAACGTTTTTATCTGGTACTTTCATTCCTCGCTCTTTCAAAGCAGTATAGATTTTGTTTCTAAGCACCGCCGTAGCCTTTCCTGTCATGGCTGTAGCGGCTACAGAATATCCTTCTTGTATAAGGTCTCCGATAAAATTGCAGAGCATCGCCGTCTTGCCTGTGCCGCCAGCTCCAGACACTACAACATTTTCGCCTTCTGGTTTCAGTTGCTCTCTTAAATAGTCTACTATCTCCTGTTGTTCTTCAGTATATTTAAATACCTGCGGTGAAGTCGAATTCGGCACTTATTTTTCTCCATTCTGCTCTTATTTTTTCTCTTTCTGGATTAACTACGGGGATTTCTTTAGAAATTGGCTCTCTCTCTCTCAATAAGCGATAAAATATTTCCGAGCCTTTGTCGATTGGGGAATCCTTAAAAGACAATAAATTATTCTTATCAAGGATTCGGCTAATCTTAACGAAATCGCCTACTCGTTCGGCGATTCTTTTTGTCTTTAATTCATACAAATCCCACTCTTTGCCGTTTTCGATTTCATATTGTTTATCGAAAGCAAGCACTATCTCTTTGGCGCCTTGTTCTATCAACATATTGATATGATTTTCATGACATCCAAAAGTATGCGAAGCAACAGCATAAGGGACTTTGTATTGATTCGATAGCATTACAGATTTGGCGCCTTCAAAAATAATTGCGATACCCTCTTCTTTAATAGCTTCTTTCGCCAAATGCAGTCCATACAAATTAAAACTATTCGAGAAACTCCAAGAAGTCTTTTCCTCTGTCTGATATTTCTCTGGTCTTAATAAAGGTACGTATTTTGCTCGAGGGTATTCAAGCAATTTTAAATAAGGTATATCTGGAAAGCGTTCTTTAACGTTTCTACGTAGCGGTTTAAAGCTTCTTTCATAGAACCCAACTATTTCTCCCCTCGCGTTATGATGAGGTAATATAATAGTATCTTTCTCTGGGCAATACATTACTCCAAATTTCTTCATTATTGACGGTTCAATCTTATCTTCTTTGTGCCAAACCAGTTTGGCTAAGGTTTGTTCATCTGAAAGAAAATCTGAAGTAATTTCCAAAAGAGTAATTTCAGGAATACCTGCTATTGGTTCTAATTGCTTTACACTGAAAGAGGTATTTATTGGACTTTCATCAAACAAAATACCTTTAGAAGTTCTATTAGAAAGGTCAATCTCTTGACCATCAATCCAGTCTTCTAAGAAATCTTTGGCTTCATGCGGTGCGCCGAATCCCAAAGCTTCTTTTATCCAAGTATGAAGATACATTGCCCTACCGCATTCGCTAAAACAATGTACTTTCATTGTAGATGGATCAAATAAAGCGCTGTGATTATCGCCTTTATGGCAAAGACCAATTAGCTGTATAGAACGCTTTCCTGCGCTCATCACCCATCGAGGAGCGGCACCCAACTTGGAAAAGAGAGAGATAAAATCATTTCCCTCAAGAAGTTGTATCTTATCTTCATAGGTCATATTTTATCTCTCCTTTCGTTTTTTATTAGAAGCCTATTTCTTCTTCTCCTATCGAATCAGTAGCTTCTTTGATCAAAGATTCTTTATGGGCTTCAAGTTCGCCCTTGTAAGTGGCGTAATCTGCTTCGCTGATATCTGTTCCATAAGAGTAAGGGTTGACATTTACACCAACAATAACCCAAGAGGTAGTTTCGTATTCGTCGCTTTCGCTCTCGCCGAATGCATTTTGTCTTTCAACAATTCGAGTTACTTTCTTAATCTCACCCCAAGTATCTACATAGTAGGGGGTTTCTGGTGAAATAGGCAGAGTAGAAAAGAAATTGATGGCGCCCTCTGCGCGAGCTTGAAACTCGACTTCGGCGAGTCTGCTGTTGTAGCTATCTACATAGTATCCGCCGACCTTTAAAAATCTGTCGGTCTGTTTCTGCGGATCAGCTTCAATATCCTGAATAGAAGTAATCAGAAAGTCCAACTTCCATCTGTTCTTATATTCCTTTTTCGGATTGCTGTTGATAAAGGCGCCTCTCATCTTCTGCGAACGGGCAACCTCTGCCTTATTTCCTTTCGCCATGAAGTAAGAGCTGTCAATAGAACCCGAAATGCCGAACCAGTCAGCATCTTCGCCTGCATTGACAACTGTCAAAATGTTGCCTTCCATGATATCTTCAAGAACGCCGTAAGTCTTATTCGGCTTGCCGCTGGAAAAAACAGGTCTGGAATAAAAAGGAATCTTAACCGTAGTGCCTTCGGCATCTACCTCAAGGATAATGTCGCCGGCAATAGCTTCGCCTTTTTCAGTTTCTTTATGCTCCAAAGAAAAATCGTAAAGTCTGCCTTTCATGTCAATCGCATTGTAAGTTTTCATATTTTTTCTCCTTATTGTAAGTTATTGTTTTGGTTAAAATGAATTTTAATGTTGTTTAGTATGATTGATAAAAGTTCTGCTTGTCCTGCGCCGAGGCTACTTACTTTACGCCCTACACCTAATTCCTTTTCGCAAATCTCCTTGATTTTAACAGCATTATCTCGACTCTCTTCAACAAGTTGTTTTGTAAGAGTATCAAATTCGCTTTTCAACGCTGTAAAATCAAAAGAATCTTGAATTATTGCTACTGCGGGTTTATCTTCATGCACTATTTCGGCATTCTTCTCTTTAGCATCCTCTTCAATTGTCTTGAGCATAACTTCCTCAAAGTTTTTATAGCTACAGTAGACAGAATCCACTTTCGGCGTCCACCGTCCGCCGGCTCCGACGAATCCGCCCTTAGCGTTAAACCAAATTCTATGTTCTGAAATACCTGTAACTTTGTCTGGCTTTTCTCTCCTCAAATATACAATTTGATCAACAAACTTTTCGGCTACTCCATAAAGAGATTTGCTAATTGAAGAAACCCCGATATAAGCTTTTTGAGTTTCAAAGTCTACCTTATCTTCTGCATGAACAATATTCAATAAGATATATCCTTGATTTGCCAGTCTTTGTAGTTGAAACCCCAATTCTGTTTGAAGTGCTTTAGTGCCTTTGCCATAATCCACGTCAGAGCCGAAGTCAAAAGAATTTTTTTCGGTTGTCATCTTTTGACCGATATACTTATCTAAAAGCAAAATCAGATTTGTATAAGAGTCAATAACAACTGTTTCATAAAGTTCTCTTGCCTGTGGCATACAAAGCTGCGAAACGGCTTGTTTGAAATCTGCCCATGAGCCAATAGGCAAAGGAGTAAATCCTGCCAAACCCTCGGTACCATTTTCAGTCATTAAAAAGATAGGTTTCGGTGCAGAAGTGCAAAGCGTTGACTTACCAGCTTTACTTTTTCCGCAAATAATAAAACTTTTTGCTTGCATACTTACATTAACGGTTGTTTTCTTAGGTATGTTAAAAATGTTAATTACTGCCATTCTTTTCTCCTTTCTTATCTTATAATAAATTATACCATAAAAATTTTTTTAACGATAGTGGTTATTTTTTACAGATTAAGGGTAGTGCCTTGCACCTCGAAACTTTCGATATCAATTTGAGGACTAACTCGACCACCGTACTCATTGACCGACGCCTTACCTACTATTGTTGCTAAGTAACGTTCCTCAACTTTACCGTCATATGGAATAATAAGTGAGTCATGCTCTTCTTGACTTGATTTATGAGTAATACAAGAAACACCGTTCGGCAGGCTTATCTTTAATGTCGATTTGCGCTGTCCGCAAAGAAATAAAGATTGAGAGGATAATAGAACTCCTGTGATTGCGATCAACGGTTCTTCAATTCCCTGTCCCCATAAGTTTTTATAGTGCGCTATCTCAAATATAGCGTCTGGCAAAGCAGGATCATTAGCATCAAACAGAAAATCGCACTGATAAAGAATCTCTGAAGAAATCTCTTTGTATTTTTCATTGAAGTAAGCTCTTAACTTACCAATATTTTCGCCTTTAATCCCAACTCCTGCCGCTTGTTGATGCCCCATAACGTATGTGCATAAACGGCTCTCTTCACATTGAGTTCTAAAGTTGAGAAAAGCTTCGACGTTACTCGGCGCTCTTAAAGAACCTGAATATTTAACTTCTGCGCCCGGCTCTACCTTATCTTTAAATAACAATATGCAAGGTCTTTGATAGCCGTCTGCCAACGCCGCTGCGGTAACTCCACCCAAAGCACGCTGGTCTTCATTAAAATCATCTATGGGAATAATAATTACTTTATCCTCATACATCTTTTCATCAGATATCATTTCATCAATAAGACCTGCCATTTTTTTCTTTCTTGAATCTTGACGCCCTTTGGCATTAGAGGCTTGCCGAATGGCTTCATCTACATATAATACTTTAGGCTTTTCTTCAAATTCATCAAAGGCACTTTTCTTTACTCTTTTGCCACTATCGACTTCCTCAAGAGCCATATTATCCAATAAAGAATAGAATATAAACTTCTTTTCTTCGATAGGACTGATTCTATTAACGGCGTTAAATAAAGGAGCTATATTAAAGCCGATTCTCTTTGGATTATAGGGGATGTCATTTGAAACTCTTGTATCCAAAACTCGTGCTTGTACCAAGAATGGTAGGCGAATATTTTCCTCTTTCAGTCCCTCTTGAACCAAAAACCGAGTTTCTTTTGAGCGCAGATCCATTACGTCTGCTACTAAGCCAACAGCTACAAGATCTAACCATTTATTCGCTGTTTCAAAAATCATCTTTTGATCAAAAATACGACAGAGCTGAAAAACAACGCCAACCCCAGAAAGGGCTTTGTTTTTATAATCTTTTGAATGATAAGGATTCGCCACAATTGTTTTCTCGTTATCGCCTTTATTTGAGGTATCATGATGGTCTAATACTACTATCTCAATACCTAAATCATTAAGCGCCTTGTATTGTTCATCTGTGCCGCTTGCATCGGGGATTATCAATAAATCTGGCTTAATATTATCTCTCAAATCTTTCATAATAGTCGTATTTGAGAGACCATGAGTTTTACCTTCATGAAAAAGAAATACAAATTCAGGATTATTACCTTCCCAACTTCCTTCGTATCCTACTTCTTTTTGCAGTTCCAAATAGTTGACGAGAAGGGCAGCGCTTGTAAATCCATCGGTATCTGAATCGACGATAATCGCAATCTTCTCGCTATTTTTGAGATGAGAATGAATCTTATCGGCAATCCTTTCAAGATTTTCTATATCGTGAGGAGATTGGACATCATCCCAAGAGAGATTGAGAAAGTCTTCCGCAGAAACTTTAACATTTCGATTTTTTAAAACTATCTCTAAAAGAGGTAGTTTGTCCGTAGTACCTAACTGTATTTTCATTTTTTTTATATTCAAAATGCACTTACCTCATTGCTTTCTGATTTATTCTTCCAATCACGCATATAAACCCAGCAATCATGTAAGCATATTGCATCATATATATCTTGCTCCAAGTCTGGAGAGAGCTTATATTTTTCTACAACATAGTTGCGAGCCGCAGCTTTGCGATCATCTCGATATTTTTTAAAGAAGCCGAGCCGATTCTGCCATGTCGAGGGCGAAATTATTTCATAAGGTATCTCATGAAATTGAAAAGATAGTCTTGCGACACCTTGACACATAAAAAGAACTCCCATAGTGGTCCAATTTCCCATAGGACCTCTACCGCCGTCCTTATCGGGACCACCAGCTGGATTCTCTAATATCGCCTGTGACGGAGATTCTCTCTTAATAATTTCCTCTATCTCATGGTGTATCACTAAAAGCCGTTCATCTGCCGTTAATTTTCTCGGCTTCGGCTTTATAATACCGTATGAAAGAAGATTCTCCTTTTCATCATGAATTGACCAACCCGACTGTATAGATGCTAAATCTAAGGAAAATATCTTGCTCATTCGCCATCCCTTTCTCCGAAGATAAGCTGTTTTGAATAAGGTAAAGCTCTCATCCGTTTTCTAAAGAAATCCCATTCGATGAGAGGATGAAATTCTCTTTGCTTACAGATATTTCTTACCATTTCATAACTGCCTGTCCAGTGTCGTCTCTGCTTCCAAGCTGACGGAAGTATTTGTTTGATAGCTCTTTTCTTGGCTATTTGCGAAAGCCTATTATCAGACTTTATTCTCTTAATAGCTTCTATGGAATAAATTATATAGGACTCGGCAGGAAAGTCGTACTCGAAATTGCTTAAAGAAATGCTCTCTACATCAGAAAGAAGAGTATGCATTGTGCTTTCGGAGTTCTTTGTTACTCCTATTGTATAAGTATCCATTTCAGACCACCAATAAAGAGGGGCTGTAATATCCATTGATACAAAAATCTGTCTTAAAAACTTAGAGTGTGCCAGATTATCTTTCTCACTCGCATCCCAAAGGCGCATCGCCAAATCCAAGTCTTTTTCAGATATAATATCACCCGTCGAAGTGGAGATTCCCTTTTTAGGGAACCTCATACCTCTTATCGCGCCTTCTATATTAAAAGCTTCAAGATTCTCAATCTTCATTGGATGACTCCTCTTCTAACCACAAGCCAGAATAATCTACTTGAACGGTCACTTTAAGGCATTCGTCAACAATCTGCCCTTTACTTTTCTTTTGTTTCAACTCAATGGTCTTTTTAGTAAGTTCGCCGCCTGCCGCAATTGCGTCTTGAATTACTTCTTGAGCCTCTGCTTCAGTATCTACTTTATAAGATTCTACGCTTCTCATTAAAAGTTTTGCCATATCCTTTTTCTCCTTATCTTTTATTAAACAGTTATTACGCCAAGGCTGGACGCTTCTTCGTAACCAATGTACCAATCAGAATCCCTATCAAATCTTTCTTCAAGAGTTTCTTTCGGAATATTGGTTTCTTTGCAGATGATGTCTTTCATTGTTTCAACTTCTCGAGCATATCTTTCCATTCTGGCTTTTGTTTCTTTGTAATTACCTGCCCCTGCTGAACTTCCTTCATGGGCTACAAAGTGAGCATTTGGCGACATCGAGCGCCTATGACCAGCAAGGAAAATCATAAAAGCGGCGCTATGGCAGATCCCCTCGTTAATCGTGTGTATCGGAATCTTTGAATTTTTAATCAGATTGTAAAGAGTGAACATAACTGGCATTTCACCGCCATACGAAAAAATATGAATTGTGATTTCAGTCTTATCATGCGATTCCTCTCTGTTAAGGTATTGGATATAACGAAGTAGAAATTGACAATTCTCAAAACTGATGTCATCGTCTATCCAGATATGCCGGGTGTTTAACTCCCTATACCTTAAAGCTAAATCGGGATCGGCGAGTTGAAGATTTGGACTAAACTTGTCATTTTCTAAAACCACTTCCATAAAATCATTCATAATTTTCTCCTTTAAAGTTTTTCTATTTTTTTAAATAAGCCGCAATGGCAATCGCCCTCTACATCTTGTTCTCTGAAAAGTTTACAAGGGCATTTAGTATCTTCATTTTGGATTAATAAGCAAGGGCAGTATCCGCCATTTACTTTAAGTGTTTCAGCTATCTGCTCTGCTTCTTTTGTTTTGTTGCGCATAATACTTAACATAAGTTCACCTTTTAGCAGATTCTTTCAGCATATTGATTGGAACTTGCCAATTTAATACCCAGAACTTCATCATAGTGTGGCTCTTGGTTTGGGATATATCTGCCAAATTTGACGATGATGTTTGAGTATAAGAGTTTTAAACGTCCTACCTCTTTTTCGATTTCTTCTTTATTATACCCAGTATAGATGATTATTGGGTCAGAAACCTTTTCGCGAAAGGCAGCGATTAAAACTGAAAGGTCATCCATAGATAGGAAAGGTTCTAACCCTGCAATTACAATTGCTTCAGAGTATTCGTTTGCTTCATATCTTTGGACTATTGAATCTACTGTTATTTTAAGAATTTTGTTATTTCTTGCAGAATAGTTTTGGCAATTCTCTTTGCCGCATTTCCAATCACAATGCGGCATATCTATTCTCATTGAGCATTTTCGGTAGTTTACGAAATCTTCGTCTATTAATCCCAGAATCTCAATCAGAGAAGTCCTCTCCCAAGTTTGAATCTCAATCATAAGTCTCCTTTGCCGAGCCATTCTCTCAAATTAAACTCTTTTTTTCTTTCTTTAGAATAAGTTGTTTCAGGGGTTAAGAAACCGACAATTCGCTGATACGTAGTTTTTTTCTTTCCGCCACAGTGAGGACACTGTTCGCCATAGAATCCATGATTATTGGCACATGCGCTTATCTTGACATTAAAGGCAAAATAAATAACTCCCTCTTGGGCGATTCTATTTAAAAGATTCCATGCTGTATCAAAATCTTCTATAGGTGCATCTAAATTAATATGGGCGATACTGCCGCCGTTACAAGCCTTATCCAAGATTGCGCTTAGGCTGATTTTTTCTTGTAAGGTAGTTTTGATTCCCAAAGGAATCCATTGATTACCATAAAGAGGAAGGGTATATTCAGCTTCAGGATAAAACTCTATATCTTTTTGCATAAGAATTGCGGCTGCCCGCTCGCCGGGTATTTGTTCAACGTTTATTTTATAGTTTTTGTCTGCCGCAAATTCATCTTTAACTCTGTTTATTAGCTCAAAGATTTCTTCTGCAAATTCGACACCTTTATTACTATAAGTTTTATTCCCAAAAGCATCTTCTTTAATAAAGCCAAAATGCTCGACAGCTTCATACAAGCCGTTAATGCCGATAGTGTTGTATAGAGAATCCATTCTGATCAAACCATGATTAAAGTTAGTCAATAGACCTTTTTCAATGTTTCTTTGGATAATAGATCTTACTACGTGAAGGATTCGGCAACACTCGACAACTCTTTCTTCCAAGATCTCCATATAGGATTCTTCTTCGCCATCTGCCTCATATGCGATTCTCGCAAGATTGATAGTATTAACCTTTACAGAACCGACTTCAAGCGCTGTCCCACCAATGGAATTAAAATAGCCCATACTTTTTACATCGCTAAGTAATCTACAGCAGTTCGATAATGAAGTGATATCTCCAGAAGTAAAGAAATTTGAATCGTTCCAAAGCATATTGTGCTTGCAGCAGAATCTCGCAAACTCTTGGTCCACGAAATGACCGTCTTGGAATAATAAGCTATAAGATAAAACAGGGAATGTCATCATATTGTTGTGGCGAATATCAGAACAAACTTCCAAAAAGACTTTTTGGAGTTCTATTATTTCTTCGATATAGTCAACAACAAAAGAGCCGTCGGGGTATTCTTTGCCGCCGAATACAGATTCAAGATAAGGTCTATCAAAAATAGAGAAATTTGTAAAGGCACTTTGAATAATCCTTAAATAAGGCTGATTTAGTTTATAGATTATCCTTTGGAGTTCTTGCCGTCTATAATACTCTGGCGAAAAAGTTGCATAGCCATTCTCACAGTCTTTCTTCCAAAAGTAATAAAAATAAATTAAAAAGTTTGGCAATCCTACTGCTCCTGAAAGCCGATTCGTTTCAAAGCTAACAAATTCACCAACAAAATCAACGAAAGTGCTTAAATGCTTTGGAGGACCGCCGTTAAAGTTGTCAATAAAGAAGAGTCCTTTTTTAACAAGTGGCTCTAAATCATGAGCATAACAGTAAGGCTTCAAAGTTGAGGAATAAGCATCATGAAGATAATAACGCCCTATCCATTCTCCAAGCAATGCCTTTTTCGCAGCCGCTAAGCCGAATTGCTTCTCCATTTCATAGAAGATTTTATTAAAACCTAATAATTTCAAATGAGGTTTTGGCATCTCTATTTCCAAAGTGCATATATCTTTAGAACCCACATTGGCGTTGCCGTCAATGGATGCATCACTTACAGTATCTTCATCAACGAAGTTGTCTATGAAAGAAGTATAGTCCAAGTTCTCATCGGCAAATCCGTTTAATTGTAAAAGTTTTTCTCCATAAGTTTCTTTCAGGTTGTTGAATGAATCAACAAAATTCTTCGTCAGTTTGAGTGGAATATTGAAATTAGCTGTTTGCAATTTTTTCACCTTCGCAGTCAACCCACTTTCTTGCATCCGCAAAAGATAATAAAGGGGTAACTTCATTAATCTTTAACATTGGAGTATATACTACTCCCAATGCTACCAAAGTCGGCAGATCTGTTTCTTCTTTAAATTTAATTCCCTTTTGCTCCATTTTTTTCTTTAAAACATCACATTTTGGGCAATTCTTTTGAGTATAGATTGTTACTAAATTCATAAAGATTCCTCCCTTTTCCCTTTTCTTCTATATTCAAGATATTCTTTCCCCAGAGGGGTTAAAATAACCATATTGACTTTAACTTTAAAAGGCTTTTTTTCCCTCAATTCTCTTCTCGCGAAACCCCAACGAACTAAAGAGCGAGTTAGTGCTGCATCTATTTGCCGAGGCAATAAATTCATCCGTTCGGCGAGATCTATTGAAGTCGTCTCGCCGCCTACCTTTTCTAATCCTTCCAGTATTTTATATGAGAAAGGCTTAATTTCGATATGTGAGAATTTTCCCACTAATAATTCATCTCCCGTCAATTATCTTTACTATTATAGCCGAACGCAACGGCGTTTAAATTAGTTATCCAATACTTTTCCGAATTGTTTAATTCGCTAAGTTCACAGACTTCTAATACTTCAAATGTAAAATTTTCGGCACCCTCGGTAGCCATCGCCTTATAAAACTTATTAGTTAAATAACTGTTTGAGCCGATACCTAATGAAATTTTAACGTGTTCTGCCCAACGAGTGCCGATGCACGTTGCCTGACCAACATACATTTTTTTATTATTTTTATTTGTAATCTTATAAATTCCGACAGTTTTATCTGCATTTAAAGTTTTTCTTAAACTTTGTAAAGGCTTTTGATAGTATTCTGTCCATATTAATTTATTTAAAGCTTCAACCCTAAAGAAGTTTTTGGAAAAATCTCTAATTAAAGAAATATCATTCTTTTCTTGTGCGGATAGCGTAATAGAGTGAAAGTTATCAAAATCTTCACTTTCATTAGCTATTTTTAATTGCTCTTGAAAGATATTTAATTTCTTCTTAGAATCTTCGATAGCATTCGTCAGTGTGGAGAAGGACTCTTCCAATTTTGGAAGGTCGCTCTCAGCTATCTTTTTTTTTATTTCTTCCGCTAAATTTTCTTCAAAAGTGGAGAGTCTTTTTTGACGCTCAAGTTCTAAATCTTTTTCTACTAACTCAACGGCAGCGCAGCGCTTATCATTTAAGCTTTCGAGAGTATGTATCAACTCTCCTATTTCGCCTTGTTTTTCCTGCACCATTTCGCTTAGTTTTTGAATAATGGCTGAAGTCGCCTCAATTTCATCGGCGATTGTTTGTTTTTTTTGTTCTTGTAGATCAATCTCTTGTTTTAATCTCTCAAAGTTTTGAAGTGCTGCTCGAAGAGTCTTCGCTTGACGGCTTAAAAGAAAGATGGTTACACCTAAAATCAACGAACAGCCTAATAAGGTAGGGATTGTTATTATCAGCATTATTTAGGCTCCAGTCCAACTATTTCGCCTTTTGGTACAAATAGTTTCCTTCCTCGAGGAGTACTGACAATAGTAAAGAATGAGATGTGCTTACTATCTGAAATGCCCTCTTGATATGAAATGACTATGTTATCAAACTCTTGCAACTCTTGCCGAGTAGAAACAAAGATAATCTTTTCATTTTCATGAAGTTTAACGTTCTTTTCCCAAGGAATCCAATCATCTTCTACCTTTAGCTTTTCGGCATTAATACAAAAACCTCTGCCTAAATTAGTATATACTAAAATGTCATCGGCTACAAGTACTTTTAAGATAGTTGCTTTAGGCTGTTCAAGGAGATCGTCTTCGGTATTCGTCGTTTCGTCAAAAAGTGTTTCATCACTAATTTCAGCCTTTTCCTCATCTATTTCTATTAAATTCTTGATGACTTGATATTTGTCATTCTCTTTGGCGATATAAAAGCATCCCTCACTGGAAACTGAAGCGAAAGAACTCTCATATTCTTCACCAGAATATATCTGTGTCCGACGAGAATCGCCGTATTCTTCGGCTATTGCCACATAATACTTAATTAGCTCTTCATTTGATTTATTCCTATCTCGAAGGATTGAACTAATTCTTTCCTGTTCGGCGACGATTTCTTCCAACTCATTAGCTATCTTTTGTATATCAAGATTTGACAATCTATGAAGCCTTAAATCAACGATCGCCTCTGCTTGAGTCTTTAAAAAACTATATTGCTGAATCAATTTAGTAATTGAATCTGCTCTGCCAGATGATGCTTTAATAGTTTTTATTACATCGTCGAGTATTGAGTAAGCTTTTAACAGACCCCTTGCTACATCGGCTCGCTCTCGCAATCTGTTTGCTTCAAACAGAAAGTGTCGCATAAGGACACCTTCGGCATGAGCGATATGTGCCAAAAGGGCTTCTTTTAAAGAGAATATTTTCGGAACCTTTCCATCTTTCAACATAGTCATTTGAATAGTAAAATGTTTCTGGAAAGAAGTTTTCTCGCACAGCCATTTAAGGAGTCCCTCTGGGTCTCTGGTTACCAATAAAAGACTTACAGTAGATTTACTGAAATCTTTAACATCAGTGAAAGGCACTTTTTCAGAACTGTCAAGCGCTTGTTCTAATTCCTTAACTAAGGTTTCTGTATAAACGCCGTATGGAAGTTCCGTTATTTCCAAAAAAAAGTCATCGCCTTTTTTCGTAAGCTTAGTCTTCCCTCTTAAAAGAGCCGATTTGCTTTTGCCTTTTCGCAAAGTGTTAAGGGTAGTTTGAGGATTTAATAAAACCCCTCCAGAAGCAAAATCTGGCAGTACATTTACTTCGGCTTTCGGATTTCTTATTAAGTCAATTATTGCCGCATTAATCTCTTTGATATTGAACTGCGGAATTGAAGAAACGAGCGTTGAGCCGATAGCAACATTGCCGTTACAGCCGTTCCAGAATCCTAAAGAAGGAAATAATACAGGGAATACATCTTCCTCATCATAAGTAGGTTCCCACTCTTTAATAATACCCTCTTCATTCAGAAAAACCATTAAGTGATCTGCTAACTTGGAGAGTCGGCATTCGGTATAACGGGAAGCCGCATAAGAGTTTTGTCTTGTAGGGTTGCCGTTTACCCCTTTAATATCTTCAAGCAAATACCTGTAATTAAGCTTTCGGCTCATTCGGATTATTTGCTCATAGCAACTCGAGTCGCCGTGGACATAGCAAAAAGCTAATGCGGCGGCTACTGACTTCTGTGATTTTTTGAACGGGTGTTTTGAATCTAACTTTTCTTTTTTCTGCGAATATAGGATTTGTCTTTGAGTATATCGTAAGCCGTCCCTTGAATCAGGAACAACACGATGCCTTAAAACAAAAGCCGAATAGTCGAGAAAGTTTTGCTTGACTGCCTGTTCTAATGTTAGCATCCTTTTCCTCCTTACATAAAGATGACTCTTTCAAAATCAACTTCATTAAATAGAAATTCTTTACGTCCAGCAACTTGAGGACCCATAAGGCTATTTATCGCTTCCTCGAACTTCTCCCAATTAGATGGTTTTAACTGTATCCATCTTTTTGATTTTCCGAATAAAGCTTCAGCAGCCGCCTTTTCCTCGAGTTCGCCAAGACCTTTTGCACGAGTGATAGGTTTTACTAGATTCTTCTTTTCTTCCTCTTCAAAGGCGAAGTTGCCTTTCTCATCATAGTAAAGAGGAGATTGCATCCACCAAAGACGCCCTTCTTTTAAGAAATCTGGCATACAAACATAAAAGAAAGTAGTTATTAAACACATAATTGCACGTCCATCGGCATCGGCGTCTGTTGCTATAAGCACTTTACCAAAACGCAATTTCTTTGAATTATAGCTCTCAAATATACCTGCTCCTAAAATTTGAGCGATTTGTTGTATCTCTACGTTAGAAAGGTATTTATCTTTTTTTGATTTTAAACAGTTGATAATTTTGCCTCGAAGTTCAAATAGGGCAGTGTTTTTAACATCACGTCCCCATACCAAAGCTCCTACCGCAGAACTACCCTCGCAAAGAGCCAAGAAACTATCTTCTCCATGTTCTTGGCAATCTTTGAACTTATCGCCGATTCTGACTCGCTTTTTACTTCCTTTATTGATTTCGTCCATTGACTTTAAAATCTTCTGACGCGCACGTTCGGCAGCTTCGGCGGCTTTCATCTCTGCTTCTAAAGACTTCACAAGCTCTCGCCACTCTGGGGCTTTTACCAAATCGTCTATACCGTCTTTAATAGCTATCGTAATTTCAGAGTTCACTTCTTTATTACCAATCTCCGTTTTAGACTGATTGGAAAATAAAGGATTGGAAACGAAAATAGCTACATACCCAGAGAACATGCTCTGAATTTGAAGTCCAGAAAGTTTTAATCCAGTTAAAGAGTTTATATTCCTCGTTAATTGAGTTTTAAAGTGAGTGATAAACGCCCCGCCCTGTGGCAGATAAAGTCTATTTCCAAACGGCTTTATTTCGCCTTTTTCCAAAGACAAAGATAAAATCAGGTTTTTAGATTCATAATAAATCTTGGTATTTTTTTCTTTAAGTCCGTTTGGATAAGTGATCGTACTTCTTCTTCCGTCAAAATTAAGCTCTATCCTAATCTTAGGATAAAACTTCATCATTTCTGAAAGTTCGTTTCTTAGTTCTTCTTCTACGAACCAATTATCCTCGTAAATCGCTTTATCTGGACTATACTTTACTGAAACGCCTGTAAGTCTTCCAATAGGATTTTCTCCTTGGGAAACTATATGGGCGCCGTCTTCGTCGCTCTCAAATTCGGCGTAGTAGCAGCTTTCACCATCATTCGATATTACTTTGAATCTTTTTGAAGTATGAGTTACTACAGACGCGCCGATGCCATTTAATCCGATGGCATTGGTTTCTCTATTATCAAAGTGAGAGCCAGTATGCGGCATCGTAAAGGCAGCAATTAGTGAATGACTTCCATCTTCTCGAATAGCATTTGGTATGCCGGGTCCGTTATCTATTACTTCAATAGTTTCTTTCTTGGAGTCGATATTTATAAGAATACGACCGTCTTTTGCGCCAATTTCTTGAAGAGCATCCAAGCTGTTTACATAGATTTCTCTTAGTGCTAAATGCAAAGCTTCAGCGGGATTGGCAGATAAATACATGCCAATTCTTAATCTAACAGCTTTGCCAAAATCAATAGTTTTAATATCTCTTTTCTGCACGTGCTAATCTCCTTTTCTTCCAATTTTTCACTCTTTTCAAGTTATACTTTATTATAACATAAAAAAAAATTTCTTGCAAAAATAATTAGCCTTCTGGTGCAGCATCACAACAATCTCCGCAGCCTTGCCCTCCAGTATTGCAAAAATCACAAGCTGTCCCTGAAATTCTGGCATTAAGTACTACTGAACGAAAAGTATTCATAAAATCCGCAGTTATTACTTGATCTGGCGATCTATTTGCAGGAATGATCATTCCGCTACCCATTTGCCGAATAGTAGATAGAATGGTATTTATTTTAGAAGCATATAGGAAATCTCTGTTCTCGGCGGAAATACTTTGATTCTTCGGTAAGGTCGAGTCATATTCTCCCAAATGACCAGTATAGTTTATCGCATCTATAATATCATTGAATAAGTCTCTTGGGAAAGCATTTATAATAACTTCATTAGGACTAACCGTATCCCAATTCGCTGTAAGCCCGGGATTGTGATTATAAAGATACTGACCCCCAAATTGACATATCGCTTGACAGGTTTCGCACATTCCTTGACACATACTTATTTTCCTTTCATCCAATTGATCAACGCATTTTGGTCCTCTTTTGAAGATTTGCTATTTATTTCTAATATTGTTTTGGCTAACTGATTATTTAAAAGTAGCCACTTACAACGCATTTTATTAACGATATTTATCTCACCAAACAAGTCATAACTTGTTGAAGGGCAAGAATAGGAAGAGCAACTCTGCCTTAAAGGACAGTTAATACATAGATCTTTTTCGCTATTTTCTATCACATCTTTTTGATTTAAGAGATTCAAAAGCTTTTCATGTTTAGCTGGGTCAATACCAGTATCAATATGTCCGATATAGAAAATATTCTTTTCATGAGTATTTTGCTCTTGGCAAGCAGTAATTTCCCCTTGTGTGCCGATACCTACTGATCGAACGCCGAAACCGCAACTCAAATGGTTCATTTTTTTTATATCAGTGCCGTCATTTATTAAGATTTTCTTTAACTCTCTCTCAAAAAGCAGAAAACGTAATATATTCGGCGCTTTGCGAATTATATCCAAATATTGATTATATATAATATAGGAAACTTCTTTAACTAAATTTTCTGTCGCTTCTTCAGACCATTCTTCTCTCACATTGGGAGTGCAGAAGAAAGTTTTAAAACCTTGGCTTTTAGCAAAAAAGTAATTCTCTGATAATAAACCTGCCGTTTTCGGCGTAATTGTTGACCTAAAAGTAGTATTTGGGAAATACTTTAAAATTAAAGGTATGTTCTTAGCCACAAGAAGGAAGGAGTCGGCGCCATTAGCCATCTTTCTCTGTATATTTTGACTCTTTTCGGCTCCGTCTATTGATAAAAGAATAGAAAAAGTAGGAAAACTTGATAAGAATTTTAGGCGCGTTTCATCAAGGAGAACTCCATTAGTTGTCATTCCCCACCGAATTTCTTTTTTTGTTGAGAGTTTTATTTTATCTCTCGCCCAAACCATTAATGGTTTTATAAGTTCTTCAAAACGTAAAGTCGGTTCTCCACCAAAGAAATTAATTGAAGGAGGCGTATCTTTTGGCTCTTTCTCATAATTTTCCACAAGCCATAATACTACCTTTTTGGCAGTCTCTAAACTCATATGAGAGTTATTTGGGCATGTGAAACAATATGAACATCTCATATTACAAGTATTAGTAACATTTAAAACAGCATTTGTTGGATACATCCTTTTGCTCCTTGTAGTTGATAGCCCGGACTATATCCGGGCTTTTCATTAATATTCTAACACGTATTCGGCATTTTCGATTTTAATTTCCTTGTCTTGATGAATAAAGAAATCCTTATCTTTTCCTTCGATAATGTTAAACCACTTACTTGAGTTAAAAAATAGCTTTTTTCTATGGTCTAAAATAGTAGAACGCGTATCCTCATTGTCTTTAACTTCTTTTAAAAGAGTCTTATTAGAGCGAGAATCTATATAAAAAAGTTTCATTTAGTCCTCGCTATCTCTTTTCTGGTTAAAAAGTGCTAATCTATTCATTATAACAAGTGTTCGCACATCATTATAATTTAAGTTCAGAATCGGCAACTCTGTTTCTGGATCAACGCCTGTGCCGACAATGATCCCTTTTTCAAAAGCCTTTTCCACAGCGCTTTTTCCCCATTCAGGTACTTCTTCAATAGTTTTATATAGATCTGGTGCTGGCAAAATAGAGTCTTTTACAACTTGAACTTTTTTGTCAAGCTCAAGTACTGTTTGTACTATATTTGCCATTTTCCCGTCAAGTATTTGGTTAAATTCTTCTATAGTCATTTTACTTAATATATCTCCTTTCTTAGCCTCAATCATTGTTTGGACATCTGCTCGGAATTGATTTATTGAATAATCTCCGAGGTAGTTCCAAAGATGTTCAGGGTCGGCATGCCCAGACCCATAACCTCTCCGATAAGATTCCGCATGAGTCGTTATCCTCGAACTCGGCAAATTATGAAAAATGCATAAGTCTGAAAAAACATCTATCGCCGTTGCCGTTACATCGCGAATGAACTGTTTTGTTTTTACAGGGTCTTTATCCGCAAAAGTCGCCCCACCTGTATATTTTATCGTAGCTGGCTCGGTCATCTCAATACCAATTGAGCTTCCATTATAGGATTGACGAGTAGTTGGATGAGTACCAACGTGATAACACTTCTTTGCAAAACCCGGCGTTTTAAAGACAGGTGCCGTTTCTAAGAATCTGCCCGGTTCTATCCAACCACCAACACTTGCGCGAAAAGGAGAGACATTGAATTGTCTTTCGAATACGTCTGCTGATGGCTGCCCAACGCCGACCGAGTGAAGAACAAGATAGTTTATTTGAATATCTTCAAGATTCCAGAAAGCGCCTTTTGTTGCCCACTTTATATCGTGTTTATATGCCATTATATCCCTCCTTTAACTTATATTTATTCTGGTAATTCACAAATTTCTTCTGCTTTTTGAACGATTTTACTCCTATAGATATTGTTCAAATGTACGTGTCCGGCGTAGTCTTGACCAATGAAAACTTCAATAGCTCTTTCTAAGCCGTTTGCGTTTCTTTTAAAGCGGTCTGAATCTATCTGTTTAATGTCGCCCTCGATACAAATCTTAGTATCTTCCGCAGTTCTTTGCAGTAAAAGCTGCATTAAGTAACGATTAGTATTTTGGGCTTCAGTCATAAAACAGAACGAGTTCGGCGGAACTTCGTATCCACGACAATCTCCCATAGGAATAATTACAAGATCTTCGCTGGCGATTAATCTGTCAACCTCGGTGCGGCTACCCAGCTTAGAAATAAGTACAGAGCCAATTGAGGTTTCTAATAATTTATCTATCTTATCGCCCGGCACAAATCCTAATTTAACTGCCGACTGTGCAATCCAAGGATTTGTGAATACAACTATTTTACTTATTCTGCCTTTCTCATATTCTTGGAAAGCATATGCCAAGGAGAGAAGAGTCTTTCCCGAACCTGCCGAGCCTGTGCAAAAAGTCAATTGATTTCTGCTTAAAGAATCCATAAAGGCTATTTGGTATGGGTCTTCATTCTTCGGCTTAATTTCGCCGAAATGTCGAGAAGAAAAGCTTTTAAAACGTACTTCTGAAAATCGTTTTCCATCCCAAAGATAGGGTGGAGTTTTCTTTGTCTCGCCGTTTTTTTCATATTCGATAACCAGATAAGAGTTTAAAGGCAAGTTAAAAAACGAATTGTCTGTCATATTCTCGTAAAATTTGGCAACTTGATTAGCATCAAGTTTAAGAGTTTGTATTCCAGATTTAGTCAAATCAGTTGACTCCTTTAATTATTTGGCGTCTTCGCCATTATTTCCTTCATATTGTCCTGTTAAATTCTTATATAAAGAATATGCTCCACTGGAAGCTATTCCAGATATCAATCCTGTCGCAATTGCGTCATAAACATTCATTGATACCAGTTCAGGGATTGCAAAAACTTTGCCGAGAACGGCGAGTATTGCTCCCGTAGTCATAACAATAATCGGCACCCATTTTGTGGGTAATTTAGGTATTTGTTTTATTGCCTGCCCAATTAAAAAACAAATCAGGGCGATCGAGGCAATCGGCACAAAAGTCGAAAAATCAATCATAATATAAAACTCCTTATTATATTTATGTAAAAGAACTTGAATCGCCGCTATGTAGCGACTTTTGACTTAGTTCTTCTATCATTTTAGTTACAAAGCTATTTCCACCGTTGGCTTTATAAGATTCATATAGTTTGAAAACAGTTTCAAGTTCTTCCTCGGACATCGTTTCCTTATCTTTATAGAATCTATATGCTCTTACAATTCTATCTCGGACTATAGCTTGTTGTGTAAATTCCATCTTTGAATTATAACTTTTTAGCTGCGACACTTCTTCATATAATTTACCTATTTCTTTCTGAATGCTGGTAAATTCATCATTGGTTCCTTCTATAAAACTATCCATCTTCTTTTCGAGAGAGTCTATAGATTTTTGTAGCACTTCAACATTCTGAAAAGACTTTATAATTGGCTTGACCGCTTTTCCATAAAAAACAATCAAAGCCACTATCGCGCCCGTAAGATAGAGAAGTGGCTCCAACCATGTCTTGAAGTCTTCCATCATATTCCTCCGCTTATATTTGGTCTGTCCTCTTTTACATATAGATATACATGTTTATAATATCAAGAATAAAAGTTTTAATCCCAATTAAAATAGTCTATTTTTAAAAACCAAGTAGACTTTTCGCCTAACTCTCTCGGCATAGTATAGTTGCCTTTAATGCAAATTTGTTTTTTGTCTCCCAGATGAGCGATTATGTCAAGAACTCCGTATCCAGTTCCCATTGGAACAAAGTAGGGCTCGGCAGAACTCTCTAAGGAAGTATGTTTGGCAGTTACTTTGTCATCAATACTTGCAATTGCCATTTCATAAATCTCAACGCCAAGCTCTTCTGAAAAATGGAATATAATCTGATTATTCCTAATATCTAAAGAACCATTTTTTAAAGGACAATCATTTGGTAGATTAGGAAAAGAAAAGTCCTCGAAATAAAAACGATTAAATTCATCATTGTTCGGCGATTCGAACTTCATTGAAAAGGCTACTTGCGCGCCATATGATTTAATTTTAAAGTTCCTTTGCGGTTCATCAGGATCGTCAAGCCCTTCCAACAAGTATGCCGGTTCGGCGGTTATTGTTTCAACCAAATTCGTTGGAGTTTTGCTAATTAAAGGCGTATAGATAATTATTGGACTGCTTTTTTCGGGCAGAATTATCTCCAGATTGCCGTTTTCGACAATAGCTTCTCCTGTTGGTGGTTCCGTTAACTCTGTCGCTGTCCTATTTGTTGGAAGACCAATGATTTCTAATTTAAAAAAAACTAAATGAGCAATGGCATTATCTTTTTTTAACTGAATATCGAAATAGTATTCGCCCGGTTCGATCCAAGTTTCTTTCGGAGATAGTTTAATTTCAAATTCTCCGCTGGCAGGATTCTCGAAAACTAAGTTCTTCTTAATCGCCGCTCTTGAATCATAATAGTCATGGTCCCACATAGCCGATTTTACAGTAATAAAGCCTTCATAACCGGTTAAATCAAAAGGAATTTTGGCAGATACTCTTATTTTAACTGGTAGGGAGACCGAGGTCCCCCTGTAAATTTTTAGACAATTGTCTTTTGAAGGAGTTGGCAAAATCATTTATCTTTCTCCTTTTCAAAAAATCTTAGCTTTTCCGCTCTCTGGAGCAATACGCAAAACTCTGCCCTCGTCATTTGGCTATCTGGTTTAAAAGTATTATCAGGATAGCCGAGTGCGACTCTATCTAAGGCACAAGTTTTTACTTCTTCATATGCCCAGTGTGTTTTTAATAAATCCGTAAATTCTGGTATTTGCCAAGGAATGATTATCCAGAAATCATCAATTTTATCTTTATTTAGAACAACTGTTTTTACCGGAGAGTTTTCTCCCCATGAGTTTTGCATTACAACATCGTCGCCATCCCACCCATACATAGCCATTGCGTGGCCGCCAGTTCCCCAATAGAAATGGCGAACATCAGTAAAAGCCATAACAGGCAAGTCATATTTGAAGATAAATTTCTTTACTTCATCAAGAGAATTTGTTCTAATATAGTGAGAAGGCTTAAAGGTAAAGGGCAATAACTCTTCCTTAACTGCCATTACTTTTTGGATAATAGAAGGTGCCGAACCCGGATTCTCAAATAAAGAAGCAAAAACATCGCCGTCTTCACAAAGATTACCGCAAGCCGAAGAGCCATACATTCCTTCTCCCTGAAATTGAGTGGGCTTTCTATTACCATATATAAACCCAACAGAAAAATCTCTATGTTCGCCTATTTGTTTATAATAGGCTACCTCTAAGATATTTGCGAGGGACTGCGCAACGCAATTCCCAGCAACTTGCTTTGCATAAGGTGGTTGAAAAGAGGTTCTATAAGATTCAGGAAGCACGAAATCGGCGGATTCATCGTATGCCATCGAGATAGGATAATCTCGAGGATCTTTTATCTCTTTTAAATATCCGCTATAATTATTCATATTAACCTCTCAATCTGGCGAGAATAGCCGCTACCTCTGCTCTCGTTATTGGGGCATCTGGTTTGAAAGTATCGTCTGAATATCCTTTGATAATACCCTTACTGACGAATTCTTGAATAGCTGAATAAGCCCAGTGTGTTTCTGGCACATCAATAAATTCTTTTTTTTCGCTCATTTAGTCCACCTCTTCTTCTTGAAGAGATTGATACTCTTCAAAAGTAATTTCATAATAATTTGATGCTTTGTCGCCGGCACCTAAATCAATTATGGTACCATATAAACTGCCGTTAGTGATAACTTTGCCGTCATCGGCAATTAATTTCCTATCTATAATTGTCATACGATTCTCCTTTTTAAAACTTTAAATAAATGCGAAAGTCCAGCCTGCGGTAATTGCATTGTTATATTGTGCCGTGCAGGCAGAATCGGCATTTATTTTTGATTGATGGGTAGTTGAAAATGTAATAGATTTGCCCGAACCGGCAGTTTTATTTAATGCGGTAAGAATAGACAATAGTGATGCAGTTGTTAAGAGTGTTGACGATTGAAAATTAACGCTTGGGCAACTTATTGTTCCTGTAATTGTTATATTGGTTAATGCAGGACAATCTTTAAATGCATACTGCAAATAATATTGGCTGGTCATAGTTCCACTGACTACTAATTCTGAAACAGTGTCTAATTGTCAGCAACCCTCAAAAATAGAGCTAAAAGCAAGATCATATGTAGATGAAGAGCCATCTATTTTAACTAATATCTTTTTCATATTAGAATATCTGAATGCTTGAGGCATTCTTGCCGTTGCTCTATCAAATATCAAGCCGCTTGAATGCGTACTGTTTAGTTCAGTAATAAGAGAACCATAAAACATCCCTTCGCCTTGATATATCAAGTTAATTTTATATTTTGGCTTAAAAATATTGTCTGTCCAACCTTGTCCAAATGAACTCATATAACTTACTCTTGAGCCATTAGATTAAAATCTATCCCAAAAGGTATTGTACTCATCCTGCTTGCCTTTTGTATATACATCTCTTACCTTATTCGCATATTGACTTGTTTCTAACAAGTCATCCACGGCAACTCCCTTTTCGGTTATTGCCGTTTTGATGCTGTTTAAATCGCTTATTGCTTGATTTATATTTTCATTAATTGTAGCTATTTTACTCTCCCTCCTCAATAAGTAAATGAATTGTCACTCGAGGTAATTATTGAATTATCGCTTTTCGCGCCTAACTTAATCATATTCACAGTATTTGTAGTAGTATTTACTATAAATAGATTCAAAGACATTGCTAATTCACCAGTTTCCGTTCTTTCTGGTGGGATTGGACCGGGTCTGCTCGTTTTTTGGTTGCCGCAACTGCAAACATTACTAATCATATTGATGCCGCACCCGGGATATTCTACGCCATTCCAGTTAATTCCTGTTTTCGGCAACATCGCATCAATATGTGCATGTCCAGTGAAATGACCAACTACTTTTTGAGGACCTTGTGCAGAAAAGTCCTTAGCTATTGCTATCCCAGAACTTTGAAGTTTAGCATTTTCATCTGCATAATAATATGAATAACTTGGAATATCAAATGAAACTCCATCTTGAAAAGCATTTATTATTGTAATAAAATCTAAATTCTCGTTCGAGTAATCACCGAGATAATCCGACTTATATGGAAGACTATGAGAAAAGATAGACACTGTCCATTTTTTCTTTTCAGACATATCTAATGCTTTATTGACCAAAAACTCTATTTGCTCCTTACTTCGGCAAACACCTGATGCATAAGCTGGTTGTGTAGGAGTTGAATCGCTCATGGCGATATCGCCATTCTCGTTCTCATAGGTTTCGAAGCTACTTAACATGATGATTCGATGCTTTGTTTTATAATCATCTATATAGTAAAAACTTCTATCCGCACAATTCTCATCGTAAACTATCTTGCAATGGGCAGGAATTTTGATAGAGGAAGTGATATTATCGAACCAACGCCGATTAGTCATTATCTGTGTTGGATCATATTCTTCTTCAGAAAATTCAACTGTACTGTGCGGCAATTGATTATAATCGTGGTTACCTTTTGTAAAAAAGACTGGGCATTCGGCTTCATTGTAAATCTTTCTCGCCAATGCGAGAGCGGGATTTATTTCTCCATCAAACCTTACGGTATGAGTTAAGATATCACCTAAATCTAAGATATAATCTATTTTAATAGATTTGCTTATCCGAACGGCATCTCGATATCTATTGAATCGCCGCAGACCATCATATTTAAAGCCCGGCAACTCATCGACATCCACATGAGTATCAGTTACTATTAAGAAAGATATTGTATTACCTTTCTGTAAAGTTTTTATGGTATTCATCCTATCAGCAAGATGCTTATCGCACCACTGAGAATCTGGATAATCTAACAGTCCAGAATTTACAGATTTAATATTATTATTCTCGGTAGAAATATATTGTTCAATATTTCCTAATGCATCTTTTGCATAGTAGATATGGGTATCGGCATCTGTAGTATGTTCTGGAAGGTTTTCTTTATTTATTTTATGAATTACCAATTTTTTTTCTGTTGGTTCTGGTGGCTCTTCATCGCCGATATATAAATATGGGTTAGTTATTGTAACAATTTTCGGAAAGTTAGTCGCATCTGCCGAACTGGAATGTCTAACTCGTATTCTTGCTCGAGAAATAGGCTTGTCAATTGAGATTTTTTTATCATCTTCTTCTAAATCTTGATATAGTCTCAAAGCGATACTCGTACCATCTTCATAGGATACTTCTAAATCCACATATGCGCCGTTTTCGTTTGGCGTTTCAGTGAAGGCTTGGGCGCCTAATCGGACTTTAGAACTGGTTAACAGCGATTTGTCTATATCGCAAGAAGTATACCCTGCTTTTGTCTCAAAGGTAAGCGACAGAAAAGTGGCTGTCGTTTCTTCATTTGTCTCTGCCCCGACTCTTGGCACAAAGTCTAAAAAAGACGGAAAATGATTTATCATTCTTACCACTCCTCATATATTTGGATGCCGGAAGATGATCCGCCACCTTCGGTTTTACCTTTATTATATACATCTATAATTTTAGAAGCATATTCATTTGTTTTTATTGTAACAGGAATAGGAATTCCGAGATTAATGATTGTATTTTTGATAGCATTAAAATCCGCTATGGATTGGTTGATGTTTTCTGTTATTGTTGCCATGTTATCCTCCCTTAAATAAACGCAAACGTCCAACCTGCCGCAAGCGCAAGGTTATACTGTGCTGTGCAGGCTGAATCGTTGTTTATGGCTGTCTGGTGTACCGCTGCAAAAGTGATGGATTTCCCACTGCCTGCCGTCTTATTCAGTGCTGTGAGTATCGACAAAAGCGAAGCAGTGGTAAGCAGCGGCGACCACTGAAAGCTGATACCGGGACAGTTTAACGTCCCCTC
>NZ_JAQWCQ010000098.1 GCF_028705895.1 Massilibacteroides sp. | reverse complement strand
GCTTTAGGTATCCGTATCATTGCTCCAATGCCGGGTAAAGGAACTATCGGTATTGAAGTGCCCAATAAAGATCCTCAGATAGTATCGATGCAATCGGTTATCGGATCACGTAAATTTCAGGAAAGCAAATTTGACCTCCCGGTTGCATTAGGTAAAACGATTACCAACGAGATATTTATGTTCGACCTTTGCAAGATGCCTCACTTATTGGTGGCTGGAGCTACAGGACAAGGTAAATCTGTCGGTCTGAATGCAATCATCACCTCATTATTGTATAAAAAACATCCGTCTGAGCTGAAGTTTGTACTTGTTGACCCCAAAATGGTGGAATTCAGTATCTATTCTTCTATAGAAAAGCATTATCTGGCGATGCTGCCGGATGCAGATAAACCTATTATTACAGACTTTACGAAAGTGATTCAGACGTTGAATTCACTTTGTAAAGAAATGGACGATCGTTACGATCTGTTGATGAAAGCGCATACCCGCAATATTAAAGAATATAATGATAAATTTATCAATCGCCGACTGAATCCGTTGAAAGGGCATAAGTTTATGCCTTATATTGTTGTGATTATTGATGAGTTTGGTGATTTGATTATGACAGCAGGAAAAGAGATAGAGCTTCCTATAGCTCGTATTGCTCAAAAAGCCCGTGCGGTAGGTATTCATATGATAATAGCGACGCAACGCCCGTCAACAAATATTATCACGGGTACTATTAAGGCGAACTTTCCCGCTCGTGTAGCGTTCCGGGTGTCATCAATGATTGACTCGCGTACGATTCTCGACTCTCCGGGTGCAAATCAATTAATTGGTCGTGGAGACTTGTTGTTCTCTCAGGGAAATGATATGACACGTGTTCAATGTGCCTTTGTAGATACGCCTGAAGTAGAGCAGATCTCTAATTTTATCGGAAACCAGGTAGGATATCCTACAGCTTTTGCATTGCCTGAATATGTTGGAGAAGGTGACGGTGATAAAGCCCCCGGTTCAGTAGATTTGTCGGATCGTGATCTGTTGTTTGATGAAGCTGCTCGTCTGATTGTAATTCAGCAACAAGGATCTACGTCTTTGATACAACGTAAGTTCGCTATCGGATATAATCGTGCGGGACGATTGATGGATCAATTAGAAGCCGCTGGTATTGTGGGGCCATTCGAAGGTAGCAAAGCCCGACAGGTTCTTTTACAGGATGAGTATAGTTTAGAACAGCTTTTAAATTCGTTAAAAGATAGACAATGAAGAAAATAATATATGTATTGTTGTTTTGTCTTTCGGTAAATGTTTCCGCACAGAATGCGACAACAATTTTAGACAAAGCAGCAAAAGCATACGAGGATGCAAATGGTATAAAAGCAGAATTTACGATGCGTATCCGGTCGGATAAACAACAAATGACAGAAAGTTTTGAAGGTGAAATTCAGATAAAAGGAAATAAGTTTACCTTTAAAACGCCAGATGTGTTGACCTGGTTTGATGGAAAAACGCAATGGACGTATATGCTCCGTACTGAGGAGGTTAATGTAAGCGATCCCGAAGCGGAAGAATTACAGTTGATGAATCCCGCATTATTATTACGAAACTATAAGAAGGGATTTAAAGTAGAATATAAAGGTGAAAGTACATCATCAAACGGGAAATCTGCATATGATATAACTCTTATTCCTCGTAAAAAGAGCAATGTAACACAAATAGATCTGCAGATTGAAAAACTGTCTAATCTTCCGGCAGGAATTACCGTTTTATCAAAAGATGGAATGGAAAGTGTTATTCGGATTATGAATATCAAGACGGGATTGAACCAACCGGATAGTTATTTTGTTTTCAATGCGTCTGACTTTCCCGATGCGGAGGTAATTGATCTTAGATAAAACAAAATATAAAATATATAGATATGACAACAGAAAAAGTAAGATGCCTTATTATTGGTTCAGGTCCTGCTGGATATACAGCTGCAATTTATGCCTCACGTGCTAATTTGTCTCCGGTACTTTACGAAGGAATTCAACCTGGAGGTCAGTTAACTACGACTACTGAAGTGGAAAACTTCCCAGGTTATCCTCAAGGAATTACGGGACCGGAAATGATGGAAGACCTGAAAAAGCAAGCAGAACGTTTCGGAGCTGATTTACGTATTGGAATAGCAACAAAAACCGATTTATCAAAATCTCCTTATAAGGTAACGATCGATGATGAAAAAGTGATCGAGACAGACGCTTTGATTATCGCAACGGGTGCAACCGCCAAATATCTTGGATTAGAAGATGAAAAGAAATATGCGGGTATGGGTGTTTCTGCTTGTGCAACCTGTGACGGATTCTTTTATAGAAAGAAAAATGTAGCCGTAGTTGGAGGTGGTGATACCGCTTGTGAAGAAGCTCTTTACCTATCCGGATTAGCTAAACAGGTTTATTTAATTGTCCGTAAACCTTTCCTTAGAGCGTCAAAAGTAATGCAGGAACGAGTGTTAAGCGCTTCTAACATAACAGTTCTTTTCGAACATAACACATTGGGCTTATTTGGCGAAAACGGAGTTGAAGGAGTTCACTTAATCAAGAGAAAAGGAGAAACGGATGAAGAAAAAGTAGATATTGCCGTGGATGGTTTCTTCCTTGCTATTGGTCATACCCCTAATTCTGAAATATTCAAACCTTGGATAGAAACCGATGAAGTTGGTTATATCAAAGTCCAACCGGGTACACCTAAAACTAACCTCGAAGGTGTTTTTGCTGCAGGAGATGTAGCCGACCCTCATTATCGTCAGGCAATCACAGCTGCCGGAACAGGATGTATGGCAGCTATTGAAGCAGAACGTTATTTAATGAATAAAAAATGAAAAACATGAACAACCTGAAAACACTAATCTTGTTATTCTGCCTGATAACTGCCTTTTCAGTCAGTGCGCAGAATAAAACGCAGATAATAGCTCACCGTGGCTATTGGAATACGGAATATTCCTCACAGAACTCTCTGAAATCATTAGAGAAAGCGCATGACATAAAAGTTTATGGTTCTGAATTTGATGTACACATGACTGCTGACGGGGTGTTGGTAATCTTTCATGACGACAGAATAGATGGACGACGTGTTCAGGATTTGAACTATGCAGATCTTAAAAAAGTTAGATTGTTGAATGGAGAGAAACTTCCTACTTTAGAAGCTTATTTAAAGAAAGGTAAAAAGATGGATGGTTTGAAATTAATTTTCGAACTAAAATCACATGCTACACCCGAGAAGAATAGAGAAGCAGCCCGGAAATCTGTCGAGATGGTTGAAAAAATGGGGTTAAGTGATAGAACGGAATATATTACGTTTAATTTAGATGCAGCTAAAGAGTTTGTTCGTATATCTCCACAAACTCCGGTTTATTACCTGAATGGTGAATTATCGCCTGTTCAATTAAAAGAACTCGGATTTGCCGGTTTAGATTATCATATTAACGTAATGAAGAAAAACCCTCAGTGGTTTAAAGAAGCAAAGTCTTTAGGTCTTAAAATAAACATCTGGACTGTGAATGATCCGGCGGTTATAAAAGAATTTATGGACTTAGGTGCTGATTTTATTACAACAGATACTCCAGTGGAGGCACTAAAAGTTGTAAAATAAGATAGACTCTGTAATGAAGAGGACGATAGTTTTATTTCTGTGTTTTGTATTTTCATTCAATTTATTTGCTGAAGCTCCCAAAACGGAGATAAGAGCAGTTTGGTTAACAACAATATATGGATTGGATTGGCCAAAGCGACCGGCAAAAACAAAAATGGAATATGAACTTCAGCAAGAAGAACTACGCACGCTCTTAGATCGTTTACAGGGAGCAAATATCAATATGATTTTATTACAGGTCAGATTGCGGGGTGATGTTATCTATCGCTCCGCAATCGAACCTGCTTCTAAGGTTTTTTCCGGACAATACGGTGTAATGCCCGGATACGATCCATTAACTTTTGCTATTGAAGAATGTCATAAAAGAGGTATGGAATGTCATGCCTGGTTCGTAACGTTTCCTGTTGGTTCAGAAAAGACAGTCAGAGAGCAGGGAAGACTTTCGGTAGTAAAACGACATCCTGAATTATGCAAACGGCATAATGGTGAATGGTTTTTAGATCCGGGATTACCGGAAGCCAGAACTTATTTACGTTCTCTTGTAAAAGAATTAGTTGCAAATTACGATATAGACGGCGTTCATTTCGATTACATCCGTTATCCGGAGAAAGCGAATCGTTTTCCCGATAAATCCCTACATAGAAAATATGGTAAAAACAAAACACTGGCAGATTGGAGACGTGAGAATATTTCTCTTTTTGTATCAAGTGTTTATGATGATATAAAAGCCTTGAAACCTTGGGTTCAGGTCAGCTCATCTCCCTTAGGTAAATTCAGTCGTATCCCTAAATCGCCCAATGCCGGTTGGACAGCGTATGAAAGTGTTTTTCAGGATGTCAGAAGATGGCTTAAGGAAGGGAAACACGATATGATTGTTCCAATGATGTATTATTTGTATGACGATTTTTTCCCATTTATAGATAACTGGGTTGAAAATGCGAACGGACGTTTTATTGTGCCCGGATTAGGAGCATACAGAATAGATAAAGCAGAAGGAAATTGGGAAGTCAGCCATATAACAGATCAGATAGATTATGCTCGAAGTTTCGGTGTAAGTGGAGCTGCCTTTTTTAGAGCTAAAAATCTAATTGGCGGAAACAAAGGCCTTTATGATGAATTAAAGAATAATTACTACAATTATCCGGCTATGCTTCCTCCTTTAACGTGGCTAAATAATGAACAACCAACTGCGCCGGAAGAAATACGTGTTGAAAAAATTGGCAACGAATTAAAGCTTTCGTGGGACAGCCCAAAAGAGGATGAAAAAACCGCATTTTATACAGTCTATTACTCTCCATCTGACAGCATAGATACGACTTCTGCCAAATCTATTTTAGCTACCGGATTACGAGACACCGTTTTGTTTCTTCCTCTTCAGGGAACAGCGGAACAAGAATTTAGTTTTTCCGTCTCATCATCAACAAGATACCGAATAGAAAGTATCCCTTCCTGTGAAACTTACTATTATTATTCCAAATACTCTAAATAAAATATTTTTTCAGCATACATTAATCGGTTTTAGGCAAAATTCAGACCTCTACGTTTTTTTACAAATTTTATCTAAATAAATATTATTATTCACACTCTCTGAAAAATTGATTCAAGTGGATATTTAAGTTCTTTTTTATACATTATAAGGGGCAAAACGAATAGTACAGAAACGTAATTACCTATAATGCCCTGTAAAACAAAGGAGTGTTGTTGATGTGAGCCTCGAACGGCCTGCAATTTTATGTCGATTTGTTTGAATTGACGTTTAATCGCAGGTTTGTTTTTGATGGATATAATGGTCGTTTTTTTAATTTGATGCGAATTGCGGGCTTAAAAACGGGCAAATTTGAGGCAGCTGTTTGACAGCTTCCTCCGGGCGGCGGTAAAACGACTGATTCAGGATAAAGAGTGTTACGTTTTTCTGTACTGGTGGTTTGTAACAAAAAATGTAACACTCTTTGTAACACTTTTTTTTTGTGACATTTTTGTGTACCAGTGGTTTTTGTTGGGGTTTTGTTTGGAGTGTGTTTGAATGGCCGGTAATTTTAAGGGATAATTCAAATATATGATGTATGTTTAAACGACTAAAGGAATATATAAAAGCCATAAGGGCAGAGCGTTTGCGCCGCAAGATGGTTATGAGGCTTCTTTCTAATCCTAATTATACAGATCATTGGAATATAGTATCTGATACTTATTCTATCATTCACTATATAAAGACTGGAAAAATGGATTGATTTAATCGAACCTTCGACTTCTCTTGACCTTTGTTGTGAAAGATATGGTAACAGGGGTGTTTTCGTTATCAACATGTGGAAGCACAACAGGTATGCTAAATGCTATTTTTGTGTTGGATATATTCTCGTTGTTTGAAGTTTTACCGCCAGCTAATCCTACAGCCCCTAATGCAACACCAATCCCCCCTTTGTTTTCCGAACTGGATGATTCGGAAAGCGCTATTTCAAAATCAATAGTTTGAATGTTATACCTTGTGTTTTTCATAATGGCGTAGTCTCTTTCTTTGCTCTTTATTTCTCTTGGATTGATAGCGCAATCTGTCTCCTGTAGCTCTTCTTGAGCTTCGCTGATACCTGTGGCGATTTGTATCAGGGTTTCTTT
>NZ_JAQWCQ010000097.1 GCF_028705895.1 Massilibacteroides sp. | reverse complement strand
TTATTATAACTATAAAAATAGAATGATCTTGTGGACAAAGGTAGGGGTTTTTCTGTGAAATAGAAATACAAAATAGAGTTAAAGCCCCAAGTTCAGCATTAATGAACAAGCTTACAGGGTTTTAGAACATCTCAATAGATTGTCTGTTTACTTCTAAATCGACCCCTAAATCCCCTGAAGGGGACTTTTTGTTGTTTAGGATAATCTTCTGCTTTTATTGAAAGGGGCATTGAAATAGGCGGAAAAGCCCCTGAAGAGGGGCTTTTATAATAGATTGACGGTGTTGTAAATCTATGCATTACAATCCTGCTATAGATTGATGCCTTGACTCAATGAATTCCTAAAACGATGTTTTTAATCCTTAGCCTGTTAATTAGAATCTCCAACCTACATTAATTCTTATTACACTGTTATTGCCGTTGTCTTTGCTTTTTAAGGAGATTCCTGTAATTTCACTGGCTACGTCTGTGTCTAATACTCCAATCAGTCCGTATGTATAAGAGGCTGAAAGTTGAAGTCCCATGTCGAATTGATAGCCGGCACCTATATTGAGCCCTAAATCAAAGTTTTTAATCATTCCGTCAGGGGTATCTACGCTGATACTTCCTGCTTTTACTTTGGAACTTGCTTTGAAACTTAACTGAGGTCCTGCAAAGAAATTAAGTCCTTGATAAGCATAATATTTTGCCAAAATCGGAAGGTTGATATAATCGATATTAAGCTTGAGGTCTCCCTCTTTAGCTCCCTGCATCGAATAATACAACCCCGACTCAATAGCAAAAGTCGGATTGAGCATCATTTCACCGGCAAAACCTACATTTAATCCGATTCGACTGTCCGCTCCCGAGTTGGTAAGATTGGCAATATTCATCCCCAGTCTTGGTGCAAAATGAAATTCTTGCGCATTAATCTGTAATGCGCATAACATGAATAAAAATAGAAATAACTTTTTCATGACTTTTTGTTTAAAATGTTAATCACTTATTGTTTAATTATCTTGCTTTTTCTTCAATCCATTTTTTTGCGTTTACAAAGGCTTCGAGCCATGGGGTTACCTGGTCGATGTTTTTGCGATCTTCCGGGTAATAGCCGCATTGCCATGGGAATATGGAGCGTTCGGGATGAGGCATCATGGCTAAATGACGACCGTCCTTCGAGCAAACACCGGCAATTGACCAGGGCGAACCGTTCGGATTGGCGGGGTAGCCGTCGTAATTGTATCTGGCAATTACGTTATATTCTTTTTCATCGTACGGGAAATCGAATTTGCCTTCTCCGTGAGCCACCCAGACGCCTAATTTCGTGCCGCTTAATGAGCCGAGCATGACGGAGTTGTTCTTTGGAATTTCCAGACCTACGAAGCCCGATTCAAATTTGTGCGAGTCGTTATGAACCATCTTGTGCTTTTTGGCGTGTTCCGGGTAGAGCAGTTCTAATTCGGCCATCAACTGACAACCATTACAAATACCCAGACTCAAGGTGTCTTCGCGGGCGTAGAAGTTCTCGATTGCCTTTTTTGCTTTCTCATTATATAATATACCTGCTGCCCATCCTTTGGCGGATCCCAATACGTCCGAGTTAGAGAATCCACCGCAGAATACGATAAAGTTCACATCTTCCAATGTTTCACGTCCTGTCGCTAAGTCGGTCAGGTGAACATCTTTTACATCGAAACCTGCCAAATACATGGCGTAAGCCATTTCGCGTTCACCGTTTGTGCCTTTATCACGAAGGATAGCCGCTTTTATGCCGGTCGGTTCGCGACGATCTGCCGATGCACCGTAAGCCGAAAGTTTACCGTTGAACGATTTGTTCAGCTTGTATTCGATCGGCTGCATTTTATAATTCTCAAAACGATTGCCGGCACATAGGCTGCCGCTTTGTTTGATGTCTAATCTGTAGGAAGACTGATACCAAACGTCACGCATATAATCGATTCCGAAATGATACTGTGCATCTCCCTTGCTAATCAGGATATGACGTTCATCTGTCGGTCTGGCAATGATTGCATAACCAACTCCTGCCTCTTCCAATAGTTTCTCAAAGGCTTTCTTTTCTTTTACCTGAACAAGTATCGCCGGGTTTTCGGCAAATAAAACTTTGATCAGGTCTGTTTCGGCCAACTTATCCAAGTTTACTTCCAAACCACCTTCTACATTTGCAAAACACATTTCTAATAATGCCGTCAGTAACCCACCGGCGGAAATATCATGACCGGCTAAGATCAATCCTTTTTCGATGGCTTCCTGAATGGCGTTGAATGCGTCACGGAAATACTCGGCATCTTGTACGGTCGGTACTTCGTCTCCAAGCTTATTCAAAGCCTGTGCAAAAGCAGAGCCTCCTAATTTCAATTTGTCGAATGAAAAGTCTATATAATAAAGAACAGATCCTTTTTCCTTAGAAAGTACAGGAGAAACGATCTTCTTCACGTCGCTAACTTCTCCACCTGCCGAAATAATGACAGTTCCCGGAGCAATTACTTTCTCATCTCCATATTTCTGTGTCATGGAAAGAGAATCTTTACCGGTCGGAATATTGATCCCTAATGAACAGGCAAAGTCAGATGCTGCTTCAACGGCTTTATACAGACGAGCGTCTTCTCCTTCGTTGCGGCATGGCCACATCCAGTTTGCACTTAATGAAACGCCGCTCAACTGATCTGCTAAAGGCGCAAAAACAAGATTAGTCAATGATTCCGCAATCGCCATTACCGAACCTGCTGCCGGATCAATCAGGGCAACCTGTGGGGCATGTCCGATTGACGTAGCAATACCTGCTTTTCCCCGGAAATCGAGCGCTACGGCTCCTAAGTCGCTTAGCGGCAACTGAAGTTCTCCCTGACATTGCTGACGGGCAATCTTCCCGGTTACCGAACGATCCACCTTGTTGGTCAACCAATCCTTGCAGGCAACAGCTTCCAATTGAAGCACGTTCTCCAAATAATGATGCAGTTCGGATTCTTTGTAAACGACCGGTTGGTACGATTCTTCTATTGTCTTGTCGGTCATCACCGTTTTGGGCGGTTTGCCGAACATATATTCTAATTTAATGTCGATCGGACGGATGCCGTCAGCCTGTTCAAACACAAACTGCATGTCGTTGGTTGTCTCGCCGACTACATAAATCGGTGCCCGTTCCCGTTCTGCGATGCGTTTTACCCGTTCCACATCTTTCTCTTCCATCAACAAACCCATGCGCTCCTGGCTCTCGTTCCCGATGATCTCTTTTGCAGACAAAGTCGGGTCGCCGATCGGTAATTTGCTCATGTCTATCTTTCCGCCTGTTGCCTCTACCAATTCCGACAGGCAGTTTAAATGTCCTCCTGCACCGTGGTCATGTATGGATACGATTGGATTTTCTTCCGACTCAGCAATTGTACGGATCACGTTCGCTGCACGCTTCTGCATTTCCGGATTGGCACGTTGAACAGCATTCAGTTCAATACCACTGGTGAATTGTCCGGTGTTGACGGATGATACCGCTCCACCCCCCATGCCAATACGATAATTATCGCCACCAATAATTACGACCTTCTCGCCCGGTTTCGGATCGCCCTTCAGTGCATCGCGCATATTGGCGTAACCAACACCTCCGGCCAGCATGATCACCTTGTCGTAGCCATATTTCTTGTTGTTTTCTTCGTGTTCAAAAGTCAGCACGGAACCACAGATCAGCGGTTGACCGAACTTGTTCCCAAAGTCGGATGCCCCATTGGATGCTTTGATCAGAATCTGCTCCGGTGTTTGATAGAGCCATTGGCGGGGATCCATGATCTTTTCCCATTCGCGCGTGCCTTCGGTACGTGGGTATGCCGTCATATACACAGCCGTTCCTGCAATCGGAAGCGATGCCTTTCCTCCGCCTAAGCGGTCGCGAATTTCTCCACCTGTTCCGGTTGCCGCTCCGTTGAACGGTTCTACGGTTGTCGGGAAATTATGGGTTTCTGCTTTTAATGAGATAACTGTTTTGATCTCTTTTATTGCGAAATAATCGGGCTTGTCTCCACTTATCGGAGCAAACTGTTCTACAACGGGGCCTTCGCTGAAGGCTACATTGTCTTTGTATGCTGAAACTAATTTATTGGGATTTTCGGCCGATGTTTTTTTGATCAGATTGAAAAGGGAACTTTCTTTTTCTTCTCCGTCTATAATAAATGTACCTCCGAATATTTTATGGCGGCAGTGTTCTGAGTTTACCTGCGCGAAACCATAGACTTCGCTGTCCGTTAGTTTGCGGTTCAGTTTTTGGCTGACTTCCTCTAAGTAGGATACTTCGTCTTCGCTCAGCGCCAAACCTTCCTTTATATTATAGGCGGCAATATCTTCGATATGTATGATCGGATCCGGTTGCTTATGGATCGTGAACAAATCCTGATCTAATCCATTGTAGATGCGTTGCAACATGGGGTCATGTTCTGCTTCTCCTGATGTTACGGGATAGTATTCCTCAATTCGGGTGATACCGGAAAGTCCCATGTTCTGGGTGATTTCTACGGCATTTGTACTCCACGGGGTAATCATTTCCCTGCGCGGGCCGATATGCCATCCTGCGATGGTTTCCGATTGAATTGGGGTTGCCTCACTGAACAACCAGACTAATTTTTGTGTGTCTTCGGGAGAAAAAGGCTGCGCAGTTTCTACTGCCAGCAAGCTATGGGTAGCTGATCTGAAGAAAAGAATCATATTGTCACTTTTTTTAATACAGTATATAATACGTATAAGCGTGACAAAGATAGTTAAAAAGAATAACTTCCGACTCTAAACGACCCCTAAATGACCCCTGACCTCTAAATCCCCTGAAGGGGACTTTTTCCACCCGTCTTAAAGTCCCCTTCAGGGGATTTAGGGGTAGGTACATTAGGAGTACATTTATAGACCCTCACTTATCTGGAATAATCTAAGCCGGATCCGGAATGGTAGCCGAATGCGGAGGCGCGGTTGCGTTTGTTGATTGAACGTCCGATCAGGGAGTCTATTGATAGGCGACCGGGACCTGCGAATAATAATAAGATAAATAGGGCTAAATAAAGGAGTGATAGTTCGCGGAGAGCGAAAGGGTCGGCTCCGTGTATAACAAAAAAGGCTATCGACATGGTAATTATCATGGGTATCAACGCGAGACGGTGTAAAAAGCCGATAATAACGGCTACGGGGCATATCAGCTCGGCAAATAAGACTAAGGCTAAGGATACTTCGCTTCCTAAACCGAGGGGATTGGGGAACGTTTTTGATAGTTCTTCTATGTTAGCCCATTTTTGCAGGCCGTGGGTCATAAATGTAGCACCGAATATAAGTCGGGTGGCTAATAAAAGAATCGATCCGGCTAAACTACCGGGATAAGACGGAAACAATATTTTGGATAGGGTAGCCATAATAATTTCTTACTTCATTATTAAAAGGAGCGTAAGTTAGGAACTATGTTGCAAAATAACAAATCTGAACATTTGCATTCTTTTTTCTTCGTGTACGTGTTTTTGAAATATTAGTGCTGTTTTCTTATATTTTTATTGGGATGATCTGCTTTATCTTACGACTTAATAGTTAGACTTTTATGTTTTTTCAGAATAGGGAAGATGTTAAAATCTGATTACAACACTTGTTTTTGAATAAAATTAGTTTTAGTTTTGTCCGCATTAAAGGACTTTTTTGACATGTTGATGTTTTTTGAGTTGTTTTTGTGAAAATGTGATAAAAAACAAATTGATCCACAGGTAATTACCACCTCTTTTCTTTACTTAGCTTTCATTGTGATGATTTGTCCTTTTATATATATATATATGTTCTATATGTTGGCTTTTAGAACTTTTGCCACTGTAGTAACCGTTTTTTTTGCTTCGTCAGTGTGTGACTGACGAACCTTGTTGTATAAAGAATTTTATTTTAACACCTATGTCTTTGTTGATTTACAGACTACTTTCCTCAAAGTATCTGAGCCGTTGGTTGGTCATGGCGAATGATTTACTTTTCTCTATAGTGTCTTCCTTTATTGCCGTACTTTTAACCGGCTTTATTTTCCTTCGAAATTTTACGGTTTCTCAATTTGCATTGTTGGGATTGTTCTCTCTCCTGAGTAGCTTTCTTAGTTTTTATTTTTTAGGAATATACAAAGGCGTAATTCGCCATTCTTCGTTTTCGGAAACCGGTCGCATTGGTCTTGCGGCTATCGTTAAGGTGCTTCTTTTGATAGGGAGTGCCTTTTTCTTTTTTGACTATCCTTTTTCCAAATTCCT
>NZ_JAQWCQ010000009.1 GCF_028705895.1 Massilibacteroides sp. | reverse complement strand
CAACATAACAGATGTTAGGGTAGGTTTATACTGTCCTTTCAGGCCGCAAAGGAAGGGTGTCCTATTACCCAACACGTTGTGTTGGGCTGATATATACTCGGCTTTCAGCCGGAATTATTCGATGAATAGTAAGACTAAAGCGGAGCAAGAAGTTTGAGTTGATAACATTGGTCTCTAAAATGCCAGTTTGCAGTATAGACGTATCACGATGGATGATTACCATAACAACCCGATATTTTGGGATCCCATATAAATGACGGATGACCCATTATTGTTCAATAAAAACAAAAAAAGCTCAACGAATTTTCGTTGAGCTTTTTTTTTGAGTGATCCGCCTGGGGTTCGAACCCAGGACCCCATCCTTAAAAGGGATGTGCTCTACCTGCTGAGCTAGCGAATCATCCTGTGCGTTACTTCTGTAATGCGGGTGCAAAGATAGAGCTAATTTTTAAATATACAAGACTCTTCGCTACTTTTTTGACTATTGGTCTCCGCTTTTGAGAATTTTTTCCTGTTTTTCTCTGTATATCTCTTCGTGTTTATGGCTTCCTTCCATCAAAATAAAACGTTTATAATACGATAAGCAAAGCGTTGTTAATGGTAATGCTACGATTAGTCCGATAAACCCCAGAAGTGTACCCCAGATAGACAAGGACAGCAAAATAATGGCCGGATTTAATCCCATGGCTTTTCCCATTATACGTGGGGTGAGAAACAAATCTTGTATAACCTGAACGATTACAAGGACTAAAACCGCTAAGCCTAAAATAATCCAAAAATTTTCTCCTGTTTCGGCCGATTTTAATAAGGCTAACAGAAGCATAGGGATTATCCCGATTGTCTGCAGATAGGGGACAAGGTTCAGAACACCCATAAATAGTCCGAGCGTAATCCCCATTGGGAAATTTATTATTTTAAATCCGATTGCAAATAAAATGCCGACGCAAAATGCAATAAGCGCCTGTCCTCTGAAATAGCGATTCATGCTTTGTTCAACATCATCTGCTAACTCAGTAACAAAAGGACGATAGTTTTGCGGGATAAGGTTTTTCCATCCATTGGCTATCTTTTCGTAGTCTAAGAGGATAAAAATGAAATAAAGAAAGATGACGAATATTATAGTAACACTAACTAATACGGAAAACGTATTTGAGAGGATAGTCCATACACGCGGAGCTAATTGTTTTACAGCATTAAGTATATTCTCTTTACTGAGCAAGTCCATCAATTCGGAAAAATTCACGTTGTTCTGAATGTAGATTAGCCATTCTTCGGGAATGAAAGGAATATATCCAGTTCCTCGGTTATATGTATTTAATAGATGAACGATCCGTTCTATTTCTCCGGACATGGAGGGAACTAATATAATTATGAAAGCAATAATAAACAGAATGGTGGAGAGTAGAACTGCTACAATAGATAAAACCTTACTTTTAAATTTTAGTTTATATTGAAAAAAACGAACAAATGGTTGCATAAGATAGGCCATTAGCCAGGCTATTAAAAAGGGCAGTAATGCATTTCGTAAAACTACCAACAGATATAGAACTCCGGCTATTGCTAAAACTCCGAATATAATCCGGGATACCCGATCAAAGGTAAATGGCTTTCCAAACAAAGGGCTCATAGACTAACTTTTTTTATCTTTGTCCGAAACAAAGATAGAAGAAAGAATTCTATATGAATAAATTATCCTCCTTTTTATTTGGACTGACATTCAGCCTTGCTTTGACCTCATCCGTTTGTGGACAAACGCCTCTGCCAGTCAAACAGTTTTTGTCTTCTCCTGAAATGCGTGGAGCCTCTTTTTCTTTTTTGGCAAAAGATGTGCATACCGGAGAAATTTTATATGGTTATGATCAGGACAGGAGTTTAAGTCCGGCTTCTGTGATGAAACTTGTTACTACGGCTACAGCTCTTGAATTATTGGGCGAAGATTTCAGATTTGAAACGAAGATAGAGTATGATGGTGAAGTGGAGAATGGTATTTTGCACGGGAATCTATATATTCATGGTGGAGGTGACCCAACTTTAGGTTCTTCTTTTTTTGCAGAAGATAGAAACGCATATCGTCCGGATAATAATACATTTCTTCCTCAATGGATTGATGCACTGACAAAAGCCGGCATTCGTAAAATCAATGGGGACGTAATTTCGGATGAGAGCATTTTTGACAATGAGGGTGTTTCTCGCAAATGGGTATATGAAGATTTAGGGAGTTATTATGGAATGGGATGCTATGGCATATCTGTTTTCGATAATCAATACAGATTGGTTCTTCGTACTGGAAAACCCGGAGATAAACCCACAATCCAATACATAACTCCTGCTATTGAAGGAATGTATTTCAATAATTATCTGACTACAGCAAACGTTAGCTCGGATAGCTCTTATATAATGGGGATGCCCTTTGCGAAAGAGCGCTATCTGTACGGGACAGTGCCGGCAGGTAAAGACGGATTTGTGTTGAAAGGGGATCTGCCTGACCCGGCATTGTTTATGGCCGAATACGTAACCGCCGGGCTTATGAAAGTGGGGCTTGAAGTAACAGGACATCCTTCTTGTTCCCGGATTCTCAATCAGAAAGGGGGATTTTCTTCCGGCGAGCGAAAAAGTCTTTGTACGACTTATTCGCCGGCTCTTTATGAAATCGCCGGTGTTACAAATGAAGTCAGCCATAACCTTTACGCTGATGCTTTATTAAAAACAATCGGGTTGTCGTATCCAGTTCAGAATGATGAGATTATTTCGTCTTTTGATCGTGGGGTGAATGTTCTTTTAAAACACTGGCAAGACAAGGGCTTAGATACGTCAACACTTAAGCTTTACGATGGAAGCGGGCTTGCGGTAACAGACAAACTGACTGCCGGATTCATTTGTGACGTACTAACGTATATGAAAACAACATCTTTAGTCGGTGAGTCTTATATAACAGGTATTCCACGTGCAGGGAAGGAAGGGTCGGTTCGTAACTTCTTGAAAGGAACTCATCTGGAAGGGAAAGCCAGACTGAAAAGTGGCAGTATGACCGGCGTGAAGTCGTATGCCGGATATATAGAAAAAGACGGACGAATAGTTGCTGTTGCCTTAATCGTAAATAGTTACGCAGGAGATGGGCGTCCCGTCACAAAAGCAATCGAAAAACTTTTACTTTCTCTTTTCTGAAAGAACGAAAGTGCGGAAAATAAAAAAAGCTGTCTTTTCAAACATTGAAGAGGCAGCTTTGTTTTTTCAGATAGTTCGGTCATTATTTCACTTGTTCTGCTAATTCTGAACCTGCTTTAAATTTTACAGACTTGCGAGCGGGAATTGTAATAGGCTGTTTTGTTTTAGGGTTAACACCTTTTCTTGCTGACTTTTCTGTTACAGAAAAAGATCCAAATCCTAATAGAGCTACCTTGCCTCCTCCTTTTAATTCTTCAGAAACGGTTTCTACAAAAGCATCTACAGCTTTCTTTGCATCCACTTTGCTTAATCCGGATTTAGCCGAAACAGCGTTGATAAATTCTGTTTTGTTCATGATGGTTTGATAATTAATACATTAAACAAATAAAAATAAATTGTCATTAGTATTTTCAAAAGTAGCGTTATTTTGATTCTTCGCAAAAAAAAGTCTGCTTTTTTTACTGATACACTGCATTTTCGCTCCTTTTTGTGTGCTTTTTAAAGAGGAGCTTCTCGGGGAAAGTAAAATATATGTACCTTTGCTTATAAATTAAGTGCTTATGATGACCCAAAATAACACCGGATTTCTTAGCTCGATTCCGCCTGTGACCAAGAATATTATTATTATTAATTTACTCCTTTGGGTAGCAACGATAGTTCTCCAGAGGGTAAATATTGACCTTATTAACCTACTGGGACTTCATTTGCCCTGGGCGAGAGACTTTAATGCCTTCCAGTTAGTTTCCTACATGTTTTTACATGATACACATTCCTTTTCACATGTCTTTTTTAACATGTTTGCTGTTTACATGTTCGGGCGTGTTCTGGAGAATGTCTGGGGGCCGAAACGTTTTCTTATTTTTTACTTTGTTACCGGTATCGGAGCCGGATTAGTTCAGGAATTGGTCTGGACTATCCAACTTCAAGATCTTATTACTGCAGAACAGGAAATGATAAATATGGGAGGTCAGATAATACCTAAAGGTGAGTATCTGAATCTGTTTGTCACCATCGGAGCTTCCGGAGCAGTGTTTGGTATATTGCTCGCTTTTGGAATGCTATTTCCGAATGCGCCCCTATACATTATGTTTATTCCTATTCCGGTTAAGGCAAAATATTTTGTATTCTTCTATGGCTTAGCTGAATTGCTGCTTGGTGTTTCTAACTCAGTTGGTGACAGTGTTGCTCACTTCGCTCATCTTGGCGGAATGCTCTTTGGTTTCTTTATGATTCGATACTGGAAAAAGAAAGATGGCAACAATGGAAAGTATTTTTACTAATCTGAAACAAACATTCCGAAACGGAGCAATTCCGATAAAACTGATATATATTAATGTCGGAGTATTTCTTATTGTTCGATTACTCGGAGTTCTGTTTCTTCTATTCAATATACAGGGAATACAGATTCTGGACTTTATAGAATTGCCATCTTCCATTTCATCCCTTTTGTTCAAGCCGTGGACACTAATCACATATATGTTCACACATTTTGACTTCTTCCATATCCTTTTTAATATGTTGTGGCTTTATTGGTTCGGGAATATCTTTCTGCAATTCTTTAATCCACGTCAATTAGGAGGGCTTTATATACTTGGCGGACTTGCCGGCGCTCTTCTTTTTATCCTTACATATAATACATTACCCTATTTCAAACCGGTAGTCTCTTACAGTGCTCTGATTGGTGCATCAGCCTCAGTTATGGCAATTGTTTTTGCTATCTCGTTTTATCGTAGAGATCTTGAAATCAATTTACTTCTGATTGGACGAATAAAACTGATTTACCTTGCTTTGGGTACTATTGTTATTGATTTCCTTGCCATCACATCCGATAATGCCGGAGGACATATAGCCCACATCGGAGGAGCTCTGTTGGGTATTCTATTTGCTTCTCAGATGAAACAAGGAAAAGATCTTACCAAACCGATTATAAAATTTCTGGATTGGGTTGCCGATCTTAGAAAACCTAAACCTAAAATGCGGGTTACTTATAAACGGGGAGAGACGGAATATGAATATAATGAGCGGAAAAACAAAAAAAATGACGAGATTGACAGAATCTTGGAAAAGTTAAAACGCTCCGGTTATGAAAGTCTAAGTAGCGAGGAAAAGAAAAAACTGTTTGATGCAAGCAAATAAATGAGCCTGAAAACGCTAAAAATAGCATTCCATTTTCTATTGTTTATCACAAATATATTGATCGCAATAGGCCTTGTGGTATCAGCTTTCTCAGATAGAATACCACCGGAAAAAAGCGTTTTCCTTGCTTATGTTGGGCTTTTCTTTCCTTTTCTCTGCGTTTTTCTTCTCTGTTATATGCTTTATTGGTTGTTTCTGCAAAAATGGAAATACCTTTTAGTAAACTTGTTCACAATCTTGGTCTGTTGGGGAGCAATTCAACGTTACTTCCCTGTTCATATGCAAAGTAAAGATGTTCCCACAGAGAATACAATAAAAATTCTGACATATAATGTTATGTCTTTCGGCTATCAGGATCACACTAAAGATAAGCCAAATGAAATATTAGAATACATCGCAAAATCAGATGCGGATATCGTTTGCTTACAAGAATATTTTGAAAATAGGTCTAACAAACATCTTTCATCCTCAAAGATACACGAGGTATTAAAGATGTATCCCTATTATAAAACCTTTTTTTCAAACGCGAATGAATATTATAAGGGTGGTATTGCTGTCTTTTCCAAGTACCCGATAACCAAGTCGAGATTGATAAAATACCAAAGCGAGAATAATGCTTCCTCTATTCATGAAATAAGTATAAAGAAGAAAAAAATCGTTCTGATAAATAATCATCTCGAATCCTTCAAGCTGACAAGTGAAGATAGAAGTAAATATTCTGAATTCCTTAAAAATCCCGGAACGGAGCTTTTTGATGGAATTAAAGGCTCTTTCCAACAAAAACTTGGCCCTGCTTTTATTATCCGGTCAAAACAGGCCAGAAAGGTTCGTGAGGAAATAGATAAAGTAAAAGCTGATTATATTCTTGTTTGCGGAGATTTCAACGATACGCCAATTTCTTATGCACATCGAACAATACAAGGAGATCTCTACGATGCTTTTGCCAGATCAGGTTCCGGGCTTGGCGTAACATACAATCGTAATGTGTTCCGTTTCCGGATAGACAACATATTACATTCTTCGAATATGAAAGCCTATAATTGTACAGTCGATAAAATTTACTATTCCGACCACTACCCCCTTTGGTGTTATCTTCAGATGAATTGACGTGCTCCAATGAATTTTCTCGCTTTTGATGAGAAAAAATAATGAAAAAAGCGAGAATTTGTCTATGTTTGTGTAAACGTACTTTATGCTAAAACAAAGCCGCAAATTTTGGCTTAGGAAACTATTTCCTTTTAGAATTTACAAAATTTTGTTTTTGAAACACTTAATTGATTTTTTATATTGTTAACTTAATATTGTTATTATGAAAATAGAACGATTTTCCATTTTTCGAAATGGACTAAGATTGGCTTTCTGTTTATTGATGATTTCCGGAGGAGTTATTTGCCCTGTACAGTTCTCGCATGCAGAGGCAGCAATAAGCCAACAGTCTAAAAACATTACCGGAAAAATTCTGGATGAATTTGGCGAACCGATTATTGGAGCTAATGTAGTTGAGAAAGGAACGACGAACGGTACTATTACCGATATTGACGGGAATTATGCTCTTTCAGTGACCAATCCGGATAAAGCAATCCTGCAAATTTCTTTTATTGGGTACACAACCCGTGAAGAGGCAATAAAAGGCAGATCTTCAATTGACGTTAAATTAGAGCCTTCTGTTGTTAACCTTGGCGAAGTTGTTGCGATAGGTTATGGTAGTCAGACCAGACGGGAAATTACCGGTTCTGTTGCAAATGTGTCTGAAGAAAACTTCAACAAAGGGGTTACCAGAGATGCTACTGACCTTCTTCAAGGGAAAGTTGCAGGTCTTACTATTGTCTCCGGTTCAGGAGATGTAACCCGTGGATCTACGATGCGTCTTCGCGGAACATCAACACTTCAGAACGACCAAGGTCCTTTAATTGTAATTGATGGTATTCCCGGAGGAGATATGAGTACCGTTTCTCCATCGGATATTGAATCTATCTCTGTATTAAAGGATGCTTCTTCTGCTGCCATCTACGGTTCTCGTGCAGCCGGTGGAGTTGTTCTTATTACAACAAAAAGAGGGTCAGGTTCTAAAACTCAGATTAATTATGATGGATATTTAGCGATTGATCAGGTGGCTAATAAGCCGGACATGCTTTCTGCCAACGAATGGAGAGAAGCAAATAAAATATTAGGGAATGACCTGACAGACTTTGAGAAGTATAATTCGGATACAGATTGGTTTGATGAGATGCTGCGTACAGGATTTTCACAAAACCATTCACTATCGATGTCCGGGGGAGGCTCTAAGAGTAATTATCGCGCTTCCTATACATACCTTGACCGTAAAGGTATAGCAAGAGATAACGAGTTGAAACGCCATTCATTCCGTTTCCAATTTCAACAACGTGCGATTAATGATCGTTTACGCGTAGGGCTTACGGGATCTGCAAGTTTAACGGATATGAGGATGCCTTTTGCGGATAATTATATTTTAGCTTATAATATGCCGCCTGTTTATCCTGTATATAATGAAGATGGTTCTTATTTTGTGGGAGCAAATGGTAATTATGATCAAGGTAATCCTGTGCAGAATCAAGACCAGAATTATAAATATGGTAAGAACAACTATTTTTATGGGGCTGGAGATCTGCAATTTGAAATAATAGATGGTTTAAATGCTAAAGTAAACTTGTATAAGAGCCGTTTCTCAAATGATTTCAGCCAATGGACAGATCCACGTAATCAAGGTGGTCAAGGTAAGAATGGAGAAGCAATTAAACGTGCACGTTTCTGGGATCGTGAGTTGATGGAATGGACACTTGATTATGATAAAACCTTCGGTGCAAATGAAGAACATAAATTTAGTGCTGTAGGAGGCTACTCGTGGGAAGAAAACATGTTTTCAAGTCAGGAATCGAAAGCCTCTAATTTTGCCGTTGGCTCAATGGGAGCAAATAGCATTCAGACTGGTAACACACTAAAAATTGGAGATGTTAAATCTGAAAAAAACAGCTATAAACTTATTTCTTTCTTTGGGCGTGTGCATTACAGTTATCTTGAACGCTATATGTTAACAGCCACAGTTAGACGCGATGGTTCTTCCAAGTTCGGTACCAATAATAAATGGGGTACATTCCCTTCTGCTTCTATTGCTTGGGGTATTTCTCAGGAATCTTTTATGAAGAATGTTAGCTGGGTGAATGACTTAAAGCTTCGTGCCGGATACGGTGTTACCGGTAATCAAGACGGACTGCAACCGTACAAATCGTTGGAATTATATTCTGCTGAGGGAACATATTATAGTGATGGTTCACTGTTAACGGCATTCAAGATCAGTCAGAATGCAAATCCTGACTTGAAATGGGAATCTACGGCAATGCTAAATGTTGGATTAGATTTTTCTTTATTTAATGGCCGCGTCGGAGGTACTGTCGAATGGTATAATAAGAAAACATCCGATATGTTATATACTTACAGAGTGCCTACTCCTACTTATGTGTATGACAAAATACAAGCAAATGTAGGAGATATGACAAATAAGGGTATTGAACTAATGTTGAATATTGATGTTTTACGCGGAAAAGCATTCAATTGGAATACCTCTATTAATCTTTCTCATAATAAAAACGAGATCACTCGTTTGTCAAATGAATATTATACAACAGACCGTATATACACAGGTGACCCATGGATTCGTGGAGCTTCAGGGGTGAATTCTCACGTCATTGAAGAAGGAAGACCAGTCGGTCAGTTCTATATGTTGAAATGTACCGGACTTACGGAAGACGGCAAATATATTATTGAAGATGTTAACGACGATGGTCAGATCACAGATGACGACCGTACTTATGTAGGGAGTGCACAGCCTGATCTGACATTTGGATGGAATAATACATTCTCGTATAAACAATGGGATATGAGCTTCTTTATTCGCGGAACAATCGGAAACAAAGTTCTAAACAATCCACGTGCAGCCTATGCAAACAATACTTATATCAGCGGTGCGAATGTAATGAAAGACGATTTGATCTATAAAATGAGTGAGTCTTCACGGGTATGTTCCTATTATTTGGAGAATGGTTCGTTCGCTCGTTTAGACAACATGTCTATCGGCTATACTTTTGATACTAAAAAGATAGACTGGTTGGATAAGGCCCGTATATATGTAGCTGCACAAAATCTGTTTGTTATTACAGGTTATAAAGGGCTTGACCCTGAAGTTGAACTCTTCCGTGGAGAAGCTACCGATGATGATGCGGGACTTTCTCCGGGAATTGAGCCTCGTAACTACATGCCTAAAGCAAGAACATTTACAGTGGGAGTTAGTTTGACATTCTAATCATTTTAAAGAGACTATATTATGAAAAATATAAAAATATTATCTATGCTTGCAGGTGCGGTTTTGTTTACTTCAATGCCTGCATGTACTGATCTGGATGAAGATATATATGATAAACTACCCGGAAATGATTTCGGGCATACGAAGACTGAAATCGACGCTCTTGTTGGTGCTGTCTATAATACATTGAAAACTTATTGGCCGAATAACTTTATGTACCTTTCTGAATGTGGAGGTTCTGCGGCTGTAACTCCTACAAGAAAAGGAGGAGACTGGTATGATGGAGGGCAATATCGTGAGTTATATATGCACACCTGGACTGCTCAGACATCACAAATTAAAGGTTCATGGAGTGCTGCTTCCAGTGCAATTGGTAGCTGTAATGCATATTATAATGTAATTGAGGCCAGTACGGTCTTAACAGAGGCTGAAAGAGCCTTAATGATGGCTGAGATTCGTGGTGTAAGAGCTTTTTGGATTTACGCGATGATGGATAATTGGGGAAATATTCCATTGGTTACTGTTTATAAAGAAGTAAAACAAGAAGAAGACATCCCAACGATAACTCCAAGACAAGATGTTTTCAATTGGCTTGTCAAAGAGGTTGCCGAGATTGCTGAATCTTGCCCTGAACCTGCAGCAAACACTTACGGTAAATTCACTAAAGGGGCTGCATATACATTGCTGGCTAAATTATATTTGAATGCAGAAGCATGGGGAGTGACCGTGGAAGGAGGAAATGCCTATGGAAAGGCTGTAGAGGCATGTGATAAGGTGATGGGATATTCTTATTATATATTGGAGCCGGATTGGAAGACCAATTTCAATCCTAATAATAACATCTCAAAAGAAGCTATTTTCGCCTGCTCTTTCTCAAGTCAGGATACAGACAATCAGAATACGATGATGAATCGGACGCTGCATTACAAATACAAGGAAGTAATCGGAGCCTCTCTTTCTACATGGAATGGGATTTGTGCACAACCTGATTATGTAAAATTGTTTGATGTAGAAGATCCTCGTTACGAAGGCACTTATATTATTGGTCAACAATATAATCTGACGACAGGAGAACCGATTAAAACCGACCATGGTTTCCTTTTGAATCATACTGTTGATGTGACTATTCTGGAAGGAACGGAACGTGATGGTACGAATTGGGGTGACGTAAACCAACATGATGGGGCTCGATGTCAAAAATGGCCATATGAAAAATCATTAGTTGATGCGATGGAAAATGACTTTCATATTTTCCGTCTGGCAGATGTTTATCTGATGAAAGCGGAGGCGTTGTTACGAGGTGGAGGAAGTGTTGCGGAAGCGACGGAATTGGTTAATGCTGTTCGAACCAGAGCTTATGGAAATAGCGATCATAATTATGCGACGATTGATTTGGACAAAATTGCTTTAGAACGACGCTTCGAGTTAGCTTGGGAAGGATATTCACGTCAGGATGATATCCGTTTTGGTACGTATGAAATTCCGATGTGGTCATCTTCAAACTGTGAAAGAGCTAAAGGTGAATATTTGAAGATATATCCAATTTCTCAGGATGCATGGCAAACAAATCCCAAACTTGTACAGAATCCCGGATATGCAGCTTTTACATCAAGTAATTAATTTATAATCTTAGAGAAAGATTTCGGAAACTCTCATGTCGTATCAATTCGACATGAGAGTTTTTTTGTTCTTCAACGTGCTTTCTTCTCTTCATAGAGAAGAATCATTTTCTGATAGATGTTATTTATTGGAAATATGTCTTATGAACATGGGGCTTCAAATACTTTTGTAGGATTAGTTCTATTAATAAACTTATATAACATGCAATTATATAATACATTAAGTGCTGAAGAAAGAGAGAAGTTAATTGATGAAGCCGGTCTTGACAGAATTACACTTTCTTTTTATAGGTACGCAAAAATTGAAGATCCTAAAAGATTCAGGGATGAACTGTTCGTAAAATGGAATAGTCTGGATGTCTTGGGGCGTATTTATGTGGCAAAAGAGGGAATCAATGCTCAATTGTCTTTACCTGCAGTTAGCCTTGAGGAATTTAGATCCTTTCTTGATTCTTACCCTTTCTTGAAAGATATCCGATTGAACATAGCTGTGGAGCAGGATAATAAGTCTTTTTTGAAGTTAACGATCAAAGTTCGGGAAAAGATTGTTTCAGATGGGTTGGATGACGATACTTTTGATCCGTCCAACTATGGCATACACCTTAATGCGGACGAGTTTAATCAGCTGATGGAGGAACCCGACGCGATTGTTATTGACATGCGCAATTATTATGAAAGTGAGATCGGACATTTTACGAATGCTGTTACGCCTGAAGTGAAAACGTTCAGAGAATCTCTTCCCATTATATACGATCAATTGGCTACGCATAAAGAAGATAAGAAAATATTGATGTATTGTACGGGAGGAATCCGTTGCGAAAAGGCAAGTGCTTATTTTAAACATAGAGGGTTTAAGCAAGTGTATCAGTTGGAAGGAGGGATTATTAATTATGCTCATCAGATCAAATCCTTAGGATTAGCATCTAAATTTGTTGGGAAAAACTTTGTGTTTGACAATCGGTTGGGTGAACGAATAACCGAAGATGTTATTGCGCATTGTCACCAGTGTGGAAAACCTTGTGATACCCATACGAACTGCGAAAATGATGCTTGTCATAAATTATTTATTCAGTGTGACGATTGTGCGGAAGAAATGAAGGGATGTTGTTGTAGTAGCTGTAAAGAGGCTCTTTCCGTCTGAATTTCTCTTGTTTTTAAAATATCAGAGCATAAGTTTCAGCTGTTTATCACTATATTTACAGCTGAAACTTATCTATCCTATTATCATGAAAACAAAACATTTATTTTTAGCTTTTCTTCTTCTCTGTTCATTACCTGCCGGAGCGCAGAAAACAATCAAATTATGGAACGGAAATCCTCCTACAAGTAATGAAATAACGGTTCCGGAAAATGTCAATGATTCTTATTGGATAACAAATGTATCTGTGCCCGAGTTGACGATCTATATTCCTTCTAAAGAAGTAAATACGGGTAAGGCTGTTGTGGTTTGCCCTGGTGGAGGATATGCCGGTCTTGCTTCTATGCACGAGGGAACACAGTTTGCGCAATGGCTGAACAAACAAGGTATTGCTGCTTTTGTGTTGAAGTACAGGATGCCGAACAAACATAAAAATGTACCTTTAGAAGATGCATGGCAAGCTATCCGATACGTTCGTGAACATGCGGCCGAATATGGTATTAAAACGAATAAGATTGGTATTGCCGGTTTTTCAGCGGGAGGACATCTTGCGTCAACAGCCTCTACGCATTTTGCAACAGAGGGGACAAGTACTCGTCCGGATTTTTCCGTACTTTTTTATCCGGTGATCACAATGGACATTGCAACTCACGGAGGTTCAAGAAATAATCTGCTTGGAGATAACCCGTCTCTTTCTGATCTACATTATTTCTCTAACGAGAAGCAAGTGAATAATAATACACCACCGGCTATCTTGTTGCTCAGCGATGATGATAAAGTGGTGCTGCCTGAGAATAGTACGCGCTACTATAATGCGTTAAAAAGTAATGACATCAAGGCAACTATGTATATTTTTCCTGAAGGAGGACACGGATGGGGTTTGAGAGAAGAATTCCGTTTTCATCAGGAAATGACGACCTTACTTGCTTCTTGGCTGAAAGATATTTGAGAGATTGGTTGGTGAGAAAATATACGGTAGTGTTATTGGGGAGTAGGGGGTGTGTTTTCTTTTTTAAAGAAGACATGCTCTAATAACAAAACTGTTATTGTCCCCATTACAAACCCATTGGCTATTACCGGACGTATTATGTCCGGGATAGCATTTCTAAACTCTGTCGGAGCAAATGAGATTAATACCGCAACCATCAGAGGCAGGGAAATCGTTAAACCGTCTGACATGCTTTTGACGCTCTGTCCGCTTACTAATAGGCTAAACCCTGTTGCTAATTGCATAGACATTAAATAGAAAAGAAGAACGCCCATTACCACCGAAGGGATTAACAGGAAGACGCCGATTGCAGAAGGAAATAACGCACAAAGAACCAATCCTATTCCTGCAGGAATTAATGTGTATCGGGAAGCACAGCCTGATGAAGAGATAACCCCTGCACTCAGGGAATAATCTACAAATCCGATAATACCGATACCTCCGGACAATATGTTAGATAGCCCAAGCAGGGCAACGCCTTTTTTTACTCGCTTCTTCATCTGATCGGCTTTAAGTATATAACCGACCGATTCTACTGACCCGAGTTCGTTTATTACCAAAGCAATGAAACCAAACAGGAATGAAAGCAATACTCCGATGTTGAATTCAAAACGAGGGAGTAATATATGGTTCAGACTTAATGTTGTCTCGGTCTCTATTTTTGAAGGAAATCCACTCACCAAAAAATAAGCGAAGCTTCCTGCGACAATGGCGAGCAGCACTGTTGTTGACTTCCATATTCCCTTTAAAAGCCTATTCGTGATAATAATTCCGAATAAAAGAAGGAAGGCAAAGATGAAGTTTAACCATACGTTGGTTCCATCTCCGACTATGAGGTTTAATATCGTAGGTAATAGTGTAAAGGCTATCAGGATTAGTATAACAGCAATGATCCGCTGTGTAAAAAGAACCTGCAACTTACTTATAATTCCGAAATAGGCCAACACGGCTATAGCCAGTCCACCTACGGCAATAGATGTATAAATAGCAGAAACGCTTTCGGACAGAGATGACACAATGCTTATCAGCAGCACTGCCGCCGGTCCGATTATTAGTGGCAACTTATGTCCAGCAAGAACCTGAAGAACGGTAAGTGCTCCTGCCACAATAAACATTTTCTGCATATACATTATCTGAAAAGCAGCACTGTTATCTTGTAATTTTGCGACAACACTGCCCATAATAATTATAGCGGGAAGGGTGACAATAAACCACTGTATCCCGTACAGTAGCATCGCTTTCCAGTCCGGCTTATCGTTTAGATCGTATTTCATTCTATATTGAGTATTCTTTTGTAATCTTTCAAGTGTGCAAAAATATAGAAAAATCTACAATCATCATTGTTGTAATTATGTGACTCCTTCTTTCGTGTCAATACTTCTGCAACAGCTTCAATAACTTCTCGTCTAATTTATGACCGTGAAAATCGACATATTCCACGTCCTTGCGACCGGAATCAAGTATCCCGAAGTCTCCGCGAAAATTCCACAGTCCCCAGCCGATGCCGTGGGATGTCAAGATGTCTAACTGGTCATTAAACCAACTAAGGAATACCTCGTGTGGGGTTTCTTTGTAGCATCCGCATTCTCCGCAATGGACGCCTACGCCTTGCTTTACGAGATCAATCCAGGGTTGGTAGAACTTTTCCAATACTTCACGGTTAAATTCTTCTCCGTTAATCCTACCCGGCCATACAGGTGTTGGAGCATCATCCGGATTTTTCCAAACCCAACCTGCACGGTAATGAGAAACATAATGCGGATAATATCCCCGGCAACTTTGTCCGACAGGTAAATCCGTCAGTTCGGGAATAACCAATGCTCCGCCATGGTTCCCATCCGCCACGATCAACCTGTCCGGCGTTTGCCGGTGGATAACTTCGATACAGCCTCTCGCTACTTCCCGGTAGATTTCACCCGGGATGGGAGAGGATGGGGCATACTGGTCGTTCATATCCTCCTTATAACAAGGCTCGTTGACTAAATCAAAGCTTAGTTGATCGGAAGAAATATGCTTAAACCGCTTTGCCCACATATCCCAATGGGTATAAAAGGCTTGTTGTGCGTCTTTGTCTTTCCATAGGTTAAAGGGTTCCCGGAAACCTGCATTGATGCAAAATCCGGGTGCGCGGTGCAGGTTGAGGCTGACATGCAGACCGTATTTATTGGCTGCATAGACGGTTTTCTCTACTATTTCGATTGCCCTCTCGTTGAAATCAACGGTTTGTTCCGGCGAAATAGGAACTTCACTTGTCGGATCGTAGTTCAGATATCCCGGATAGGCCATTGGAAAACGAACAAAATCAAACCCCCAGTCGGCCATCCATTTAAAATCCTGTTCCGTTGCTGCCAGTTTCGAATCATCAAAATGTCTGGGAACGAAAAAGTCTAAAATATTAAACCCCCTCCAGCGTGGCAGGGGGGTTGTTGCTAATGTCTTTGAGAACGGTTGACTGCTCGTTAGCCATCCCGGATATGCGGCAACAGCCATGCCGGCGGCCGAAGTTTTTAAAAATTGTCTGCGGTTGATTTTATTTGTCATCTTCAGATATGATTTAAGTGTTGGACTTGTTTCTCCTAAAGATGTGTAAGATACATAGAAATTCTTATTCCTCTATAAATGAATCCCTAATCAGAACCGAAAATCCTCATCCTGTAAATAAACCACCTCCAGCGCCTTTTCATAGTTGGTGGACTTCTTTGAAAAGAAATCATGCTGGGTTGTCTCTACATTCAGACCGTTGAGGACGATGGCGTTGACTTCCTTGACTTCAAATTCCGGCGCGAAGCCGAGATTCATCAATGCTTTGTTCCCATTGTAACGGATATATTCTTTCACATCTGCAGAAAGACCAATCTCACTATAAACTTCATCGGTGTATTTTAGTTCATTTTCGTAAAGTTTATACATCAGCTGTTTGAGATTTTTTTCGACTCTTTTCTGCTCCTTTTCTGAAAACGTTGCAAATATTTCCTGCGCTAAAAGACCGACAAAGACCCCATGGATGGATTCATCGGCAATAATTTTTTTGATAATATCGCAACTGGCCACCATCTGTCCTTGTCCGGCCAACCAAAGAGGAAGAAAGAATCCGCTGTAGAAAAGAAAGGTTTCCAGCAATACCGATGAGGCCAAAGCCATGAACAAATCTTCCGGTGAAACCGACTTTTCATCTAATTTACGATAATACGAGTCGATGACATTCGCTTTGAGTTGAAGATGTTCATTCTCCTGTACCCACCGGAATATTTCATCAATCTCCGGACCGCTGGCTACGGTCGTAAAAATAGTCGAATAAGATTTGGCATGGATCGTTTCCATCATACACATATACGATAAAACGGACTTGTTTTGAAGACTGTCGATATGATCGATCACTTTCGGCATGCCGGTATGGCTTTGCAGTGTATCCAAGAGTGTCAGTCCTCCTAAGGCGCGTTTGTAAGCTGTGCGCATTTCCGGTTTTAAACCATTCCACGAGTCAATATCTTTGGAAGGAATATATTCCGTGTCAATCCAGAACTGTTTCAGGTTTTGTTCCCAGAACATTTCCACATAATCATTATCCGGTGTATTCCAGTTTACGGCTTTAAAATGTTTCATTTGGGTTATGTGTTTTTAGACAGAGCAAGAAAGACATTCGCTGATGACAGCCTTGCGTGTCCGGGTGTAATACAATGATTTCAGACCTAATTTGTAGGCATAGATATAATAACGTGCCAGGTCTCTGGTCGTATCGTTACTGTTGGTATAGAGTATGGTAGAGATCCCTTGATCTACGTGTTGCTGGATAACGGAAATAAGCTTCAGAACTTTCATCGGATCCATATCGTAGGCTGACTTATAAAAGAAATAATTCTCGTTCGTCAGATAAGGCATGGGGTAGTAGGTTGTGCTGTCGCCGTATTCTCTTACTTCGATGATATCTACTACCGGCATAACAGAAGCCGTAGAACTCATGATATAAGAAGTCGATTGATTCGGAGCAATAGCCATACGATAGGCGTGATATATCCCGTGTTCAGCCACCTGTTCTTTTAATTTTGCCCAGTCATCACGTGTAGGAACAGCTACTCCCTCAAAAAGAGCTCTGACTGTTTCCGTTTGAGGCAGATAGTCTTTATTTATATATTTCCTGAAATAAGATCCTTTGGCGTATTCAGACTGTTTGAAATCTTTGAATGTTTCTTTTCTATCTCTCGCTATCTCCATCGAGCGCTGCAGTGAATAAAAATTCACCATCATAAAGAAGACATTACAGAAGTCCAAGGCCTCTTCACTTTCATATGGTATGAAGTTTTTTGCCAGATAACCGTGCAGGTTCATGGCTCCTAAACCTACACTATGCAATTCCTGATTCGCTTTCTGGATAGAAGGGACAGCCGCAATATTACTCATGTCGGATACGGCAGTCAAGGAGTCCATCGCGGCAAAGACGGCTTCCCTTATCCGTTTATTGTCCATAACGGTAACAATATTGAGCGAACCCAGATTGCAGGAGATGCCTCGTTTTATTTCGTCCTCTTCACCGTAGGCACGAATTTCGGAGACTTCAGACAGTTGCATGATCTCCGTACACAAGTTCGAAAAGCGTATGTCTCCGATTCCCTTCAATGCATGTTCTTTATTTGCATTTCCTTTGAAGAAAAGATACGGATAGCCACTTTCTTTTTGCGTCTGTGCTATTTTTACCAATAGATGGCGTGGATTTAACCGCTTCTTACGTACAGCAGGATTGTCAACCAACTCCGAGTACATCTTGTTCATATCCATATCATCTAATGTCTTGCCGTAGGCCATAAATACGGTATGCGGATAAAAAACATAGAAAGGCTCGTCTTTTTCTGCCAGTTCCATGAACTTATCAGGAATAATCACACCGATTGACAACGATTTAATTCTGACTTTTTCGTCCACATTGATTTTCTTGCAATCTAAGAACTCTTCTATATCCGAATGAAATACATTCAGATAAACCGCTCCTGCGCCCGGCCTTTGACCTAATTGGTTGGCATACGAAAAAATGTCTTCCAGTATTTTCATCACAGGTAGTACACCTCCGGCGCGCCCCTCTACGCCTTTGATTGCCTCGTTTCGGGCTCTTAGTTTGGATATGTTCAAGGAAACTCCTCCTCCGATGGAGGATAACTTCATTGACTCGTCTATCGCGTAACCTATATTGTTAAGATTATCCCCTATTTCATCGAGAAAACACGAGACCAATTCGCCGGAACGAATCTTGCCTGCATTCAGGAAGGTAGGGGTTGCCGGCTGGTATTCCTGATTGATTAACAGCTCTGCGTATGTTAAAGCCTGATCAAGCTGTCCCTGCGCAAGAAAAAGAGAAATGCAAGCGACCCGATCTTCATAACGTTCCAAAAATTTCTCTCCTGAATCATCACGTAAAGCATAACTGTTGAAAAATTTGAATGCACTCATGAAAGAAGGAAAGCGGAATTTCTTTTTGTACGTGAGGTTAAATACCTGTTCGATATCTTCAAAACTATATTGCTCATAGAAATTGACATAGTATCTGTTTTCAATCAGATAGTCAATCTTCTCCTTCAATGTATAGAAGAAAACCGTGTTTTTGTTTACATAGTCTAAAAAGTAGGACTTAACTGCCTCTTTGTCTTTCTCCAACTGATAATCATCATTTTTTCTGACCATTATCTCATTGTTGAGCAAGATCCATTTTTTCGTAATCATTTGCTTATCTCTTCTATTCTGTTTATTAATGCCTGCACATCCTGGGGCAGACCGGACAATTCAAATTTAAGGAGTAGAGGTATGTGATATTGTTCGGCTATCTTATCTGCTGCTAAGCCGAATGACTTGCCCCAATTCATGTTTCCGCTCGAAGAAACACTCTTGATTTTCTCTCCGAAATCCTCCATAAAACGGAAGGTAGTGCGCGGAATATCTCCGAAATTAGTAGTGTAGGTAATTAAGTGTCCGGAACCTTGTGGAGTTATATCCTGTGAAATCTTTACAAAATGCCAATCCCTTTGTAACTTAATCTTTTGAATAAAACGCTCTACATTACCCGTACGACTATCATAATAGATGTACATGGCCTCACAACGATTAATTATTTGTAAACGAAATCAACTCTTTCAATTCATTGGGTTGAAAACCAATTGTCCTATATACTTCCTGTTCTTCATCTAATAAAATTACAGTCGGCACTGTTCTGACTTTATATTTCATTGCTAAATGAGGCTCGTCGAAAGGGTTCACTTTTTGATAATCCACACCATTGGTGTCTAAAAAATTAGAAACCATAACGCACGGGTTGCAATCTCTTTTTTCAAATTTTACTATTTTTTTCATTTTCGATTGATATTAGAATATACTATTAAGTGTAAAAAATAGAAAAGAATCTTACGATCCTTTTCTTATTATAACAACCTTTTGGGAAATTTGTTTTGATTATATATTATATAAGTTTCCCATTTTAACATATTGATTTTTGATAATATGTTTGAAAAACAATATATATAATGGTGTTTGTTAAATAATATAAATCTAAAAAGTTTTCCAAAAATAAAATTTGAGTCCACTATAAAAAGTACCTTTTTGCAATTTTACCCCCCCCTCTTTGAAGTATCTGTAGGGCGTTGATTTCTGATAAGATAGACTTTTCACAGTGGACTCAAATTTAAATATTAGAATCTGTTTTGAATGCATTCTCTATTTTTTTATACCTGATTTGGTGTTTGGCGAAACACATGAATACAAGACAAAAAGAAACTATTTTAACCATTTTGCTTACGCACTTTAAAAGCACTTAACCTCATTTTTCTTTCGTTTATATAGTTTCAAACCAATAAATATTCCATAATGACAAAGAAAGACCGTTTTTTCACCCAAAAAATAAAGGTTGTATTCCAAAAAATAAAGGTTATCTTTCGAAATATATCCTTTATCTTCAAAAAAGAGTAGCGCAATTTTGGTTTTTTTTCTTTTTACAAATCTTGAAAAAAACGGACATGCCGGATAATGCAATTTAAACAACGTCTCCCGAATTCTGCTCTTCAGGCACATACTTCGTTATTTTGTTAGAGAAGTCAGCCCAAAAAGCCTCTTTTGCGATCGGTATCAATCCGACATAAAAACAGGAGATTTGCCAACGTTTTGATTTTTTCAAACCAAGAGCTTCAAAAGTTTAACTATTCGGTATTTTCTAAAAAAACACTATGACTGATTTATTATAACAAAGGATATGCTGTCAGCATTAATATGGATTTCTTATTTCTTTCAGAATGAATTTAATATTTTCCTTCCGTTATTGACCATTTCATCGGCATTCTCCGGTGTTAGGTTTTCGTGAACGAACAAAGAAACGGCTTTGTTCAATTTGTCTAATTTGCTCTTTTGTCCTTTTTCCTGAAATTCTTTTCGAAGAAGACGGATCTTTTCAGCATCCTGAATGCCTTCTACTACACGTTCCCAACGAATACTGCTGCGTGGTCCGGGATAAATCTGATAACAGTCGCCGGCTGCCCATGTGCGGAAACGACTATCGTGAAGCGGATCGATCGTCCAACTGTTCCATGCCCAACGGAGGAATCCGTCGTAATTACCGGCTACGGCATGCCAGAATGTCCAGGATGCTTCTGCAGGAGGAGAAAACGTGAAAATGTTAGGAAGCGGTTCGGAACAGCAGGTGTAAACGGTGCTGATTTTTCCGCTCTTGGCTCTCTCTTCTCTTACGGCTTCAGGAAATGGAATGCCGTAGGCAACACAATAATCATATAAGTCGGCCTGGATTTCGTCATGATAAAGTCCGGCCAAAGCAATTTTAAAGTCCGGATCGGCTTTTTTAATCACCTTGATTGCTTCTTTCATATCTTCCAATTTCCGTTCATCCATCGAAATGGTCGTAATGTCGAACCAGCCTTTTGTTTTCAGGTGGCGGGCAAAATCTTTCAGGAAATTACCCCAATAATTTTCATAGACAACACTACCCGGTTTTGCCTCTACATATAATACCCTGTTTGTTGCCTGATCAATATAATCGAAGCTTAAAGCCCAAGGAATTAGTGTGTAGCAGTTGATTTGTTTTGTGATACCAATCTCATTCATCATGAACTCAACCCATTTGTCGAAAACCGTATAATCATACGACCAGGAACCGTCTATATGTTTGGTCTTGGCAACCATGCTATCAAAATGATCTTCCGTTTGTCCTGCCCAAGGCTTATGCATAATACTTGCCGTAATCACTTTCTGCCCTGCATTGGCCAGCATCTTCATGATCGGGCGCATAGCATCAAAATGCTCCTGACTCCATAGCGGCACGTCATAATAACGGGCAACAGAATATGGGTTTTGCCAGAAATCCACATGAAACTTCCAGTCTTCAGGTGCAGGTAGCGTATGATTCAGAACCTCCACGTTCAGTTGTAATCTCAACGGTTTAAAATTAGCACCTGAGACAGTCAGCGTACCGGTGTATTTTCCGGCTTTAGCGTCTTGAGGAATCCAGATATTTACCCATACCGGCTGCGTAGTGCAAGCATTAATATCTAATATCTTCACATTATCCAATATGTCGGCTACCATAGACGAATCCCAGTCGGCCTTATTCGGTCGATGTCCACATCCTGTTTTACCATCCTTGCTCAGTTCATCTGTCATAACATAACGCACAAATGAAGCCTCCGCCTCAGAAGCCGGAATCAGGTTCGAACCACTTTTAAGATCACTAACCGTAAGAACCGCATTTTTCAAATCCGTATTACTCCATACAACAGCCTGCGCATTTACCCGTTCCCCTTTCCATGCTTTAGCCTGCCAACGAGTCGTTTTGCTGACAGAAGGAACAGACAACTTAGGATAACGAATATCAGTACTGCCCCAACTGAACTGGGGAGTAGAAGGAAGTTTAGTCCAGACCTCTTCACTATCATGCGGTTTGGTGTCCTTCAGTTCGGTAAACTCATCCATAAGAATTCTGGAATTCTGGGCGGCAACGGTATAGCTAAAAGCAAATAGAGCGCAGAACAAAAGCGTCTTTTTCATGATTAGATATTTAATGTTATACATGTTTTCATGTCTGTTCCGGCAAATATAAGAGAAAAATAAGCAAATACTTGCTATCTTTGTGTTTTACAATGAGATTATGGTAAACGCAGAACACATATTAAAAGCGCATGGGCTCAAGAACACGGGATGTCGGAAGCATATCGTAAACGAATTGCTGACGAAAGGAGTGGCTCTTTCCGAACATGAGATCAAAGAGGTGTTGCCTGACTTGTTTGACCGTGTTACGTTCTATCGTTCGCTGAAGACGCTGGAGGAAAAAGGAATAATTCACCGCATAATATTACACGACGCATCCGTTAAGTATGCACTTAATGACAAACTTCTTTACCCGGAAGTGCATCCGCATTTTCATTGTACCGAATGCGATAACGTAACATGTTTAGATACGGATGTCAAATCGAATGTTTCAAGCCTTCCTCCTGGTTATAAGGTAAATGAAACACAGGTTTTGTATGAAGGAGTCTGCCCTAAGTGCCTTAAGAAGAAATAGCCGTATTATTTTCTGTCACTTATTTTTATACTGATACCCTTTATTTCCTGCCAGGCAGCCTGATTCGTTACGCGAATCATAAAGTGGTAATCACCTGTATCTATGTCTGCAGGAATTTCAATCGTTGCTGAGGCATTATACTTGGTTTGTCCCGAAGGAATGGAGAAGCTTTTGTTATAAACAAACGCATTTACGGGAGATTTTTTGTCTTCCAAATCGCAGGCAACATCATCAGTACTGTGCGAATGATGGTCGAAATTATTATGAATCTCCAGATTGTAATTGCCTAACTCCTGTTCATCACTGAATATGGCCTTAAACTCAAAACTCTCTCCTCTATATACCGTTACACAGTTCTTGGGAAATGCTTCTGCATAGTCCATGTCGATAGCAGGTTTACTGACCTGATCGTCATTATCGCTACCGCAACCACCTAAAAGGAGGAGCGCGGTAACGACTGATAGTACGATTCTATTCATACTTTTTTTGATTATTAATGTTCGTGATCACTATGTTCCGCTTCTGCATTTACAGAAAGCTCTGCTTCTGCGGTTGATGTTTGTCCCATTTCATCGGTTACTGTCAGGTGCAGATGATAATCTCCTTCAGGTGCATCTGCAGGAATATCTATATGTTCATGGAATGTTACGTTCTTTACGCCGACATATTTACTGTCGGTATAAGATTCTTCGATTTCATAGCTTCCGTCTTCCTGGTGAATCTCTACGTCAATTTGCTTTATTATTCCTTCCGCTGTGATTATTGCCTCCAAGTGCAAATCAGATCCGGGTGCAACGGCTTTGCTGTTTTCATGTCCTACTTCTTCAAGAGTAATCTCCGGTTTAGACGGGTCGTCGTTGTCGTCATCGCACGAGGTGAAGAAACTAAGGCAAAGACCTAAAAGGATCGTTACTCCTAAACTTATTTTTCTATTCATAATTTTAACAGAGTTATGGGCATATTGCCCGGTTGATACATTTGAATTGATTATATAATTGAGATCTCAAAATTTCATACCTATTAATAACGTAAAACTGCGCCCCGGTTCGGGAACTTCGATCAACCGATAATATCCCGTATGATCGTAATATCTTTTGTTGAGCAGATTTTGCCCCTGAAAATTGACCTGCATCAGTTGTTTTCCCAGCGTAAAGTCACATCCGACTGCTGCACTAAGAACCTGATAACCCGATGTTGTTTTCTCTGGCGGAACGATTCGGTTCTGTTTGCCGACTACCTTATAATCCATGGAAATATACCTGTTCTTGCCGATGCCGAGCTTATCCGGCATATATTTCAGTGAAAATGTAGTACTCCAAGGCGGAGAGAAAGGTAGCCCGTATCCCTTCTTATCACCCGAACGTTGCGAGGCGTACAAATATTCCGTAGTCACCCCGGCTTCTATCTCGTTTGTCAGTTTATAATTTGCTGTTCCTTCAAACCCATAGCGGATCACACGGTTCTGCACGTATTGATACATTTGCAAACCTTCATAATAATCCGGAGTAGGACTGAGATAGATATAATTAGGGAAATAATTCAGATAAGGCTCCAAAAGAAGAGCAATACGTCCGTTATCCCAGTTCACCCCGGCGTCAATTTGATAAGATTCCTCCGATGAAAGCGTGCTTTCTCCTTTTTCATAGCGAAAGATATGATAATTGATCCCGTCTGAACTTAGCTCCTTTGCAATAGGTGCGCGGTAGCTTTTACCTATATTTCCCTTGAACGACCAATAACCTGAAGTGTAATTCAGACCGGCAGACCAAGTCAGACTATTGAACGAGCGGTTCAAGGCTAACGACCTCTTCTTATAAAGTGAATCTTCGCTTTCAACAGGTGTTTTGAACCAGTCATTGTATGCTTCGGTCTTTACTGTAGTACGATCAAACCGAAGGCCGGCGCTTAAAATCAATTTTTCTGTCAGATGAAATCGGTCATACGCAAATAAACCAAAAGAGGACGTGCGAAAATCCGGAATAATAAAACCCCAACCCGCTCTGCGATTATCCTGATGTTCCCCGCTTATACCCACAGTAGCCTCATGAGCTTCTGCCGGAGAAAAATGTAGATCCACAGCGCTGGAGTAGGTATCCTTATCAAACTTTCGCTCCAGATTATCCGGAGGAATCGGCATATAGCCATGCGATACCGCTTCGGCAAACTCTTTCCTTAAATTATTCTGATAGGCAAATCTCCCCTCCAAACGACTATTGCCAAGATAAACGGTGGTAAGATTGGCCACTTTAAAATGGTTTACGTCATGATACGGCAGATCCACATCACGCGAGGAATGATCATAATCAATATCTGATACTCGTATTTCCAATCCATGTGCATTGGCAAAAAAACCACTTTTGGCATAAACATTATCTATGTAGAAAGCAGTCCGGTATTTCTCACCCTGCCATCCAAGAGTGATACTTCCGTTTCGCTCTTTCCCGGCCGTATTACGCAGTCGTTTATCCTTCAGTCGGAAATAATAAGAATAATACTGAATACTATCTGCCGGCACTTTGTAATCTCCATAGTCTATCCACGTTAGATTAGCCCGATAAAAGAAATGCTTTTCGCGTCCTTGCAAATTGGCTGATATTCCGATGGACTCATTGTTCGTACGGGTAAAAAGTTCGACTTCACCTTCCAAACGCTCGATCGGCAAGGAGTTGTTTTTCAGGTTTATTACTCCTCCGATTGCATCTGAGCCATACATTAACGATGCCGGCCCCTTTATTACCTCTACTCCGTCAACCGCAAACTGATTAATCTCCAATCCGTGATCTTCTCCCCATTGTTGACCTTCATGCTTGATTCCATTTTCAGCCACAACCAAACGGTTAAATCCCATCCCCCGAATGGTCGGTTTGGATTGTCCCGAGCCAATAGACATGGCCTTGACACCGGGAATATGTTCCAATGTCTGCATTAAACTTCCCGACAAATTCTCTCGCATAAAGGAACGATTCACCTGTGTAACATTTAATGAGTTTCGCATACGGATAGCAGATTGACTACTACCTTTTACAACAACTTCATTTAACTGTATGCTGTCTTGCACCTGTTGGGCGAAAGAGGGAGCAAAAAAACAAGTACAGACCAGAAGGAGTAAAATATATTTCATCTGTTTTTTTAGCTTTGAGTACTACAAACCACTTCGTGTTTGTTTGGATTCTTTGATAAAAGAATATGCAAATGTAGCAACATTTTTGTAAATGCAACACTGCTGCATTATATAATTCTTTATATTTGCCCAAAACTTTATTCTTATGGAGTATGTACTTGTTACAAGAGGACTGATTTTTTCATACGAAAATGGTACAAGTTTTGATTTTCCTGACATCGATTGTGAAAAGGGGAGACACCTGCTTATCATGGGGCCTTCAGGTTGCGGAAAAACGACATTGCTGCATTTGTTGGCCGGATTACTGAATCCATCTTCCGGTTCGGTCACGATAGCCGGAACAGATATTACGAAATTGCACGAAAGTCTTTTGGATAAATACAGAGGAAAAGAAATCGGAGTGGTCTTTCAAAAGCCTCATTTCGTACAAGCCCTTTCTGTAATTGATAATATTCGTTTAGTGCCTTACCTGAACCATAAAACGATTTCCGACCAAACAATAAAAGATATATTGCAACGACTAAATCTGGCAGATAAATGTGATGAAAGAGTGAACCGACTTAGTGAAGGCGAAAAACAAAGATTATCTATCGCCCGTGCAATGATCAATAATCCCGTATTAATTCTGGCAGACGAACCCACATCAAGTCTGGATGACAATAATTGTGAAGAGTCGCTCAAACTCTTAAAGTCGCAAGCCGAAATTACCGGTGCAAGTCTTATTATTGTAACGCATGACAAACGTCTCTTAGGTCATTTCCAAAACATCATTACATTATAAGTATGAATTTATTTCAGTTAGCATTCAAACAGATCAAATCGAAGCCACTCTCTTCGATACTTAATATTTTATTATTTACTTCCGGCATTGCGATTATCTCTCTATTGCTTTTGCTGAGAGATGGCTTTGAAGAACAGATGGAACGCAATGCGAAAGGGGTTGATTTGGTAGTCGGGGCTAAAGGTAGTCCTTTGCAACTTATCCTCTCCGGTATATATCATGTGGATTATCCCACAGGAAACATTTCCTATAAAGAAGCGTTGAAACTATCCGGGAATCCACTGATTAAGGAGGCAATTCCGCAGGCATTCGGAGATAATTACGAAGGTTATCGTATTGTAGGAACCACCGAAGAATACGTGAAACATTACAATGGAGAGCTGAGTGAAGGCAGATTATGGAACAAAGCATTCGATGCCGTTATCGGAGCGAAAGTAGCCCGACAGACAGGACTACAAATAAACGATACCTTTGCCGGAGTACACGGACTGATAGAAGGAGCCGGGCATTCACACGATGATAACAAATACAGAGTAACCGGCATTCTTTCAGAAACAGGGACGGTTTTGGATCAATTAGTCCTCACAAGCATAGAAAGCGTCTGGGAAATACATAGCCATCACGAACATGATCACGGTGAATCCGAAGAGCACGATCATGAACATGAAGCAGGCCATCATCATGACTCTGAAGAACATGATCACGAACACGATCACGAGGCAGACAGAGAAATCACCTCCCTGCTTATTTCTTATAAAAACCCGATGGGCGCAATTACCTTACCTCGTATGATTAACCAATCAACCAATATGCAGGCTGCCTCACCCGCACAGGAAATTAACCGCCTCTATTCCTTACTTGGCGTAGGCATCGAAACACTGAATCTGATCGCTCTTTTCATTATCCTTATATCCGCTTTCAGCATCTTTATTTCTCTGCTTAATTCATTGAAAGAGCGCAAATATGAACTGGCGTTGATGCGGGTAATGGGGGGAAGTTCATTGCGGTTATTCTCCATGGTTATTATTGAGGGTATAAGCTATGCAGTGATCGGATATCTGGGCGGATTTCTATTCAGCCGCACGGGGATGTGGCTACTTTCAATCTATGCGGAAAATAATTTCCATTACGATTTAAGTCAATGGATAAGCCTATGGGACATATATTTATTATCTTTGTCGCTCTTAATCGGTATTTTGGCTGCATTTATACCGGCATTAAAAGCAATGAAGACGGATATATCTAAAACATTAAGCGAATGAAAACGCGCTTCGTACTTTTATTTTTATTTATTGTTATTGCGCTTCAGGCGCAGCAACCGGTTACCTGGCAGCAACTGGCAGAAATAAAATGGAAAACAGCCTATGATCCGACGAATCAGTTTTATTATGATATTCCCCAACATAGTAAGACTATCAAAAAACTGAATAAACAAGAAATTACTATACAGGGATTCTATGTGCCGATTGATGCTGAAGGGAAATACTTTGCACTTTCTGCAACTCCCTCTTCCATGTGTTTCTTTTGCAGTATGGGAGGGATTGAAACGGTGATGGAAATTATCGTTAAGAAAGGGCACACAGACCTGAAGCGGATTAAAACGGATAAATACATTGAATTAAAAGGTCGTTTTGTATTAAATATGAACTATAACGAACACTTGATGTATATGTTGGAAGATGCAGAACTTGTGAAAGTCTTGAAATGAAAGTTGTACACAGTCATTTGAGAAGAATCGGTTCAGGAATTTTATTCCTGAGCATCTTTGTATTTTACTATACAGGGATAACATTTTTCCCTCATGTCCATAGGTATGGTCATGAAATACTTGTTCACTCCCATCCATATAAGAAGGACTGTAATGGCAACCCCAATCATACACATACGAATGTAGAGATAATACTCATTGCAGGATTGTCTAATTTCACTACAACAGCAATTGTCCTGTCTGCTCTGATGGGCATTCTGAGTGTTGTTTTATATCGTAATCCCTACGTACATGTTGCCAATGCGGTTTCATTAGGTAACTATAAGAAACTATTCAATTTACGTTCTCCTCCTGTCTTTTCTATTCTTTAATTCTTATTTAAACTAAAACAAAATTCAAGGATATGGTATGTCCGGTAGGATAGCTATATCTATTCGTATAACAAATTATAATTCAAATATGAGATCATATTTCTTTATTATACTTTGTCTGCTTTTTTCATATGGATTAAAAGCAGACGATACAACTCCTGTTGTGCCGACAGATGCAAATATATTTGGCCATGTGACCGATAAAAAAAGTGGAGAACATCTTCCGTATATTAATATTGTACTTAAAAACACCACCATTGGAACAACAACCGATGCAACCGGTCATTTTGTTCTGAAAAATTTGCCTGAAGGAAAATTTACAATCATTGCAACCAGTCTTGGATACGTGCCTGTTGAAAAAACAGTCGAGGTTAAGAAGAATAAAACAATCGAAGTTAATTTTATTCTTGAAGAGGATGCTCTTAATCTTAATGAAGTGGTGGTGACAGCCGGACGTACTGTTCAGAAACGAATAGAAGCCCCCGTGATTGTAAATACGATTAATTCGAAAAGTCTGACAACGACTCAATCTACTGTTTTGGGAGAAGGGTTGAATTATTGTACAGGCTTACGTTATGAAAATGATTGTCAGAATTGTGGATTCTCGCAGATTCGTATGAATGGACTGGAAGGGCCGTATTCACAAATCCTGATTAATAGCCGTCCCATTTTTAGCGGGCTTGCCGGAGTTTACGGATTGGAACTGATTCCCGCAAATATGCTCGACCGTATTGAAGTGGTTCGTGGAGGAGGTTCTGTACTCTATGGATCAAATGCTATAGCCGGGACAGTCAATCTAATATTAAAAGACCCGACTGTCAATTCGTTTGAAGCGGGTTATAGTGCTTCACTTATCGGAATAGGTATCAGTGAATCTAATGGACCAGCCGCAGATCATAATGCGTCATTCAATGCGTCATTGGTTACCGATGACCACAGAACAGGGATTGCCGTGTTCGGAAATATGCGTGACCGCAAAATGTATGACCATAATGGGGATGATTTCTCTGAAATAGCACCTATGAAAAATACAGTGATAGGTACGCGTTTATTCCATCGTCCGTCTTACCGGAATAAGATAAGTCTTAACTTCTTCAATATCCGCGAGAGTCGTGACGGAGGAAATATGCAGGATCGTCCGCTACATGAACGAGAAGTTGCTGAAGCAGTACGACATGATATGTTGGTTGGGGATCTTACTTTTGAACAATATCTAAGGGAGAGCGATATCCTTTCTGTTTTTGCCTCCGGACAATATCTGAACCGCGATTCGTACTACGGTGCAAATCAGTCCTTGAGTGATTACGGAAATACGAAAGACAAAACTTACAATATTGGAGCTCAATACAAAGCAATCTTAGGGATCTCTTCATTAATCGGAGGTATAGAACATACAGGATCTTATCTGAAAGATAAGAAATTAGGCTACCCTGATTACGATAATGCACAGATAGAAGACGGAAAGATAATTTCTGTTCCGCATATACCGAATACAGTCGTCTCAGACCAATCATTACTTACTTCCGGTGCTTTTGCTCAGTATGAAATTAAATATGGCAGAGCAAAATTTCTGGCAGGCGCACGTATAGAACATTATTCTATCGACAATAAACAGGCAGAGGGCAATGATAAATCAGGCAATGTCTTTATTCCTCGTGCAAGCATTATGTATGACCTTACCCCTTATCTGCAAACACGTATTGGCGTATCACGGGGATATCGCGCACCTCAGATCTTTGATGAAGACCTGCATATAGAGACATCAGGCTCTCGTCAGGTGATTAATAAGAATGCCCCCGATCTGGAGCGTGAGAATAGTACAAGCTATACGGTTTCGTTTGACTATAATAATATGATCGGTTCGGTAAATACGGGCATTTTAGTGGAAGGGTTTTATACGAAGCTACATAATCCGTTCCGGAATGAAATAGGTGAACCGGATGAAAACGGGACAGTAATTTACACGCGTGTTAACTCTAAAAACGGAGCAACAGTACAAGGCGTCAACGTAGAGTTAAAACTCTATCCTACGCACAAACTATTTTTTAACCTTGGTTTCACGGCTCAATCAAGCAGATACAAAGAGGGAGATGAAAATTTCAATGAGAAGAAATTTTTCCGTACTCCGGAGACTTACGGTTTCTTTACTGCAGACTGGACTTTTTCGCGTAAATTCGGATTGTCTGTAACCGGGAACTATACCGGAAAAATGTTAGTCCCTTATTTTGGCGCGGAACTTCCTGAAGGAGAACTTCGTGATGCCGGAGAGCTTCGTAGATCAGATGCTTTTTTTGATGCCGGCTTAAAACTGCATTATAATATGCCGGTAGGAAAAGGAGTAACGATGCAATGGTATGGAGGTGTGAAAAATCTTTTCAACTCATTCCAGAATGATTTTGACAAAGGTATAGATCGAGACCCGGCTTATGTCTATGGACCCGGCTTACCGCGTACCTTATTTATCGGTGTTAAAATCGGTAACTTGTTGTAGGAGCAAGGTTTTTTTTAGTCAATTAATGTGTAAAACGGGATAAATACCTACATATAGGTATCTGTCCCGTTTTGTACATACCAATCTGTTGGTATTGTGTAACCTCTTGATGTTTGCGACCTTTGCATTGCTAATAATATTCTCAAAATGAGAAAATTTATACTAATTATACTTCTTGTTTGTTTTCTTGTTTTGCACGCTTTCGCGCAACATTATTCCCTGACCGGAAAAATTGTCGATAGTGAAAAGCAAACGCCGATAGAGTTTGCCACTCTGATATTATCTGAACAACAATTATGGGCTACAGCAGACGTTAATGGTTTATTTACCATTAAGAATGTTCCTACCGGTAAAGTTGTGATTTCGGTATCCTGCTTAGGGTATATGAAAACTGATTTTGAATTAGATATTCATTCTGATCTTAATAATATTGTTTTTGCTCTTAAAGAAAATAACCTGAGCTTAGGCGAAGTAGTCGTAACAGCCCGAGAGAAAACAGAAGCAGTAACCTCTTCTTATACAATTGACCGTACGGCTCTTGATCACATACAGACGCAAAGTCTTTCAGATATAACAAGTCTGCTTCCGGGAGGAAAAACAAACACCGCAGTACATTTGGCGATAAATTCGCCACAAGAGATTGAATTACGTTCAAATACGTCAAGCGAGCTTGATAATAATCGTTTCGGAACGGCAATCGAAGTAGATGGCGTACGAATATCCAGTAACTCAGTCAGAGCATTCAATGAAACATCGTCTATATCTTCGCGTTTGGCTTACGGAACAGATGTACGCAGTATAAGCTCAACAAATATCGAATCTATTGAAGTAGTAACCGGTGTGCCGTCTGTTGAACATGGCGACTTGACAAATGGTATGGTGAAAGTAAAAACAAAAGAAGGGAAAACGCCCTTAAACGTAGAGTTTGCTTCTAAGCCGCACACCAAACAATATGCATTGAATAAAGGATTCGCACTCGGAAGAGATGGCGGTGTCATGAACCTTAGCTTGGAACGTACATCTTCTGTGTCCGATCTTGCTTCGCCTTATACATCGTATGATCGCAACGGGATAACACTCCGCTATAATAATACATTCAATAAAACATCCAGTCGCCCGATTAAAATAACAGCTGGAGTTTCCGGAAATATTGGCGGATATGATTCCAAAGCTGATCCCGATGCCTATTCCAACACTTATCTTGAGGAGAAAGCGAATAGATTGCGTATGGACTTCGGCTTAAACTGGCTATTAAATAAAAGCTGGATTACGAATGTAGAACTGACTACTTCTGCCGCTTTATCTGACAACGAAGAAATCAAAAATGAGTATGAATCTTTCTCATCGAGTTCAGTTTCTATTCACGGAATGGAAGAAGGATATTATATGGCCGAGCAATTAGAAGACAATCCCGATGCGTTGATCGGTCTGATTCCGAGAGGTCATTGGTATGAGAAAAAAATAACCGACGATAAGCCGAGAGATTATTCTGTTAAGCTGAAAGCAAATTGGTCTCGTCGTTTCGATAAGATAGTAAGTAATTTCCTTTTTGGGGGTGAATTTTCTTATACGAATAATACAGGAAAAGGCATTTATTACGACACGCCGACTGATGAAAAATACACCTATTATGTCCCGACCTGGCGGGAATACAAATACAGCGATCAACCCGGCATGAAAAGTACGGCGTTGTTTGTGGAAGAAAAGATAGATATTCCCATCAAGGCCTCCAAATTACAAATAGTTGCCGGTTTACGTACGGATATCACCTCGATCAGCCGATCAGCATATGGAACCGTATCCAGCTTTTCACCTCGTTTCAATGCAAAATATACCTTCTGGGATAGACAAGAAGGACTATTAAAGAAACTGACAATACGGGCAGGATGGGGAAAATCCGTTAAGCTGCCTTCTATAGCCGTACTCAATCCAACACCGTCTTATAGTGACCGTCTTGCTTTTGCTTCTACCAGCATGAGTGATGGTACGGCTTATTACGGTTATCATATTTATCCGGTTTCGTTACTTTATAATCCTGATTTAAAATGGCAAAGCAGCAACCTAACCGAAATAGGCGTGGAAGCACGTTTGGGTATGGCGCGTATTTCTGTTACAGCTTTTTATAACAAAACGAAGAATCCATACAAACAAACCTCTTCTTACTCTCCTTACACCTACAATTTAACAGACCAGACATCGCTGAATAATGTGCCTATTCCATCGGAAGACAGACTGTTTACAATTGATAAAACGACAGGTATTGTTACTGTTTCTGATAAATCCGGAGTTTTTCCGGCACAACAGTTGGATTATAAAACACGTCTCCTCTATAAAGCCACTTATTCATCTGCCAACGCATCAGACGTTAGCAGGAAAGGCTTGGAATGGATCGTTGATTTCGATAAAATTCCAGCCCTTAACACATCATTCCGTTGGGATGGAAGCTATTATTACTACAAAGGAGTCGATGAGACACTAACCGAGTATAGCCCCAGTACGCAGCTTACTACAGACGGTAATTTTTACAAATATGTTGGTTATTATATTGGAGGAAATTCTTCCTGGAACGGCCAGCTTACCAAACAATTAAACAGTAATCTGACGATCACGACGCATATTCCTAAAGTTCGTTTGATCGTTTCTATGCGCATAGAGGCGTCACTGTATAACTGTTCAAGGTATCTCAGCGAATATAGTGGCGGTAATCGGAGCTTTGTGTTGGAGAATCGGGATTCTTATGTTCCCGGAGCAACCGATGGGGATATTTATGCCGGCGATCAACCAATAGGCACCTATCCTCTCTATTATTCTACAATTCAAGACCCATCCACTAAAATACTCTTTCGGGAGGCTTTCCTGAATGCCAAAGAGAATGATCCCGCATTGTTCAATGAGTTAGCCCGTTTGGTATCGAAAACATCTTACAATTATTCATTCAACAAGAATACGCTATCGCCCTATGTAACGGCGAATATCAGTGTGACGAAAGAACTCGGAAAGATCGCGTCCCTCTCTTTTGAGGCACGTAACTTTACGAATACAACGGCGCGTGTGAAATATTCACAAAACGAATCAGTCATTTCATTATATGGTTCGGGTTCAATTCCGAAATTTTATTATGGATTATCATTAAGAATTAAATTATAAAACAGATTAAGATGAAAACGTATTTTTATTTAGTAATGTTTGCTTTATTACCAATGCTATTTGCTTGTAGCGACGATGATAAAGACGATGTGTATAAAACTTATTCACTGAATGTAGAGTTGACTTATCCGGATGGGGTAAGTGCAATTGCCGATGTACCGGTAGTATTGACGGATGCAAAAGCGATAACTTATGATGGTAAAACGAATGCAGACGGTATAGCCTCCTTTACAGTTCCTGCCGGTCTTTATCAGGCAACAGTTTCGGATAGACGTACAGGAGATGACTTCTCTGTAACCATGTATAACGGCAATAAAAGTGATATTTCTGTCGGAGATACAGGCGATGACATTACTTATGTCGGAAGAGTGTCTTTGGTTGAGTCGAAAACATCCCAATTAGTGATTAAAGAATTATATACAGGAGGAATCAGTTATACAAATGAAAGCGATGGCAAGCCTAAGACATATCATTTTGATAAATACGTAATCCTGTATAATAATTCGGCTGAGAATCTTAGCTTAGATAATATTGCTCTTGCTATGATATTACCGTATAATTCAGGAGGGACAAACAAAGATTATGTAGATGACAAACTTCTTTACGATGGAGAAGGCTGGACTCCTGCAGGAACAGGTATCTGGTATTTCCAGGAAGGGACAACAATTGAAGCAGGTAAACAGATGGTCATCGCATTGAATAATGCCACTGATCATACGCCGACTTATCCTACTTCTGTAAATTTGGCTAAAGCTGAATATTATTGCACTTACGATATTGAAGTCTATCCCAACACGACTTACTATCCGGCACCATCAGAAAATATTCCGACTTCCCATTATCTGAAGGCATACCACTACGGAACAGGCAATGCTTGGCCTTTGAGTTCCGTTTCTCCGGCCTTTTTCCTTTTCTCACCAAAGGGACAAACATTGGCTGAATTTGTCGCTGATGCGTCTAATATGGATTATTACGGAGGAAGCAACAGCCAGAAACGTAAAAAAGTAAAAAACGAATGGATATTGGATGCTCTTGAAGTTTTTGAAAAAGATAATGCGAAAAATCTTAAACGATTTACGGCTGTATCAGATGCGGGTGCTGTAGAAATAACTAAGGCAAGTGGATATACCGCTTATCGTAATGTAGATGCAGAGATGACAAAAGCGATTGCCGGAAATGAAGATAAATTAGTGTTGGGCTATGCTGATGATCCAAGTGGTATCGATGCGGAAGCTTCTATCAAGAACGGGGCTGTGATTATTTATCAGGACACCAATAACTCAACAGCTGATTTCCACGAACGCAAACAAGCATCTATCAAAGAATAAGGACGATCTGTTATGCGTAGAACGATTCAAAACAGACTATTCATAGGACTACTATGCGGAGGAACTATTTGTTCTTCCGTATTAAAGGCGCAGACGGATGAAAGGGGATGGAAGGATATCGATTTTGTCCGTCAATCCAACGCCTGGCTTACAAGTGAAAATGCTTCGGGACTGAAGGATTTGTCTGTCGATAAGATTTCCAACGTTGAACTATTTTTCGATAAGGAGAATGGAAAATTCGTGAACTATTATCAATCCGACAACTTATATCGTCTGGGCGCAGAAATTGAATCGTTTTATCGACTTAATCCACGTATTGTTCTCTATGGAAAAATGAATTATGCAGTTTCTGAAGGGAAGAACATGGGAGGAACGGCCTTTATCAATCCCGATTATAATCCTTTCCAGCTTGTGGAACTGGCCGACAGTAGTTCGAGAGGAAACAAGAAAAGGGAAAGTTATCATCTTGCGGGAGCAATAAGTGTTGCTTTCACGGAAAGGCTGACTCTTGGCGGGAAATTAGATTATCTTGCTGAAAATTTTGCCAAACACCGGGATGTACGCCATAAGAATACATTATTGGATATGTTGGCGACAGTTGGACTTCGTTATAAATTTTCGGATTTTCTTACCGTTGGAGTTAATGCAGCTTATCGGCGAAGTGTAGAAGGTATTACATTCAACACCTATGTCGGCTCTGAACTACCATTCTATACGTTGGTCGGTTTCGGTTCTTTTTATGGTCGTTCTGAGGTGCTCAGCACTTCTTCAGGTTATGCAGAACAAAACAGTGAAAAACCGATGGTGAATAATTTTACCGGAGGAGATATGCAGATAGCGCTTACGTTTAACGAAAATCTCTCTCTTTTTAATGAATTGTCTTATAAATCCCGTTCCGGGTATTATGGAAAAAGAGGCAATACCTCTGTTACTTATTCGGAACATGAAGGTGATGTAAGTGGCTATAAAGGAACGCTTCTTTTCAGGCAAGCTAAGAATAAGCATATACTATCCGCGCAGATAGAGTCTGAGTCGCTCAATAACTTTGAGAAAATCTTTAAGTATGAAACCGAGCAGGGAGGAAGTACTCAGGTCATATATCACGGTAGGTCAGAGATGATGAAACGGGATGTACTGACTGCCGGAATCGACTATACGGCTTATCTGAGTATTGAGAATGACAATCCGGTTTGGGAATTAACAGCCGGAGCGGATTATTTTAGTCGCGAACAGACCACTTCGATTTATCCTTTTTTCCGCAAGCAAGACATCTATCAATATACGACGTATGTTTGTGCGACTAAAAATCTGGTGAAAAACAAAAACCGGTATAGCCTTTCTCTAGGCTTAAACTACGGTTCCGGAGGAGGTACGGCAAAAAAGGACGGAGTTTACGCTACGCCGTCCGATAAACAAGAAACGCCGGTGAGTATGGATAAACTGCTTTATCATGAATTTGAATATCTCACAGCTTCCCGTTTCGGAGGACTATTAGGAGTCCGTTATTCCCGCATATTTGAGAATGGCATTCAAGGCTTTGCTGCTTTGAACTATCACCTTACCTCTGCACAAGAACTTTCTTATATCGAAGGAAAGACCGCTCAACAGATAGAAATAAAAATAGGCTGTAGTTTTTAAAACCACAGCCTGTTTTTCTTATCGTTCGTTCTTGATTATTTAAGCCAAGGCGACATAGAGTATCGGGATTAATAATCCGATCAATAAGTACCATTTTCCTGAACCGGCCAATCCCTTTTTGCCTTTTACGATAAATAATCCCGAGATCGCAAAGAAGATCAATGATACGGCAAAGAAATCGGCCATAATACTCCAGCCTTTTACCTGATTATAATGGAGCTTGTTTATCCAATAAATCAGTGCATTCTTCTTGTGCTGTTCATAATCAATCGCCCCTGTTTTCGAATTATATACCCCAATACCACCGACCAACATCAATCGTGAAAAGGTTTCATCGATCGGTAATATTCGTTTTAGGCGTGGAACGTCTTGTCGGTCTGCCCAAAACTGGGTTAACTCTTCATTCGATAATCCCGCCGGTGCTTGTATCTCTGCTTCAATTGTTTTGAAAGCAGGGTCTTTACCGTTCATGTGATTCAGGAGAATACCCGAAACGGCATAAACAAGACAGACACCAACCATCAGGAATCCCAGATCGCGGTGCAGAATACGCAGCCATTTACTGACTTTGTTACTCTTCAACCACGTCATAATTCATACCGTCCATGTAATAGATTGAATAATAATTCTTATCATTTGTCTTCATCCAATCTTTCATTTCCTGAATATTGCTCAACTCGGCTTCGCATGATTCGGCAGATCCGTCTTCTTTGGCTTTCTTCTCATTTACATCCTTTTCGTATTGAGCGATGTATTCCTGAGAAAGACGACGTTCTTTAACAATTCCCGTAATTTCTAATTCGGAACCGGTTAATTCACGGTTAAAACCTCCGATTTCACCGCCTGCTTCTACACGGATAGATGCTTTCTGATCCTCACTCGTAATGAAACATCTTTTTCCGGAATGTTTGCAGGTATGTGTCACGAACCCGCGTACTTTTACCGTTTTATCAATCAGGTTTTCTGCATGACTTAACAGATCGTTTACTTCATACACTTTAGACGTTGAGGCTACTTCTGATTTTACTTCTGCAGTAGTTGCCTGTTGTTCCTGACTTTTGTTTCCGCAACTTACAAGTCCTATTACAAGAGCGGCAAATAATACAATCTTTTTCATTAGTCTATAAATTAATTTATTGTTTTCTATAATTCGGCTGTAACAGAAGTCCGATTAAACCTGCTACGCCAAAGATGAGTATAAACACTGCGCTAAACAGGCGGCGACGGTTGAACAAAGCAACACCGATTGCGGCAAGAAGCGCATGAGCGGCAAATCCATAAAAACCGGTAAAATGAATTCTTGGATAAAGAAATTCGCTGTCCGGAGAGTCAAAGGTAAGAAAATAAGGGAATAACCACTTCGAAACAGTGTCCCATTTGCTTCCTGTCCTATCAATATGATGATGGTCGATACTTTTCAGGTCATCAGAATTCAGTATATAATAATCCCGTCCTTCTTCCTTTGCTATCTGAACAGTCCAGTATAAAAGATTACCCATAATCATCAACTGATCTTTTTTAAGATCGAATGCCGGAATGTCTAATTTAACGGGAGTATATTTCCCATCCGTACTTTCCAGAATATATGTTTCTCCTTGTTTGCTGAAAAGATATCCGTAATAACGTTTGTCGGAGACTTCCTGAATGGCAAAAGAGGCAATATCTACGGTCTTGCTGGCTTCCGTGTTGCGGATAAACGGACGTCCGTTTACCATCTTAATATGAAACAGTTCTCCTTTTGCATCTAAACAGAAATAACCTTCGTCATACGGTTTACGGGGGTTCGGATTTCCGATCGCCCACTGCGTCGGGAATGTGTAGCCCCGTTTTTGTAGTTCTTTGGCGAAACGATCACTTTTTTCCTGATTTACCTGATTTGTTTTCGCATCGATAAACTCAATTTTATCTTTCATCCTGAACACATCGTCCGGCATCTTGAGACCAACACGTTTCGGCATCGATTCGAAAAGAATATACAAACCGGTAACAGGTACATCGACATACTTCGGCATGTATTTATAGACAACCGATTTTGAACGTAATAATTGAGGTGTAATCTCTATTCCTTCAATCTTTTCCGGCAGTCGTCCGTCCGACATCAATTGGCGAAAATTCAGGAAAGGCATTAGTGTATCGAATGCCGCAGTGTTGTATTTATTCCCGTCAATATCCGACATCGGAAACTCTTTGTTTTTATAATCGATCAAGGCAATCTTTTTCAATCCAGAACTAAAATATACGAAGGGATAATCATCCGGAGAATAGGTCGCTTTCTTTACAAGTACAGGGATTCCCCACAGTCCGACAACGGTAATCAGAAGAAGAATAAAAAGAGATATTATATTTTTATATTTCATGACAAAGACAATTTATTGAGCACCATCTTTAAATCGGGAAGCCGAATAAAACGGAAATCCGAAGCTAATAAAAACCAACAGAACCAACCAAGGCAGAAAGAACACGTAAGCTCCGGAACGGGCAGAAAAGAAAAAGAGCAACATGGCAGTAACGCCAATAAGCGCATTGAATACACGCTGTTTCCATACCGGCTCAATGCAGATCCAGGCAGCAAACAAGTAGCCCGTCAGCCCGGCCAGAAACCAGGGCGCTGCTGACCATAACATCATCGCGATGATTTCCTGCGGATAATAAGAGGAAAGATAAACCACCAGAATAAGAGAAGAAAAGAATAACAAGCTAAACAAAACCAATAGCCCATAAACCAACATCGTTGCGACAATGCGCGTTTCCGGCAAAGGCAGATGTAAAGTCAGTTTTAATCTCTTGTCCGTCATTTCAGGAACAAATTGGGAGAAGCCTAACAGCAAACCGGCCAACAAAGGAAGCTTATCTATCCAGTTTGGAAGGAGAGGCATGTCCTTTAGCAAAACAGCCGACCATACTTCGACAGCTCCGCTGACCCGAAATAACTGTCCGGTATTAATAAACGTATAAATCAATGAAGCCAGAAAAACGAACGCAAGAAGTGACGTGATTCGTTTTGTTTTTGTCCATTCTTTATAAAATAATGCTTTATACATAAGTCGTTTCTTTATTAGTATTTTCCTGTCAGCCCGATAAAGGCATCCTCCAGAGATATTCGTTCTTCAGTCAGTTTGTTTGCCCCGAAAGCAGCCAGTCGTTGTTCCACTTCCGCTGTCGGCAGAAAAGAATAAGTCTCCCATTCCGAACCGATCTTCTGAGTGTTCCAGAGATCTGATTGAGAAGAGATTTCGTTTGCCTCAGCAGAAAAGCGGAAACGGCGGAAGTTTTCCATGATTTCTTTTGTGGGCAGGTGAAGTAATATACGCCCGTAGTCCAGGATAATACAATCGTCGATCAGCATTTCCATGTCCTGAATGATATGCGACGTGAGGAAAACTGTTTTCCCTTCTGCCGTTGCATATTCTTTAAGAAACTCCACAAAAAGACGACGGTAGCCCGGATCAAGCCCCATCGAGAAATCGTCTAAAATAAGTAATTCCGGATCTTGCGCAAACAATAATCCAAGGGCTACCTGAGAACGTTGCCCACAAGACATGGTGCTTAATTTCTGCGTTCTCGTAACCTGCAGTTTCTTCAACAATTCATAATACGCATCCCGTTTCCAGTTTGGGAAAAACTGACTGTAGAAATGTTCTATCTGTTCCACATTAAAGTAAGTGTGCTGGATATGTCCTTCCAAGAGTAACCCCACACGGGCTTTCGTAGCCGGACTGATATGCTCCATATCCTCACCAAACAAACGGCAAACGCCGGAACGCGGTTTAAGATAGCCGTTAAGAATATTGATGATTGTCGTCTTTCCGGTTCCGTTTTTACCAAGAAGGCCTAAAATCTTACCTTTTTTAACTTCAAAATTCAGATTTTGATAAATCAACCGCTTACCATAATAGTGCGTGATATTATCACATTCAATGATTGTGTCCATAAGATTAATTAAATCACCCCAACGTACTGTTCAGATTAAACAACATTCAGGGTAAGCAAAAGTACTTCATTATTAATAATGCGAAAATACCAACATGTAGGTATTTCTTTCTTTTGTCTCAAAAATGCCCTGATTTCCGAAAATAACCTTTATATTTTTTTTTGTGTTACTATGCTTTGAACAGGTGAACAAGATCCTCCCCAATTTATCCGGAGTTATACACGGATGATCCTACATATATTTATTATAAAAGAGTCCCTCCAACAGGTATCCTTATTCGTCGATAAAAGAAACGTTTCTGTCTATGCTTCCCGGCTCTGTGTAGATTGTGTTTGTAAGAGGAAGAGCGGTATTATAGTTTTGCCACATCAACTTTTAGAAAATACAAACGCATGAACATGAAAAGGTATTATTTTATATTCTGTTTTTTCCTTTTGCTCTTTCCTCTAAGCATGATTGCGCAGGAGAAACCGCAGACGTGGACATTAAAGACATGTTTGGATTATGCATTAGAACATAATATTCAGGTTAAGAAAAGCAAAGTAAGCCTTTTGTCGGGTGAAGAAGACCTAAAACAGGCGAAGGCACAACTCTTTCCTTCTTTGTCTGCATCAAGTTCTCATAATTTCTCAAACTACCCCTCCTCTAATGTAGCTGATAATAATAGTTATACGGGGAGTTACGGAGTAAATGCAAGTTTGAAATTGTTTGATGGGGGTAAACGTCTGAATGCAATCAAGCAACAAGATTTACAGACACAAGCTGATCATCTGAACATTGAACAAAGCGAAGATGATATTCGGATTGCATTGATCCAGGCATATATGCAGGTGTTATATGCGAATGAGGCGGTAGCTATAAATAAAAGCACTGTTGATGTTTCCCAAGCTCAGCGTGATCGTTCAGAAGAATTGTACAAAGCCGGTTCTATTTCTAAAGTAGATCTATCACAGATTGAAAGTCAACTCAGTACGGATAAGTATCAGTTGGTTGTCGCAGAAAAAAATCTGGCAAATTACAAATTGCAATTAAAACAATTATTAGAATTAGACATTGAGGAAGAAATTGAACTGGAAATTCCTGAACTGACTTCGGCTGATGTTATGATTCCGCTTTCTGACAAGCAGGAAATATACAATACCGCCTTGTCGGTCATGCCGGAAATGAAAAGCAGTAAACTAAATGTTGAGATATCAGAATTAGAAATTAAAAAGGCAAAAGCAGGTTATCTCCCTTCTCTGTCATTAAGTGCAGGAATTGGAACCGGACATTCCTCCGGAACAGGGATTACATTTAAAGATCAGCTATGGGACAGGTTTAGCGAAAGTGTAGGATTAACGGTTAGTATTCCCATCTTTTCTAACAGAGAAAACAAAACAGCAGTGAATAAAGCAAAACTGGCTGTTACTACCAGTCAGTTAGAACTATTAAACACACAGAAAGCACTACTGAAGACAGTAGAAGGACTTTATCTCGATGCCACCTCTTCTCAGGAACAGTACCTCTCTGCGGAAGACCGATTAAATGCGGTACAACAAAGTTACAGGCAAACAGAAGAACAATTCTTTTTAGGTATGAAGAACACATTGGAGTTACTGACTGAGAAGAGCAACTGGCTGAGTGCTCAACAAGAGCTTTTACAGACCAAATACATGGCTGTAATGAGTATCCAGCTTCTTAATATCTATCAGAAAAAAACGGTTGACGAGAAATTATAAACAATGCTTACGAAAAATAAATAACGATATGAACAAGCGAAAGATCAGTATTGGAGTTATTGTCCTGTTGATAGTTGGAGGGGTTCTATTCTTCTTTCTTAAAAAGCCTTCAGGAGAATCCGTTAGATTAGAGACTGCTGCAACGGAGAGGAGTACTTTTTCCAATGTTATAACAGCAACAGGAACTGTAGAGCCTGTTGTAGAAGTGGAAGTAGGTACACAGGTATCCGGTATCATCGACAAGCTTTATGTTGACTATAATAGTGTAGTAAAAAAAGGACAACTACTGGCGGAGATGGATAAAGTTAATCTGCAGGCGGAACTGGCCTCGAATCAGGCAAGTCTGGCAAGCAGCAAAACAGAATTTGAATATCAGGAGAAGAATTTTTCCCGTAGTAAAGTCTTGTATGAAAAGAAACTTATAAGTGATACGGATTACGAAACGGCCGTTTATAACTACGAAAGAGCAAAAAACAGTTATGAGCAGAGTAAAGCCAATATTATTAAGGTGAAACGAAATCTGGAATATGCAACGATTCTGAGTCCGATAGATGGAGTTGTTATTAACAGAGCTGTGGAAGAAGGACAGACTGTTGCTGCCGGATTTAGTACGCCGACTTTATTTACGATAGCTAACGATTTAACGCAGATGCGTGTTATTGCCGATGTGGATGAGGCAGATATAGGTACTGTTGAAGAAGGTCAGAATGTGAAATTTTCTGTCGATGCTTATCCGGATGATGTGTTTGAAGGAGCTGTTACGCAGGTAAGACTTGAAGCTGTTGTGGAGTCAAATGTTGTGACTTATGAAGTGGTAATCAGTGCCTATAATCCTGAGTTGAAATTAAAACCGGGGCTGACTGCAAATGTTTCCATCTATACTTTAGAACGTGACAACGTACTTACCATTCCAACTAAGGCATTGAGATTTGTTCCTGATGTTGAATTGCTAAGCGAAATGGGAATCAATGTGGAAGGAAATTCTGATGCTCCTTCTGGGAAAAAGATTGTGTGGCAGAAAAATGGACAGACTTTAGTTCCTAAAGTGATAACGACGGGAGCTGTTAGCGGTAGCCTGACGGAAATTACGGAAGGTCTGACCGATAAAGAAGAAGTAGTTGTTGAACTAAAAACAGTTTCCAAAGGAACTTCAACAGCTTCTGCCGAAAAAAGTCCATTTATGCCGAGCCCTCCGGGAGGAAATAATAACCGGAAAAGTCAATCAAAAGAATAACAGCAAACATGGATAAGACATTTACAACAAATAAACGGGAAATTATTCGACTGGAGGGGATCACACGTGATTTCCATGTGGGAGAAGAAATAGTACACGCGCTGAGAGGGGTCTCATTTACGATCAACGAAGGAGAATTCGTAACCATAATGGGAACATCCGGATCAGGGAAGAGTACACTGCTCAACACGTTGGGATGTCTTGATACTCCTACAAAAGGCGAATACTATCTGGATGGAACACCCGTTCGTAGTATGGGAAAGAATGCCCGCGCCACGCTTCGCAACAGAAAGATTGGTTTCGTATTTCAGAGTTACAATCTTTTGCCCAAGACGACAGCTATTGAGAACGTTGAATTGCCGCTGATGTATAATCCGTCTTTTAATGCTGTACAACGGAGAGAAAAAGCGATAGAATCGTTGGTTGCAGTTGGGTTAGGGGATAGACTTAATCATAAAAGTAATCAGATGTCCGGAGGACAGATGCAACGTGTTGCAATTGCCAGAGCGTTGGTTAATAGTCCGGCTGTAATTCTTGCGGATGAAGCGACGGGAAACTTGGATACACGTACCAGTTTTGAGATACTTGTGTTGTTCCAGAAGTTACACGCCGAAGGACGTACTATTATATTTGTCACCCACAATCCGGAAATAGCCTGCTATACCAGTCGGAATATTACGCTGAAGGACGGACGCGTAGTGAGTGATACATACAACAATAATATACTTTCAGCAGCCGAAGCATTAGCCAAACTGCCTAAAAACGACGACTAAGCATGAACGGGACGAATTTAATAAAGATTGCCCTAAGGGCTTTAGCAAATAATAAATTGCGTGGATTCCTGACCATGTTAGGGATTATCATCGGGGTTGGATCGGTGATTACTATGCTCGCAATTGGACAGGGTTCAAAGAAAAGTATCCAATCCCAGATCAGTGAGATGGGATCAAATATGATTATGATACAACCCGGAGCTGATATTCGTGGTGGAGTAAGACAAGATGCTTCTGCCATGGAGACGTTAAAACTGAAAGATTACGAAGATATAGTGAACGAAACACGCTATATATCTGCCGTTTCTCCTTCAGTAAACAGCAGCGGACAGGTTATTTTCGGAGCCAACAACACTCCCTCCACAATTTATGGTATAAGCCCGGAATACTTAGATATCCGTCGCTATAAAGTAGAAGAGGGAGATATGTTCACGGAACAGGACATTCAATCCGCAGCCAAAGTCTGCGTTGTGGGAAAAACCGTAATTGACGAACTCTTCAAGAACGGAGAAAATCCTGTAGGAAAAGTAATACGATTTAATAAAATACCGTTCCGCATTATCGGAACATTGGAGAGTAAAGGTTACAACAGCATGGGGATGGACCAGGATAACCTAATCTTAGCTCCGTACACAACTATCCAAAAAAGAATCCTGGCCATCACCCACCTGCAGGGCCTTACTTGTTCTGCTCTGAAAGAAGAATATACAGATCAGGCCATTGATGAAATCTCAGAAATACTACGCCGCAACCACAAGTTAAAAGCGACCGATGATGATGACTTTACAATTCGTAGTCAACAGGAATTAAGCAACATGTTGACAAGCACAACGGATATGATGACGGTTTTACTTGCGGCTGTGGCTGGTATTTCTCTCCTTGTAGGTGGTATTGGGATTATGAACATCATGTATGTTTCCGTTACTGAACGTACACGAGAAATCGGACTGCGAATGAGTATCGGAGCAAAAGGACGGGATATATTGGCACAATTCCTTATCGAGTCTATTCTTATTAGTGTGACAGGAGGGTTGATTGGTGTTATTCTCGGTGTTGGAGCCTCTTTAATTGTAAACGGTGTAGCCCGGTTCCCGATCTACATACAACCCTGGAGCGTGTTCTTGTCATTTGCCGTTTGTACGTTGACCGGTATTTTCTTCGGATGGTATCCGGCGAAGAAAGCAGCACAATTAGATCCGATAGAAGCCATTCGCTACGAATGATTTAATATATTTGTGTCTTATGAAAGAAAAAAGGAATAACATCAGTCAGACGACGGCTCCGTTGGTTCGGAAAATCGGAATACTGATTCATGTGGCGGTGTGGACAATACCTTTGTGGATTCCATTCTTCTTTACGGGAAGAAGTGAGTTCTCCGTTACACCGGACTTTTTCTTTCGTAACTGTATTATAGTCGCTTCTTTTGCGATTGTTTTTTATTCTAATTACTTCTATCTGATCAGGCGTTTTCTTACGGCAGGACAAGTCTGGAAGTTTATTTTTTCAAACCTGCTGCTTGCGCTGGCCGTTATGTCTATCGTGCATCTGATCATGCAGCAACTTCCCCCTCCGGAATATGTGATAACCGAAGGTAAAAGAGAGCATGATACCATACAGATGGCTGGTTTCATGTTAAGGAATCTTTTCATGTATTCGGCAGTAATCGTGTTGAGTGTTGCCATACGGATGACGGGAAATTGGTTTCAGATGGAAACTATGCGGAAAGATCTTGAAAAGAGTAGGGCGGAAGCTGAATTAACGAATCTCAAAAGTCAACTGAATCCACATTTTCTGTTCAATACATTGAATAATATTTATAGTCTGATCGCTTTAAGCCCTGAACAAGCTCAGGAAACAATACATGAACTAAGCCGACTGCTTCGTTACGTGCTTTATGAAAGCAGTCAGCCTTTTGTTTCTGTAGCCAAGGAACTTGATTTTGTGAGCAACTATATCGAGCTAATGCGTATTCGCCTGGCTAAAAATGTAGAATTACAGACGGAAATTAATATCGAGAATGAAGAGGCACAAGTAGCCCCTTTGCTATTTATTACTCTGATAGAGAATGCATTTAAACATGGAATAAGTAATAGCAAGCCCTCATTCATCCATATTCGTATCACACAAAAGAACAAAGAGTTGGATTGCGTTATAGAGAATAGCTTTTTCCCGAAGGACCAACAAGATAAGAGTGGCTCGGGGATCGGATTGCCTAATCTTGAAAAACGCCTGGCATTGCTCTATCCCGAGACGTATTCTCTTCAGTATGGAAGAGAAGGAGAGGTGTATAAGAGTGAATTATCCATCATATTAACGGCCTGATGAAACTAACCTGTGCAATTATAGATGATGAACCTTTAGCTGTCAGTTTGCTTGAAAGCTACGTGTTGAAGACTCCTTTTTTGCAGCTAAAAGGTACATATAACAGTGCATTAGATGCTGTTGGCGAGCTGACAAAGCAACCAGTCGATTTACTGTTTCTTGACATACAAATGCCGGAACTTAACGGCCTGGAATTTTCACGAATTATAAAAGAAGAGACACGGATAATTTTCACAACAGCATTCAGCCAGTATGCACTGGATAGTTACAAAGTAAATGCTTTGGATTACCTGCTAAAACCGATTAGTTATCCTGATTTCCTGAAATCGGCCAATAAAGCCCTTCAGTGGTATGAGTTGCTGCGTAAACCTTCATTGGAGCAAGAGCCTCAAAGCGCAGAAGTAGAAAGTATATTTGTCAAGACGGAATATAAATTAGTAAGAATAGAACTTTCGAAAATAATATACATCGAGGGACTGAAAGATTATGTGAAAATATATGTTGAAGACGAAGCTCATCCTATATTGTCATTAATCAGCCTGAAAGCAATGGAAGAGATGCTGCCGGATAATCGTTTTATCCGTGTTCACCGTTCTTTTATTGTCCAGCCACAGAAAATAAAAGTAATTGAGAGGAATCGGATCGTATTCGGGAAAACCTATATCCCTATTTCCGACAGCTATAAACAAGCTTTTATGGAATTTCTGAATAAATATTCGTTATTCTCTTAAAAACAGAGAAACTACCCTTCTTTCCTCTTCATATACCTGCATTTTATTACTTTTGCATTTCATCTGTTTATAATACAGCATATACAATGGAAATGATACAGACGGAAGGGATTACGAAAAGTTTTGGCTCTCTGCAAGTCCTGAAAGGAATTGACCTGACAATTAATAAAAGCGAGATAGTCGCGATTGTCGGACCAAGTGGTGCGGGAAAAACAACTTTGTTACAGATTATCGGTACCTTGGACAAGCAAGACAGCGGACGGTTAATTATTAATGGAATGGAAACAGCTCGGCTCGGAGAAAAAGATCTTGCAGCTTTCAGAAACAAAAATATCGGCTTTGTCTTTCAGTTTCATCAATTACTCCCTGAGTTTACCGCGTTAGAAAATGTAATGATTCCCGCTCATATTGCCAAAGAGAAAGCGAATGTTGCAGAGAAAAAAGCCAAAGAGATATTAGACTTTCTGAAATTGTCAGACCGCATGTCTCACAAACCGGCGGAACTATCCGGTGGGGAAAAACAACGTGTTGCTGTTGCCCGTGCCTTAATAAATAATCCGGCTGTTATTCTGGCAGACGAACCGTCGGGTAGCTTAGATACCCAAAACAAAGAAGAACTTCATGCTTTATTTTTTGATCTCAGAAATCAGATGAAACAAACATTCGTTATCGTAACCCACGATGAACAATTAGCGGCCGACACAGATCGCATTATCCACATGAAAGACGGAATTATTTCAAAATAAAACGTTTGTTTCTGAACCAATAAACCTTAACACATGAGTTGGAAAGACTTTTTTTATTTCTCCAAAGGAGAGAGGCGTGCTTTGACGCTTCTTCTTGGTATTATCTCGTTGTCTTTATTATTACTTATTCTAAAGGACTATTATTCTATAGAAAGATACGAGGAAAAGAAAACCGATCAGATCGTTTATAAAAGAGAGGACAGCATTAGCATAACACAAGACTCCATTCCGAAACAGCAAAGTGTAGAAAGAAAAGTCTTGAGTAAACCCAAATTTTCGCCAAAACCGAAATTATCCAAACCTGTTCCGGGCTATACGCAAAAATATTCCAAAGGAACAATCATAGAATTAAATAGTGCGGACACGATAATCTTGAAGAAAATACCGGGTATTGGTTCTTCTTTTGCAAACAGAATCTCTAAATATAGAGATCGCTTAGGTGGCTATTATTCCGTGCAGCAACTTCGGGAAGTCTATGGAATAGATGAAGAAAAATACAAAAGTCTCTGCCCCTGGTTTACCGTTGATACGACAAAACTGCAGAAGTTAAGAATAAATGATCTTGCTTTCGGAGAATTGTTGCGACATCCTTACCTGAACAAAAAACAAGTACGTGTAATCACAAATCTACGTGACAGAAAAGGCAAATTATCCGGCTGGGAGAATCTGCGATTGCTTGAAGAATTTACAGAAAACGATCAAAAAAAGCTGATCCCTTATATCTCATTCGAATAATGTAGCTTAGTATTTATTTATAATCCCGTTCTTCCGCTTATCTTTGCAAACAATAGTTTTAAAACAAATCGAAATGGAAACAAAAACCAGTAAGTTGAAATCATGGTGGAAGAAATTCCGAAATTTTTCTTTGGTTATTATTACAATAGCTTTAATTCTGTTTGTTGGAATAAGATATTACTATCCTTACGGTGAAGGGGTAAAAACCGGACAACTGAATTATGTTGTTTATAAAGGAATGCTCTTTAAAACTTATGAAGGAAAGCTGATTCAATCCGGTATCTGGTCTAACAAACCCGGAGGAATTCAGTCCAATGAATTTGAATTCTCCATAGAAGATAAAGTTATCGCAGAGGAATTGATGCGCGCAGGAGGTAAAACGGTTGAACTACATTATAAAGAATACTTTGCTTCAATCCCATGGAGAGGCTATTCCCGTTATGTCGTAGATAAAATTGTTCGTATAGGTGAAGGGGAATCGACAGACCTTTCCGGGATTCTTCCCGAACAATAATTGTTCGAAAATAGAGGACATATTATTAAAAAAACAAGTTAATGCGAAAAAACTGCTGGGATGTCTTTTCAATTTCTTTTTTAAGGAGCTTAGAAACGAAAGTTGAGGCGCCTGGTTTTGAAAGTTGAGGCGCTTGGAAACGAAAGTTGAAGAGCCTCAAAATTTATAAAACTACTATTTGCCTCCAGAATTTAAGCGTAAACAATTTAGAATCAATTTGATCTGTCTATTATAAAAACTAATTGGCAAATACAAATCAGCAAAGTGTCCTTTTAATGGGAAGATGAGTTACGCCTTGACCTTTGTTGTTTGTTTTTTTGAAAGATTTTGATTGGTTGCCCCGTCATTTTGTTTTATTTTTGTGAGAATTAATAATAAAACAGAAATAATGAGCACCTTTAGTAAATTCCCGCGTACGTTTTGGGTAGCCAATGTTATTGAATTATTAGAACGTTGGGCCTGGTACGGCTTTTTCATGTTATTCGCCAATTATCTTACCGGTTCGTCCGATATGGGTGGATTGGAATTTTCCCAAAGCCAGAAAGGTCTTTTAATGGGGTTCGGAACGGGTATTCTATATTTTCTTCCGGTTCTGACGGGCGCAATAGCAGATAAATACGGGTATCGGAAAGTGCTTTTTTTAGCTTTCTGTATATATACATCGGCTTTCCTTTTGCTTCCTCTCTTTTCTTCTTATGTGGCTGTCTTCCTGATGTATCTCTATCTGGCAATCGGAGCCGCCTTGTTCAAACCTGTTATATCTGCTACAATAGCCAAAACAACTACTGAAGAAACGTCATCTATTGGTTTTGGGATATTTTATATGATGGTAAACATAGGAGCTTTTATCGGTCCGATGGTTACGTTGCTCTTTAAAGGAAGTTCTCATTTAATTTTTTATGTTTCTGCCGGTATAATCGCTCTGAATTTTATAATGCTGTTATTTTATAAGGAACCCGGACGAGACGAAAAAGAGAAAAATCAGGATTCTCTGATGAAAACATTTGGTGTAATATTCCGGAATATGAGCAGTATCGTAAAAGATACCAAGTTCTTGCTGTTTCTTATTATTATTGCAGGATTCTGGACTATGTATCATCAGTTATTTTTCACTCTGCCCGTCTTTATAACACAATGGGTGGATACTTCTGCATTGTATAATTTCTTTTCCGTTTATATTCCGTTCTTTAGTGCAAACTATAGTCCTGCTCCTGGTGTAATGGATGCGGAGTTTATCACAAACTTTGATGCCATGTACATTATCCTATTCCAGATCATGGTCTCAAGTATCGTAATGAAAATGAAACCGCTGAACTCTATGATTTCAGGAATTATTGTCTGCTCATTTGGCATGGCCTTGTCTTTTGCTTCCCAGAATGTACTGTTTACGATTGTCGCCATTCTTGTTTTTGCTTTGGGTGAAATGGCGAGTTCTCCTAAAATCACAGAATACATCGGTCGTATTGCTCCGTCTGACAAGAAAGCTCTTTATATGGGTTATTCTTTTATACCTGTCTGCCTGGGAAATTTTATGGCAGGATATATTTCGGGAGGCGTTTATCAGAATATCTCTGATAAGGTTACTCTTACCCGGGATTTTGCGGTTCAGAAAGGCTTACAGATTCAGGATGGTTTATCAACAAACGCTTATTTTGAAGAGGTTGCCCGTCAGGTGAACCTAACCCCACACGAATTGACCAATCTTCTTTGGGATACCTATCATCCTTCCCGCTTATGGATGGTGTTGCTTGCAATCGGACTTATTGCAGCGTTGGCATTGTTTATTTATAATCGAATAACCAGTAAAATGATTGAGCCAGAATCACATTAATTGATTTTGTCTGGATTAACCATACTTGGTTAAAGGAAAAAACATACATTTGCATAAACATTCATGTTAATGGAATGAGGCGTATTTTTCTGATTGGTTATATGGGTGCAGGTAAGACGACTGTCGGCAAACAATTGTCGAGTCGTATGGGATTATCTTTCATAGATCTGGACTTGCATATTGAAGCCCGCTACCATAAGACCGTAAGGGAATTGTTCGCGGAAAAAGGAGAAGAAGCTTTTCGCGAGATCGAGAAGAAGATGCTTCATGAGGTCGCGGAGTTTGAAGACGTTTTAGTCTCTACAGGCGGCGGAAGTCCTTGCTTTTTTGATAACATGGCGTTTATGAATCAGGCCGGAAAAACAGTTTATCTGAAAGTTTCCGTTGAAGAATTGACTAAACGATTGGAACTATGTAAACAAACAAGGCCTGTTTTGCAGAATAAATCAGGAGATGAGTTACTCCGGTTTATCGATGAAAGCTTACAAAAAAGAGAGCCGTACTATTTACAGGCATCTATTATCTTTGAAGCAGAGAAGATGTTAACCGAATCTGATGTTCAGACAATTGCTGTTGCATTAGAGCATATTTTAAACCAATAATGATACAAAGCCAAAAACAAACACAAGGAGCCTATATCCCTCAGGAACTTCTGGAGGAGCTGAGAAAGGTAAATAATCGTTTGTTGATAGGTATTCCCAGAGAACTTAATCCGGAAGAGAGGCGGCTTGCTTTAACACCTGAAGCTGTTGGTATGATTGTAGAATGCGGTCATCGGGTTTTGGTAGAAACAAACGCGGGATTAGGAATCAATTATTCGGACAATCATTTTGCAGAAGCCGGGGCCGATATCGTGCCTACGGCGATGGACGTCTATCAGGCCGATTTTATCTTGAAGATACTCCCGCCATTACCAAAGGAAGTAGCCTTGATGAAACCTCGCTCTACTTTGTTTTCTATGGTTCAATTCAATCTGTTTTCGAATGAATCTTATGAAGGTATGATGCGTAAGAAAATAAATGCATTTGCCTACGAACTGATTACCGATGACAACCATAGAGCACCCATCCTGAATGTTATCTCAGAAATAGAAGGAACAGCATCGGTTATGATTGCTGCAGAGCTGTTGAGTAATACGAGAGGTGGAAAGGGCATTTTGCTCGGAGGAATTCCAGGTGTACCCCCTACCGAGGTGGTAATTATCGGCGCAGGAAATGCCGGAACAGTAGCTGCCCGTGCCGCATTAGGATTGGGGGCAACGGTAAAGGTCTTTGATGACGATATAAATAAGTTAAGAACGATTCAACAGATATTGGGACAAGGGGTTTTTACTTCTAACTTCCATCCGAATGTGTTACGAAATGCTTTTGCAAGTGCTGATGTAGTGGTCGGTGCAATGCGTTATATAAACTCACGTCGTCGGTATGTCATTGCGGAAGAATTGATACAGATAATGAAAAAAGGGGCTTTAGTGATTGATCTCAGAATTAATCAGGGAGGCTGTTTCGAAACCACCTGCTGTTTGTCTGTCTCTGATCCGAGTGTGTTTGAGCAGTATGGGGTATTGCATTATTGTAAACCGAATATAAGCAACTATGTGGCGAGGACAACATCGATGGCATTCAGCAATATTATTTCACCGCTTATTTTCTTGTTAGGAGATATGGGAACGATTCAGACTGCGATCAAAGCAGACGTTTGTTTTCGTTCGGGAATTTATATGTATGGCGGAAAGCCAGTAAATAATTACGTGTCTAATCATTTCAACTTGTTGTCGAATAACTTAGATATCTATTTGTCCGCTTTTTGAGCCGGAAAAGATTTTGTGCTCGGGAAGTTTATTAGTTACTTTGTAAATAGTATTAACACACATAAAAAAACCAAGAGGGAAAGCTAATATTTTAATCTATGGCAGAACAAACGAAAGTCACAACTCTGGAAAAGGTGGTCGTGCGTTTCTCGGGTGACTCGGGAGACGGAATGCAACTGACCGGAACAATCTTTTCGACTCTGTCGGCGATATTCGGGAATGAAATATCTACATTTCCGGATTATCCGGCAGAAATTCGCGCACCTCAGGGAACCCTTAGTGGTGTTTCAGGGTTCCAGGTACATTTAGGCTCAAAGAAAGTGTTTACACCAGGAGACAAAGCCGACGTATTAGTAGCGATGAACCCGGCAGCACTGAAGGTGAATGTCGGTATCCTGAAACCCAACTCGATTGTTATTATCGATACGGATTCTTTTCAGGAAAAGGATTTGGCGAAAGCGAAATTCACAACAGACAATCCGTTTGCTGAATTAGGGTTAAACAGTATCCAGTTGGTTGCTGCGCCAATTTCTACTTTTGTAAAGGAAGGACTGGCCGACTTTGGTCTGGATAATAAATCAGCATTACGCTGTAAAAACATGTTTGCGCTTGGGCTTGTTTGCTGGCTTTTCGAGCGTCCGCTGGAAGAAGCTATGCATTTGCTGCAAAATAAATTTGTTAAAAAGCCGACGATAGCCGAAGCAAATATTAAAGCGCTTACCGACGGTTATAACTTCGGACATAATACCCATGCCGCTGTCTCTACTTATCGTATTGAAGGCAAGAAGGCTGAGCCTGGTTTCTACACTGACATAAACGGAAATACAGCTACATCATACGGATTAATCGCGGCTGCTGAAAAAGCGGGAATGAAACTATTCCTCGGTAGTTACCCGATTACTCCGGCTACGGATATTTTACATGAATTATCTAAACGTAAAGAATTAGGCGTAAAAGCGATTCAGGCAGAAGACGAAATCGCCGGTATCTGTACCGCAATCGGAGCCAGTTTTGCCGGAAATCTTGCTGCAACATCTACTTCAGGACCAGGTCTTGCTTTGAAGAGTGAAGCTATCGGACTTGCAATGATCGCTGAGTTGCCTTTAGTCATTATAGATGTTCAACGTGGTGGCCCATCAACTGGTTTGCCGACAAAGAGTGAACAGACCGACCTGTTGCAGGCACTTTACGGACGAAACGGTGAAAGCCCGATCGTTGTTATTGCAGCAACTACTCCTACAGATTGTTTTGATGCCGCCTTCTGGGCAGGTAAATTAGCTGTTGAACATATGACTCCGGTTATTCTCTTGACCGATGGTTTTATTGCCAATGGCTCTTCCGCATGGAGACTGCCGGACTTGGATAAGTATCCTGAAATTAAGCCTCAATATGCAACTGAATATAACGGTGAAGCAGATTGGAAGCCTTATAGAAGAAATGAAGAAACAATGGTTCGTTACTGGGCTATACCCGGTATGGAAGGTTTCGAACATCGGATTGGCGGATTGGAAAAAGACTTTGAAACTAGTGCAATTTCTACGCATCCCGGAAACCACCAGAAAATGATAATGGCACGCCAGGAGAAGATCGATAAAATAGCAAACTTTATTCCCGAGCTTGATGTAGTAGGGGATGCCGATGCTGATCTTCTGATCGTTGGATGGGGTGGAACATACGGACATTTATATGAGACAATGGAAGGTTTGCATGAGAATGGAAAGAAAGTTGCTTTGGCACACTTTAAATTCATCAGCCCTCTTCCGAAGAATGCAGTAGAAGTTCTCACAAAATATAAGAAGGTTGTTATTGCAGAGCAGAACACAGGCCAGTTCGCCAAATATCTGCGAGGTAAAATACCCGGATTTACTCCTTATCAGTTCAATCGCATAAAAGGGCAACCCTTTAATGTGACCAGATTGATTGAAGAGTTCACTAAAATAATGGAGGCTTAATTTATGGAAACGGAAGAAATCAAATATCAAGCAAAAGATTATAAGAGTGACCAATACGTACGTTGGTGTCCCGGATGTGGAGACCACGCCGTACTGAATTGTTTGCATAAAGCGATGGCCGAGCTGAATATTCCACCTAAAGATATGGCTGTAATATCCGGTATCGGTTGCTCGTCTCGTCTGCCTTATTATATGAATTCATATGGATTCCATACTATTCATGGTCGTGGAGCAGCGATTGCTACCGGAGTGAAGACCGCCAATCCGGATCTGAACGTATGGCTTATTACAGGTGATGGCGACTGTCTGGCTATCGGAGGAAACCATTTTATTCATGCTGTACGCCGTAATGTAGATATTAATATTGTATTGTTCAATAACCGTATTTATGGTTTGACAAAAGGACAGTACTCCCCAACATCGGAACGTGGATTCGTATCCAAGAGTTCTCCTTATGGAACGGTGGAAGATCCGTTTATTCCTGCAGAACTTGCCTTTGGTGCAAGAAGTAACTATTTTGCCCGTGTAGTAGATGTGGATCTGAAGAATACGACTGCCGTTTTAGCTGATGCAGCAAAACATGCAGGAGCTTCTGTTGTAGAGGTGTTGGTTAACTGCGTGATCTTCAATGATGGTATTCATAAAAATATTACCGATAAAGATTTTCGTGCAGATCGTACGGTATTCCTTCGCCATGGAGAAAAAATGATTTTCGGTAAAGAAGCCAATAAAGGAATCGTTCTGGAAGGACTAAAACTGAAAGCGGTAACAATAGGAGAAGATGGTTATACCTTAGACAACATTCTCGTACACGATGCACATACAAAAGATAATACCTTGCATATGATGTTGGCAATGATGACGAATGAAGACGACCTGCCAATTGCACTGGGTGTAATTCGTGATGTTGAAGCGCCGGTATATGATCAATGTGTTGACCAACAAGTGAAGGAGGTACAGGCAAAGAATCCTACCCGTAAACTTCGCGATTTTCTGATGAAAGGTGAAATCTGGGAGGTAAAATAAATCTTACAGTTGAAAGATATGATGAAGAGGTTGTTTTTTCAGAAGACAACCTCTTTTTTTTGTGGTGTCAATCCTATAAATACAACTCTCCAAAGAATTCGGGGCAGTGGAAATTTGGTTCGGGTAAATTGATCGGTGCCCAACTCAGAAAATGAGGATACTGCGTATCATCAGCGCATTTATAAAAATTCGCCAATATCTTTTCCGGCAAATCTTTGGAATCCAGCCCTATCAACCCGAATGGAATAGAGACTGTCAGTTCCCAAGAAAAAACGCCTGTTTGTTCGTCAAAAGGTTTGACTTCTAATGATGAATGGCGTCTGATTGACATATATTCTTTCTCATCAAACCCGATTTTTTCCGTTCTGGATTCCCGGTATGCAGCATCACAGGTGCCTATACAATTAAATTCAAAATTGATATAATAATGCGGACTATCCGGCGTTTTCACAAAAAATTCTACACAACTGTCTTTGTGTACCGGCGAACCATCTTCAACATAAGATGCTTTCAATGAATTACCTTTAACAAAATAGCGTAAATATAAATTCTTATCCGTACGTGCCACATCAACAATGACAATCGGCTGATAAGGAAATTCCGCCCAATTCACCGTATTTATATTCAATCTCAGCGCCTTGTTTTCTAAAAAATAATCAACAGAGGACAAATCAAGCACATCTAATGCAGGTAAGTTCGGAATTTTAAATGTTTTCATGTTACAAAAAAATTAAAAGGTATTCAGGTCGTATGTAAAAAATAGAGAGTAATCCAATTAATGAGACTAAGATAATAATAATTCCCACAATCTTATTCAACATCCAGATGCTTCTTATATTAAACCATCGTCTCAGTTTGGATACGATATAGGTTATAACAAGCCACCACAACATAGCGCCAACGCCTATTCCTCCAATACCACAAATTGATATCCAGATAGAATGCTCAGGTAAGACAAATCCAAAACGGGCAAATAAGGCAATATATAGAAATACGATAAAAACATTGCTGAAAGTTAACAGGAAAGAAGTCAGAAAGTCTTGTGTATAAGATAATTTACGATCCCCCTGTCTTTTTAGCCCCTTCATCGGGTTGGAACGGTAAATATAGTATCCGAAAAACCCAAGGATGATACTCCCGAATAGTTGTAATGGTGCTTGATTGGCTTCAATAAAATTAATAATCACACCCATCCCCAAGCAAGTGACAGAGGCATAAATAACATCGGAAAGAGCAGCTCCCGCACCGGTTGCAAGACCGTGAAGCCGCCCTTTACTCAGTGTTCGTTGAATACACAGAATACCGACAGGTCCCATGGGAGCAGAGACTAAAACTCCTATTATAACCCCTATATAAATTATATCAATCATTCATTTATTATAACCAAAATATGCTACAAAGATACGTTTCATTACCCTTAAAAAAGGTGAATGCGAAAATATTCTGTGAAATTCATTATATTTTAAATCTTTATTTTCAAAAAAATGATACATTTGATGATCGATATTAAACAGAAAAACTCAGAACTTTTGAATAAATTAATTATGAAGATGAACAAGATATTCAAACGAACGCTGCTGTTTGCGATGTGTAGTTGTTGTATGGTTCTTTATGCTCAGACAAAAGACCACAAAGTAGAATTGCAGACAGAAGAGAGCAAGTCTCAGACAAAATCTCTGAAGCGAAAGGTTGCGATAAGCCGATTCACAAACGAAACCCAGTACGGAAAAGGTATCTTTTATGACAAAGAGAATGATCCGATGGCAAAACAAGCACTTGATATTCTTTCGAATAAATTAGTGATGAGTGATAAGTTCTTGTTATTAGAACGTGCTGATCTGGATAAGATCATAGAAGAAAGCCAAAAGAACGGAGGTGACTATTCGAGTGTAGGAGCAGATTATCTGATCGTTGGTTCGATCACGGAGTTCGGAAGGAAGAATCTGGGAGACGCGAATCTTATCTCAAGGACGAAAACTCAAATAGCCGAAGCTGCCGTTACGATCCGTATGATCGATGTTAAAACCGGTCAGATTATCTATTCTGAAGAAGCGAAAGGCGAGGCAGAGCTAAAAAGCAAGTCAACGCTTGGAGTGGGTGCGTCTGCTGATTATGATGCGACATTGAGTGATAAAGCGATTTCTGCTGCGATATCTAAATTGACGGAAAATATTATTTCTAATTTAATGGACAGGCCGTGGAAGGCTTATTTCCTGACTGTAGATAATGGTGATTATTTCATTAGCGGCGGCAAAAGTCAGGGAATCGAAACCGGAGATGAATTTCTCGTAAAGGAAAAAGGGCGGACTGTAAAAAATCCGCAAACCGGAATGATGCTTGAACTACCGGGAAAAGAAGTAGCCCGGGTGAAAGTAGTCTTAACAGAAGGAGATAACCCGCAGAATGAATTCTCAATCGTAGAGTTTACGCAAGGGGCTATCGATCCGCAGAATATAGAAAAATATTATATTGAGGAGGAAAAGTGATGAAAATGAAATTATGCCTTTTATTCTTTTCTGTTATTACACTGGCTGCTTGTTCCGTTGGTAGAACTACGGAGACAAGAGGTCTTGAGAACGAGGCTTATTTGTCATTCGTAAGAGGTACGACCGACAAATACAGTGATGGTGTACAAGTGTATATTGATGATAATGCTCCTTTTAAAGCAAAAGTTAACAAAGTGCGCCCAAGCACCGTGAAAGGTGATACTTATGTAATCAAAAGTGGCAAGAGACACTTGAAAGTCGTCTATAAGAACAAAACATTATACGATAAAGAAATCATTGTTTCCACGCAGGAAACGAAGCGCATTGAACTACCCTAAAACAGCTTAAGTATATGAAAAAACACTTTTGGGCGGGAGTTTTGTTGATCGGCTTATGTTGCGTAAGTTGTTCAACCAAACAGACCCTGTATTCCTGGAGCGACTATGAAAGACGCTCTTATGATTATGTGAAAGAAGATACGGAAAAAAATCTGGATGAATTATTAGCTTCATACGAAGTGATGATCAACAAGCAAACCGGATTAAGAAAAGTGCCGCCTCCCGGAATTTCAGCAGACTATGGTTTCCTCCTGATTAAGAAAGGGAAAAAGGAGGAAGGAATCCAGATGCTGAAACAAGAAATCGCACTCTATCCCGAATCGTCAACGTTTATTTCTCGAATCATTAAAAAATTAGAAGAATGATGAGGTATCTACTTATAGTTTGTTTCGGAGTTTTATTCTTCGCGTCTTGTACTACTACGCAAAGTACAATGACAAAAGCACAAGCCTACGGGACTCTTTATCAGAACCATCCGATGGCTATTGCAGCAATGCCCCCCATCAATAAGACAAATAATGTAGAGGCTAAAGAATTCTTCTATACCACGTTTGCCCGTCCGATGGCAGAGAGAGGATATTATGTCTTGCCTTCTTTTCTTACTATGGAGATGTTTAAGAGCGAAAGTGCTTATGATTCAGAAATGTTTATTGATGGAAATCTAAAACAATTCGGGGATGTTCTGGGGGCAGATGCACTTCTGTTTACCATTATTCATCGTTGGGAGAAGGCTGCTCTTACCGCAAATATAACAGTAGAAGTAGAGTACATATTAAAATCTACGAAAGATAACTCTGAACTCTTTTCCCGTAGGGGAAAGATTATTTATGATTTATCGACAAACAATACGAGCGGAGGGTTAGCGGGAATGCTTGTCGGAATGGCTGTCGATGCACTGGCAACGGCGGCAACAAATCCGATTAACGCGGCTCGCTCGGCGAATAATTACACCTTGTCTGATTTGCCTGCAGGAGTTTATCACCCCAATTATGAAAAAGACAAGGAAACATCTGCCGGTAATAAAGAGTTTTCAGCGACAATAAAATAAATAAAAAAATATAAAGGATATTTTTGCAAAAATATCCTTTATATTTCCGAAAATAACCTTTATATTTTTGTGCTGATTTTGTTGTTGATTTTCAACAAAGAAAAAATGCCGGTTAACGGAGCTGAATCAGTGACTGTTTAATCCTGCCGATGGGTGTTTTATAATACAGATATGGCTTTTTCTAATGCCATGCCACGAGATCCTTTAATAAGGATATGATAGCCTGTTAAAGGGTTCTCTTTCAAATAAGTGAGCAGTTCGTTGGTCGTCGGGAAGGTTTGGTAAGTCTTTCCTGTCTGAGCAAAATGATCACCACAGAGAAAAACTTTGTCATACTTGCCGGTTTTTATTAAATCTACAATGCCTGCATGTTCTGCTAATGATGTCTCTCCAAGTTCAAACATATCTCCCAATATTATGGCTTTAGGGCTTACTTTAAGTGCATTGAAGTTCTCCAATGCAGCTTTCATACTGCTCGGATTCGCGTTGTATGCATCAACAATTAATGTGTTGTGATCCGTGTTGAGTAACTGAGAACGTTTATTCGTTGGTTCGTAAGCTGTAATCGCACGACTTATCCGTTCTGCCGGAATTTTAAAATACCGTCCCACTGCAACTGCCGCCAGGAGATTGTCTAAATTGTATTCTCCGATGAGGTGCGTTTCAACCGTATGTATTTTCCCTTGCTGTTTCCAGTTGAAAACAAGAAACGGGGTATTATCTACAACATGTCCCGATGCAAAAGACGTTTCGTCCTCTCCGTATGTCACCTGCTCTAACCCCTTCGCAATGTCCTGCAATCGTTTGTCGTCTTTATTTATGAAGATGATCCCTTTTATTTTGCGCAGGAAATCATATAATTCGCCTTTGGTTTTAGTAACACCTTCTATTGAACCAAATCCCTCCAGATGAGCATGCCCGATGTTCGTTATAATACCGTAATTAGGCATCGCAATCGCGGCCAGTTCGGCGATATCGCCCGGATGACTTGCGCCCATTTCAATAACGGCTAATTCGTGATCATGGTTAAGTTTCAGTAAAGTAAGCGGCACACCAATCTGGTTATTCAGATTCCCTTCGGTATAAAGCAGGTTGAACTTAGACGAAAGCACGGTTGCTATCAACTCTTTCGTTGTCGTCTTTCCGTTTGTTCCCGTGATGCCGATTACCGGTATTCCAAGTACCTTCCGATGATGATGAGCTAATTGTTGTAAGGTCTTAAGACTGTCTTCCACCAGAATAGTCCGTTCTCCGGAATAAGATTCCGGATTATCAATTACCGCATAAGCGGCACCAATAGACAACGCTTGCTCTGCATAGTTGTTCCCATCGAATTTGTCGCCTCGCAAAGCGAAAAACAAAGAACCTTTCGGACAGTTTCTGCTATCAGTAGTTATTTGCGGATGATGAATAAACAATTGGTATAATTCAGGAATAGTCATAAAGGGGTTATCTATGTTGATGTTATTAATTAAGGGCAAATGTAAAGCATATTATAATAATTACGTACTTTTGTAATAGTTAGTTTATCAATCATCGGTTTAATGAATTATAAGTCTCTCAATATTAAGGGTGTTATCACACCTATAGATAAGCCTGTAATTATGGGGATTCTAAATGTTACCCCAGACTCATTCTTTTCAGGAAGTCGGAAAGAGACCGAAAAAGAGATTGAAGAAAGAATACAAACGATACTCTCCGAGGGAGGAGCAATAATCGATATCGGAGGCTACTCTTCGCGTCCGGACGCGTTGCTTGTTGATGAAGAAGAAGAGATGAGGCGATTGTCCGTTGCTCTTACTATATTAAACCGGCATTATCCCGACGCTATTATTTCTGTGGATACGTTCCGGTCCGGAATAGCACGTCGTAGTGTTGAAGAATATGGTGTCTCCATAATCAATGACATTTCAGGAGGACAGTTAGATGAAAACATGTTTGATATTATTGCCCAGTTGCAAGTTCCCTATGTCCTGATGCATATGAGAGGTACGCCGCAAACCATGCAACAGCAGACGAAATACGACGATCTGATTGGTGAAATGCTGATCTATTTTGCAGAAAAAGTCAGACAGCTACATCTTGCCGGCGTGAATGATGTTATTTTAGATCCCGGATTCGGATTCAGCAAGACTTTAGATCAGAACTATCGGTTGATGCATCATTTAAACGATTTCTCGTTGCTGGAATTGCCTCTTCTTGTGGGAATATCGCGGAAAAGCATGATTTATAAATTTCTGGAAACTACTCCGGAAGAAAGTCTTAATGGTACGACCGTATTAAACACAATCGCCTTGATGAACGGAGCAGATATACTCCGTGTACATGATGTGAGAGCAGCCCATGAGGCTGTTCGTCTTGTTTCAAAATATACTAATGCACTTTGATTATGTGGATGCACTTTGGCATAAAAGACCTGATTGACGTAGCGCTTGTCGCTTTCCTCTTATACCAAACTTACAAATTGATGAAGAACTCCGGAGCCATCTCTATCTTCAGCGGAGTCGTATCATTTATTGTTCTTTGGATTGTCGTTTCTCAGATTCTGGAAATGAGACTGCTCGGTGCTATAATGGACAAGATCGTAAGTTTTGGTTTTATAGTACTTGTGGTGCTTTTTCAAGATGAAATACGACGCTTTTTAGTTATGCTCGGCTCGCATAGACGTTGGCAATTCCTTACCAAATTGTTTACCCCCGATAATTCTCCGGCTCAAAATGAAAAGAAATACGTAGCTCCTGTTGTGTTAGCTTGCATGAACATGGCAAAGAAAAAAACCGGAGCCCTGATTGCTATACAACAAGCCATGGATTTGTCCATGTACATACATACCGGTGAGATGTTTAACGCAGACCCTAATGCCCGCCTTATTGAAAATGTATTCTTTAAGAATAGTCCGCTTCATGACGGTGCAATGATAATTGCCGGTAATCAGATTCGTGCGGCAGGATGTATTCTGCCTGTTGCCCAGCGAATGGATATTCCCAAAGATTTCGGATTAAGACATCGCTCAGCCTTAGGACTATCTACGGAAACGGATGCTCTTGTTATTGTTGTTTCCGAAGAAAGAGGGAAGATTTCCATAGCTCATAACGGAAAGATTGAGATTGGTGTAAGTGTTGAAGATTTACAACAAATTCTTACGGGTGAAAGAGAAGTGAAGAACTACTGTTAAATATTCTAAATCTGGCAAGTAGAGGTGTAAAAGTATGCCTCATTTTGCAAACTCCATATTGCATTATTGTGTATTTTTGTGGGCGTCAACGCAAAAAATCTAAAATAATATAAAATAATCTCCTTGTTATGGACTTAATGCAAGATGTCTTCGCCCGTGCAAAATCAAACAAACAACGTATTGTTCTGCCGGAAGGGTTGGAAGAGCGTACGTTAAAAGCAGCCGACCGTCTGCTTGCTGATGAAATTGCCACAATTATTCTAATCGGTGATCCTGCCGAGATCAGGAAAAAAGCCAATGAATTAAAGTTGTCTAATATTTCAAAGGCAACTTTGATTGATCCTAAATCTCATGAAAAGAAACAGGAATATGCAGATATACTGCTGAAACTACGTGAGAAAAAAGGAATGACTCCGGAAAAAGCAGCTTCTCTTGTAGAGAATCCGCTATATCTTGCTTGTCTGATTATTAAAGCCGGTGATGCTGACGGAGAAATAGCCGGTGCAGAAAATACGACAGGAGATGTGCTTCGTCCCGCGTTGCAGATTATCAAAACAGCCCCCGGTATCAGTTGCGTATCAGGAGCCTTTTTGCTTTTTACTCAGAATAAAATATATGGCGAAGATGGCATTGTAGTCGTTGCTGACTGCGCTGTTATGCCGAATCCTACAGCTCCGGAACTTGCACAGATAGCCATATCGACAGCAAGCACAACGAAAAATATTGTAGGTGTAGAGCCACGCGTAGCCATGTTGAGTTTCTCAACAAAAGGCAGTGCCTCTCACGAAATGGTAGATAAAGTAGTCGAAGCTACCCGCATTGCTAAAGAGATGGCTCCGGAATTGAAAATAGACGGAGAGTTGCAGGCAGATGCTGCGCTTGTTCCTGCTGTCGGACAAAAGAAAGCTCCGGGCAGTGAAATTGCCGGTCACGCAAATGTGTTGGTTTTCCCGACTCTTGAAGTTGGTAATATTGCCTATAAATTAGTAGAACGTTTGGGAAATGCATTAGCCGTAGGGCCTATTCTTCAGGGAATGGCTGCTCCCGTAAATGATCTTTCAAGAGGTTGTTCTGCTGACGACATTTATAATATGGTCGCAATTACGGTAAACCAGGCGATCGGAGCAAAGGCAATTAATAAGTAATCATAAAAAGAAAGAAATGAAAATTTTGGTATTGAACTGTGGAAGTTCATCTGTCAAATATAAGTTGTTTGACATGGAAAAACAGGAGGTGATGGCTCAGGGAGGAGTTGAGAAACTCGGGTTACCAGGATCATTCCTCAAATTCACATTGCCGGACGATAAAAAGATAGTCATGGAAAAAGAATTGCCTGAACACAATGCGGCAATTCAGTTTATCCTTAGCATTCTGACGGACGAAAAATATGGTTGCATCAAATCATACGATGAAATCGGGGCTGTTGGACATCGTGTAGTACACGGAGCAGAAGAATTCAACAGCAGTGTGGAAATTACAGACGATGTAATTGCCAAGATGGTAGAATGTATTGACCTGGCTCCTCTGCATAATCCCCCGAATCTAAAAGGAATACGTGCTATGAGTACGTTGATTCCGGGTATCCGTCAGGTAGGGGTGTTTGATACCGCCTTCCACCAGACTATGCCTGATTATGCTTATATGTACGGTTTGCCTTATTCTCTTTATAAGAAATACGGAATACGCCGTTACGGATTCCACGGAACAAGTCACAGGTATGTTTCCAAAAGAGCCTGTGACGTATTAGGTGTGCCTTACGAGAAACAACGTATTATTACGGCTCATATCGGTAATGGGGGTTCGATCACAGCGATCAAAGACGGAAAAAGTGTAGATACTTCTATGGGACTTACTCCGGTTGAAGGACTGTTGATGGGAACACGTTGTGGAGACGTGGATGCCGGTGCTCTTTCTTTTATTATGGATAAGGAAGGACTTGATGCAAAAGGTTTGTCCGACCTGATCAATAAGCAAAGTGGGGTATTTGGCCTTTCAGGCATTTCTTCTGATATGCGTGAGATTGAAACAGCCGTTGCCGAAGGAGATAAAAAGGCAATCCTTGCTCTTCAGGTATATAATTACCGCATCAAAAAATATATCGGAGCTTATGCCGCAGCACTTGGCGGAGTGGATATTTTAGTGTTCACCGGTGGAGTAGGAGAGAATCAATGGAGTACACGAGCTGAAGTTTGCCGCAACATGGAATACATGGGAATCAAACTTGATGAAGCAAAGAATGATAAAATGCGCGGCCAGGAAATGGTTATCAGCGCACCAGACAGCAAAGTGACCGTCATGGTCGTTCCGACAGATGAGGAGTTTATGATTGCGTCTGACACAATGGAAATACTGACCAATGAACAATAATTGTTACTAATCCTCACAGCTTACACTAAAGGATTAGATTCCGGGGCGGCTCTGACATCGTTTGGATCCGCCCTTATTTTATCATGCTCATTTCCAAAAGGAGTTAAAAATATATTAATTTTACATCTCAATAATAGAACTTTAAAGTAAGTAGAATAATGAATAATAAAATGTTACCACTTTTGGCTGCAAGCGTTGTCGCTTTGGCCGGTTGTTCTTCCCCACAAAAAGAGACGAAAGTTTTAGCCTTTAATCCGGCTAATATGGATACCACAGTTACTGCGGGTGAGGATTTTTATCAATATGCATGCGGAGGTTGGATTAAGAACAATCCGTTGAAACCCGAATATGCCCGCTTTGGGACATTTGATCAACTTCGTGAAGACAATCAGACACAATTACGTGATTTGATAGAAGAGCTCAGTTCCACTCAGCACGAAAAGGGAAGTATCGGTGATAAGATCGCTACGTTATATGCTCTTGGGCTGGACAGCGTAAAACTGAACTCGGAAGGAGCTACTCCGGTTAAAGAACAATTGGACGCTATATCCGCAATCGAAAATACTGATGGTGTTGCTTCTATGATCGCCACCTTACAGAGGGAAGGTGCTTATCCCTATTTTGCATTCTTTGTTTCTGCTGATGAGAAGAATAGTTCCATGAATATTATTCAGCTCTATCAGGCAGGATTAGGCTTGGGCGATCGGGATTATTACCTTCAAGCTGATGCCAATATGGAAAGTATTCGTGACGCGTATAAGGTCTATATTAATAAGTTGTTCACTTTAGCCGGCTTTAGTGCAGAACAAGCTACTGCTGCAACTGAGGCCGTTATGAAAACGGAAACAGGTATTGCGGAAGTATCTTATACCCGTGAGGCTTTACGCGATTCTCAGAAGAACTATAATAAAATGTCCTACGCTGATTTTAAAAGCAAAGCAGGCTGGATGAATTGGGATGCTTTCTTTGCAGGTTTAGGAGTGAAGGATGTAACCGATCTGGATCCTAAGCAATTGAATTTCTTTGTCAATCTTGATAAGGTGTTCAAGAATCAAACGCTTGAGGAACAGAAGTATTATTTGAGTTATAATTTATTGAATGCTGCCGCTCCGTATCTGAGTGATGATTTTGTGGCTGCATCGTTCGATTTTTATGGAAAGACGCTTTCCGGAAAACAAGAACAACAGCCGCGTTGGAAGCGGGCATTGAATACAGTGAACGGTTCTTTGGGTGAAGCAGTAGGGCAGATGTATGTAACCAAATATTTCCCGGCTTCTTCGAAAGAAAAAATGCTGACTTTAGTGAATAACCTGCAACAGGCTTTAGGCGAACGAATCCGTGAGCTGACCTGGATGGGAGACGAAACAAAAGCGAAGGCAGAAGAAAAATTAGCTTCTTTTGCTGTGAAAATAGGTTATCCTGACAAATGGCGTGATTATAGCGGTTTGGATATCCAACCGGATTCTTATTGGACTAATGTGTGTCGTTCTTCGATCTTCGATATGGAGTATCAATTGGCTGATATTAATAAACCGGTAGATAGAACGCGTTGGCATATGAGTCCGCAAACGGTAAATGCGTATTATAATCCGACGACTAACGAAATTTGTTTCCCGGCGGCGATCTTGCAACCTCCTTTCTTTAACGCGGATGCGGATGATGCTGTGAATTATGGCGCTATCGGTGTGGTGATCGGACATGAAATGACGCACGGTTTTGACGATCAAGGACGGAATTATGATAAAGAGGGGAATCTGACCGACTGGTGGACGGCAGAAGATGCTGAACGTTTTACAGAGCGTGCAGACGTATTAGTAAAACAGTATGACAATATCCTTGTTCTGGATACCGTTCATGCTAACGGACGTTATACTTTAGGCGAGAATATTGCTGACCATGGTGGTCTTCTTGTCTCTTATCAGGCATACCAGAACTCTCTGAAGGGAAAAGAAACGCCTGCTCCTATTGATGGTTTTACCAACGATCAACGGTTTTATCTTGGCTATGCTACCTTATGGGGACAGAATATACGTGATGAAGAAATCCTTCGGTTGACGAAGATTGATGTTCACTCTTTGGGTAAATGGAGAGTAAATGCAGCTCTTCGGAACATCGAAACATTCTACGACGCGTTCGGCATCAAAGCATCTGATCCGATGTTCCTTGATCCGGCAGAACGTGTCGTTATCTGGTAACCTCGAATTGTTCGAGGGACAAGTTCTCACCATCCCAAACGATATAGGAGAAATATTGCATCCAATCGCCTGCGATCAGCAGGCGGGAGGTGCGTGAGAGCATCAGGTCAAGCATGATATGCCGATGGCCGAAAATAAAGAAATTAATATCTGGGTGAATTTTCAGATAATCCTTGGCAAAAAGAACAAGGTATTCGGAATCCTCACCTTGATATTTTGTAGCGTATTCGTTTTGCAGACCGCTTTTGCGACTACTGTGCGACCAACCTAATGCAAAGCCGAACGTCCACCTCGGATGAATACCTCCATAAAGCCACTGGCAGAATTTATTACGGAACACGGCACGAATAAGACGAAAGCTACGTTTTCTGTAATCCACTTCATCACCATGTCCGAGAAAGAACCTCTTTCCCAGTAAATCAACCGTTAGCACATCCCTATGGATAGTCGCGCCGATTTCTTTTTCCAAATAGTCGAACATCCAGATATCGTGATTCCCGATAAAAAAATGGATTTCTACTCCTTCATCAGCCAGTTCGGCCACTTTGCCGAGGAAACGAACAAACCCCTTTGGCACGACATATTTATATTCGTACCAGTAGTCAAACATATCCCCGAGAAAATAAATGGCTGCCGCATCCTGGCGGATGGATTCAAGCCAACGAGTCAACCGCTGCTCAACGGCTAAAGGATCTTTATGAAAACGAGCGCCTAAATGCGCATCCGAGGCGAAGTAGATCTTTGTTCTTTGTTTTTCCATGGTCAACAACTAGCCTCTTAGAGGAAACCTAACTCTAATTTTGCCTCTTCGGACATCATGTCTTTATCCCATTCGGGTTCAAATACTAAGTTGATTTCCACAGATCTTACCCCATCTACCGACTCAACTTTCATGCGTACGTCTTCCACAATAAAATCAGCGGCAGGACAGTTAGGCGCGGTCAGTGTCATTTCGATACGGACATTCTTATCCTTGTCCACATCCACATAATATATAAGACCGAGATCATAGACATTTACCGGAATCTCCGGGTCATATACCGTTTTAAGCATCGCTACGATAGCTTCTTCGGTTTGAAGGAATTCATTTTCCATATTGTTTTCTTTTATATGCAAAGATAAATAAATAGTTTACATACAATAAACCCACGAAAAACGGAAAATGTTTATTCCTCAATGCGACCTTCGTCGGCATAGCTATAATAGCCGCTGTCGGTAATAATAAGATGGTCTAAAAGACGAATATCAAGCAATTTGGCTGAAGAAGCAAGCCGGCGGGTAAGTGCATCATCCAGATTGCTTGGTTGTAATGCTCCTGACGGATGGTTATGACAAAGGATAATGCCCGAAGCCAGATTTGTCACAGCAGCTTTCAGAATAATACGTAAATCGGCCGTTGTTTCTGATATACCCCCCTGACTGATACGGGTTTTCTCAACCACTTTTCCGCTCCTGTTCAACAAAGCTACCCAGAGTTCTTCGTGTGGTAAGTCGCAGAGTAAAGAATAGAATAACTGATACCCATCGCGACTGCTTCTGATTATATCCCTAACCTCGGGTTCCGTCTTTGCCCTTCGTCTTCCCAATTCCAGAGCAGCACAAATCGTGATTGCTTTTGCTTCGCCAATTCCTTTAAAACCTGAAATCAGTTCTTTAACAGAACGTTTCCCCAGTGCATTCAGGTTGTTATTTACAGAAAGTAGGATACGTTGGGCAAGTTGGACGGCCGTTTCATTCTTATTCCCCGATCCGATCAGGATTGCAATCAATTCGGCATCACTGAGTGAGGGCAGGCCTTTGAGTAGCATTTTCTCTCGCGGGCGGTCTTCCTCTGCCCATTCTTTAATGGATAGTGTCTCATTATTCATAGGAAGTCAGGTTGTTGGTTATAAAAAACTCCTGTCCGAAAAGCCGAACAGGAGTTTTGTTGTTTTTTTATGCTATAAATTAGTCGCGAACACGTCCGATATATGAACCGTCACGCGTATCGATTTCAATTTTTTCTCCTTCATTAATAAATAAAGGAACGCGTACTTCTGCACCCGTTTCTACCGTAGCCGGCTTTGTTGCATTTGTTGCCGTATCTCCTTTAATACCCGGTTCTGTATAGGTAACTTGCAAAACCACATGAGCAGGAAGTTCACAAGTCAATACCGTTTCCGTTGCAGCATGTACCATCGCTTCAACTGCATCCCCTTCTTTCAGAAACTGAACACCTTCAATGGTTTCTCCCGGGATTGAAATCTGTTCGAATGTTTCAGGGTGCATAAAATTATACCCCATATCATCCTTATACAGATATTGATACGGACGACGTTCAATACGAACTTCTTCTACCTTAACTCCCGAGTTCCATGTCTTGTCCAAGATACGTCCGGTAGTCACATTTCTTAATTTCGTACGTACAAAAGCAGGTCCTTTACCCGGTTTTACATGAAGAAATTCAACAATGAAATAGTAAGTACCATCAATATCAAGACACATACCATTCCTAAAATCAGCAGTTGTTGCCATAAGTATTTTTGTTGTGATTTATATTTATATTTTTTTATTGAGGACAAAAGTAAGACATTCTGCCCAAAGTTACAACACGTTATCCGTTTTGAGTTTGTATTTATTTCATATATTTGGATGTTTCAATTCAACATTTATACAAATAAAAAGAAGAAGTTATGCTAAAAAAAATCAGCCTTTTTGCATTTATATTGATTTTCGTTAGTTGTGGACAAAAGGCAAAACAAGCCGATGACACAAACGCCACAACGCCTCCTGCAACAGAAGTTGCCCCCGTTCCTGATGGTCATAATGCCCAAAATTCTCTTGATTACGTGGGTACATATAAAGGCATATTACCCTGCGGTGATTGCGAAGGAATAGAGACAATATTGGTTATAGAAACAGAAGATCAGTTTACTAAGAAGACGAGATATCTGGGGAAAGAGAATTCGCCCTTCTTTGAAGAATCAGGTACGTACTCATGGAATGAAGCCGGCAATACGATCGAATTAGTTGGTGTTGCGGATGCTCCGAACAAATACTTTGTCGGTGAAAACCAACTTTTCCAATTAGATATGGAAGGAGAAAGAATTACGGGTAATTTAGCCGATAAATATATCCTTAAAAAAGAACAAGACTAACAACGTTATTTTAGCTGATAATAGCCGTTCGGATTGGATTTTCTGAACGGCTATTATATGTTTCCTAAACGGCTGTTACAAATTTAACAAAGGCCTTTGCGTTTTCTTCCAAGCGTTCTGTGGCATCAGATGAAAGTGCCCCATGAAATACATGGTAAGAATGATAATTTGCATGCAAATATTTTGCACTTGCTTCAATCTGAGAGATAAACGTAGTGATAGGGTAGGAGTCTGCTCCCCCTGCTTTATAGGCATCCTCTACACCACCGGTTGATATGGCAACACCAAACTCTTTTCCTTCTAAACTGTATTTAGGGCCGTAAGCCCATCCGTAGGTCAAAACCTCATCGAACCATTTCTTTAATAGCGGTGGCATATTAAACCAATAAACCGGATATTCAAAAATAATACGGTCATGTTGCGCTAATAGTTGTTGCTCTGCGTCAACATTTATTTTCCAGTCAGGATACGTTTGATACAAATTATGAACTGTTACTTCAGGGTTAGATTTTGCTAATGCGTCAATCCATTTTTTATTTACAACGGAACTCTCAATGTTAGGGTGAGCTAAAATAATAATCGTTTTCATATCTGATACAACTCTTTATTAATACTGTTTTTTTGAATAAAAATTAGTAAACAAACAACATGTTAGTTACTTTTGTAAACCAAAGTACGAAATATTATTTTAGATGTACAAGAGGTTAACAAACGGTAAGCAGGTTACTGAAAAGTTAGAAATAGTCATTATTAGAGAGTTATGAATGAAGAATTATTGAAAAAATATTCAAATGCAGAACATTGCCCGGTGCGTTGCATTCTTTCCAGGATTGGAGATAAATGGTCGGTCTTGGTTATTTTATTATTGGGCGAGGGTGAAAGGCTAAGATTTAATGAAATCAGTCGGTCGTTGGGGAATATTTCTCAGAAGATGCTGACAACAACTTTGCGTTCTCTTGTGTCTGATGGTTTAGTGGAACGTACGCTTTATCCTGAAATACCGCCCCGCGTAGAATACGAACTGACAGAACTCGGACAAAGTCTGCTGCCGCATATCAACCAACTTTCGTCGTGGGCATTGGAAAATATGGAGCAAATCATGCATCACAGACAACAGATAAAGACTACTTGGGAATAGAGGTAGGTCTAAATGAATTTACACCTACCTCTAAATTGATTTTAAGGTAGGTGTAAATCTTTTTTTGTATAGAGGGATTATTCTTTCAATAAATTCTCTGCCATTGCTGCCGCTGCTTTGCGTCCGTCTCCCATGGCAAGGATTACGGTAGCTCCTCCGCGGACAATATCGCCTCCGGCATAAACATCAGCTAAAGCTGAACGCATGCTGTCTTCACTTACAACGATTGTTCCTTTACGGGTAACCTCCAGACCGCCAAAGGCACGCGGAATAAGTGGATTGGGAGAAACCCCCACACTGACGATTACTTCATCTACATCTATCGTGTCGATAGCTCCTTCAATAGGTATAGGGCTCCTTCTTCCTGAAGCATCCGGCTCTCCGAGTTCCATCTTCTGAAGCCGCATTTGTTTTACCCGTCCCTGCTCGTTTCCTAAGTATTCGATCGGATTATGTAATGTAAGGAATTCAACACCTTCTTCTTTTGCATGCTTAACTTCTTCCAGACGGGCAGGCATTTCTTCTTCGCTTCTACGGTAAACGATCATTGCACGTTCGGCACCTAAACGTCTGGCCGTACGAACAGAGTCCATCGCTGTATTACCTCCACCGATTACGGCCACTTTTTTCCCGATTAAAACAGGTGTATCACTTTCCGGATTAGCAGCATCCATCAGATTTACACGCGTCAGATATTCATTGGAAGACATTACTCCTACCAGATTTTCTCCCGGAATATTCATGAAATTAGGTAATCCGGCACCACTGGCTACAAAGATTCCTTTAAAGCCATCTGCATGAAGATCGTCATAACTGATTGTTTTCCCGACAATACAGTTCGTTATGAATGCAACACCCATTTTACGGAGACTATCAATTTCTACGTCAACGATCTTATTCGGTAAACGAAATTCGGGAATACCGTATTTCAATACACCGCCTATCTCGTGTAATGCTTCGAATACGGTTACGTCAAAACCTCTTTTTGCCATATCACCCGCAAAAGATAATCCTGCAGGGCCTGAGCCGATAACGGCTACTTTAATTCCGTTCTTGGTGTCGATATCGGGCACAGAAATGTTTCCGCTCTCCCGTTCATAATCTGCAGCAAAACGTTCCAGATAGCCGATGGCAACGGCCTCTTTCTTCATCTTTTGTGTATAGATGCAATGCTTTTCACACTGTTTCTCCTGCGGACAAACACGTCCGCAGACAGCCGGAAGTGCACTTGTCTCTTTCAACGTTCTGGCAGCCGCCAGGATATCTCCCTTTTCAATATATTTTATGAAGGTCGGGATATTGATACTGACCGGACAGCCCGTCATACAAGTAGGGTTAGCGCAATCTAAACAACGTTGAGCCTCCAACATGGCTTGTTCCTTCGTCAGACCAAGATTCACTTCTTCATTATTATGGCTGCGGTATTCGCCATCTAATTCATTCATTTTCACACGGACTAAATCCATGCGTTCTTTTGCTTTTTTGCTTCTGCGAAGTTCGTCTCTCCACGATTCTGCGCGACGCGCAGCTATTATCTCTTCTTGTGTCATAAGGCTCTTTTTATTTTTCCAGTTCTTTATATGCTCCTAAGCGCATCAGCATTTCATCGAAATCTACCTGATGAGCGTCAAATTCAGGACCATCTACGCAAACAAACTTCGTTTGTCCGCCCACCGTAATACGACACGCACCGCACATTCCCGTTCCGTCCACCATGATCGTATTCAAAGAAGCTAATGTAGGTACATTATATTTTTTCGTAAGTGCAGCAACGAACTTCATCATAATCGCCGGTCCGATTGTTACACACAGATCAACCTTCTCACGGTTAATAACGCTTTCCACCCCATTCGTAACCAAACCCTTATTCCCATAAGAGCCATCGTCCGTCATAACAATTACTTCATCCGAGTTTGCTTTCATCTGCTCTTCGAGAATCACTAAATCTTTAGTACGGGCAGCCAACACTACAATCACACGATTTCCCGCTTTGTGAAACGCTTCCACAATAGGCAACAAAGGAGCAACACCTACACCACCACCAGCGCAAACTACCGTTCCTACTTTTTCAATATGCATTGCCTGACCTAACGGGCCTACTAAGTCTGTGATATAATCTCCTTCATTTAAAGCACATATCTTCTTTGAAGAAGCACCGACACCTTGAATCACCAGATCAATTGTTCCTTTTTGTACATCAGCCCCGGCTATCGTCAAGGGAATACGTTCCCCTTTCTCTCCCACCTTCACGATCACAAAGTGACCCGCTTTCCTTGCACGGGCAATAAGTGGCGCTTCAACGACCAACTTTACTACATTTGCCGAGAAATGTTCTTTTTTTACAATCTTATTCATTCCAATCGCTCCTATCTTTCGTACTAATTATTATTTCACACCTTATTCAAACAATCCTTCATCCCTCACCAGCATTAATATAGCAGAATGGGGAACTATCAGGAATGTTTCTTCGTTAAAGTTAATTTCATAAGCTGCATTTTGTAGATAAACAGCCAGATCTCCTTCGTGCGCCTGAAGGGGTAAATAGTGGACTTCTTCATTTTTCTTTTTCCACACTTCTTCTTCCTCCGTCTGCGAGGGCAGAGGATAACCGGGACCGGTTTTGATGATATAACCACATTGAATCTTTTCACCCTGTTGCACGGTTGGTGGTAGATATAACCCCGACTTCGTCTGGCTATTTGGATTTTTCGGGCGGATCAAGACCTTATCCCCGATCATAAGAAACTTATCTATATCCTTTTGGTCTATGGATAATTGCATATAAATGATATTAGTAATTTTAGTTCCGCAAACTTAGCGAAAAAGAGCGAATTATGCATCTTTCACAAGGCAACAAAGACTGATCAGCGAATCACTATTTTACGGACAGTCTCTCCAAGACGCACAATATAATAACCTTTGGAAAGATTAACGGAGTAGTCACCCGAGGGGTATTTTATCTCAATCTCAAGTACCTTCACGCCAACTACACTGTAAACTTCGAGCTTACTTCCGATAGTCGCATTAGTCACTTTCAGCCTGTTATCTACAAAAGAAATTTCTACATCAGGCTTTGGATTTTGCTTTTGAGGAAAGGATATTTCAGTCCGGCCGATTGAGTAAATTTCAACCGGAATACTTGCACCTAACAGCAAGGAAAGCGTTATGACAAACAATATTCTCATGCACTAATATCCTTATATAAGAACAAAAATAACTATTTTTCTTCTTAATCAATGAATTGCGCAGGAATAATATGCTTTTTAGTGATCCGAAAGCAGATTTACTCTGCTGTTTTTTGATAGATCATACGTAAAACGGCAGATCTTGTTGTTTTATTAACTTCAACTTCTTCCAATTTCAGGTTGCTGAGGCGTTTCCATTGAGACAAGGTTTCTTTGTCAACCGGGTCTTGTAAGCGTGCTTCCCATTCGGGCAGATAACCTTTAAGACCAAGCACCTCTACCATTTTGAAATCCGGATGGGTATATTCTACATCTTTGAAATAATAAAGAGTTGCTTTCTGACTTATCAACTGTTCCTGTAAGTCCTCAATGGGCACATTTCTCATTTTTACTTCTTTGTCTATCGCTATTGCCGAAGCTATTCCCGCGGCTTCTCCCAAAGCCATCCAGCAAGGTTCCATTCTTAGCGTAGAAAAACCGATATGCGAACCGGATACAGGTACGGGCAATAATAAATTATCAATCTCTTTCGGAACGATTACACCATAGGGAACGGTATAAACAGCGGACGGATAACTCAGGAACCCGTCTAAATGCACTCGCCCTTTTTCTCTTTTTCGTACCGCATGAGAATCGAGCGCGTAATGACTTGCTGTTATGCTGGAAGCATGAATAGGAGGCCGAGCTCCTGTTGTGACCGGTAAGGCATCGTTTGCCGTAAAGAAATAAAGACCTTCAAAGCGTCGTCCTTCGCGTACGTAAACCTGACGGGGAAAGTTGCCGTTGTCGGTATATTCATCTTTTGCCAATCCCCATTCTTTTGCCGCCTTGCGGAAATGAGACGGCAATTCAGAGTCGTTTTGTGCAAACCAGAATAGTCCTTCAATATATTCTCTGAGGCGTTGTGCAAACTTATCGCGCCATTCCCAGGAAGAGGTAGGCCATGCCCAGTTTTCTTCGGGTAAGTCGGTTGACAAAAATGTAGCATGCTGGTTATTGGCATCCGTCTTTTTATTGGGCACATGCACGATATTTGTGATTTTAGCAATACCCCATACATCACCGGGTATTTTTGTCGGATTACCCGCCTTGATGTGTTTCCGGTTCTCCTCCATCATTTCGGGTGTAACAGTCTCCATCTGCCATTGCGTATGATTACCTGTCCAGACATCCTCAATCATATATGCATACTCTTCTCGATTATAATTTTTAGGTTTAGTAATGTCAACTCTGTTTTTCGGATTATTAGTCAGACAGAGGCGATAGTTATATGCCTGAACAGCATTGTCCGCATCAAACGTACTGCCGCTTCCTTCCTTTCCTGCCCAATACTTATAAACCCGTCCGGCTCCTGGTTCGTTAAACTCGCTCTTCCCTTCTCGTCCCACACGAAAAGGGATTCCCGCAGCCGCACCAAGATCACCCTCATAGGTAGCATCCAGAAAAACACTTCCACGATATTCTTCCTGCTCTCCACTCGTTCTATTGAGAACGCGAATCGCTTGTATGCGATCATTATCTATGCGGATATTCCCTTCATCTGCATCAAACTGGCGCATAGTCAAAACCGTAATCTTGTCTTTATACTCTCCCAGCATCTCATCGAAAACTTTTGCCCCCACAGACGGCTCAAAATGATAACCATCACTACAAACCTTTACTTGTTCAGCGTTTTCTCCATATGTGTCGATGTAATGTTGTTTTATTCTGTCCACGAATTCACGGAACAACCCGGTTGTAGCTGCTCTCGTTGCAATATCTGTCGCACCCAGACCATTCGCAGGTAATCCCCCGATATATGCTGTACGTTCCAGAATTACCGATGTTTTCCCCATCCGGGCAGCCGATATAGCCGCCATAATCCCTCCGGGATTACCACCAATAATAACCAGATCATAACTTTTTTGTGCAAAACAGTTCAGACAAATAAATAACAAGGGAAAAAGGACATATCGTGTTCTCATACTATGGTTCTTTTGGATGTTTATTTATTTATTAGTTAACACTTCGTAAGCGTAACGGGCATAATGACCTTCCAGTCCATTTGCATATTGAGTCAGAATTTGTTCTCCGATACCGTCTTTATCACCACACAAATACAATGCACGGGCAAGATGTAACTCTTTCAGTGATTTATTACGTGTGCTCACATCGTTCGTCCCAGGCACAGTATAGGTTCTTGCTGTTTTGTACGAATCAATAACATTATAACGAATACCCGGAGTCGTGAGTAATTGGACAAGAACAGGGACAGCCTCTTTGCTTTTTATCAATTCCGAAGCCATAGAAATAGCCCGGAAATGAGATAAATAATCTTCAGGAACAAGCGTTAGTGCCTTTTCCTTAACGATATCGTATTGATCGGAGTTGCGCGAATAACCTAAGGCTGTTAATAAAGCATCCTGCCGGCTCATACTCATACCGAATTGTCCCATTCCGGTATAATGCCATCCTTTGTCCCATCCTTTGCTCCGACTGAGTTTTTCCGAAAGGATATTGGCATACTCACTATTACCAAGAATACATAAGATGCTGGCGTAGATTACTTTTGTCTCGAAATCAGAGGTGACAGCTATTTGTTTTTTGAGTTCAACAAGCGATTGGGCGGGGTCACAGAGAAGTATCTCTAATCCTTTATATTCATTCACCACACCAATTGCCGCTTCTCGTATTTCTTTTTTACTGTATCCTTTAAATGCTTTATCCGAGAGTACACGATCGGGGAGATTGCCAACCTGAACTAAATGGCGCTGTATCTTTTTGATGTCAACCTTACGTAAAGACTTATTTTCCTTACAACAAGTTGCCGCGAGATAACCAACAGCATAACCTTGATTCTGCAAACAGGACTGCATACGTATCACCGGCATAGCATCTCTGTGCGCACTGGCTCCTAATCCTGTCACAAGAATACCTTCCAGTCCCTTAGGAAGTAAACTACGTAAAGGGACATCCGCATTATAGATGGAATGTCTCTCCATCGGCGGACTAAGGATAAAATACGGATCAACAATCATTCCGTGGGTATCAAACGAGCTTTGATGATAAGATATCGTATCCGGATAACGACGCTTATTGATCACATCGTAAACCGAAACAGTGTATTCACCTACAACCCTTCTTCGTTCTCTTGTCTGGGGAAGTTTCACCAGATCGTAATGACCTGCCAGTTTTGTTTTGGCCTGTACATAAATACGAGATACATCCATGATATCCGTATCATCAATAAATGCCCAGTCGTTATTCACATAATAATCTCCCGGATCCATCTTTCCCAGACCAGCACCTTGTACGGCAATAGTCTTTTTCCCGGTGTATTCAAAGGCGGCTCCGGCTGCAATAGCCATATCAGCACTACCGGTACTGTCAATAAGCACTTTGGATCTGATAACGCCGCGACCAAAAGGGGTCGTAACAATAATACCTTTCACCTGATTCCCCTCAATAAGTGCGCCACATCCCATAACGCCAAACCAGATTTCACCTCCGGCTTTACGTATCTCACGGCGATACCACTCCTGTTTCCAATCCGACAGAGCCGCATCTTTCCAGTCTTTCAGCTGACGAGGATGATCTGCGGGTGCAATATCACGAACTCCTTTATCCACCTCCGCAGAAAAACCTCCACGGAAACCATCCCAGTAGCGACCGATCAAGCCCAACGTTCCAAGCCCTCCAAAACCATGAAGATACTCAAGCGCTAATGTTTTAGCGCCATGCTTCGCAGCCGAAATACCCGCAGGAGCGCCGGCCGTTCCACCACCAAGAACCACTACATCGTAATCACCAAGAACAGGCAAAGCTCCCGTAGGAGAGTCCACATAGCTTTTATGTATAAGCGGACGAAGCGGCTGAAGCAATTCTTTTACCTCACCATAACCTGAGCCATTTGCTTTGTTTGTTTTAACTTTTAAAGAAGATGCTATGGCCATCTTTTTAGCCTTTTCACCGACAATTTCTCCCAACCGTTCTCCAAGAAACATCGCCTTCACAGGACGCATACAGGAAGAAACACTATCGCGGTCAAAATCCGCACAAGGGCCTAATACCCATAGATTATCTATTCCTTTTGGCTGTATATTCTTTTCCGGAAAAGGATAAACCGAACCAAGCTGCTTGTTTGCTTCGCCCTGACTAACAATACTCTGGGAGGGAATATACCACAGCAAGTCCGAACTGTCCACCTGATCGGCATCCCAGGTCTTATCCCTGATCACCTGTTCGATCTCGGCCAAAGAAGCATAAGATTGATCCTTCAGTTGCAGATTGAAGGTATAGCGAGTGAGCGCATAGTTTTTATTATTGACCGAGAAAGGAACAGCTAATGTTTCCGCTTTCAATATACTCCTGTCATCCTTTGGTGCATTACCGACTACCGTAAAATTAAAATATTGATTACCCGGAATAAAGCCCTTGAAGTTACCTCCTGCTAAGCCGGCGACCATTGCCGTATGCGTTGCGTCTATAATTGCCTTGCAACGAATGGCCTGCCTGCCGGAACGGTTCACAATAACAACACCTGCCGGCATGCCTGTATCATCTTCCAAAATATTCGTTATATAACTACTATATAAGAAATCAACCCCATTATCGATCAGTTCATTCTCTAAAACGGTTTTCACCTGTAAGGGAGTCGGCATCTTTTTCCCGAGAAAAATCTTTTTAGCCAACACAGCATCCAAAGCCTCTCCTTTCTGCTGATCATATAAGAAAGAGCCACAAATATCATCTCCCAAATAAGACATTCCGGCCACAAGAAAAACTTTACTGCCGGTTTTTGCTGCAGCAACAGCCGCAGCCACCGCCCGCGAACTACCACCAACTACCACCACATCTGTTTCGGTAAAAAGAGGAATCCTCCGTTCCTTTTCCATAACCACCCCATCATCAGGCATATAATTACGAATTGTAGCATGCGCTTCCGTTGCTTTCCCGACAGACATCAACGCTCCGCCCGCCGCAGTAATCTTAATAAAGTCTCTTCTCGTTACCATGAGTATTAGTTCTTGTCTATTTATAAGGTTAATTTGTCGTTTCCGGGACTAAAAGAATAGCATCTGCCAATGCAGGCCCATTCGTTTTATTCCCATTTACAGAAATAGTTGTTTTTCCTTCAGCAAAAGCAAATGTGCCTAAACGTACCCATCCTCCTCGTTCAGCTTTAGGACTGAAAGATACAGAATTTATCCCATTAATGTGCTGTATATCTATGGATAACATTTCCGGAAGTTCAGATTCTGCTATTGATGTACAATAAAAATAGACAGAATAGTTTCCTTTCTTTTTTACTATTGGAATGAATGAAAAACTAACGTCTTGCTTCTCATTGCCGGACCACATATAACTTGTTTTATAGTTACTGCCGATTTTCTTTGTCCATCTTCCTCTTTGTCTGATTTTATCAATATCTGTATCATCTACTAATATCTCCGGAGTAGAACCGTCAAGATATGGGTCTTCTTTCAATCGTTTTCTTAAAACATTAACATCTATTTCCTGAACACTGGAATTATTGTCAATTGCCATAGAGGCAGCAACGGCGGCAGACTGCCCTAAAACCATAAAAACCGGTTCCATTCTAATAGAACCAAAAGCAATATGAGTGGATGATACACAAACAGGTACAGTTAAGTTTACACATTCTTCTTTCTTAGGAATAATACTCCTGTAAGAAATCGGATAAGGTGCAAAGCCATGATATTGAACATCACCTTCATTTTTTACCATACCGTTAACCACAAGACGTTGACAATTGTGAGAATCCATTCCGTAGGCAGCCATGCCAACTCCATCGCCTACCGTCTCGTTCCCCTGACAATTATGTTGAGTCATCACATATTCTCCGTTTAATCTTCTTGCTTCTCTGACGTATAATTGATGAGGAAAATTATCATTATCCGTAAATTCATCTTTTGCCCATCCCCATTCTTTTGTTTGTTTTTTCAACTCTTCAGGGACACGTTCGTCATTGGTGAGAAAATATAGAAGACCTTTAGTATATTCTATATGCTCATTCCATATACGTTCTCTTGTTTCGTAATCTCCTTCCGGATAGTCGAAATTCATTCCGATCAAGTCTGTTGATAAAGGGCCACGGTTGTTAACGTCGTGTTTTGCTTCTGGCATATTCCAGTTAATCAACAGAAATAGATTAATATTTAATGGCATTTTTTTGATTGCGCGAGCCAATAATTCATATTTTTCAGGATCATAGGATTCGGGTTTCTCAAAAGCTCTTCGATTTTCGGGATTATTGGTTAAGCATAAACGAAAATTATAAGCTTGAATAGCCTTATCAGCACTCCCATCCGGCAGTAATTTTGCATCACTTATTCCCCAACATAAACCACTGTTTTGGTCTCCTTCTATCTTATAAGGATCAACGCCATCAGGGAACTGATGTTGATCTAAAAGCTGTACACCGTTTAATGTTTCATCAAATTCATCATTGGCCTCTCTTCCTACAAAATATGAAACGCCAGAGTGAGCCATTAAATCACCTTCATACGTACAGTCTATAAATTGTTTTGCTTTTATTTTAATAGTTGGAGACTTTGTATCTTTGGAATGTTCCAATAAAATGCTTTTTATCGTTTTATTCTCTTTTTCTGCCTTAATAATTCGATGTAGGTAAAGTACATCAACTTGACCTTCATCAACAAAACGCTGAATCTCTTTAGTGGCAACACTTGGAGGAAAAGACCACTGTTCCAGCTTTCCATAATGATCACCCATTCTTCTATAAAATAAACGAGCAAGCCCAGTCACAGCATATTTGTTTCCAATATCTGTATATCCCAAGCCTCCTGTAGTCATACCTCCCAGATATTTTCCCGGTTCAACAAGAAGAACAGTTTTGCCCATCTTTTTAGCAGAGTAGGCCGCAATTACACCAGAGGCTGTACCTCCGTACACGCATATATCAACCTCTCTGATGTTCTCTTCTGTTTTAGTACAACTACAAAGAATAATGGCAAGAACAAATAGAGATATAATTTTTTGTTTCATGTCATATGAATATTTAGTTCCTTTTATCCCAATAATGACACTCACCTCATTTGTAATTTGAAACCCTTTCTGGTAATATGTATTACAATTGGGGTGAGTGTTAATTAGTAAATATTAGTAGCCTTCATTTTGTGTCAGATTGTCATTGACTAAAATATCATTAGCAGGAATCGGCCACATGTAATTTTTAGTTGCGTCAAAAGACATCTTGTAGAAAGTAGTAATATATCCGTTTGTCTCCATGGGAGAAAGATCCGGTAACCCATTTTCATCAATTGTAGGTATGCCGCCGATAGGGAAATTACCATCGTCCCAGTTTTTCAATAATTTGCTGAAGTCTGAAGATAATTCAATGTTCGATTCACTACCTGTTAGGCCATTCCAACTGGCAGAACCTGACCAAGCACGTGATAGGTAATACATTGACTTGTTATGCGACTTCTCAGCGATCTTCCAACGTAACAAATCACGATAACGAAGGCCTTCAAATGCAAATTCCGAACGCCGATCCATACGTATGATTTTGCGCAAAGCTTCTTGAGAAGCTACTTCTACGCGAGGATAATCAATACCAGAACCTCTGTAAGCACGTTCACGAATCAAATTGATGCTTTTATCCAAGTCTTCTTGTGTACATTGTCCTAATTCATTTTTTGCCTCAATATAGGTCATTAATACCTCAGCATAGCGTAGGTAAGGATAGCAGTTGTCTGCAACTAAACCATAGTTGTTAAAATCCTTCCAATCATCTTTTACAAATTTGCGGATAATCAAACCTTGGTAAGCAGAGTGTTGGTTTGAGGCCTTTGAATCATTATTCACTACCATCTTGTCTGTTGACTCCTCATACACTTGATTTGCATATGGACTTGGGTTATATTCATAACCGAGGGTAATATAATCCGGATATTTTTCAGGAAAAGTTTTATCAATCTTTGACTGTTCATATTCCGCGTAGTCTGTAGAGTATTTCGTTTTGAATGGCTGGATAGTCATTGCCATACGTGGGTCACGGTTAGCAAAAGGATCCTTCGGATTGTATAACGGAGATTTGTCGATTGGCAAACCGTCTGTGCAAGTGTATGAACAAAGCAACTCCAAAGATGGTCCTTGGTTACAGTGTCCACCGACTTTACGAATAACAAAATTTCTTACGTTTTCCATAAAGCCATATCCTTTTTTCAGGGTTAAATCCCCTTTGAAGTAGAACATAAATTCAGAAGAACTATTTGCCATAAACATTTCACGATAATTGTTGTGCAGTTTATATACCCCTAAATTCATACATTCTTCTGCTGCGTCAATAGCTGTCTGCCAGTCACCATGGAAGAGCGCAAAGCGAGCCTTGAAGCCAAGAGCAGCTCCTTTTGTTGGGCGTTGTTGAGTAGAATAAGATAAAGGCAGATATTCTCTTGCCTTGTCTAAACATTCATATGCATAAGCCAACACTTCATTTTTCGGCGAACGGACAGCCGCATAAGCCTCATCCAAAGACATACCCTTGTTTAATACGCAGTCACCATAATAAGTTGCCAACTCAGAGTAAGCAAACCCCATCATAAAATAGGCCTCACCTTTATACTGTTTCACTTTCTCTTCACTTACACCTATTGCTGTTCCATTGTCTAACGCCTGGATCACTTTCGTGGCACGTGCAATGGACTTGTAAAGCGAAGTCCAGCGACTTGAAGCAGTCCCCCATTGTGAAGTAACCGTTCCTAAGGTGATTTCATTAGAACCATTACGATTTAACAAATCGTCATCCCAATCAATTGCATCGATAGGAAAGAAGTCCGGACGCCACAAGTCATTTAATGACATCTCAATTTCGGTTTCATCTTTATACCAATTCTCGCTCGCACCTTCCGAAAGTGGATTCAGGTCGAGGTCGGCACAACCGGTTATGCTTATTGCCACTATTCCGGTAAATAAATATTTGCTTATTTTGTTCATAACAGGATTCTCTAATTAAAATGAAACATTCAGTCCAAAAATATAAGATGACATTATCAAGTCGCTACTACGATTCCATTCAGGGTCATATCCTGAAGGGTACTTTGAGAAAGCCGGTAAATCATTTGCGCTGAAATAAACTCTTAAATTATTGACTAAGAACTTTTTCGTTATATCAGACGGGATCGTGTAACCTAACGTAATATTCTTTATGCGCATGTAGGCCCCATTGAAAAGATAAAAGTCGCTCTTGGCATAAATATTCGTATTGTTGGTTGTCAACTTGGGATATTTCGCTTTTGCATTCTCAGCATCCGTAGCAGTAGGACTCCAATGGCTTTCGATCAGATTCAGTGGGCTTGCATACGCTTGATAATTGAATGGCGTACCTGGCCATGACCAGTAAACAAGCTGATGTCCGATGCCCTGAAAGGATAAATTGAAATCAAAGTTTTTCCATTCTGCCCAAAGAGATCCTCCATATTGCAATTCCGGTAAAGAGTTTCCTAAACGTACGCGATCATTAGACGCTGTAATTTTGCCATCGCCATCAATATCTTGGTAACGTATATTCCCTGCTTTATCATTATTTGTCAAAACAGCGATTTTATTTCCGTCCTTGTCTAACATAGCTGCTTCATTCAAAATAATTCCTAAATTTTTGTAGCCATACCATTCATTAAAATACGAACCTTCTTCTGTAATCTTGGCGCCATCGATATTTTGACGATCTGCCATATACCCCATTCTTGAGCGATAATCAGATATGTTAAAACTAACACCATAGCGGAAATCGTTAATCTGATCTCTCCAGGCGAGCTCAAAGTCCCAACCTTTCGTATGCATGTCAGCTGCATTATTCTGTGGAGCATTGTAGCCGAAATAAGAAGGGAATCCGACTTCCATCAACATGTCGGTTGTCTTCTTATAATAGTAGTCAACTGAAGTGCTCAGTCTGTTGCTCAATAAGGTTATATCTGCACCGACACCGTAAGTAGTGGTAGTTTCCCAAGTGATATTCTTGAACGCATAATCCGTTTGATAGGCCGTTTGGACCACGTCTGATACTCCGGTAGATGCATTAGGAATAAACCCGGTTCCAAAGCTTAATTTGGCTTGATAAGGGAATTCTGATCCGATACGTTCATTACCTAATTGTCCGATTGATCCACGAAGTTTGATATAGTTAATCACACTTTTGTTAAACCAATCCTCCTCCGAAATGATCCATCCGGCACTTACGGAAGGAAAAGTTCCCCAACGGTGGCCGTCTGCAAAACGTGATGAACCATCGGAACGGATATTTGCTTGTAACATATAACGATCCGCCCAAGAATACATGATCCGCCCAAAAATAGAGCGATAGGCATTATGCCCGGCACTACCGTTGTTATATTGGTAGTCCTGCGGTCCCAAGTCTAAATAAGGGAAATTGTCCAAACTGTAATTTGTGCGTGATGCACCTAAATTTTCCCATTTATAGGTATAGTCTTCATAGCCAGCCATAAGTCCGATTGAGTGTCGTTTCACTTGTAACTTATAGTTAGCGAAAAATTGCATAGTCAAGCTGTATGTGTCGTTACGTTTTTCGCTAAGATTGGTGGATGAATAACCGGAACCAGATGTTAGATCACCCGTTATACGATATACTTCATATTTCTTTTTATGATCTTTTTCTTTGTAAGAAGTAAACTGAGGAGATGCTATCGCCGTGAAGGTAAGTCCTTCTATTGGAGTAAGATCTAACTGGATTTTTCCGCCCACACGATAGTTTT